>DASXHZ010000039.1:0-6464 GCA_036488085.1 Thermoanaerobaculia bacterium
CACGAACCTCATGCACCTCGGCATGGCGCTACTGGAGAGCGGCCAGAAAGACCGCGCTCGCGCCGTCTTCCGCAAAGCCAAGAGCTTCAAGACCAAGGGCGCCGGCCTGGAAGAGAAGATCCTCGAGCAGTTCCGCTCCACCACGAAGCTGATCGACCGTCTACACGCCCGTAGGCGCAAAGTCGCGAAGGGCTAGCCTCTGTGTGGCGCCGGCAATCCTGCCGGCGGCTTTTGGTCTCGGATTCTGGTCAGTGCATCTTGCTAAGCCCGGATTTTGCTCAGCGGATTTTGCTCAGTGGGGCGGCGGCGCCGCCCCACTGAGCAACCGAGAGACCGAGAGACGCGACCGCGATACGCTCCGTCCGTGCAAATAGAGCTCGGCCTCGACACCTTCGGCGACATCACCCCCGACGCGACGCATGCGGAGGTCCTCCGCAACGTCGTCGAAGAAGCCGTCCTCGCCGACGAGTTGGGGATCGACTTCATCGGCCTCGGCGAGCATCACCGCCCCGACTTCGCGATCTCGGCACCCGAGATCGTCCTCGCGGCGATTGCGAGCCGCACGAAACGGATCAGCCTGGGTACCTCAGTCACCGTCCTCAGTACCGACGATCCCATCCGCGTCTTCGAGCGCTTCTCGACGCTGAACGCCGTCTCGAACGGGCGCGCCGAAGTGATCCTCGGGCGCGGCTCGTTCACCGAGTCGTACCCGCTGTTCGGCTTCGACCTCGACGACTACGAGACGCTGTTCGAAGAGAAGGTGAGCCTCTTCGCGAAGGCGCTGGAGAGCGACCGTGCCGGGAAGCCGTTCGACTGGAACGGAACCATCCGAACGCCGCTGCGGAACCAGCGCGTCTACCCGCCAATCGCTCCGGCAACGCTGAAGGTGTGGATCGGCGTCGGCGGCAGCCCGGAGTCGGTCGTCCGCGCCGCGCGCTATCGCTTCCCGCTCATGCTCGCCATCATCGGCGGCGATCCGAAGCGCTTCCGCCCGTACGTCGACCTCTACGAGCGCACCCTCGGACAACTCGGGAGCGAGATGCTCGAAGTCGGCGTGCACTCGCCCGGCCACATCGCCGATACCGATCAGGAAGCGAAGGACCAGCTCTGGCCCGCCTACCGCGAAATGCGCAACCGCATCGGCGCCGAGCGCGGCTGGCCGCCGACCTCCCGCGCCGAATTCGAGCACGAGGTGGAATCCGGCTCCCTCTACGCCGGCTCCCCCGACACCGTCGCCAAGAAGATCGCCTCCACCGCCCGCACCCTCGCCCTCTCCCGCTTCGACCTCAAATACAGCTCCGGCCCATTACGCCACGACTGGATGCTCCGCAGCCTCGAACTGTACGGCCGCGAAGTCATCCCGCGCGTCCGCGCCCTGCTCGAATGAGCTGACGTCTATCAGTGGGGCGGCGCCCTCGCCGCCGACGTCGCGCGCCAGCGCGGCTGCTTCTCCGACTTCTTCGCCACGGTCAGCGAAATGCATGAGCGTGGTCGACAGACCACTCACGATACGTACGCGGCCGCCGGCCGGTAATCTCGGCAACATCGGACGTCACAAAGGCGGGAAGACCGACCGACGCCGACCATGCTTTGAGCAGCATGTTCAAGGCCGCAGGAGGAAAGGACAACTCTGACCGAGCCTCGTCCGGCGAGATCTCTTCGAATTCGATGTTCCGACCGAGGGCTTCGCCGATCAGTCCTACCTGCTCGGCCTGCGTCAGCGACTCCGGGCCAGTGAGCACGTAGTCTCTGCCACCGTGTCCCCCCTCTCGATGAACGCGAACTGCAACAGCCGCAATATCCCGCTCGTCGATCGGCGCGCTGGCAGCCGCCCCGAATGGCCACCGAACCACATTGCCACGACGAATCTGCGGCGCCCACCACGCGAGAGCGTTCCCGGCGAACATTCCGGGACGCAGGATGGTCCACTCGATCGTGGAAGCCTCGATCAGCGCCTCGACACGCGCCATCAGCACAGCCATCGGATTCGTCTGCTGAAAAAACGGATGCGGCGTCTTGTGTGGCGCGGAGAGGAAGACCAATCGTTTGACAGAGCGTGCAATGCGATCGACGGCAGCCGGCGCGGCATCTCCCGGAGCGGTCCAGACCAGAAAGACCGCGTCGACATCACGGAGAGCCTTGTCAAGCGTCGCCGGAGCCATGAGATCTGCCTGCACCGCACGAACACCTTCCGGGACGGATGACGCCTCCACCGTCCTGGAAACGGCGACCACGTCGTCAACCCCGCTAGCCACCAGTTCAGCAATAACCGCCCGGCCGATCGTGCCGGTCGCCCCGATCACCGCGACCCGTTTCACTCCGGCATCGTAGCAAGGCTCTCGGCCTCTCGATGGGGCGGCGGCCTCGCCGCCGAGCACCGACCCGACGTATCCAACACATCGCCATTCGTGAACTCAACTGACATGGCGGATTCCGTATTACATTGACTCCGAGGCGATCGTGATTCTCGAAGTGTTTGAGAAGAAGAGCCGCACGACTCCGAGGCATATTCTCGATACTTGTAAACGGCGGCTGCCGCGGTATCAGAACCTCATGAAAGAGTGACCATGAAGACCGATAAGAAGCGGAAGCTGGAGGCGACAGGTTGGCGATTGGGAGATGCTCGCGACTTTCTCGGGTTTGACTCCGAGCGAAGCTCAGTTCGTAGAGATCAAGCTGGCTCTTGCTCGAAAGCTCCGGGAGCTTCGCGAGGAGCACCACTGGACCCAGGCGGAACTCGCGAAGAAAGTCGGTTCGAGCCAGTCGCGCGTCGCGAAGATGGAAGCCGGTGACGCGACGGTGAGCGTCGATCTCCTCGTTAAATCGCTGCTTGCAGCGGGTGCCGACCGGCATGAGTTGGGACGTGTTGTTGGTTCCCGCGGGCGGTGATCGTGGAGTTGTTCGGCGACCGCGAAAATGTGAGCCGGCCGATGATTCGGTGCGCTCACGGCTCCGGCGTCCCCGAAACAGATACCGGTGTCTCCCGGCGTTTCTGCCCGCGCGTTGCACTAACGGTCACGCGTCAGCCGCGCGGCTTGCTTGCTTGCCCGGTGTGGCGCGGGCTTCCAGCCCGCGGTCGTGCGATCACCGGCGCAAGAGCGGTGCTCAGCCTCTCGACCACCTCCGGCACCGAATCCGACGTATCCAACACGTCGCCATTCGTGAACTCGATCCGCGTCACGTTCTCGTTGTCGTCCGCCACCTCGCGGATCGGCCGCACCGATCGAACGTGCCACGCGACGACCTTCACCGGCAAGCCGGTCTCGTAGCTGAGGACTTCGACGAATGGGAGTGTGCCTGCCATCGCTGCTCCACTGTCAGTTACGATCGTAACGGTACGTTACTACGTTGTCAATAGTACCTCATGGGCGTCCAATTCCTGGGATGGTCCGAGAGGCGGAAATGTTCGGCCAAGCTATGAAGCGGCTGCGCGAGAAGCGCGGCATGACTCAGGAAGCGCTCGCGCACGAGGCTGCGATCACGTCCAGCTACACGGGTCAGGTCGAACGCGGCCAGAGGGTGCCAAGCCTGACCGTCATCCTGAAGATCGCCCGCGCCCTGAAGGTAGACGCCGGCGAACTGCTCTCCATCTTCAGCTACGACGCGATCCGACGGTTGAAGTTGTGATCATGGATCGAGGCTGAGATCGGCGAATGCCGCCGCGACGGCCAGTAAACCTAAGCGAGTATTAGCGTGCGGAGGGATGTTCGGCGCAATCTTGCGGTCTACGGGTGGTAGGGATTGACACATACGCTTCCTACCGGGCGGCGGAGAAGCGCGAGCGAGCCGAGCGGTTCGCGTTGATGTGAACTCAGCGCTAGATCAGAGGAATCGTTGCGCCGCTTTCTGGCCGGCGGCTGATCGAGAATCATTCCTGAGCGTCAGAGTTCTCCCGTCGTTCATGCCACTCCCAGCGGAGCATCCGCCTCCGTTGAGCAATCCGAGGTACGTTGTCTCGTGAGAGGATCCTTGACTTTGACGTCTAGACGTCTTACGCTTTTCCTCACCCTCGTGAAGAACGCTGAATCTCGACGCCGACCCGGTGAGGTGCGTGATGCGATCGTCGGCGTGCTCTTGCAGAATCCGCACGGCGCTGCGACTTCGGATATCGAAAAAGCCGTAGTCACGACGCTCGGAGCAGTCAAACGTTCGAGCGTTCGATCTTACCTGCGACTCAACGTCGGAAAGCTTTTCAGGCGCGATAGGCGTGGGCACTACTCGCTGCTCGTTCAGCAAGATTCTGCGCCACGTACACGTTTGGTGAAGTTCAGGAAGTTCAGCTATCGACGCGCCAACGTATTCCACGCCGACTGCATGAATTGGCTTGTCCAAAGAGATCCGAACTCTATCCATGCCATCGTGACGGATCCGCCTTACGGTCTCGTGGAGTATGCGGCTGAACAACAAGAGAAGTTGCGCAAGGGTCGGGGTGGCGTATGGCGCGTGCCACCATCCTTTGACGGAACGAAAAGAGCACCTTTACCGCGCTTCACGGTGCTCTCGCCCGAGGAGCTGCTGGAACTCGGCCGGTTCTTTTCCGTGTGGGGCAAAGCGATCCTGCGTGTGCTCGTGCCAGGTGCCAACGTCGTCGTTGCAAGCAATCCGTTGCTATCCTTTCTCGTCTCGAACGCTCTTTCGCAGGCCGGCCTTGAACGGCGCGGCGAAATAGTCCGCCTTGTCATGACGATGAGGGGTGGCGACAGACCGAAGAACGCGGACGAGGAGTTTTCAGACGTCAGCGTCATGCCAAGGTCCATGTGGGAGCCTTGGCTCGTTTTCCGGAAACCGCTCGAGGGACGCGTGCAAGATAATCTACGGAAATGGAAGACGGGCGGATTTAGAAGGCCATCGGACGACCGGCCCTTTGGTGATGTGATCGAATCCTCACCAACGCACAAAAGCGAACGAGCGTTGGCGCCTCACCCGAGTCTCAAACCTCAGCGATTCTTACGAACACTCGTTCGTGGTGTGTTGCCTCTCGGTGACGGCATCGTGCTGGACACATTCGCAGGTGCAGGGTCCACGCTAGCCGCGGCTGAGGCGGTAGGATACGAGAGCATCGGCGTTGAGAAGGACGCCGCATATTTCCGGATGGCGTCCTCGGCCATCCCGAAGCTCATCGAATACAAGAACGGCTTCACACCCTATCTTTTTAGTTTGTAAATCCAGTTCTGGCGAAAGAGGCGAATACCTTCGCGGTTTAGCGTGGCCGTACGGGTGCCCAGATCACTGCGAGGGTTCTTGCGGAAGTCCACAGCGGCTACCTGATTGATGTAAGCCTCGGTAAAGGACAGTGGAGCGCGGTTGACTGCGGGCTGCGTATCATTGTCGACTTCATATACGAAAACGCATAGCCACTGATCACGCGCGCCGTGAAAATCAACCGCGGCACCGGCCTTCTTCGTGGCCTTAACCTCTAGACCTCGGTCGCCAGCCTTGATCGCGTCGTTCGCGTATCGACCTCGTACGATGAGATCCGGATGGCCGTTGAAGTATTGATTCACCGTGAGCGTGCGCGAGTGCTTCGCGAGGCTTGCCGTCAGCATGTCGGATAACGTGCCAGATAGGTTCGCCGGACGGAGCATGTCGTCAAGACGCTGCAGACCCTTCTGGATCAGATGCTGATTAACATCGAAAAAGAAGTCGTAGACGTCCTGCATCGCGATCCTAAAGTCTTCGACACGGAGCTGGAAGGGAAGCTTGACGCGCCGGTTGAATGCGCTATCGACAGGTACGTTGCGAACAAATGGCATATTTCGCTGCGAGTGTAGCAGCTACCGGCCGTAGATCGGCCTGGCCCAGACCCAATGTGGGCAACTGGTGAGCCTCAAGGTAGTGGCGAAGAACCCATAACCGTGAGGTCCGCCGTTGCGATTGTGGTGAAGGTTCATCGGGCAGGGATGCCGGGGTAGTGACCTTCGGCTTGAAGCGCTTCAGGTGTCCGACGGTGACGTGTTCCATCCACGTGCTCACATCAGAGATCCTTTCCTGCCTTGAACGACGGATCGGTGCTCGTCGGGTCGGTCGTCGTGTCGGCGGCGGCGAATGCCGTGATCGGCGTTGCCGGAAACCGGGACTGTCGGACGGCCTCGCGGCGGCCAGCAGATCGAGCGCCTGGAGGAACGCGATGACGTCCGCGCGCCACGTCGGCGGGATCAGCGGGACGCCAGCGAGCGCCGTCAAAAACGGCATCAGCGCCTTGTAGATCCTGAGATCGCGATCGACTGAGGGTGCCGCTGGGTGAAATCACTTTCACCCGCACCCTCAGTCGTCCAGCGGCCGGGCCAGCGCGCCAAGGCGCGGCGAGACGCTGAACCCGAATGCACCAAGTCCGCCGACCTCGGCCCCACCGCCACGAACCTCATGCACCTCGGCATGGCGCTACTGGAGAGCGGCCAGAAAGACCGCGCTCGCGCCGTCTTCCGCAAAGCCAAGAGCTTCAAGACCAAGGGCGCCGGCCTGGA
>DASXHZ010000055.1:0-2500 GCA_036488085.1 Thermoanaerobaculia bacterium
TCTACCACGGGTCTTCAGGGAGAACTCATCTTGTGGTTGGCTTCTCGCTTATATGCTTTCAGCGATTATCCTTTCCCGACTTAGCTACCCAGCGATGCCCTTGGCAGGACAACTGGTACACTAGAGGTCGGTGCTTCCCGGTCCTCTCGTACTAAGGAAACCTCCACGCAATTCTCCTCCGCCCACAACAGATAGGGACCGAACTGTCTCGCGACGTTCTAAACCCAGCTCACGTACCGCTTTAACCGGCGAACAGCCGGACCCTTGGGACCTGCTCCAGCCCCAGGATGCGATGAGCCGACATCGAGGTGCCAAACCCTGACGTCGATGTGAACTCTTGGTCAGGATCAGCCTGTTATCCCCGGCGTACCTTTTATCCTTTGAGCGATGGCCCTTCCATACAGAACCACCGGATCACTAAGGCCTGGTTTCCCACCTGCTCGACTTGTAGGTCTTACAGTTAAGCTCTCTTCTGCCTTTACACTCGACGGCTGATTTCCAAACAGCCTGAGAGAACCTTCGCGAGCCTCCGTTACGATTTGGGAGGCGACCGCCCCAGTCAAACTGCCCGCCTGGCAATGTCCCGGATCCGGATGACGGACCTCGGTTAGAACACCGGTGTTGTAAGGGTGGTATTTCACCGTCCCCTCCACCGAGCCTAGCGGCCCGGCTTCAAAGGGTCCCACCTATCCTACACATACAACACCAGTATTCACTGCCAGGGTGCAGTAAAGGTGCACAGGGTCTTTCCGTCTAGTTGCGGGTAGCTGGCATCTTCACCAGCGCTACAGATTCGCTGAGCCCCTCGTGGAGACAGTCCCCAAATCGTTACTCCATTCGTGCAGGTCGGAACTTACCCGACAAGGAATTTCGCTACCTTAGGACCGTTATAGTTACGGCCGCCGTTTACCGGGGCTTCGGTTCGTAGCTTCGCCTTGCGGCTAACCACTCCCCTTAACCTTCCGGCACCGGGCAGGAGTCAGACCCTATACGTCGTTTTCGACTTAGCAGAGTCCTGTGTTTTTAGTAAACAGTCGCTTGGGGCATTTCACTGCGACTCACTGTCGCTTTGTTTCGCGAGGAAACGGACGACAATGAGCACACCTTCTTCCGAAGTTACGGTGCTAATTTGCCGAGTTCCTTCACGAGGGATCACTCACGCGCCTTGGAATTCTCTTCCCGTCTACCTGTGTCGGTTTGCGGTACGGTCATCCTGTGGCTGAAGCTTAGAGGTTTTTCTTGGCAGCTTGGAATTACTGACTTTGTAGGGCATAGCCCATCGACGTCACCTCTCACGTATACCCGGACGGATTTGCCTATCCAGGCACGCTACAGGCTTGAACCTACACTTCCGATCGTAGGCCCAGCTATCCTCCTGCGTCACCTCATCGCACCACAGTCTGGTACAGGAATGTTGACCTGTTTCCCATCGACTACGCCTTTCGGCCTCGCCTTAGGGACCGACTGACCCTGAGAGGACGAACCTTCCTCAGGAAACCTTAGACTTACGGCGAGTGTGATTCTCACACACTTTATCGCTACTTGTGCCGGCAGAGTCTCTTCTCAACGGTCCACCAGTTCTTTCGATCTGACTTCACTCCAGTTGAGAATGCTCTCCTACCACCACCCAGTTCCGAAGAACCGAGTGATCCGCAGCTTCGGTACCACGCTTAAGCCCCGTTACATTGTCGGCACGGAGCCACTTGACCAGTGAGCTATTACGCTTTCTTTAAAGGATGGCTGCTTCTAAGCCAACCTCCTGGCTGTCTAAGCGTCTCCACATCCTTTTCCACTTAGCGTGAATTTGGGGACCTTAGCTGGCGGTCTGGGTTGTTCCCCTCTCGACGACGAAGCTTATCCCCCGCCGTCTGACTCCTGCGCTTTGCATTGATGGCATTCGAAGTTTGGTTGGCTTCAGTAACCCGGTAAGGCCCCTAGGCCATCCAGCGCTCTACCACCGACATGATCGACACGAGGCTATCCCTAAAGATATTTCGGAGAGAACGAGCTATAACGGAATTTGATTGGCCTTTCACCCCTAGGCACAGCTCATCCAAGCTGTTTTCAACCAACACTGGTTCGGACCTCCACCTGGTGTTACCCAGGTTTCATCCTGGCCATGCCTAGATCATCCCGCTTCGCGTTTACTCCCAGCGACTATGGCGCCCTTATCAGACTCGCTTTCGCTACGGCTATGCAAAATGCTTCACCTTGCCCCTGAGAGTAACTAGCCGGCTCATTATGCAAAAGGCACGCGGTCGAGCATTCCGGATTGCTCCGGCATAGCTCTTCCACTGCTTGTAGATTGACGGTTTCAGGTACTATTTCACTCCCCTAACAGGGGTTCTTTTCACCTTTCCCTCACGGTACTAGTTCGCTATCGGTCACAGAGTAGTGTTTAGCCTTGGAGGATGGTCCCCCCAGATTCCCACAGGGTTTCTCGTGCCCCGTGGTACTCGGGTACTCAGCCGGAGGCAGCCAACCTTTCGTCTACAGGACT
>DASXHZ010000055.1:5000-49837 GCA_036488085.1 Thermoanaerobaculia bacterium
TCGCCGCTCGACTGACCCTTGCGGGCCGCCTCGCTCGACTTGCATGTGTAAAGCACGCCGCCAGCGTTCATTCTGAGCCAGGATCAAACTCTCCAGTTAACTTGTTCGGCCGATCGCGACTGACGCCGCGGGCCGTCAACTATTAAGCTTGATTTCTGACACCAGTCATTGAACGACTGATGTTTATTCGGATGCGATCCACTTTCGTGAACCGCTCTTTTGATTCTGTGAAGTTCGCACTGCGAACCTCGAAAGGAATCACGTTTGTCTGCTTGCTATCCTATTCAGTTGTCAAAGAACCGACATCCGCCAAAAGGGCCGCGATTCTCGTCGAACCCCTTCGTCCGTGTCAAGCGGAATGTTTTCAGGCGCTTGCCGCGCATGAACCCCATTCCGTCTGACTCGGACACGACCGCCGTGACGCTGCTGGTGGATTGAAAGATCGAACTACCAGAGGAGCCGCAGATTCTACCCGCCACCAGGCTTGCTGTCAACTTCGTGCCGGGAACGAGTGGAACCCCCCGTCACCCTCGCTTATTTCCAACCGCCCCCGCGCCGCTTCAAAAGACCGTTCCCGCCTTCGGGATCATCTCCAACCCATCCAACCCATCCCCCTCGGTCTCTATTCCGCGGAGCATGCATGCACAAGTCGTTGTGCATGCTGGCGTTACGTCCTGTCTTCAGAGAGCTAGTTCCCGTGTAGGGACGCTCCACAACGCCCCCCTCCGAGGCCCTATTCCACTACTTTTGGAGGTGTCATCTGGCCGGCAGATGAGCTCCCATCTCGGCGCCCGATCAGCGCCACGAGTGCGCAAGTACCGAGTCCCAGCAGCCCGATGGACCATCCCCACGCCGCCGGCTGGTAGTCCACGATCACCTTCGACTCTCCCCGCTCAGCGAAGAACGCCAGAAACACGCCGTTCACCCGCTCTCCCACGATCCTGCGCCCGTCCATCCGCACTCTCCATCCCGGCAGTGCAGGAACGCTGGACGAGATCCGCGCGCGCGCCGGCGACCGGACGCGAACGGTGTAACGTCCCGGCCGGTCTTCGCGGCTCGAAACGGCCACGCCGGCCGTCCCGAAAAACCGCGGCTGCACGGCTGAGCTCTCGTACAGGTCGCCGTCCGGCCCGGAGTACAGCCGCTTCCACTTCCCCGATAGCCCCGCTCGAGGCTCGGTCAGGAGGAACCGAACGTTCAAAAAGTCGAGCAAGGGGTCATCCACGTTGGTCACCCGCTTCACATCAATCGACGCATCCGGGACCTCGATCCGCTTGAAGAAGGTCGCGTACTCGCTCCACTCCATCGGATCGCTTCCTCGGATCTCCTCCAGGCGGTACTGCTCCGCGGCGTTCGGGAGCAGCACCCAGTCGAGCCCGAGGACGCGATACGGCTCGGGCGGCGCCGCGCGACGAAGCGCCTCGAGAATCGGCAGATGCGGAACGAAGAATCGCCGGTCGGTGATCGCGTTGTAGTCGAAAGTAAAGATGAAAAGCTCCGCGATCGTCAGAACGCACGCGAACAGTGCCGCACGCCGCGGCGCGAACGCGGTCGCGATCCAGAACAGAACGAGGGCGGCGATTCCCGCAACCGACCACCACGTCAGCGCCCCGCCAAATCCCTTCACAAACACATAAGTCGCGAGCGGGAACAGCACCGCCGAGGCGATGAGAGCCGGCGTCAGTCGGCGGCCGAGCGCGCGGGCGGCCAGGACCCCGACGAGGAACGCCACGACGAACCGCAGCCGGTCATGCGCCACCCATGAGAGCGGCGGGACGGTGGTGAAGAGCGTCCCGAGTGGCGTCGAGTTCATCGAGATGATGAAAAAAAGGACCGCGATTGTGAGCAGCCATCGATCGCGCTTCTCGCCGAAGATCGCGCACGCCAGCAACGCCGTCACGATGAGCCCCAGGTAAACCGACGCCACGTGCGTGTAGGTCATGAACCAACCCCAGTTGTGGTGCGCTGGGTTGCCGAACCCGTCGGGGTTGAGCATCGCCCACAGCACCTTCAGCGGGAAGACGCCGACGACGCCCATCGCCTCGCCGTGCCCGAGGAGCTTCACACGGAGGCTGAGACGTACCTGCTCGAGCACCGGCAGCCACGCCGGCGCGGCGATCAGCAGGCCGCAGAATGCGGCGTACGTCACGCGAAGCCAGTCGCGCCAGCGAACACCTCGTTCGAGAAGCAGCAACGCCACGCAGCACATGGCGATGTGCACCACGCTCTCGGGATGTCCACCGGCCAGAACCGATGCGACGACGATCGCCGTCAACACCGCCGGTGCGATGCGCCGTTCACGCAGCGCCGACGTCGTGGCGTACGCCGCGGCCGGAAGGAGCAGCGTCACCGCGGTCATCGGGTAATAGAGAAAACAGTTGTTGAAGATCGCGAACGCGAAGACGCTGCTCCCGAGGAGCGCCGCCGCATCGCTCGTGCCCTCGTGTTTGATGAAAAGGAACCCGAACAGAAGCGCGACGAAGAGCTTCAGCCCCGCCATAGCGACGAGTTGCTTCGGGAGCGGAACGAAGAGCGTCGCGAGGAAGAACGGTGAGAATGGCGCCGACTGGCCGTTGCCGAGGAGCGGATAACCGCAGAAGAGATACGGATTCCAGAGCGGCGCGCGGCCGTGGAACAGCTCCTCGCGCACCGTCTGCATCCACGGGAGGATCTGCTTCACGGTGTCATTCGTCAGATCGTTCTTCGCCTGTACCTCGCCAAACAATCCGCGGTACGGATAGCCGCGCACGACCTCGTCGAGCGGTACCGGCATGTCGCGCGTAAAGACGCCGCGTGCGATGAAGGCGATCGCCAGGGCGAGAAGGAGCCACACGATCCGCCCGGAGACGCGCTCGAACCATCGCCTCACCGCCAGCGCAATGAGGAGCGACGGCAGCACGACGCCGGCAACCGTCAGCGCGCACTCGATCATCGAATGCGCTTCTCGAGCTCGCGCCGCAACAACTTTCCGAGCGGGGAGCGCGGGATCTCGTCGAGGCGATGCACCGCCCGCGCGCGCTCGAACGGCAGCACCCGCGCGTTGAATTCGTCGACCGTCCGAGGATCGTCGCGTGTCATCGCCAAGTGAATGACGTGGCCGAGGCGCTCGTCGGGCTCGGCGAACACGGCGGCATCCGGCGTGATGGACGCGAGGATCCGATCGAGGCGGCGGAGGTCGACCGACTCGCCGCCGATTTTCACGAAGTCTGTCGGGCGTCCGGTGATCGTGACGGTGCGGCGATCCAGCACCGCGCGGTCCTCGGAGACGAACCAGCCGTCAACTTTCGGATCGGTCAGCAGGCCGTCTTCTACGTACCCGGTGAATAGCGATGTGCCGCGTAGAGCGAGACGATCGTCAGCATCGATCCTCCCTTCCAGATGCGGCAGCAACTGAAGCGGATCGCCGATTGCGATCGTGGAGGCGCACTCGCTCATTCCATAGCTCGGATAAACCGGCCATCCGAGGTCGCGTGCACGGGCGGCGAGATCCGGATCGAACGCCGCGCCGCCGACGAGGATCGCGCGCAGATGACGACGCGGGCGCAGCCCCGCGCGAACGAGATCGTGCACGTGCGCCGGGACGAGCGATGCGATCGTCGCTTCCGAAGCCGCGAACACCGAGGGGTCCCACTCCATCGTGATGACGCGCGCGCCGCTGAGGTGCGCTCGCGCGTAAACACCGAGCCCTCCCACGTGGAACGGCGGCAGAACCGCCGCGAAAACATCCCGACCAGTGACGCCGAAGTAGCCGTTGACCGCGGCCGCCGAGGCGAGGATCGCCCGCTTTGACAGCGCCACGAGCTTCACGGTCCCTGTCGATCCTGACGTCGTCACGAATACATGCGACTCGATCGGAGGCAATACGAACCTCTCCCGCTCCTCCGCCGGCATGCGCGGATTGACCAGCAGGTACGACTCGGACGATTCGAAGTCGATCATGCGAGCTTCTTCCACGGGAGCGACTCGAGGAGGTCGGTGAAATCGGGAATGACGAGGCGCGTACCGTCGATCTGCATCCGCTCGATGAATGGGTCGCTCTCGTAGAGAACGTGGGTGATCAGGCCGGCGGTATGCGGCCGGCAGCCGGCGGCAACGTAGGCGGCGTGTAGCTGGCCGATGGGGTGATCCATGTACGAGGTGACGATGATCTCTTTCGACGTGTGCGGGACGTCCTGCACCGCCGGCTTTACCACCAATACGTCGACGCCCTCCTCGGCGTCGCCGCGGTCCAGCGCGAAACGCAACCCGGTCTCGCCGCGCAAGCGGTTCCACGTCGCGCCGTCGTATGGACACGGATCTTCGACGAAGTCGATTCTCTCGCGGGGAAGCGTCGATGCCACGCGGGCGAATGCTTCTCCATCGCCATTGAAGTCGAGCCGCAAGCGCACGCGGTCAGGCAGCGCACCACCCGGCATTTTCACCTTCGCGGTATCGAACTTCTCGGGCGGATCGCTTCCCGGCCAATGGCTGCGCGGGATCGTCAGGCCGTCGAACATCCGCGGCTTCCACTCCGATGCGAACCACAACGAGCGTCGCGTCAGCGCTGTCGTTTGGCGGCGCGCGAGCAGCGCGAGTTGCTCGTCGATGGTCGCATCGCCGAGCTCCAACCACGGGTGGATGTCCGCGAAACCCTCCCTGATTCGGATCAGGGCACCCCGCCGCGGCGCATCGCCCGCCAGCGCGCTAAGCGCGCGCTTCGGCTTCAGCGCGTACGGCCAATACCAGATCACCCGAACAGACTACCGATGACGAAGAGAATCCCAAAAGCCCACTGCAATGCGCCGGCCTGCGCCAGACAGCGGTTCAGCTCCCGACCGTGGCTCGCCTTCATCCGGGTGATGAGCGCGAGGGCGATGAACGCGGCCGCGAGCGGCAGGAGGAGCCACGACCGGTTGCGGAGATCGGCCACGAATATCTGCGCGATGAACGGCGTGAACGCGAAGAAGGCGATCTCGATTCGTCCGAAGTCTTCCCCGAGCCGCACCACCATCGTCTTCTTGTTGCTGGCGCGGTCGCTTTCGACGTCGCGGAGGTTGTTGATGACCAACAGCACCGTCGCGAGCGAGCCGGCGATGTACCCCGCGACGAGGACCGCGCGGTCGAGCGTCAGCGCCTGGACGTAGTACGTTCCGGCCACCGCCACGAAGCCGAAGAAGACCATCACGAACAGCTCGCCGAGGCCGTTGTACGCCAGCGGATACGGGCCGCCGGTGTAGATGTAGGAGCAGAGAATCGACGCGACACCGATCGCCAGCAACGGCCATCCTCCGCGCACGATCAGCGGAATTCCGCAGAGCGCCGCGAGACCGAAACAGACGTACGCGGCCCGCATGACCGCCTCCGCGGAGATCAGCCCCCCCTGCGTCACGCGAAGCGGCCCGAGACGCTCGGTCGTGTCCGCCCCTTTCTTGAAGTCGAGCGCGTCGTTGATGAAGTTCGTCGCGATCTGGATGAACAGCGCGCCGAATAGCGTGCACGCCGCGAGACCAACGTGAATCGGCCGCGGCGCGAGTGCGAGCCCGAGCATGACCGGCACGACCGCCGCCGACAGCGTCTTCGGACGCGCTGCGAGAAGCCAGGATTTCATCGTTACTCGTGACTCGTGATTCGTTACTCGAATCCGTCGCTCGTTGCCCGAGCAACGAATAGCGAGTAACGAATAACGCTCACGGGAACCTCTTGAACTTCTTGTAATCCGGCTTCCGCTTCTCGACGTACGCGTTCCGCCCCTCCTGCGCCTCTTCGCTCAGGTAATAGAGCAGCGTGGCGTCGCCGCCGAAGTCGAGGAGGCCGATCTGGCCGTCGCAGTCGGCGTTCATGGCCGCCTTCAGGAACCGAAGCGCCATCGGCGAGAGCGCCAGCATCTCGCGGCACCACTTGAGCGTCTCTTCTTCGAGTTGCGCCAACGGCACGATCGTGTTGATGAGTCCCATGTCGAGCGCCTGCTGCGCGTCGTATTGCCGGCAGAGGAACCAGATCTCACGCGCCTTCTTCTGGCCCACGATGCGCGCGAGATATGACGAGCCGAGGCCGGCATCGAACGAGCCGACGCGCGGGCCAGTCTGACCGAAACGCGCGTTGTCCGCCGCGATCGTGATGTCGCAGACGACGTGGAGCACATGCCCGCCGCCGATCGCGTAACCGGCAACCATCGCGATGACCGGCTTCGGCATGGAGCGAATCTGCTTCTGGACGTCGAGGATGTTGAGGCGGGGGATCTTCTCCTTCTCGTCGATGTAGCCGCCTTTGCCGCGTACGCGCTGATCGCCGCCAGAACAGAAGGCCTCGGTTCCCTCGCCGGTGAAGACGATGACGCCGATGTCCGCGTCGTCGCGCGCCATGTCGAGTGCCTGCTTCATCTCGCCCACCGTCAGCGGCCGGAACGCGTTCCTGACCTCGGGGCGATTGATCGTGATCTTCGCGATGCCGTCTTCAGAGCATTCGTATTTGATGTCGGTGAAATCGTGCAGTTTTCTCCAAGTCTCAGCCATGCGACGCAAACTATCGCGCGCCGACGAACTCGCGCAAGCGAACGGCGAATGCTTGCGGCTGCTCCCACGGGACGCGGTGACCAGCGTTCGGGCAGATCCACAGCTCCGCGTTCGGAAGAAGGGCCACCGCGTGCCTGCCGACCTCCACATATTTCTGATCGCGCTCGCCGGCAATCCAGAGAACCGGGATGGTGATCTCGTGCAGCCGCGGCGCGAGCGGAGGCAGCACCCCTGGTGAGCTCTCGCGAAGCTGGCGCGCGAGCTCGCGCCGGTCGTAGTCGCGCTCAAATCGCTCGACGATGTGGCCGCCGAAGACCGGTTGCGCATTCCAGTCGCGCATGACGTCTTGCCAACCGTCGGATTCGAACCGCCGCGCCCACCTCTCGTCGCGAGCGCGGCGCTCTTCGCGTCCGTCGTCGAGGTTGAGACCCGCCGAGACGATGACGGCACGATCGAACGGTGCGCCTTCGATGAGCGCCTGCAGCGCGAGACGACCGCCCATCGAATAGCCGAGGAGGACACGGTTGTCCGTTTCGATTCCTAGGATGAAGTCCCAGTCACGGTCGACACCAAGAAAGCCGTTGAAGATCGTGATCACGACAACTGTATCCAGACACGACGCGAAGCCTCGGCGTCCGGCCTGAGCTCCGTGACCTCGATCCCGAACATCGCTCCCCAGCGATCGAACGCAATCGCGTGTTCGTTGATCGCGAGCTCCGGCGCGCCGGTCGGGACGCGCTCGAAGATGCGCCCACCGAAGTTGTTGACCACGACCACGCGCGGCTTCGTCTCGAGCTGCGGAACGATCCACGGCGCGTTGAGGTCATAGAGCGCTGTGAGATCGCCGACGATCGCGACGTCGGCGCCCCAGCCGAACGCCGTCGACAGTTGCCCGTCGATTCCGTTCACGCCGCGATTCGCCTCGATCACGTATCCGCGTTGGTCGCGGGTGGCGGCAAGGTCCCACTCGCGGATCGGGAGGGAGTTGCCGAGGTAGATGCGCGAGCCGGTCGGCAGCTCGCGCGAGATCTGCCGGAAGATCGCCAGCTCGGATTGGGGTTCGGCATCCAGGACCGCCTCCAAGCGCGCACACAGCTCGCGGTCGCGTGCGAAGAAAGCTTTATCCGGTATGCGCGCATCCTCCTCGCGCAACGCGTCGAGCGAGTGGACCTCGCCCCGCGAAAGGCCGGGAAACGGCAGATGGCTGAAACAGACCACTCGGAGCTCGCTGCGGTCGAGGTCGCGCCAGAAGCGGAGCGTCGGCACGTTGCCGATGCGAATCACGCCGTCGAATGCGCCGTGCGAAAGCGAGCGTTCGTTCAGCACCAGCAGGTCGCGGAGCGCTTCGTCTTCGCGAAGACCGGACAGCGGTTCGGCGTAGACAGGCGCGTTCAACTGGAGTGCGAATTCACGGACGCGGTCGCGGTCCTCCGAGGCCAGGCCGCCGATAATGACCAGCGGCTGGTCAAATTCGATTGGTACCTGCGTCACATCCGGCGTGACGCGCGGTCGCATCCGCACCGACCGCGCAGCATCGGCCTCGACTTCACCGTCAATCAGCGGCTCGTCGAATTCGACATTGAGGTGCAGTGCGCCGTGCCCCGACCATTCCTCGATCCGCGTCGCCGCGTGGACCCCGAAGATCGCCTGCTGGTCGATCGACTGCGGCGCACCCGTACCGCGGAACCGAGCCGGACGATCCGCCGTCAGCAGCACGAGCGGGACCCCCGAGTAATGCGCCTCGATCACCGCCGGAAGCAGCTCGGCGACCGCCGTCCCGCTCGTCGTAACGACACACGCCGGCCGGCCGAGCCGCTTGCCGACGCCGAGGGCAAAGAAAGCGGCGCCCCGCTCGTCGACGAACGTGTACGTCTTGACCTGCGTCGTTTTCGCGAGGACCGCGAGCAGCGGCGCATTCCGCGAGCCGGCGCAGACGCAGAAGTTGGTCACGCCGAGACCGCGGATCGCGGCGATCGTCTGCCGCGCGAGCTCGATGTTGGTCATGCCGGGACCAATGCATCAAGCCCAAACAGCGCCTTCACCTGCGCGCGCTTCTGGCGTAGCTCTTCGAGCTCGCGTTCGAGCTGGCTCTCGGGGAGAAGTCCGGCGCCGGAGCCGACGCGGAGGGAGGTGCCGTGCCACTGCACGTTGCGGATCGACACGACCGCGAGCGCGGAACGGTCTTCGCGCTCGAGACCGAACGGGGCGCCGAACGACCGTCGCTTGACGCCGCGGTCGGCTTCGCGCAGCCACCGCTCGCCCGCTTCATTGCGCGGCGAGACGCCGAGGGCCGCGGTCGGGTGGAGGCGGCGGATCATTTCGCCGAACGACATTTTCTCCGCGCCGTTTTCCGCGAAGTAAATCGGCGTGATGAGGTGCGCGATGTTTGGCAGCCGCATGACACCGATCGGACCAAGCTCCAGGTTCCCGAACGGCGCGAGACGCCGAACGATGTCATCCACCACGAACCGATGCTCCCGCATTTCCTTCGGATCGTGCAGCAGCTCCTCGGCGCGCGCGACCGGGCGAGTGCCCGCCAAAGCCATAGTCGCGTACCCACGGCGCTCCGATCGGAACAGCAGCTCCGGCGTCGCGCCGATCATGCCGTGCGAGTGGTACGAGTAGCCGTACGCCCACATTCCGCCAGGCAGCGCCTGCAGCTCGTTGACGAGCCACTGCCGCGGGTCGGCGCTTGCATCGCCACTCTCGAAGACGATCGGGACGATCTTGTTGAAGACGCCGCTCGCCATCGCCTCCTGCGCGGAGCGAAAGAGCTTCGCGAAGTCTTCGTTTGCAGCGGGCTGCCATTCGACCCGCAACGCTTCCCCTTCGCCAATCCGCTCCGCGAACTCCTCGACCGACAGCTCCTCCCACTCCGCCGGATGCCGCCACGGGTGCGGATCGTCGAGGAAAAAGTCGGTGACATAAAATGCCGGCCGCTCCGGCCGCCGGAATGGCAACTGCTCGAACGGTCCCCATCCGACGAAGAGCCGATGCGGGGCCGTCTGGATGAAAGCGAAGTCGCGCATTATCGAAACAACAGTCCCGCGATTCTATGACCACAGGACCTGATCCCCATCGCATCCGGACGATGTTCGGCAGCATCGCCGGGCGCTACGACCGCGCGAACACGATCCTGTCCGGCGGCGTGCACCATCGCTGGCGGCGGAGGACCGTCCGCTGGTCGCGCGCCAAGCGCGGCGACCGCGTGCTCGACTGCGCCACCGGCACCGGCGACCTCGCCATCGCGTTCCAGCGCGTCGTCGGCAAAGAGGGAGAGGTCATCGGCACCGACTTCACGCCGGAGATGCTCGCCCTGGCTCACGCTAAAGCGAAGCACATCAAGTTCGAACTCGCGGACGTCACCCACCTGCCCTACGACGACGCGTCCTTCGACATCAGCTCGATCGCCTTCGGAATCCGCAACGTCGCCGACCCACGCGCCGGGATCCGCGAGCTCGCGCGCGTGGTGAAGAGCGGCGGCCGCGTGATGATCCTCGAATTCGGTCAGCCGCCGAACGGCGCATTCCGCGCCGTCTACGACTTCTACAGGCGCCACCTCCTGCCGCGCCTCGGCGGAATCGTCACGGGAGAGCGCGCTGCTTACGAGTACCTCGACCGCAGCGCCGGCGCATTCCCCTCCGCCGAAGCGTTCGTGAGCCTCATGCGCGAGAGCGCCGATTTCTCGGAGGTCGACTACGAGCGCCTCATGTTCGGCGTCGCCTACGTCTACCGCGGCGTTAAAGGGAAGCCGTGATTCGTTACTCGTTACTCGACGTCATCCGTCATCCGAGTAACAAATATCGAGTAACGAGTAACGACCGCTAACGGACAACACCATATAGTTCCGCCCAGTGACGTCCAGGCTCGAAGTCTACAAATTCGGCGGTGTCGCGGTCGGAACGGCCGACGCCATTCGCACGGCCGGAGCGCATGTGCAGCAGGCGGCGCCGCACGTGGCGGTCGTCGTCTCCGCCATGAACGGCGTAACCGACCTCCTCCTCGGCGCCGCGCATGCGGCACTCAAAGGTGACCGCGTCGCCTACTTCACCGCTTCGAAGCAGTTCGAGCTGCGCCACACCGACATCGTCGTCTCACTCATCAAGAACCGTCCGCGTGCCGAGACGCTGCAGGCGGCGGCGCAGGATTCGACGCACGAGCTGCGCGCCATGTGCGACTCGATCGCGATCCTCGGCGAGCTGACCACGCGCGCGCAGGATGCCCTCGTTGCTCGCGGTGAGCGTCTGCTGGCCCGCATCTTTACGTCGTACCTCGAGGAGCTCGGCCTCGCTGCCGAATACGTCGACGCCACCGACGTCATATTGACCGAGCGCCGCCACGGCACACTCTGGCCAAAACTGAACCGCTGCGAGCGCGCGGCAAAGAAGCACCTCGCATCGCTCGTCGAGAAGAACCGCATCGTCGTGATGCCCGGCTTCATCGGCGCCGGACCGGACGGCGAGCTCGTGACCCTCGGCCGTGGCGGCACCGACTTCTCCGCCGCGATCCTGGCGCGTTCGCTTAACGCCAAAGCGCTCACGCTCTGGAAAGAGGTCGACGGCCTCATGACCGCCGACCCGAAATCGGTCGCCACCGCTCGTGTCATCGCGGAGCTGCACTACCGCGAGGCGGCGGAGCTCGCGTTCTACGGCGCGAAGGTGCTCCACCCGCGGACGATGATCCCACTCGTCGACCGCAAGATCCCGCTGCACGTCCGCTCGACGTTCGACGCCGCGAAACCGGGGACACGCATCGCGGATGACGTGAAGCCTGGCGAGTACCCGGTCAAAGCGCTCACCGCCATCCACAAACAGGCGCTCGTCGCGATCGAAGGCTCCGGCATGATCGGCGTCCCGGGTGTCGCCGGCCGCGCGTTCACCGCGCTCTCGCAGGCGGGCCACTCGGTCTCGATGATCAGCCAGGCGTCGAGCGAGTCGTCGATCTGCTTCGTCGTCCCGGCGAATGAGAGCAAGCACGCCGTCTCCGCGCTCGAGGAGGAGTTCGCCTACGAACGCCGCCTCAAACTGATCGACCGCATCAACGCCGACACCCGCATCGCGCTCATCGCCGTCGTCGGCCTCGGCATGCGCGGAACGCCGGGCATCGCGGCACGTACGTTCGGCGCCCTCTCCCGCGAGCACATCAACATTGTCGCGATTGCCCAAGGCTCCTCGGAACTGAACATCACGGTCGCGATCGGGGAAGACGACGCGACGCGCGCACTGCAGGCACTCCATCGCGAGTACCAGCTCGACCGCATCCGTCCGCTGGCGGATGTCAGCGCACGCGAGTCGAAGCTGACGCTGCTCGGCTTCGGCCAGATCGGCCGCGAGCTCGCGCGCCAGCTCACCGCGCAGGAGAAGCACCTTCGCTCCGGCCTCGGCGCGGACATCAAAGTGATCGCGGTCGCCGATCGCAGCGGTGTGAAGGTCAACGAGAAGGGGTTCTCCGCGAGCGTTCTCGGCAAGCTCGCACGACAGAAGGCTTCCGGCGCGCGCCTCTTCGATCGCGCGCCGGTCGACATCGCAGGGCTGCGCGAGATGCTGCGCAAGGAGCTGTGGCTCCTCCCATCGCGCAAGCCGATCCTGGTCGATCTCACCTCGGACGACACGGCCGAGCTGATCGAAGAGGCGCTCGGCCGCGGCTTCCACGTCGTTCTCGCGAACAAGAAGCCGCTCGCCGTCCCGCAGGCGCAATTCGATCGAATGATGTCGCTCGCGCGCGAGAACGCCGTCGAGCTGCGCTACGAGGCAACGGCCGGCGCGGGTCTCCCGGTGCTCGACACGCTCGCGAAGCTCCGCGAGGCCGGCGACCGCGTCGAGACGATCGTCGGCTGCTTCTCCGGAACGCTGGGGTACCTCATGACGGCGATCGAAGACGGCCGCCGCCTCTCGGACGCGGTCGACGAAGCGCAACGCCGCGGGTACACCGAGCCTGACCCGCGCGAGGACCTGTCGGGCCGCGACGTCGCACGCAAGGCGCTCATCCTCGCCCGTGCCCTCGGCCGCAGCGTCGAGTTCGACGACATCGACCTCGACGACGCGCTCCTCGCGCCCGACGCCGACGACGTCCTCGCCCTCCGCATCGCCAAAGGGGAGATCCTCCGCTACACCGCGCGCATCGACCGGAAGGGCATCCGGGTCGGACTCGAATCGGTGCCCCCTACGTCGCCGATGGCGCGCCTGCGCGGCACCGACAACCAGGTCGCGATCTACTCGAAACGCTACGCCACGAATCCGCTCGTCGTCACGGGCCCCGGCGCCGGCGCGGCGGTCACCGCGGCGGGCGTCCTCAACGACATCGTCGCCATCACGACGCGGGAACAGCGCGTCCGATGATCGCCACCGCCTTCGCCCCCGGCTCCATCGGCAACGTCGGCCCCGGCTTCGACGTCCTCGGCCTCGCTGTCGAAGGTATCGGCGACCGGGTTACCGTCGAGCTCACGACTCACGACTCGCGAATCACCGGCGTCACCGGCCGCGACGCCTGCCTGATCCCGCGCGAGGCCTCCCGCAACGCCGCCGCAATCGCCGCCATCGCCTGGCTGCGGGCCAACGGCCGCGAGGAGAACGTGATCGTCTCGATCAACAAAGGCCTAGCGCTCTCCGGCGGCATGGGCGGAAGCGCCGCCAGCGCCGTCGCCGGCGCTTACGCAGCCGCGCTCTCTACGCTCTCCGCTCTGCCCACTGCGCACTCGATCATCACCGCCGCCCTCGAAGCCGAATCCGTCCTCGCCGGCCGCCATCTCGACAATATCGCGTCGAGCGTCCTTGGCGGCCTCACGATCTCGCGCTCGATCGACCCGATCGATGCGATCAGCGTCAAGGTCGCCGCTCCGTGGTGGGTCGCTCTCGTAACGCCCGACGTTCGCATCGAGACGAAAGCCGCGCGCGCGATCCTCCCGGAAGAATGGCCTCGGACGATGTGGGTCCAGCAGATGGCCAACACCGTCGCGCTCACGCACGCCTTTGCCGTCGGCGACGGAGCGCTCCTCGGGCGCTCGCTCGACGACCGCTACGCCGAGCCGTTGCGCGCCAACCTCATCCCGCATTGCCGCGAAGTGAAGCGCGCCGCCGTCCTCGCCGGCGCGTTCGGCTGCGGCATCAGCGGCTCGGGACCGACGATGTTTGCAATCTGCGAGAACGACTCGGTCGCCCGCGCCGCCTGCACCGCGATGCAGAATGCCTTCGGCGATCTGAAGTCGTCGGCGTTTGCCGGCCCGATCGCGAACGAAGGAGTGCGCGCCGTTTGAACGAGTGGCTGCAGTGCGTCACGTGCGAGAAGCGGTATCCGATCGACGAGATCCGCTACACGTGCGACTGCGGCGGCCTCCTCTCCGTCGACCGTGTGGCGCCCGCAATCCTGCCGGCGGATTTTGACTCTCGTCGCTCGGGCCGCAAGACGATCGATCAGAGCGGCGTCTGGCGCTTCCGCGAAGCCGTCCTGAACGTCGATGAGCGCGACATCATCACCCATCCCGAAGGCGCGACACGGCTGTACGAGCGCAACGGAATCTTCTTCAAACATGAGGGCGAGAATCCCACCGCCTCGTTCAAAGACCGCGGCATGACGGTCGCCGTGACGCAGGCGAAGCGCCTCGGCGCCCGCGCCATCGCCTGCGCGTCGACCGGCAACACCAGCGCGTCGCTCGCCGCGTACGCCGCGCAGGCTGGACTCCGCGCCATCGTCTTCGTCCCGAGCGGCAAGATCTCCGCCGGGAAACTCGCGCAGACGCTTGCGTACGGCGCGACGTGCCTCCAGGTGCGCGGCGACTTCGACGCTGCCATGCACCTTGTCCGAGAAGCGTGCGACAAGCTCGGCATCTACCTCGTCAACTCAATCAACCCGTTCCGCATCGAGGGACAAAAGACCATCGTCTGGGAGCTGCTGCAAGACCTCGAATGGAACCCTCCCGACTGGATCGTCGTTCCCGCCGGGAACCTCGGCAACACCAGCGCCTTCGGCAAAGGAATAGTCGAGGCGCATCGCGCCGGCTGGATCGACCGCATGCCGCGTCTGGCTGCCATTCAGGCCAGTGGTGCCAACCCGTTCTTCCTAAGTTTCGGCGAGAACTTCGCGACCCGCCGCCGTGTGACCGCTGAGACGATCGCCAGCGCCATCCGCATCGGCGATCCGGTCAGTTATGACAAAGCCGTCGTCTCGATCCGCGCCACGAACGGCGTCGTCGCCGAGGTGACGGATGACGAGTTGATGACCGCGAAGCGCGACATCGACCGGATGGGGATCGGCTGCGAGCCCGCCTCCGCGACCACCCTCGCCGGCGTCCGGAAGCTCGGCCTCACCGGCCAAATCGTCTGCGTCCTGACGGGCCACGTCCTCAAAGACAGCGACGCCGTGATGAAAAACGTCGCCCCGGACCAGGTCAAAGAGATCGACCCGACGATCGCGGCCGTCGAAGCGGTTCTGTAGGGCTCCCGCCCGCTTGCGGCGAGGACCGTCGCAAGTGCTCCGCGCTAGGTCACCGCCGCCACGGGCGCAGTACGAAATGCTCCGGTGTCGCCGTGATCGACGCCCGCTCGCTCCGTAGAAGCTTTCGCCCGCCGAGATGGCGTATCGCAGCCTGAACGGCGCTCTTCGACAGTCCGGTTTCGGTCGCGATCTGCTGGTGCGACGCCTTCACGCTCCTCGACCTGACCCCCGAGGCACGCCAGTAGAGGTAGACGTAGACGACGAAGGCCGACGGCATCCGATCGTGTCCGATCAGATCCCCCATTAGTGATTCGAAGACGTACTCGTCGACGCGAACGTGGTTCATGTAGGGGGCCGGCTCTTAGCCGGCCCAGCCCTCGCGGGTATTCACGTGTGGGCCGGCTGAGAGCCGGCCCCTACACAAGGCAGTGACGGTCACTATAGTGATATCGACTATAGCGGCAAACAAGACCGATGACAAATCGCGAAGAGGTCGCTACATTCGTCGACATGATTACATCGGTGAAATTCGTCGGGATCCCAGTCAAAGATCAGACGCGCGCCCTGGCCTTCTATCGCGAGAAACTCGGCTTCAAAGTGGCCACCGACCAGCCGATGGGCGACGGACAGCGTTGGATCGAGCTACGCATCGGCGGAGCGGAGACGCGCGTCGTCCTCTTCACGCCGCCGGGGCACGAGGACCGCATCGGCACCTTCTTCAACGGCTCGCTCGAAACGGACAACGTGCAGAAGACGTTCGAGGAGTTGAAGGCGAAGGGCGTCGAGTTCGCGCAGGAACCGAAGACCGAGCCGTGGGGGACGTCGGCCATCTTCAAGGATTCCGAGGGGAACCAGTTCGTGCTCTCATCCAAGTAAGATTGGCGGCGTGAAACGCGCCGCCATCCTCGCCCTCGCCGCCGTCCTCCTGGCGTGCAACGGAAAGAACAGCCCCACTGACCCTTCCACGGAGGGACCGCGCGGGACGCTGTCGGGGACGGTGACGATCGGACCTAACTGCCCCGTCGAGACGACCGCCGGACCGTGTCCGCCGCCTCCGGGCGCCTATGCGCTCCGGAAAGTGCTCGTCGAGTCGGCGGATGCGAGCAAGCTGCTCTTCACCGTCGACATCGACGAGCACGGCTTCTTCCGGATCGATCTTGTCCCCGGCACCTACACCATCGACCTGAAGAAAAGCGGGGCCGACAGGTCGGGCGACGTGCCGGCAAAGGTGACGATCACGCAGCGTGTCGCCACCGTGCTCAACATCAACATCGATACCGGGTTGAGGTGATCAGGCCGTGAGGTGTTTGTTGACCAGCGCGGTCATCTCGAACATCGACACCTGATTCTTGCCGTTGAAGATCTTGCGGAGCTTGTCGTCGGCGTTGATCATGCGCTTGTTCGTCTGGTCCTGCAGGCCATTGGCCTTGATGTAGTCCCACACGCGCTTGGTCACTTCACTGCGCGGGATCGGCTGATCGCCGACGATCGCCGCCAGATCGGCGCTCGGCTTGACTTCGGCAGCGAGACCCTTGCCGCCACCCTTCTTCGCTCCAGTACTCGTCGCCATTCGTCTTCCCCCTCAATTTCTACAGAATTCGAGGGATTCTGTGCCGGAATTGCGCCAGCCGTCAAACCGAGTAGCCGGTGGCCAGTCGCCTGTGGCCGGAACTTCTGGCCACCGGCAACCGGCAACCGGCCACTCTTGTTAAGGTTTCATCGCCTCTCCGATGTATCTGAAGATCTCCTGATCCAGCCCATACTGCTGAGCCGTTTGGGGTTCCTCGCGGTACATCTTCGCAGCGGACGCTTCCATCTGGCGGTCGCCCCCGCTGAAGGCGGTGAGCAGCTCGCGCCAGCGCTTCGCCAGCTCGCGGACGCGCTCGGAGCGGGGGTCGGTTCCCTTCTGCATCTCCTCGCGCACCGCCGCGATCAGGCGCGGCCACTCCTCTTCGACGGCTTTAATCGCCTCAGGGCCGAGTTTGTCGCCCCGCTCCTTGAGCGTCTGCCGTTGGTCCTCGGTGAAGTATTTTTCAAACATAGTCATTGCCTCGATCGTTCTCATCATTTCGTCGGCGGTCGGCGTCTCCGCCGCGCGTAATTGCCCCGCGATCGATTCCAGCCGCCCGAGGAGCTGACGCTGCAGCTCGATTTGCTCTCGGACCCGCTGGAGGTGCATCTCGACCACGCCGAGTGGAGTCAGGCTCCGCGCTGCGAGAAGGTCGCGAATCTCCTCGAGCGAGAAACCCAACTGGCGGAGCGACTTGATTTCCTGAAGACGGACGACGTCCTCGCGGTCGTAGAGCCGGTAGCGAGACTCGCTCCGATGCGACGGTGCCAGCAGCCCGATCGCATCGTAGTGGTGGAGCGCCCGCACTGAGACGCCCGTCCGCTTCGCCAACTCCCCGACTCGAAAGACTTCGCTCTTCATCGAGGAGTAAGCTACAGCCTCACGTTACGTCAGGGTCAAGGGGGGCACATGAAAAAACTTGCACTGCTCTCGTCGGTACTCCTTCTCGTCACCATGGCGGCATACTCGGCCGCCGTCGTCAAGTCAAAGTCGAACATCAGCAACAACCGCGCGGCAATGTGCCATGGCACCGTGACTGGCGAGGCGGGACATCAGAAACTCGCCTGCACCACGTGCCCCGACGGCAAGTGTGACGTTCACACGGTTGACGTCAAACGCGGCGGCACCAAGTCCTGGTGCAGTTGCACCAAGGAAGAACCGGCGGACTGCCACGTCGTCCTTCACACCGCTCCAGGCGGGACGACGAGCGCTCAATGCTCGCAGACCGCCTGTGAGAAGCCGAAGACGTGCAAGGAAACGGAGTCGAAGACAGGCATCACCTGTGATTGTCGATAATCGTCTAGATGAAGACGATTCACTACCACGACGACGGCAAAGGCTTTCCGATCGTCTGGATTCACGGCTTCCCCTTCTCGTCGAAGATTTTTGAGCCGCAAGTCGCGATCGAGCAGTTCCGCCACATCCGCGTCGACCTGCGCGGCTTCGGCAAGACGCCGCCGGCCGAGGGCGAAACGTCGATGGCGACCTACGCGCGTGACGTGCTCGACGTCATGGACGACGCGAAGATCGACCGCGCCGTGATCGCCGGCCTCTCGATGGGCGGCTACATCGCCATGCAGCTTCTGCGCGATGCGCCGGAGCGCGTCGCCGCGCTGCTGTTGCTCGACACGCGCGAGACCGCCGATACCGAGGACGGGCGCGCAACACGTTTCAAACAGGCCGGCGACGTCGCGAAGAACGGGATCGGCAGCGTCGTCGAGCCGATGGTGCCGAAGGTGGCGGTGAGCCCAGAGGCACGCGACGCGATCCGAAAGATCATGGAAGAGGCGTCGCCCGAGGGCGTCATCGGGGCGCTGAAGGCGATGGCCTCACGGCCCGACTCGGCCGAAACGCTGCGGAGCGCGACAGTGCCGGCGCTCGTGGTCGTCGGCGATCGCGACGAGATCACGCCGCCGCGCGACGCCGAGCGGATGGTCTCCCTCCTCCGGAACGCTGAGGAGGCGCCGATCGCGAAGGCCGCACACGCCGCGAACTTCGAGCGGCCGGAGCAGCTCAATCCACTCGTCCACGCATTCCTGTTTCGCCACGTCCTGCGGCCCGAACATGCCTCATCTCTTTGACCCGATCTCCTTCCGCGCCGTCACCTGCCGCAACCGGATCTTCGTCTCGCCGATGTGCCAGTACTCGTCGGATCGCGGTCTGCCGAACCTCTGGCATGTCGTCCACCTCGGCAGCCGCGCGGTCGGCGGTGCCGGGTTGGTCATGGTCGAGGCGAGCGGCGTCTCACCAGCAGGACGGATCACCGACTGGGATAGCGGCATCTGGTCCCAAGAGCACGCCGACGCCTTCGCGCCGATCGTCAGATTCATCCACGAGCAGGGAGCGATCGCCGCGATTCAGCTCGCGCACGCCGGGCGCAAGGCGTCAACCGAGGTGCCGTGGCGTGGCGGGAAAAGCATCAGCGACGGACCGCACGCGTGGGAGCCGGTCGCGCCGAGCGCGATTCCCTTCCGGCACGGCGACCCGCCGCCCCACGAGCTGACCGCCGGCGAGATCGACGCGATCGTGGAGCAGTTTGCGCGTGCGGCCGAATTCGCGGTCGCTGCCGGATTCAGAGTGATCGAGATCCACGCCGCGCACGGCTATCTCATGAACGAGTTCCTCTCCCCGCTCACCAACAGCCGCGACGACGAATACGGCGGCTCGCTCGAGAATCGGATGCGCTTTGCCCTCCGGGTCACGCGCGCCGTGCGTGAGCGCATGCCGGACGACCTCCCGCTCTTCGTGCGGATCTCGGCCAGTGATTGGATGGACGGAGGCTGGACGCTCCCCGACTCGATCGAGCTTTCGAAGCGTCTCCGCGACCTCGGCGTCGACCTCATCGACTGCTCCAGCGGCGGCACAGTGCCGGGAGCGAAGATCGAAATCGGCCCCGGCTATCAGGTGCCGTTTGCGAGCGCGATCCGCCGCGAGGCAGGCATAGCAACGGGCGCTGTCGGCCTGATCAACGAGCCACGCCAGGCGGAGGAGATCATCGTGAACGGCGATGCCGATGCCATCCTCATGGCGCGCGCGTTCCTTCGCGATCCTTACTGGCCCTTGCACGCGGCGAAGGACCTCGGCGTCGACGTCAAGTGGCCTCCGCAATACGAACGCGCCAAGGTTTGATCGCCAACGCCTCGGCGAGCATTTGCTCCGGTTTCGCGAGCGCCACCTGGACGCCGAGGAACGCGAGCGCATCGCGCAGCGTCTCCGCAACGCGGCGATCATCGAGCGAGGGAAGCGGCAAAGCGCCGTCGCGCTTTCCGAGTTTCGTCCCCTCGGGTCCGAGGACGAGCGGCAGGTGGACGTACTCCGGCGTCGGGTACCCGAGTGCACGTTGCAGCGCGATCTGCCGAGGCATGGATGACAGCAGATCGGCGCCGCGGACGACCTGCGTGACGCTCTGCGCGGCGTCGTCGACGACCACTACGAGCTGATACGCGAAGACGCCATCCGCCCGCTTGACCACGACGTCGTCCGTCTCGCCGTTTCCGCGAAAGCGGACGGCGCGCGGCGGTCGTCCGTCGGGGATCCCGTTCCGGCACGTTCCCGGATAGATCGCCTCCTCGCCGACGGGCGCCGAGGCGGCGCGCTGCAGGTCGGCCCGCGAGCAGGCGCAGTCGAAGACACGATTCGTGGCGCGCAACTCGTTCAGCGCCGCGTCGTACAACGCAATCCGCTGCGACTGATGGACGACTGCGCCATCCCACGTGAGCGCGTACCGTTCGAGCGCGCGGAGAATCTCGTCCGCGGAGCCGGGCATCACACGCGGAGTGTCGAGGTCCTCCATCCGCACCAGCCACCGGCCGTTGTCATGCCGCGCAAACAGCCACGACCCGACGGCGGCGACGAGACTGCCGAGATGCAGCGGGCCGGTAGGCGAAGGGGCGAAACGGCCGATCGTCATGCGTGAAATCAGCGGCCGGACGCGCAGTGGATGGCGTCGCGAACGCGCATCGCCGAGGGACAGATGTGCTGGGCGTACCACCCCATGAGGATCGTCAGCGCGAAGACGATCGAGAACGGCATCGCGGTCGCGTGGAGCACGCTTCCGACCCACTCCGGATGGCTCACCTTCTTCGTCTTGTGAATCAGCGCCGACGCGAGCACCGCGTTGAATGCCGTGTCGCCGAGGATCGTCGGCGCGGCCCAGATCAGGTAGGCACCCGCGCCGATGATCGCGAAGGCGACGGCGATGATGATCAGGACGAGGACGATCTCATCGCCGTCGAGATCGAGGCCGAATCCGGAGCTGGAGCTCGACCCGCCGTGCGACGCGGTCGACGCTGAGGCCTGGCGCATCGGCGCAACGATGACCGGCTGCGGCTCCCCGGTTCCCCAGCTTGCGCTCGCACCGCCGCCGCCAAACTTCCCGCCGCCGGAGCCGAGCTCCGAAACCGATGACGACGATCCACTGCTCGTCCCGCCCCCGCTGAAGTCGCAGAAGTCGCTGATGTCGACTCCGCCCGACGAGTTCTTGCCGTGCGCGTGGCGAATACAGATCGCGAAGTAGATCAGCCAGATCTTCAGCAGACCGAGGAACGCGCCGTACGCGACGACGACCGCGATCGCGTACCGCATCCAGAGCTTCGCGACATGAATCGCGAAGAGACCGTGAACGGTCAGCAGCCCGACGGCGAAGGTCGCGACGAGAATGAGGGTCATGTGCAGGCGAAGCGAGAAATGCCTCGTCAGCCACCCATTCAGCCGCTCACGTGTTTCCGCCACTTCGACGACTCAGAGCCGGAGCACGAGCTTCGTCATGTCGTGCTGGTTGCCGTCCGGATCGGTCCCGTAGCCCGGCTCGACGTGCGACTTGAAGCCGAGCGTCGTCAACGTCTGCACGGCATCTCCCTCGAGGTCGGAAATGAGCATGCAACTGAGGTGACGCAGGCCGTGATCGCGCGCAATGTCGATCAGGTGGTTGACCATGATCGTGCCGAGGCCGACGCCGCGGAACTCTGGCTCGATCATCCAGCGGATGCGGCCGACCATGCGGAGCGGGCCGCCGCGGCGGCGGTGCAGCGTCGCGTCGGCGACGATCTTGTTGCCCGACGCGGCGAGTAGCGGAAAGACTTTCGCGTAGTCGATGTTGCGCGACCACTCGTCGATGATCGAACGGTTCTCGACGGAGTCCCACGCGAAACGCCGGTGGCTGGCCGGCATGCGCTGAAAGAATTCGTAGAGCGCGTCGCCATCGCGCTCCGTCATCGGGCGAAGCAGCACCCGCCGTCCATCGCGAAGTACGGCCTCCTCGGGGAAACGGTGCGGCACTGGTACCTCCCGGCTGTGAAGTGGCCTGAAAGCATATGCCGAAAGTCACACCCGCCCAACCCTCCCTGCAGCACATGTATCGCCGGCGCCGTGCCCCTACATTGCGCAGCGGAGGTTAGGAATGACCGCACTCGTGAAGCTGACCGACGTCAGCAAGACCTACAGACTCGGGGACGTGCGCGTTCGCGCACTCGCCGATATCGACCTGACGATCGATCGCGGCGACTTCATCGCGCTCGCCGGGCCGTCCGGCAGCGGCAAGACGACTCTGCTGAACCTCATCGGCTGCATCGACAAGCCGGAGAGCGGGCGCATCGTGATCGACAGCGTCGACGTGACGCCGGTGCCGCTCCATCGCCTGGCGTCGCTTCGCCGCGACACCCTCGGCTTCATCTTCCAGACGTTCAATCTGATCCCGGTCCTCACCGCGTACGAGAACGTCGAGTACCCCCTACTCCTCGCCGGCGTCCCTCGGCATGAGCGCGCGGAGCGCGTCCACCGCTGGCTCGCACAGGTAGGCATCGCGAACCAGGCCAGGCAGCGGCCCGATCAGCTCTCCGGCGGCCAGCGGCAGCGCGTCGCGATCGCGCGCGCGATGGTCGCGAACCCGAAGCTCGTCCTCGCCGACGAGCCGACCGCGAACCTCGACTCCGACACCTCCGCGCACATCCTCGACCTCCTCGCGGAACTGAACGGCTCGACCGGCGTCACCTTCGTCTTCTCGACCCACGACGCGTCCGTCATCGCCCGCGCCGAACGCGTCGTCCGCCTCCGCGACGGCCGCATCACCAACATCGAAGTCACCCGCGAGCGGGTCGTCGCCTAAGGAGCCGCCATGATCATCAAAATCGCGTTTCGCAACATCCTCCGCAACCGCCGCCGCTCGGCGATCACGTTGCTCGTCATCGTCTTCGGCTCCGTCGGCCTCATTCTCTTCGGCGGTTACAAGGCGCACACGTTCTTCGCCCTCCGCGAGAGCACGATCCGCACACGCCTCGGCCACCTGCAGATCTACGCAAAGGGATACTCGACGTCCGAGTCGCAGAAGCCGCTCGCCTATGCCCTCGACGACGTCGACGGCCTTCGCCGCGCGGTCGAGCGCGACCCGCGCGTGAAGATGACCGCGGCCCAGGTCACACTCATGGGGCTCGTCAGCAACGGCGAGAAGTCGGAGACGTTCATCGCCACCGCGGTCGAGCCGGACAAAGACCGCGTCATGCAGAGCCAGCGCATCATCGCCGGCTCTCCGCTCACGAACAAGGAGCCGGACGCCGCGCTCCTCGGCGCCGGCCTCGCGAAGTCGATGCACGTCAAACCGGGCGAGTACGTCACGCTGATGACGACGACCGTCACCGGCTCGCTCAACGCCATGGACGTCCGCGTCGCCGGCGTCTTCACCATCGGTGTGAAGGAGTTTGACGACCGCGCGATCAAGATGCCGATCGCCGGCGCGCAGATGCTCTTGCAGACGAAGAAAGTCGAGAAGCTGCTCGTCTTTCTCAACAACACCGACGATACGGCCGCGGTGCGCGCGAGCCTCTCGAAGTCGCTGCACGGCGTCGAATTCAAGGACTGGTCGGAGCTCGCGACGTTCTACCACCAGGTCGTCGCGCTCTATAACGGCATCTTCGGCTTCCTCGGCGTGATCGTCTTCGCGATCGTGATCTTCAGCGTCGCGAACACGATCATGATGTCGGTCTTCGAGCGGACACGCGAGATCGGGACGCTGATGGCCATCGGCACCACGCGCGCGCGCCTCTGGCGGATGTTCCTCGCCGAGGGCTTCTCGATCGGATTGATCGGATGCGTCCTCGGCCTCGCCTTCGGCGTGCTCCTGGCGTTCGCGATCAATCACGGCAACGTCATGCTCCCGCCGCCGCCGGGATACACGGCCGGGTACCGGCTGCAGATCCTGATGTCGGCGTCTGTCCTCGTGCCCGCCGCGCTCATCGCCATCGTCACGGCGACGCTCTCGTCGATCGCGCCGGCGTTCCGCGCGTCGCGGCTGAAGATCGTCGATGCGCTAGGTCATATCTGAGGTGAATGCGATGAAACGATTGCTCATTCTTCTGATTCTCGCGATTCCGGTATACGCCGAGGATCCCGCCGCGATCCTCGCGCACGTCGACGCCTACCGGAACCCGCTGACCAGTTTCTCGATCGACGTCGACGTCACCAGCATCGCCGCTGACGGCACGCGCGAAGCCGCCAAGTACCGCGTCCTCGGGCGCGGCAGCGACAAGAGCATCGTCGAGTTCGTCGCGCCGGCGACGGACAAGGGCAAGTTCCTCCTGATGCTGCGCGACGCGATGTGGATCTACATGCCCTCCGCCTCGCGGCCGATCCGCATCTCGCCGCTCCAGCGGCTGATGGGACAGGCGTCGAATGGCGACGTCGCGCGGACGAACTTCACGATCGACTACAACCCCTCCGGCATCGCGGAGGACGGCGACGCCTGGGTGCTGGAGCTGACCGCGAAGGACCCAGCCGTCGCGTACAACCGCGTGCGGCTTTGGGTCGACAAGAAGACGAATGAGCCGCGCCGCGCCGACTTCTACGTCGTCAGCGGAAAGCTGATCAAGCGCGCCACCTACACCGAGTACGGCCAGATGAACGGCCGCCGCGCCGTCACCACCATCGAGATCGACGACCTCCTGAAACCCGGCAACCGCACGATCATGCGTTACGCCAACCTCGCCTCCCGCGATAACCCGGAAAAGATGTTCACGAAAGACGCGCTCGGGAAATGGTGATTCCGCGCTCGGGGCACGCCCGTCAACACGGTTATGGCGAGAGCCACGCCCCTCACCCGCCGCTTCGCGGCACCCTCTCCCGCAGGGAGAGGGAGATGTTGATGTGGTTGTCTTCCATCTCCCTCTCCCGGCGGGAGCGGGTGGCCGAAGGCCGGGTGAGGGGCGTGGCGCTCGCCATAACCGCGTTGAGGGCCGTGGCTCTCGCGCTGAGCGCGTTCCTAGCAATCCCCACCCACGCCACCACCTTCCGTGTCTTCGGTTCGGCGGGCGCGGAGGCGGCGCTGACGCCGGCCAACACGGCGTCGCCGCTGAACCCGAACAACGTTGCGGCGATCGCGTACTCGACGAACACGGCGGATGCGACGGCATTCGTCGAGGCGATGCCGGACAGCCGGGCGTGGAAGATCCGGCTGAAGGCACGCGCCGATGCGTCCGATCGCGCCGCCGAGCACCTCGAAGCGGGCGAGGCGCTCGTGCAGCTCAACCTGAAACCGTGGCTCGATCTCACGGCAGGCCGCGTCATCGAGAAGTGGGGCACCGGCTACGCGTGGAACCCGACGTCGTTCATCGGCCCGAAGAAGAACCCCGCCGATCCGAACGACCGCCTGTCGGCGTACACCGGCCTCGAGATGGTCAAGGGCGACCTCTTCCTCCGCGGCACGAACGTCTCGCTCTACGCGCTCCAGCATGGCGCGTTCGCCGCGCGCGTCTACCGCCTCGTCGCCAATACCGACATCTCGCTCGTCCTGCACCACGATCGCAACGGGACGCAGCAAGGAATCGCCGTCGCCCGCGTCTTCGGCGACGCGCTCGAGGCCCACGGCGAAGCCGCTCGCCGTAAGCTCCTCCTCGGCGCGCAGTACACGTTCACGAACAAGTTGAACGTCGTCGCGGAGCTCTACCGCTCAGGCGACGGCGCCACGGCGACCGAGATGCGCGCCGTCTGTCAGCTCGCCCAGCAAGGCGACGTGCTCGACGCGAACGCCCGATATGCCCCGCTCCAGATGGCGCGCAACTACGCCTTCCTCCGCGCCGACCTGCCGTTCGATGAGAACGACCTCGAGCTGATCACGATCACGAACCTCCGCGACCGATCGTCGATCGTTCGCGCAACCTACACCCGCAAGCTCACCTCCCGCGTCAACGCCTACCTCATCGAGACGGAGTTCGCCGGCAAACGCGACAGCGAGTTCGCGCTGATCCAGATCGCGCGACAGACGACCTTCGGCCTCCGCGTTTACTTCTAGAATGGCTTCGATGGGCACTCGCCAGCTCACGCTGGTCGGCTATCTCACCTGGCTGATCATCGGCGTCCCGAGCATCCTCTGGGAAATCCAGCACCGGACGCTCTTCACCCCGCGCGCGGGCGTGTGGGCCGTCTGCTTCGTCCTCTTCATCATCACGTTCGCGATCGACACGCGGACGGAGAAGCACTGGAAGCCGCTCCTCTTCGTGCAGGCGATCATGGCGCTCGTCTGCGTCGCGATGCAGCCGCTCGGCGGGATGCAGCCGGTGCTTCTCGTCATCGTCGCCGGGCAGCTCAGCGGCTTCACGTGGCGCACCGCGATTCTCTTCGACATCGCGCTGATGGCGGGACTCTACGCCGCCGTCTACCGCAACGACGACCGTATTCTGATCGTCACTTCGTACTTCGCGTTCACCCTCTTCGCAATGATCACCATCCGCGTCGCCCACGACGAAGCGGAGGCGCGCAAGTCGCTCGCGGAGGCGAATGCGGAGCTGAAGGTCGCCACGGAGTTGCTCCAGATCAGCAGCCGAACCGACGAGCGCCTCCGGATCGCCCGCGACCTGCACGACCTCCTCGGCCACCACCTCACCGCGCTCAGCCTCAACTTGGAAGTCGCCACCCACCTCACGACCGGCGAGGCACACGAACAGATCGAGAAGAGCAAGTCCATCACGAAGCTTCTCCTCAGCGACGTCCGCGGCGTCGTCAGCGCCATGCGCCACGACGAAGTGGTCGACCTCGGCGCCGCGATCGAGTCGATCGGCGCGGCGGTCGCAACGCCGCAGCTTCACGTCGACGTCGACCGCGACCTCGCCATCACCAATGCCGCCGTCGCGCAGACAGCCCTTCGTGCGCTACAGGAGATCGTCACGAACTCCGTGCGCCACTCCGGCGCGCGCAATCTTTGGCTCCGGGTCACCCGTAGCGACGGTGCGCTCGCCATCGACGCGCGCGACGACGGCCGCGGCTGCGACCGCGTCACGTTCGGCAACGGTCTCCGCGGCATGCGCGAGCGCGTCGAAGCGGAGCGCGGCTCGCTCGAGGTCATCTCGGCACGCGGGAAAGGCTTCGAAGTACGAGTGATGCTGCCGGCATGATCCGCGTCGCCCTCGTCGAAGACCAGACCATCGTCCGCCAGGGGCTGAAGAGCCTCCTCGCGCTCAACGACGACATGGAAGTCGCCGCGGAGGCGAGCGACGGCGAGGAAGCGATCGCGGTGATCGAACGCGAGAAGCCCGACGTCGTCCTCCTCGACCTCCGCATGCCGAAGAAGAGCGGCCTCGAGGTTCTTCAGGCGCTCCGCGAGCGCGGCACGATGCGCCCCACGCTGATGCTCACCACCTTCGACGACGACACCATGCTCTTCGAGACGATCCGCGCCGGAGCCAAGGGGTGGATGTTGAAGGACGTCTCGCTCGAACGCCTCACCAGCGCGATCCGCACGCTCGCGAGCGGCGGTACGTGCATCGGACCGGTGATCACGGAGCGGATCATGCGCGCGCTGTCGGCCAGCAATGTCGCGTTCGAGTCGGCCGAGCTCCCCGAGCCGCTCACCGATCGCGAGAAGACCATCCTCCGCCTCCTCGCCGGCGGCTACTCAAACCGTGAGATCGGCGATCTGCTCAACATCAGCGACGGCACGGTCAAGAACCACATCTCGAGCGTCCTCGCCAAGCTCGGCGTCCGCGACCGCACCCGCGCGGTACTGAAAGCGATCGATCTGGGTTTCATCTAGTAACCTATAGATGTCTTGAACGACTTTTTCGCGCACGTTCGCAATAGCAAGAGCTATCGTTCCTTCCGGAGCGAGATGCGCGTGGAAGACATTCTCGGAAGGCTCGGATGGAGGACGCGGCACTCGCCTAACTACATCGACGTCCGCGAAGCGAAGGACCGCGAGATGGACGCGTTGGCGACCCGCTCTTGGCGGCGCGAGCGGAAGGGCCGGGCACACGTCGCGCACCTGAACCTCGTCATCGAGTGCAAAGGGATTCACAAAGAGACACTCCTTCTCGCGAAGATGGAGCGCGCCGCGGAGGCCGACCGTCTCTACCATCACTGGCTCGGCCTGGATGACGACGATCTGCGCAACGCAATCGGGGCCGTGGCACACGACGCCGGATTCGATGCGATCAAGGTGCTGCGTCGTTTCGAAGCGATGGCTTATCCGCAGGGACGGGCGGTGGTCTATCCGCTGCTGGTGAACGCACCGCGCGCACCGATCCGCGCCTCGGCAATCCGCGAGGCGGAACGCGACGAGGACGAGAGCCAGATTCGCAAAGCGATGCTACAGCTCCACTCGGCGGTACAAGGCACGGTCGCCACCATCCGGGACGAATCACTCGGTCAACTTCACGACGACCTGCGGCAGCGCGAGGACGTCGATCGCCTCGATTACGCGCTCGATCAGATTCAGTCGGCGGCCACCTCGGTCTATCTGTTTCACCCCATCGTGGTCGTCGACACAAAGCTGGTTACCGTCGACCATGAAGGCGAGCTCGCGATCGTTGAGTGGGGACGTATCGAGCGCGCACGGATCGCATCGTTCGAGCGGCGATGGCTCGACGTCGTGAGCAGCGAGCATTTCGAGAAGTACGCGGCGCAGCTCACCGCCTGGTACTCGCGCACCCTTGGCCGGATCGCCGAGCCGGTGTGAGAGTCCGCATCATTCTCGTCGAGCCGCACGAAGCGGGGAACGTCGGCGCGGCGGCGCGGGCGATGAAGAACTTCGGCTTCCGCGACCTCTGGATCGCGGGGACGCGGCCGCAGCGGCTGGACGACATCTCGGAGTGGTGGGCCAAGGGTGCCGTCGACGTCCTGCAGTCGGTGCGCCGCGTCGATACCCTCGCCGAGGCGCTCGCGGATGTGCATCTCTCCGTTGCGACGACAGCCGTGCGCGGACGGCACGTCTTCGAGCGGCTCACGCCGGTCGAGCTGGCGAGACTCGCGGAGGAGATGCTCGGCGAGGAACACACGCTCGGGATCGTCTTCGGCCGCGAAGAGTCCGGCCTCAGCGGCACCGAGATCGCGATGTGCCAGCGGACGGCGTCGATCCCGACGGCGCCCGAATACGAGACGATGAACCTCGCGCAGAGCGTCGCCGTCTTCTGTTACGAGCTCGGGAAGGGTCTCAAGCCGAACGCGAAAGAGGCCGATCCGGCGGCGGGCCATCTCGTCGATGCACTCAACACACGCGCGCGTGCGCTCCTCGAGCGCATCAACTTTTTCGGCGAGAAGTCGCCTGAACGGATGTGCGCGGAGCTCCAGGCGCTCGCCGGACGAGCACATTTGTCAACCCGCGAAGCATCGATGTTGCTCTCGTTCGTGGCACACGTCGAAAAAGCGCTTGCATCGCAGAGCCGCGAACCTTAAATTGCATCGACTTCGTTAGAAATCACCCCAAATTCATTGACGGAAAAAGGAGTCCACGCGAATGGCAGCATCAGCTCCAATGAGCAAATCGAAGATCATCACCTACATCTCGGAAGAAGTAGAGGTGTCGAAGAAGCAGGCCGCGGCCATGCTCGAAGCCCTCATCACTCTCGCCCACAAGGAAGCCAAGAAGGGCTTCACGCTTCCCGGCCTCGGCAAGCTCGTGGTCGTGAACCGCAAGGCGCGCATGGGACGCAACCCGGCCACCGGCGCGTCGATCAAGATCCCGGCCAAGAAGGTTCTCAAGTTCCGCATCGCCAAGAAGGCGAAGGACGCGATTCTGAACCTCGTGAAGTAAGCGACCGGGAGAGAGATCGCAATCGGAGGGGCGGCGCGAGCCGCCCTTTTCGCTTGGTTACTCGTTACTCGTGATTCGTTACTCGGGGCTCGTTATCTGTCATCCGTTATCCGAGAAACGAATAACGAGTAACGAGTAACGGGCGCGACGGTGGCTAACGAGGAGTCATTCGAACGCTATCGAAGTTTTTCACCGTCTTGTCCGGATCGATCAGGAAGTCCTTATCGCGCGGCAGGTCGTGCGCCTTCTCGATGTCAGCGCCGGCGTACGCGTGGATCGCGTCGCGGGTCGGCCAGTAGGAGACGACGACGAACTCGGTCGTTCCATCGTGCAGCGGCTGGCGGAACATCTCTGCGCCGAGATTGCCTTTGATCGCCTTCAGCTTCTCGACACCGTCCTTTTCGAGATAGCGCTGGTACTCATCGGCGCGCGCATTCTTCACGCGCCCGCGCCACAGCCGCGCCACGACCGCCTGCTGCGGCGTCGCCTTCGCGGCCCGCTCGTTGATCGTGATGGCGATGTTGTTCGCGTACTCGCCGACCAGCGCCTTCGTCGGCCAGCCGCGCTTCGGGATCTGTTGCTGGATCCAGAGCCAGCTCACGCGCGGATCGACCGAATCGGCCATCGGCAGGATCTGCGTGCAGTAATCCTTGTCGACCGCCGTCGTGCAACTGTGGCTCGGGTTCAGCGGCGCGCCGTGGAACGTGGCGAGGAGAAGCGAGATCGCTATGAACATATGTTCATATTATCGGCGCTCATGACCTCATTCTACCGACGGCAGCACGACGCCGCGGCACTCGCCGAAGCCGATCCGCAAACCTTCGCGCTCGCAGTACGCCCGAAAGATGACCTCGTCACCGTCTTCGAGAAACTTCCGCGTCTCGCCGGTCGGGAGCTCCAGCGGCTCGGTGCCGCGCCACGTCCGCTCCAGCAGACAGCCGCGCGACTCCTTCGTCGTGCCGCTCACGGTGCCGCTCGCGATCAGGTCGCCCGCCTGCAGGTTGCAGCCATTCGACGTGTGGTGCGCCACGAGCTGTGCGAACGTCCAGTACATGTCGCGGAAGTTGCCGCGGCTGACGAGCATCGGCTGCCGCATCTTGTCCGACCGCAGCCATGCCTCCAGCGTGATGTCGAACGCCCGATCGGACGCCGACGTGAGGTAGGGCAGCGGCGCCGGATCGCCCTCGGCACGCGGCGTCACCGGGACGCGGAACGGCTCCAGCGCGTCGAGCGTCACGACCCATGGCGAGATCGACGTCGCGAAGTTCTTCGACAGGAATGGCCCGAGCGGCTGGTACTCCCACGTCTGGATGTCGCGCGCCGACCAGTCGTTGACGATGCATAACCCGAGGATGTGCTCCTCGGCGTGCTCGATCGCGACCGGCTCGCCGAGGACGTTGTCGCGCCCAATGATTGCCCCGACCTCCAGCTCGTAATCGAGCCGCTTCGACGGCCCAAACCGCGGCGGCGCGTTCGCGTCATCGCGCGTCTGACCCTTCGGCCGGCGAAAAGCCGTTCCGCTGATGACGATCGACGATGCGCGGCCGTGGTAGCCGATCGGCACCCACTTGTAGTTCGGGAGCAGCGGGTTGTCGGGCCGGAACATCGAGCCGACGTTCGTCGCGTGATGGACCGAGGCGTAGAAGTCGGTGTAGTTGCCGATGTCGTACGGCAACAGCATCTCGACGCCGCTTTGCTTCACGAGACGCTTCGCCGTCTCTTCGCGATTGCCTGCGCCGTCGGCGAGCAGCTCACGCGCGGCGGCGCGATCGTCTCCGATGAGAATGGAGTCGCCGATCGCGAAACCTTTGTGGACTTCGCCGTTCCAGCGAAACCGGCCGACCGGCAGGTTCTCGAGCGGAAACTCGGGATGGCCGTTTGCCGACTCCAGCCAGCTCTTTACAACCATCCAAGCTCCTGCAGGTCGGCGATCGGCTCCTCGAATGAGCACGAGCCGAAAGATATGGCGAACTCACGGCGAACGGCCGCAAGGTGGTCAGTAGTCACCGCGTGATCGCGCCACCACGCCGCGTCGTCCTCGAACCGGAACACCTTCGGATCGTCCTCCACGAGAACGCGCTCGGCCTCATGCGGGAACGCCGCCGCCATGAAGACGTTGATGAAGCCGTGCATCGTGGCGCGCGCGGAGTCGGGCTCATACGTCAGCGCCCGCATACAGCGAACCGGATGATGCAGTCCCGCCGTCGCCTTGAACGGGACGCCGTGCATCGCGCAGATGCGGATGAAGGTAGCTACGCGATCGGGATGCGGGATCGCATCGGGCGTCACGCCGCCGGTGCGGATCTTTGCGTGTAATCCGTGCTTTGCGAGCTCGGGGATCAGGCCGACGTCGCCAATCTCGATGAATGTCCCCGTCGCGAACGATTCGAAATCGCCGTCTGCCTTCAGCTCATTCACCCCGAGAACGCTCTTCGGGAAGTCGTCGGGTGCCTCGTATTGACGCCCTTGCGGCACCACGAACTTGCCGAGCATCCAGGCATGCTCCCCTTCGCGGTAGCGCGCGTAGTTCCGTACCGCGTCCGCCATCGACAGACCCGCCGGCGGGAAGAGGCCGGCGTAGTCGATCAATCCGGAGAGAAGTGCTTTTGCAGACCTTGCCAGCATTTCCAGTAGTCGCGTTGCAGTTGCGGGGCCGCCAACGCGGCGCGTGCCGGCTTCAGCACGTAGCGCGTCTCGAACATGAACGCGAGAGTATCGCCGAGGTAGCGCGGTTGCAGCTCCGCTTCGGTGGCCTGCTCGAACGACGCTGCGTCGGGACCGTGGCCCGACATGCAGTTGTGCAGGCTCGCACCGCCGGGGACGAAGCCCTCCGCCTTCGCGTCGTATGTGCCGAAGATCAGCCCCATGTACTCGTTCATGATGTTGCGGTGAAAGTAGGGCGGCCGGAACGTATGCTCCGCCACCATCCAGCGCGGTGGGAAGATGACGAAGTCGACGTTCGCCATGCCTGGCGTGTCGCTCGGCGCCGTGAGCACCGTGAAGATCGACGGATCGGGATGGTCGAATGAGACGCTGTTGATCGCGTTGAACTTCCGGAGGTCGTATTTGTACGGCGAGTAGTTGCCGTGCCACGCCACGACGTCGAGCGGGGAGTGGTCGATCTGCGCCGCGTACAGCTTGCCGAGGAACTTCGCGACCACGGTGAAATCGCCGTCGCGCTCTTCGTAGGCGGCGACGGGCGTCAGGAAGTCGCGAGCACTCGCGAGACCGTTCGAGCCGATGAGGCCGAGGTCCGGGAGACGGAGCAGAGGGCCGTAGTTCTCGCAGACGTAGCCGCGAACGCTCTCACTCACTTCCACGCGGAACTTGATTCCACGCTGCACAACGGCGATCTCGCCGGGACCGACTTCGAGGACGCCGAGCTCCGTCGCGATGCGTAGCGAGCCTTGCTGCGGGACGATGAGCAACTCGCCGTCGGCGTCGTAGAAGAAGCGGTCGGTCATTGACCGGTTCGCGGTGAAGACGTAGACGCCGACGCCTTCATTCGCACAGATCGGGATCAGGCCGTCGACGAAATCCGTCGAATCGACCGGAATCGGGAACGGATCCCACCGGAACTGGTTCGGCGTCTCCTCCAGCTCATCCCAGAGCGGACGGAGCGGCGTGAACGGCTCATGGGCGACGCTCGGCCGGATGCGGTACAGCCACGAACGCCTGTTCAGCGCACGCGCGACCGTGAACGGCGTCCCGCTCAACTGCTCGGCGTAAAGCCCGTGCGCCACCTTCTGCGGCGAGTTCTGCCCGGCGGGGAGCACCCCCGCAATCGCCTCGGTCGCGAACTCGTTGCCGAAGCCGGACAGGTACTCCATTACAGATTCCCGCGCTTCGCCTGCTCCGCCTCGATCGACTCGAACAGCGCTTTGAAGTTCCCTTTGCCGAAGCCGCGTGAGCCCTTCCGCTGGATGATCTCGAAGAATACCGTCGGGCGGTCTTCCACCGGCTTGGTGAAGAGCTGTAGCAGGTAGCCTTCCTCATCCTTGTCGATGAGGATGTGCAGCTTCTTGATCTCGTCGATCGGCTCCTCGATCTCGCCGACGCGCTCCGGGAGCTCCGCGTAGTACGAGTCGGGGACGGTGAGGAACTCCACGCCGTTCGCCTTCAGCTTCTTCACCGTCTCGATGATGTTGCCGCAGAGGAGCGCCACGTGCTGCACGCCGGGGCCGGCGTACCAGTCGAGATACTCATCGATCTGTGACTTCTTGCGGCCGGGCGCCGGCTCGTTGATCGGGAACTTCACGATGCGATTGTCGTCCGACATGACGATCGACATCAGCGCCGAGTACTCGGTCGAGATGTCCTTGTCGTCGAAGGTGATGTAGCGCGAGAAGCCCATCACCTTCGAGTAGAACTCCGCCCACTCGTTCATCTTTCCGAGCTCGACGTTGCCGACGATGTGGTCGACGACGAGCAGTCCGGCTGACTCGTTCGGTACGTCCGCCGCCTCGTAGCCCGGCAGGAATGGCCCGCGGTAGTCGCGATACGAGATGAACGAATGCAGCGTGTCGCCGTAGGTGTGGATCGCCGCGCGGCGCACGGTTCCGTTCTCGTCCTTCATGTCGTACGGCTCGATCGCCGGCTTCGCGCCGCGTTTCACCGCCTCGGCGAAGGCGAAGTCGGCATCCTCGACCAGCAAGGCGATGTCGCGCACGCCGTCGCCGTGCTGGCTGATGTGGGCCGCCCCGGCGTGCTCTCCGCGGAGCGGCGAGGTGATCACGAAACGGATCTTTCCCTGCGAGAGGACGTACGACGCCGTCTCCCGATTGCCGGTCTCCAGCCCCGAGTACGCCAGTTGCGAGAATCCGAACGCCTTCCGATAGAAGAACGCCGACTGCTTCGCGTTCCCCGACCAGAACTCGACGTGATGGATCCGCTTCAGCTTCAGCGGGTTCTCGCCGCGCGTCACATCGCGCAGGGCGACATCGGTTTCCAGAGTGGCAGTCATTTCAGGTCCCTCCAAATTGCGATTCCAGCGCGATCTGCATCATCCGCCGGGTCTCGGGGTCGGCGTGCTCGTACGTGCGCTGCAACTCGTCGAAATCGCGGCGGTCGCGGGTGATCGTAAAGCCGTCCGCCGGCTGAACGTGCGTGGCGACGTACTCCTTTTGCCAACCCGCCGCCGTGAGCCGGAATTGCACGTATGGGAGGTGGTCGTCATCGAGCTCGTGCCGCATGAACTGCACCTTCCGCGTCCAGGTGTCTTCACCGAGCTCCGCCGGGGGCTTCGGAACCGGCACCGGCAGCGTCTCCGGCTCATGCCCTTCGCGGAGGATCGACGCGAGGACACCCTGATTCGTCGAATCGAGGCTGACGATGACCAGACCGCTGTGGTAGACCAGCTTCGGCCCACGCCGCGCCACGATCTCCGACCGCGCCACCCGCACCGGCATGGTGGCCTTCGCCCCTTTCCACGTGATGACCAGTTGCGGCGTCGTCAGCGCGAATCGCTCGAAGTGCTCGACCTTCGCCCCCACCATGCTCAGCTCGATCAGCCTCGCCGAAACCCCGCCGACCTCCGCCGTCACCCCCTCGGGAACCGCATATCGAGGCGCCCCGCGCCGCTCGTCGGCCATGCCGGGCCGAGTTTGGCACAGCCGTCTGGATGTGTCATTCCACGGCCGTCGCGCTGTCCTCGTAACAGCGTCAGTGTCATCCCGAGCCGCCGGAGTGGCGTGAGCGACGGAGGACGGTCGAGGGATCCGGTGCCTCGGGGCGGTGCAGGTTCTTGCTGTTGAACAGATTGAAGACGTCGAGGGCCGGCTCGATGACATACGCTACCGATCTAGGTCGTCACAATCGGGACGGCAGACATGAAATGCGCATGGCTCGAAAATCGGACGCTCACGTATCGCAACGACCTTCCGTTACCAATTGCCGGCGCCGGTGAAGCGCTCGTCCGGGTGCTGGTCGCCGGGATCTGCAACACCGACATCGAGCTGACGCGCGGGTATTACCCCTACGGGGGCGTGCCGGGACACGAGTTCGTCGGTGAATTCGAGGGAAAGCGCGTGGTCGGCGAGATCAACGCGTCTTGCGGTGCGTGCGAAGCATGCGTTCACGGCCGCCGCACACACTGCGAGCGCCGCACGGTCCTCGGCATCAAGGATCGCAACGGCGCATTCGCGGAGTACCTCGTGTTACCGGTCGAGAATCTGCACGTCGTGCCGGATACCGTCGATAACGAGGCCGCTGTCTTCACCGAGCCGCTCGCCGCCGCGCTCGAGATTCAGGAGCAGGTGCACATCGAGCCTGACGACCGCGTCCTCATCGTCGGCAACGGAAAACTCGGACGTCTCATCGCCGCGTCGCTCGCCCTCACGGGATGCCGGCTCACGGTGATCGGCCGCGAGCACGGCGAGATCGCTCCGCGGTCATTCGACGTCGTCGTCGAGTGCAGCGGCAACGCGGATGGATTCACACTCGCAAGAAACGCCGTACGACCCCGCGGCACGATCGTCATGAAGAGCACCTACGCGGGCGACCTCACGTTCAATGCCTCCGCGCTCGTCGTCGACGAGATCACGCTCCTCGGCTCACGCTGCGGCCCCTTCGCACCCGCGCTGCAACTGCTCGCCGAGCGGAAGATCGATCCGCGTCCGATGATCCACGCGCGCTATTCGCTGAACGACGTGCAAGCAGCCTTCGAGCATGCGCAGCAACCCGGCGTGCTCAAGGTCATCCTGGATATACGCGGTTGATTGTGTACGGCGACGATCCCGATCGCGAATCGATGCTACCTTCTCCAGCGGCCATGCCCGACCAGCACGCCTCCGACGAGGAGTACCTCGCCAGTCTCGGCTACGCGCAACAGCTCTTCCGCGAGATGGGCGGCTTCTCGAACTTCGCCATCTCGTTCTCGATCATCTCGATCCTCACCGGTGCGGTGCTGCTGTATGGCTACGGCCTCAAGTTCGGCGGCCCGCTCGCGAACTCGGTCGGGTGGCCGGTCGTCAGCATCTTCACGCTCGCGGTCGCCGCGTCGATGGCGGAGATCGCGTCCGCCTACCCGACTGCCGGCGGGCTCTATTTCTGGTCGTCGCGCCTCGGCGGACGCGGATGGGGATGGACGACGGCGTGGCTCAACATGATCGGCCAGGTGACGATCACCGCCGGGGTCAACATCGCCGCGGCGATCTATCTCATCGGCGCGACGACGCATCTCCTCGGCATGCCGGCGAACACCGGCACGAACTGGTACTTCCAGGTCGCGATCATGGTCGTGATCATGATCCCGCAGGTGCTGATCAACGTGTACGGCATCCGCATCACGGCGCTGCTGTCCGACATCAGCGTCTGGTGGCACGTCGCCGGCGTCGCGTTGATCGTCTTCGCGCTCGCCTTCGCCGGGCGACACCACAACTCGCTCGCGTTCCTCTTCTCGTTTCGTCCGACCGGCGCCGCCGAGGTGTCGAAGTGGTACGGCGTCGCGCCGGTGGCACTCATCTTCGTACTTTCGCTGCTGCAGGCGCAGTGGACGTACACCGGCTACGACGCCTCGGCACACGTGGCCGAAGAGACGAAGATGGCGCGGCTGAACTCCGCGTGGGGCATCTTCCTGTCGGTCGCAGTCTCGGCAGTCGTCGGCTACCTGATGCTCATGGTGCTGACGTGGTGCATCCCGAACGGCGACGTGGCGGCGACGGTCGCCGATCCCTATCCGGTGCTCTACATCATCGCCAAGAACCTGACGCCGCTGCTGACGAACGTGATCGCGATCGTGATCGGCGGCGCGATGTGGCTCTGCGGCCTCGCCTCGGTCACGTCGATGGGACGCATGTGGTACGCGTTCGCGCGCGACGACGGCATGCCGGGATCGTCGCTGCTCAAACGCGTGAGCGGCAAGCACCGGACGCCCGCGTGGGCGATCGTGGTCACGAGCATCCTCTCCGTGCTCGTCTGCCTTTACGCCGCCGCGTTCAACGTCGTGACGTCGATCAGCACGATCGCGCTCTATCTCGCCTACGTGATCCCGATCTGGTTGAACTTCCGGAATCGGCTGAGGGGTCGCGGCCAGTCGATGTCGCGCGAGATCGCGCCATGGTCGCTCGGACGGTTCACCCCGCTGATCAACGGCATCGCGATCGTCTGGGTCGCATTCATCACCGTCATCTTCATGCTGCCGCCGAACCAGCTCGTCTTCTGGACGATGCTGGGGCTGACGGCGTTCATGTTGATCTGGTGGTTTGCCAGAAGCCGGCAAGTGTTTCGAGGTCCGAGCGGACTCACCGACGGTTCTGTCTAGCGCACGACGTGGCCGTTGACGTACTGGGACGTCCTCACCCACTGGCCGTTTTGCACCGTCCAGAAATCGAAGTTACCGCTCTTGCGATCGCCGTTCGCGTCGAGAACGGTCGATCCGGTAAGGCCCCAGTAGCGCTGCACGTTGCGCACGAACGACTCGCGGCGCACATCGGATGAGCCGTGGACCTCGATGAATGAGAGCGCCACCACCCACGCCGCGTCGTAGACCGACAGCGAGTACGCGTCCGGCGCGAAACCGACACGCGCCTGGATAGCGTCGGCGACCGGCTTCCAGACGTCTTTGGTCGCGTCATCGAGGCCGACGTTCGGAGCGGTGAACTGCGTCGTGGCCGCGAAAGCGGCAGCGTTCGCATCCGCGAGGACCGCCTGCGACTGCACGACGCCGTCGCCGCCGTACCAGCGAAGCGAGGCGAGATCGGTGTCGAGGCGCGCGAGGTCGAAGATCGACACCGCCTCTTCGAACGACGCGATGTAGATCGCGATCTTCGCCGACGGCTTGCTGTTCTTGATGCCGCGCACCGCGGTGCCGAGGGCGTTTACGGTCGCGGAGAAGTCGGTGGTGGACGGGTCGTACTGCACGCCCGCGGCGACCGTTCCGCCCAACGCCGTGAACGACGCGGCGGTCGAGTCGTGAAGGCCGTTGTTGCCGGCGTCGTTCCGCCAGACGGGAACGATCGTATCGAATCCGTCGCCGTGGATCAGCGCCGCCATCGCAGCGCCTTCCAGCTTGTCATTCGGCGCGAGACGGAAGAGGTTGTCGCCCGGAATTGCGAGCGACGACGCGGTACTCCCCTGGCTGATGAGGATGATGTTGTGGCTGTCCGCGTAATCGCGCACCGCCGCGGCCTCGGCACTCGTCTGCGGGCCGATGACGTACCCGTCATTGTTGGCGTCCATCGCCATGAGCCGCGTGAGCGCGGTCGCGGGAACCTGGCCGGTGTCCTGCGAGTCAGTCTCGACGCGATATGGCAGCCGGAGCGCCACCATCTCGGCATTGATGTCGGTAGCCGCCAGATCGAGCGCCGCGACGCTCGCGTTGCCGAGGGTCGCGCCGCCGCCGGTCGTGGCGAACAACCCACCGATCCGGATCGTGGTCGGTAACGTCGCCGAGGCTCGGTGCTTCTCGGCAAAGAGCGGGCAGACGAGGAGCAGGAAGAGGACGATGGGTAACCGGCGCATGCCGCGCATTTTCGCACGGCGGGGAACGTTATCCGTTGATAACCGATAACCGATAACCGATAACGGATAACGGATAACGGATAACGGATAACGGATAACGGATAACGGATAACGGATAACGCCCGCTTACTTAGCGTCCGACTTCACCGGCACCTTCTTCCACCATCCGTCCGCTTCCTTCCAGTTGTACCGCGGCTTCCCCTCGACCTTGTGGACGGTGGTGTCGGTCATCTCGAGCTTGTCGCCGTCGGACTTGAGGAAGAAGTCGACGTCGATCACCTTGCCGTGCGGGTCCTTCATGTCGACGCACGCGAAGTAGGTGTCGGCGTTGAGCTTCGAGAGGCGTTCGGTGTGGACGTGGTCGAGCTTGAGGTCCCACGTCTTGTGCAGTTCCGGATCGTCGACCTTGAAGACGCCGTCGGTCGCTTTCGCCTTCTCGGCGATGTCATGTTTGATCGCTTTCTCGAGATCGCTGGTCGAGAAGTCCTTCTTCGTGTTGGCCGGATGCTCAGGATGCTCCTGCGCGAGAACCGGCAGCGCGAGCAGCGACATGAGGGCAAACGCAATCGACAGTTTCCGTTTCATGGACGTCCTCCTTGGTGGGACCGAGCCTGAGCATACTCTTCATTCGCGTGTCGCCGTCACGACGATCGGAAGGCCGACGAAGACGATATGCCCGACCAACTGCACCCACCACCGCGGCGTGATCGGCGGCGGATGGTGAACGAATAGCGGGATGACACCGAGCGACATCACGAGCCAAATCAGCGGGCCGTAGACGATCGCGAACGTCCATCGCGGCCGCCAGAACGGCAGGATGCCGAAGATGAACACCGCCGACCAGAAGTAGGCGACACAGAAGTGCATCAGGAGGCCGATGAGCGTCGTCCTCGCGCCGCCGCCGAAGGCGGATGGACCCACGAGCAGCGATGCGACGCCCTGCCACACGCGTTGCGGCGAGCCGTTCGTGATCACGCTCTGCACGGTCGCAAACAGACCGTCGCAGATGCCGGTGACGAGACCTGTGAGCAGCAGGCGCTTCGCTTTCATCTGTTCGCTTCTCCTTAAACGACTGCCTTCACGATCCGGCCGGCTCTCCCCACTCGCAGTCCGTCCTCGCGTCCCGCGAAGTATCGCGCGTTGATCTCCTCGCCACTCCAATCGACATGGGAACTGAAACCGGTTCGGCGCAGCAGAGCCGCCATCTCGTCCGGCAGGAAGAACGTCTTCCACGGCTCCCCCGCCTCAGCCACTCGTTTAGCCATGCGTCGGACGACGAATCGCTCCGCCATGTTCAGCGCCTGGCCGGAGAGGCCGTAGTCGAAGACGATCGTGGTGCCGGCGGGCAGCCTGCCCACCGACGCCAGCGTCGCTTCGATTGCATCCATTTCGAGGTACGGCACGACGCCGAGCCACGAAACGACCGCGGGCGACGCGTGGTCGAACGTGCACGACGCGAGAGCATCGTCGAGGGAGGCGAGGGAGAGGTCCGCCGCGACGAAGGTCACGTTCGACGGCACAGGAATCCCGGCTTCTTCCAAACGGCGCCGCTTCTCGCGTTGCGTCGATGGATGGTCGACCTCGAATACACGGAGATCCGGGAACGGGTTCCGGTACGCGAACGTGTCGTAGCCGGCGCCGACGATCGCGTATTGCCTCACCCCTCGCGCAACCGCCGCCGCGACCTCCTCCTCGGCGATCCTGCTTCGCACGACCAGAAACGCCCGCAGGTACTTCGAGACCGGAGAGCGGTCGAGATACTTCGGATCCTCCCGGATGCGGTCGGCGACTTCCGGTGCCAGAATCCGCAACGCCAGCGGATCGCTGAACACCAGCGGCGCATCAAGCAACTGGTGAGCCGCGCGACGTGCCGCGACCCGTTCCGCGGTGCGGCTTCCGACGCCTTCTCTCATTTGCGTGGCCTAGAATCGCACGGATGGTGCTCGACGAGTGGGTTGACCTTCCCGGCGCGATCGAACGATCGGTCACGCCGCGCGAGACGGTGCATCACTTGCTCGAAGCGAACCTGGTGGCGTCGAACATGATCATCGCGGCGCTCGGGACGGACGAGTATGAATTCGATTGGGCGTGGCTCGTCCCGGATGATGAGTGGCGCGCGAGGCTCGGGTACGAGGCGATCGACGAGCAGCTCGCGCTGGAGCTCTTTCGCGCTCTCACGCGGTACATCGCAGCGCTGCTGACGCGCGATCCCGCCTTGATGCAGCGGCGGATCCGGCTGCGAGACTCGACGAGCAGCGAGCCGTATGCGATCAGCATCGAGGGCATCCTCGCGCGCGAGGTCGATCACGCGCGGGAGCACCTCGCGCTAACTCCTCGCGCTAACTGATTGACGAAAACGCGATCGGCGCGGCGATCCATATGCCGGGTCACGCTGATTTGGCGCGAGGTCCGACTGATTTGGCGCGAGGTCCGACTCATTTGGCGCCGGGGCCGACTCATTTGGCACAAGGTCCGACTAATTGGGCGGGGAGTCCGACTAATTTGGCGCGAGGTCCGACTATTTTGGCGCGGGGGGCCGACTATTTTGGCGCGGGGGCCGACTAATTTGGCGCGGGGGCCGACTCATTTGGCGCCGGGGTCGACTGATTTGGCGCACCCGATTCCGAAAACGTAAATTTTCCTGTCCTGAATTCGAAATCGGCGCGCGGTAAAGAAATCGAGCAGTCATTCAGCCCTCAATCGCTAAAGCCTTTCGTATCAGTGACTCGAGTCGCTTTCACAGAGCCGTAACCGAATGGACACATCCATCTACTGATCGATTCTCGCTACCTTGAATGCAGTTCTTTGACAGGCATTTCGCGAGGTGCCATCGCCCACCACGGTCCGGCCGGACCGGCGGCGGGTAACGAGAGACCGAGCGGTCGTGCGCGCGTGGCGCACGGCGCTCGGAGAAAGGAAGGTATTCATCATGGCTAATACGAACAACACCCAGACCCCTGGAACCGACCCGACGACAACCCCTGTCACGCCCGACGAGGCGGTGCAAATCCTGCGAGCGCTGAAGGCCCGCATCGAGGCGCCGGACGACTCGCGCGTGGCTCAGGTGCGGTCGTTCACGCTGGCGAGCGTCGATCCGCACTTCATCACCGCATCGATCAACGCGATCGGCGCGGTCGAGGCGGTGCAGTCGGCGGTCGGCCGCACGGGAGAGGACGTGCGTCAGGAGGCGGAAACCGCATCGCGCTGGACGGCATTCACGGACGAGCTGCGGACAATGCTCGCCGCGTCCGTCGGTGCCGACCGGGTCCGCCGCCTGAACCTCGGCCTCACGGCATTGCAAACGTACAGCATCTGCAAGCAGGTGAGCCGCGACAGAACCCGAGCCCCGCAGGTCGCCGCCCATCTCCAGGAGATGAAGCGCCTGAACAAGCTCGGAGCGAAGTCGGGCAAGGCGTCATCTTCGAAGCCGCAGAACACCGGGCCGGTCACCACGACGAACCCCCCGGTGAACGCCTCATAAGTTGCCCCAGTTCCCGTTCCGGGCGCGCGTAAGCGCTCCCGGAACATTTCTGGCGGCGGCGTTACTCGCGGACGTGCTGCGAGACCGACAGCGTGTTTCCGTCGGGGTCTTTGAACCACGCCACCTTGTCGCCCGACGGCGCCGTCCAGACTCCCAGCTCATCCTGCTCGAAGAAGCCGTATCGCTCGAACGCGACGCCTCGTCCCTCCAGCGTTCGCACGGCGTCGTGGATGTCCGGTACTTCCCATCCGACGATCGTGTAGCGAGCCGGCTGGAACTCCGGTGCCTTCACTACCCGAACGGTGACGCCGTTCGCCTCGAAAATGAGGGCGAAACCGTCGCTCGTAATGAACCGCAAACCGAGCACCTCTTCATAGAACGGACGCGCTCTCTCGTAGTCGGTGGTCGGTACGAAGACAACCATCTTCAATGTGTCGAGCATGCTCGTAAGGTACGGTTTGAAGGCGGCGCCCGCCTTCGCTACGATGACAAAACGTGTCGCAAAAACGACAAGAGGTCATCACCTGCGGCCCGTTGCCGCACCCGATCACGCCGCTGAGCCACGAGTTCGCCGGCGATCACGAAATCCCTGCGCATCTTCATCCGGAACATCAGTTGATCTATGCCACGCGAGGCGTGATGACGGTGTGGTCGAACGACGTGACGTGGGTCGTCCCTCCGCAACGTGCCGTCTGGATACCGGCCGGGACGCCGCATCGCATCACGATTCACGGCGTCGTCTCGATGAGGACGCTCTACGTGAAGACGCATCTCATCGCGTTTTCGCGAACGTGCTGCGTAGTCGGCGTCTCTCCGCTTCTCCGCGAGCTGATTCTCCACGCCTGCACGTTCCTCGGCTTGCGGCGACGCGTCCGGGCCGAAGCGCACCTGATCGACATGATCGTCGACCAGCTCGCGAGGCTGGAGATCTCGCCGCTGCAGCTCATTCATCCGTCCGACCCCCGCGCCGCGCGCATCGCGGTCGCGCTTTCGCGGGACCCCGGCGATCGACGTTCGCTCGCCGCGGTCTGCGAGGCCGCCGGCGCGAGCAAGCGAACGATCGAGCGTATCTTCCTGCTCGAGACGCACATGTCGCTCGGGCAGTGGCGGCAACAAGCACGGCTCGTCCACTCGCTGCGCCTCCTGGCGGCCGGCAGCAAGATCTCGCACGTCGCATTCGATGCTGGATACAGCACGCCCAGCGCGTTCATCGCGATGTTTCGCAAGGCTCTCGGGACGACGCCGCGACAATATTTCGGTACGCCGTGAGTCACGACCGCGGCCGGCCGAAGAAGAGCACATAGCCATTGACGTCCCGCAGCTCGAAGCCTCTGAGGCCGTCGTGGGTGTCCTTCAGCGGAGCCGAGAAGGTGACGCCGCGCGACTCGAATTCGCCGGCCAGCGCATCCGGATCGGGCACGTACAGATAGGCATCCCACCGGGCATCCGCTTCACGTTGGCAGTTGGGGAGCGGCGGTACGCCGACGTCCTTGAACATGATCATCGCCCCGTCTCGCTTGACGATCCCGAAGAATGGATCTTCCTCGGGCTCGCGAAACGTGACCTCGAATCCAAGCTGGTCGCGATAGAACGCGAGCGTGGTGTCCAGGCCGGCCACGATGAAGAAGGGAGAGATACCGCCGATCACGGATGGGATCATACGTCCGGCTGCGAGTAACTCTCGGAAGGCGCATCACGTACACGTTGTATGCCGAGAAAAGTGCTGATTGCCTGTTGCTTTTCGCTTCTCGTCGCCGGCTGCGCGAACGAGCGATTGATTCGCCGAGTGAAGGCTTACACCGAAGCTCACCGGCATGGCGACGTCGCCCTCGAATCGGAAATGCTCTCCCCTGACGCGCGGACCTGGTACGAGAGCAAGAGCGGCGAAGGAGAACCGCTCCGACCCGGCCGCTCCGGCCGCTATGCGCATTGGGACGCGTTCTTCCACTCGCGATCGGTGATGAGCGACTGGATCGTCCGCGGCCGCGACGTGACGGCCACGGTCCACGAGACGAACGACTTCTACCGCCTCCTCGACTGGAAGCCGAACCCGTATCAGATGACCTGGTGGTTCGACGACCAAAACCGGATCACCGGCGTCATGGTTCGCTCGTTGCCGGGCAAGGAGACCAGCCGCATGCAGGAGTTTCGAGCCTGGGCCGCCGTTCACGACCCTTCGGAACTGGAGTCCCTCATGCCAAAGGGCAAGCTCGATCCGACCGGGGATCGTGCCGAGACATGGAAGGCGCTGCTGCTAGCGAGCTCACTAGGTCCGGAAGCTGGCTACCTAGGTCCGAGGGCTGGCTACCTAGGTCCGAGGGCTAGCTACCTAGGTCCGAGGGCTAGCTACCTAGGTCCGAGGGCTAGCTACCTAGGTCCGAGGGCTAGCTACCTAGG
>DASXHZ010000086.1:0-104272 GCA_036488085.1 Thermoanaerobaculia bacterium
GTTGCAGGTCGGCTTCCGCCTCGATTTTTCGCGCGGTCTCCTCGCCTTCGGAGCGAATACGAAGCGCGATTCGCTGCCGCTCCGCCTGCATCCGGGCGATGATGGCCTCGCGGTTCTGAGCCGGGAATTGCACGCGCGCGATCCAGAAGTGCTCCAGCTCCATTCCGAAGTTCGCCCGCGCCAGGCGATTCACGTACGACGTCACTTCCGCCGCGAGTTGCTCGGTCTGGACGGCGCCGCGGTCGACGGAGAAGAAGGTGGGCGAGGTACGGCGTCCGGTCGATGCCCCGAGCGCGGCGATCGACAGATCGATCAGCCGTGAGGCCGCCGCTTCCTCGCTGCGAATTCTCTGGACGAACAGACGCGGATCGGCGATCCGCCACGAGACGGCCGAGGCAATCACGAGATTCTTCTTGTCCGCCGTCAAGAACTCCGTTGGCGGAATTTCCGTGAGCCGAAGGCGCCGGTCGATGCGGAGCATCGCTCCGATCGGCCGGGGCGCGATCCAATGCAGCCCGGGAGGAAGCGGGGCGCTGACGACGCGTCCAAAGCGGGTCGATAGGCCGATCTCGGTTTCGTCGATCGTCGCGATCGAGTCCGCTGCGAGGGCTGCGGCGGCCACCACGATCGTGAGCAGAAGGCGCCGGCGTCTCAGTAGAAGCCTCCTGACGGTGTCTCGAATAGATCGCGGGGCGTCCCGTGAGGGTAGATGACGATCCGTTTTCCGGAAAAGAGCCGGTCGGTGGCGTCCCATCGGAGCATGCTGCGCACCGCCGCGGCGCTTTTCTTCGCCACGCCGGCCTGAACCACGAATGCCGTCGAGACGCCGCTCGCTCTCGCGACGTTCTCGCGCCGGTCGGACTCGGCTGACGACATCAGCGCGGCCGCCTCGCCGCGCGCGCTTGGCAGCGCCGCGTCGGCTTTTCCGCGGGCCTGATGGATGCGCGTCTCGCGGTCCTCGATCGCGCTGGAGATGTCTCGGAAGGCGTGCACCGAGGCGTCCGGCGGATGCAGGTCGAGAAGATTGACGGAGATGACCACCAACGGAACGCGCGCAGCCGCGAGCCTGCGCTGCAGATCGCGCCGCGCCGCCTCCTCGATCGCTCCGCGCGCGGTCGTGAGCGTGTCGTCGATCGATCGGGCGGCCAGGATTTCGCGCAGGGATGCCTGAAACAGACTGCGTACGGTCTCGATCGGATCGCCGCCCTGATACGCGAGCGCGCGGGGATCGGAGACTCGGAGATGGAGGTTTGCCTTCGACTCGACGAGGTTCAGGTCGCCCGTGACGTAGTTCGACTCCTCCGGTTTCGATCCCTGGCTCGTATATGCCGAGTGCCACGCGGAGTCGCCAGCCGGAGTGAAGACAATGAGATCGTTCGGCGCTTCTCCTTCGGGCCGGAAACCGACGCTCACATTGACGATCGATGCCGCGTCGACTAGCCGCACCCGTCCGAACGGCTTTGGCATCGCCCAGTGAAGGCCGGGCGCAAGCGGTTCCCGCGATGCGCGCCCGAACGATTCTGCGAACCCGACCCGCCCCTCCGGCACGATCGCACAGCCGGCCATGATCCAGATCGCAACGGCTGCCGCCGCGGTCGACCAGGCGAGCACTCGCCATCGCAGCGCGAGCAATCGACCGGCATTGCGAATCGACCGCCGCGCTTCGAAGGGCAGAAGGCCGCCGAAGGCGAGACGGAGGTCCTCCATGCCGCGGCGCCATCCCGCCCTTGCGAGCGAAAGAACGAAGAGGGGCAGAAAGAAGACCGTGAAGAAGACGTCCCATCCGCCGGGACCGGCGCTCTGCTCGCCGCCATCCTCCTGCATTTGCGGCGCGGGAGTTTTCACGGCGCTCGTGACGAGACTGCCGAACAGGATCGCGGCGATCAGGCCGGCGATGATGAGCGCGACGATGAATCGCCGTCCGAACGTCCGAACGAGCAGCAGCAAGGTCGCCGGATTGGTAATCGGCCCGATCAGGAAGATCGTCAGCATCGCGACCGGGGAGAGACCCTTCGCCATCAGCGCCGCCGCCATCGGAATCGAGCCCGAGGCGCAGACATACAACGGCAGCGAGATCGCCAGGCCGAAGAGCGTCTGACCGGCCACGCCGCCCGGAATGCGCGTCACGAAGTCATTCGGAAGGAGCGCCAGGACCACTGCCGATACCGCGAAGCCGATCAGCAGCATCCATGCGATCTCGTCGAGCGTTTCGACGAAACCGATCCGCAGCGCGTCGACCAGCGTACGCCGCCCGCGGTGCAGAGTCGTGGATGCCAGCGCCGGAGCGGGAACCTCCGCTTCGCCCGGCGCTTTTTCGACCGGCCGGGCGAAGATGTCGTTCCATGTGGCGGCCGCCCAGGCAATCAGGCGATACCACCAGTCAGGGAGGGGCATTGCTCTCAGGTGGTCATGCGCCTCGTCGTCATCCGGCTCCGCGCGTTCCCTCGCCGGCAACGCCTCGGTGGCGATGACGAAGATGCCGGCAAGAAACGCCGCCACGATTCCGGCGATGATCCGCAGGAGGGCGAAGGGCAATCCGAGCAATGCAGCCGTCAGCCCGACGGCGTCGAGGCTGGTCTCGGGCGTCGATACGACGAATGCGGCGATCGTCTCGGGATGCGCGTGGCGCTTCCTCAGGGCCATTGCCACCGGCGTGACGCCGCACGAACAGACCGGCAGCGGCAGGCCGGCGATGATTCCGAAGCCGATGGCTTTCACCCCGCGGGGGATGGCACGGCGAAGCGGCTCGAATCGGTGCGCGAGCGCATGAACGAGCCCTGCGGCAAGCAGGCCGAGAATGAGAAAGCCGCTGCTGGACGCGAGCAGTGCCCAGAATGAAGCGGCGATTTTCAACATCACGGCCACCGCCGCGATTATCGACAGGCCGCGAACGCTGCCACACCACTTTCACACAGGCGGCACGCTTTGACGCACGAGTGGCTCATTTCAGCCGCCCTCCGTTCACCCTTCGGCGGCTACCGGCCATTGGTTGAAACCAACCGTTCATCAACCTGTGGTTGTCACGTTGCCAGGCCTCTTCATAATGGTGCGGGCATGCCGCAGCACGACGTCGCCGTCCTGGTCCACCTGGTCGGATTTCTGACAGGGGCGGCGCTGTACGGAATGCTCTTGAGCCTCGTCGTGCGGCGGCAGGTCGACGACTTCCTGGCGCTGCTCACCGCGTTCCTCGGGCTCGTCTGGAACATCAGCGGCCTCGCGGCGATGTTCATCCGCGACTTTGCCGGACGGCAGCCCGATCCGCTCCTAGTGACGTTCGCCTATGCCGCGCTCGGTTTCCTCCCCGCAGTGGTGGTCCATTCGGTCCTGCGAACGTGGAGGACGCAGCGCGCGTCGAGAGTCGTGATCGCGGTGGCATACGTGACGAGCAGCGTCGCCGCGGGATTGATGTTCCTGCCGCCGCTGGTCGCGCCGTCCGCGATCGCGTTGACGACGCTGACCTGGTCGTACGCGGTGCTGATCGTCCCGGTGTTCGCCCTGACCCGGAATCGCGCCGGCTCGGCTCGCGGATGGTCGATCGTGGCGCTGGCGGTGTTCGCCATCACGGCGCTCCATCTCAGCCATGAGGGACCGAGCGAGTCGTGGCAGTCGGCGTTGCGCCATCACGCCTCGATCCCGCTGATCTTCGCCATCCTCTATCAGGACTTCCGTTTCGCGCTGGCGGACCTCTTCCTCAAACGGGCGCTGGCGCTCTTCGCGCTGGTCGCCATTTCGTCAGCGGTGTACTTCGGCGTCGAGGTGCCGCTCTTTGCGAAACACGATTTCCACGAAGATCCCGTCGCCGTCGGCGTCTCGATCGCGACGTGGATGACGGTCGCAATCCTCTATCCGTCGTTACGGCGGATCTCGGGCGGAATCGTCGATCGTTTTCTGCTGCGCCGCGTCGACTACGCCCAGTTGCGGAGGGACGTCGCCGCACGCATCGCCAACGCCGCCGAGCCCGACGACGTGCTGAACATCGTCGCCGATGCGTTGCGCGCGCCGCTCGCTGCCCGGGAGGTCCGTTGGAGCGAAGGGGGCGCCGCGCCCGATGACGGCGGAATTGCGGTCCTCATCCACACGACCGAACGGCCGCAATATTCGCTGCTCATCGGACCGCTGGGGGGAGGGCGGCGCCTGCTCTCGGATGATGCGGCGTTGCTCGACGACGTCGCGCTCGTGGCCGCCCGCCGCATCGATTCCATCCGCCTGGCGCGCGAGCGTTATGACCACAGCGTGCAGGAACAGGAGATACGCCGGCTGGCGACGGAGGCCGAACTGCGCGCTCTGCGGGCGCAGATCAATCCGCATTTCCTCTTCAACGCGCTCAACACCGTCGCTTACCTGATCCGCACGGCGCCGCTGCGCGCCTCCGACACCCTGATGAAGCTGACGTCGCTGCTGCGGCGCGTGCTTCGTACGGGCGATGCAATCACGACGCTCGGCGAGGAGATGGATCTCATCGCCATGGTTCTGGAGATCGAAGAGGCCCGGTTCGAGGACCGGCTGCAGGTTTCGATCGACGTGCCGGATGAGTTGCGGACGATACGGATTCTGCCGCTCCTGGTTCAGCCGCTCGTGGAGAACGCGATCAAGCACGGCATCGCGAACAGCCGCACCGGCGGCCGTCTCGCGGTCGCCGCTCGCATGGCGAACGGAAACCTGGTGATCACCGTCATCAACAGCGGAACGCCGACGAACGACCTGCAGATCGCGCACGGCCGCAAGCGCGGAATCGGCCTCGCCAATCTCGATGCGCGGCTCCGGCGCTACTACGGCGACGAGACGCATGTGATGCTGGACGCCACGGCCACGGAAACGCAGGCAAAGATCGTTCTGCCGGTGGCGGCCCGCGAAGCCGGCCGATTCCTGGAAGCGAGGGGCGCTTGAGCGACAAGCTGCGCGTCGTCATTGCCGATGATGAGCGCCCCGCGCGCTCGGTGCTGCTGGCCATGCTGCGCACGTTCGATGATGTCACCGTCGTCGGCGAGGCGCGCGACGGCTCGGAGGCGATCGAGGTCATCGAGCGGACCAAGCCCGACCTCGCGCTGCTCGATCTCCAGATGCCCGAGGTCGACGGCCTCGGCGTGGTGCGTCTGCTCAAACGCGGCGCGATGCCGATGATCGCCTTCGTCACGGCGTACGACGAATATGCCGTCCGCGCCTTTCAGCTCAACGCCGTCGACTATCTCCTCAAGCCGATCGATGCGGGCCGCCTGCGGGAAACGATCAGCCGCGCCATCGAGCGGCTCGAGCACGAAGACTTCCGCACCACCTCCGTGACGGCCGTCCGCGCCGCCGCCGAGACGTACGAGGCTTCCGTGCCGACGCTCCTGCGCCGGATCCCGGTCCGCAAGAAAGACGAGATCATTCTCGTTCCGGTCGAGCAGGTCGCGTCGGTCGTCGCCGACGGCGAGTTGCTGCACATCATGACCCTCGCCGGCGAGAAGCACACCATCGCGTACCGGTTGAAGGACCTCGAGGCGAGGCTCGATCCCGACTCATTCATCCGCCTGAGTCGCGGCACGGTCGTCAACATCGCCGCCATCACGAAGCTCGCGCCGATGCCGGTCGGGCGCTATCAGCTCACTCTCGTCACCGGAGAACAGCTCATGACCAGCCGCCTCCACTCGCGCCTCTTGCGGGAACGCCTGCTACGCCTGTGAGGACACGAAGTCCCTCTCCCTCCGGGAGACGGGCAGCATCCTCGCCGAGTTGAGGATGAACAACAGCTCGGATGAGACATGTACCGCGGACGCGGCGATCGGATGCAGCAGGCCGGCCGCGGCGAAAGCGATTCCGACCAGATCGACGGCGATGGTTCCCGCCGCGTTCTGAAGAATGATTCGCCGGCAGCGGCGTGCTATCGAGATGGCGTCGGACACGCGCCGCAGATCGTTGCCGAGGAGGAGCACGTCGGCGGCTTCCCGCGTAATGTCGGTGCCTGACCCCATGGCGATACCGACGTGTGCCTCGCGGAGGGCAGGCGCGTCGTTGATTCCATCGCCGACCATGGCCACTTGTCGTCCGGACCGGCGGAGCTCTACGATCCTGAACTGCTTCTGCGCGGGGAGGAGTTCGCTGTCCGTTTCATCCGCCTGAATCCGTTCGGCAATGCTCCGCGCCACGGCTGCGCGGTCGCCGGTGAGAACGATGGTCCGTATCCCGAGGCGGCGCAGCTGCGCGACGGCTTCGCGCGACTCCGCCCTCGGCACGTCCTGGATGAGCAGCGACCCGATGCAGGCGCCGTTCGACGCCACCAGCACCTCCGTTCCGCTCTGCATCGCCGATTCCGTCGGCGTACACGGAATGTCGAGCTCCTGGAACATCGCGGCTGTGCCGACGTGGATCGTCCGGCCGTTGCTCGTCGTGCAGAAGACGCCGCGGCCGGGAATCGCCGAGAAATGCGCCACCGGCTCCAGGCGGAGACCGCTCGCCGCTGCCACGATCGCCTTCGCGATCGGGTGCTCCGAATGCTGTTCCGCCGTTGCCGCGGTGCGGAGCAGCTCGCTCTCGCCGATGTCGTCCCAAAGCTCGATTGCGGTAACGGCAGGCTCGCCGAGCGTGAGCGTGCCGGTCTTGTCGAAGACGACGGTATCGACCGTGGAGAGAGCCTCGACGAAGACTCCCCCTTTGATGACGATCTGCCGTCGCGCCGCCTGCCCGATCGCGCCGAGGATCGCGAGAGGCGTTCCGGCAGCTACGCCACAGGCTCCCGCGACGATCACGACCGAGATGGCCGCGCGCGGATCGCGCTTCAATGCGAAGGTGATGAGGGCGGCGAAGAGCGCCACCGCGACGATCCACCCGGCCAGTTGATCGGAGAGGCGTTCGGCCGGCGCACGATGCGCATCGCTGGTCTCCAGCGCTGCAACGATTTTCCCGAAGGCGGTGTCGCGGCCGATCGCCTCCGACCGCACCATGAGCGAGCCGGTGTAATTCAGCGTCCCGGCGTACACGCGCGCGGCGGCCGCCTTCTCCGCCGGCATCGACTCGCCGGTGATCGTCGATTCATCGACGGTCGACGTGCCCGAAACGACTTCGCCATCCGTCGGAATCCTGCCGCCCGGCCGCACCAGCACGACGTCGCCGACGCGCACCGACTCGATGTCGATCTCGGTCATGCCCCCCTCGCGCTGCACTTCCACCATGCGCGGCAGCAGCGTCGTCAACATCGACAGCGCCTGCCGGCCGCGCGCGAGGTTCAACTCTTCGAGCACCTCGGCGACCAGGACGAAGAGCAGGATGATGAGCGCCGTTGTCGTCTCGCGCACCGCCAGAGCGGCGATGACGGCGATCGACATCGACAGCTCCATCGTCATCCGCCGGCGGACGAGCGACTCCACCGCCTCGCGCAGGATCGGGAACCCCGCCACCATTGCGGCAGCGATTCCCATCAGAAATACCATCTGCGGCTGCCGGATCGCGAGGATTGCCGGAATCGCGATTCCCGCAACCGCGATCCTCCAGCCGTCTTCGGCGAGGATCTGATTCAGGACGGCAGCGGCGCGGGCTTCACTCATGGGGTCCCGTCTCGCCGGCAACCGCCGCCGATGCCGGCGGCGGTTGCAGGATGGAAAGGCTGCTTAGTACGTGTACCGCACCCGGACCGCGAGCATGCGCGGCGGGATCACGTGAGTACCGCCGAAGACAGAGAGGATGTTGTACACGCCCTTCTGGTTCGTGGCGTTGAGCAGGTCGGCTTGGATGCTGAGCGGCGTTCCGAGCTTCTGCAGGTCGGCGCCGATCGAGAAGTCGACGATCGTCCGCGCCTTGATGCGGTTCGGATCGAGATCCGTCCCGGAATGCACGACGACGTACGGCGCGGCGAACGCGTTATCCGGATCAGCGAGAAGCTCGTCCGGGCTGGCGTCCGTCACCAGGCCGGAGTCGTAGCGAACGTTCGAGCCGAGCCAGAAGCCGCTCTGGCCGATGTTGTAGATCAACGCCGCTTGCGCCTGCAGTTTCTGGTCGTGATCGATGAGGAACGGGCCGCCCGTCAGGCTGTCCAGCGCGCCCGGATCGAGGAACAGACCGCCGACCAGGGGCGAAACGTATTCGGCATGCGTGTGCCCGACGGAGACAAAGCCGCGGAATCCGGCGGTCTCCGACAGGTCGAGGCGGCCATTCCAGCCGTCGAGATGGCTATGCGCGAAGGCCAGCGGAAAGACGATGCCGGTATTGAGGAACTGGTCCTGGTCGCCCGCGAAGTCTCCTCGGCGCCGCCAATAGTCGGCGTCGAAACGCACTCGCGTTCCGATCCCCTGCTGGAACCCGAAGTCGAACGCGTTCTGCCGTTCGGAGCGGACGAGCAACTCTCCGCCGCCGAGCTGACCCGAGGCCAGGACGTCGGGAGGAACGAGCGACACGGCCGCGGCCGAGGAGCTGAAGAGGATGTTTTCGTACTCCGGCGTATAGAGAACCTTGTTGTATGAGGCGCGGAAGACGGTCTTCGAAGTCGGGATGTAGTAGGCGAGGCCGACGCGCGGCTCCCACGCCGACTCCGTGATCGGGAGCGTGTTGTGGTCGTAGCGGATGCCGAGGTTCGCCGTCAGGTTGTTGAACTTGACGTTGTCCTGCAGGTATCCGGCGTAGTAGGAGCCGGTGCGCTTGCCGTTGAAAACAAAAGGCGTTCCGCCGCGGGTGAGGTCGTACGGCGCCAGATTCGGGTTGAAGTCCTCCGAATCAGGATCGTTCTGTCCCGGATCGGTGATGCCGAACGAGAAGAGCTCCCGGATCGGATAACGCTTCACCGTCCCGCCGACCTTCAGCTCCTGCCTCGGCGACGTCATGGTGTACGACGGCGAGAGTCCGTAGTTGTTGAGCGTGCGGTCGGACGTGACGATGACGGGAGTGTCGTTGGCCGACGGCGTGAGGTGGAACTTCGCGAATCGTCCGAATGCCACGAGCTCGAACAGCGACGACTGCGAGAGGATGCTCTGCCAGCCGAGGTTGAAGTTCTGGTCCTGGGTGCGGGCGCGCTCGTTCTGCCCGGCTGCCTCCTGCGTATACGTGTTCGTCACGTCGCGGTGCGTTGCGCCGAGCAGCGCCGTGAAGCGGATCGAGTTGTGCGAGTCCGGCGTCGTGCCGTCCAGCCGCAGGAAGGCGCGCTCGGTGTTTCCCGTGTTGTGAAGGTTCGACGGGTTCACCGGGTCGGTAAAGCGATCGGACTTGGAGGCGTTGATGGATGTGAAGAAGCCGAACGTCTGCGTTCCTCCGCCTGCGGAGACGCCGCTCTCGAAGGTGGAGTATCGCGAGCCGCCCACGTAGACGTCGCCGTTGGTCTTGCCGCTGCCGAGGCCCGACTTCGTCGTGAGGTTGATGACCGCGCCGATCTTCTCGCCAAATTCGGCCGGCACGTTGCCGTAGATCACCTCGATCCCCTGCGCGATGCCGGGATCGATCGAGTTCGAGAACGTGACGCCGGTCTGGTCGGCGATAGTCTGCCCGTCGATCACATACTCGCTCTGGCTATGCGCCCCCTGAAAGTGGAAGCGGCCGTTCTCGTCCTTCGCGAAGCCGGGGGTCGACGTGATGATCTGCTCCATGGCGCGCGAGGCCACCGCGGCGGGCGCCTTGGCGATGTAGGACTTGTCGATGTCGATGTGGCTCTCGCTGCTGTCGGTTTCGAGCTGCGCCGCCGGCGGCTCGGCCGTGACGCTGATCGATTCGCTGACGGTTGGAACGGTCAGCTTCACCGCCAGGATGATCGGCACCGCCGAGTGGATGTCCACTGCCTGATGCGCCGGCGCGAAGCCCTGGACGTCGACGTGAAGCTCATAGGGATTGAACGGAACGTTGGTGAATGAAAACGCGCCATCCGTGGTGGTCGCATTTTGCGCCTTGAACCCGGTGATGTCGTTGCGCAACTCCACGAGCACGCCCGACATCGGCCTGCCGTCCGGCCCGAGGACGGTGCCTCGCACCGCGCCTGCGCTCGCCGCAAACAAATTCGATGCGGCGACCATCAGTCCTGCCGCCCAAAGGAAACGCAGAAGGTTCTTCGAAAAGCTCACGTGCATCCTCCAAAGAGGAGCAATAAAGCGCAGACCGCTATGAGCCCGAATCTCTTTTCAATGAACGGTCGTTATCGAACGTTAGGCAGCCGTGCTATCGGAATGACGGTCGGAGTCAATAATGAAACCGATACCCGAGCTGCGCCGAGATCTGACGCGGGCTCGCGAAATGCGTTCCGCCGAATGTGTTGCTCTCATCCAGCAGGTATCGCTTGTTCGCGACGTTCAGCGCCGCGACCTTCACCGACCAGTCGCCGAACATCGTGCCGGCGGCGACGTCGACCGTTGTGTGGCTCGGGAGGTGCCCCGGACCGTCGCCTTCGAGAAACCCCGATCCATACGCCACGTTCACGCTCACCCACGCAGAGCCCGGAAGGCGAGCCGTTCCGCCAGCGCTCAGCGTGTTCCGCTGGTCGTGATCGAGAAAGAAGCGCCCTTCCTCCGGCGGGCTGAAGTCGGTGAGGCCGCCCACGACGCCCCCTTCACCCTCGGCTGTCTGATGGGAAAACGCGAGATGGAAGACGCCGCGGTTCGCAATCTCCGGCGATTTGACGGTCGCCTCCACGCCGCGGATAAAGGCTCGGTCGATCGTGAGCGGGAAGAAGATGTTCGAGTCGCCGAGGACGTCGTGATCGAAGAAGTTGCGTGCCTTCGTTCGAAAGACCGCGGCGTCGAACGTCCATCCGGCGACGGGAACGGCGAGGCCCGCCTCCGCCTGGCGATCGCGTTCGCCGCGCAGCGGCAGGAAATCGAATCCCTGCTCGACGGCGAACGCCAGCAGCGGACCGGAAACGGTCGAGAGCGGGGGAGCCTGGTAATACTCGCCGTACGAGGCGCGAAAGACCGCATTCGCCCACGGGAGGCGGGCCGCAAAGCCGGCGCGCGGACTGGTCGCGGTCTCGTCGATCCCGCCGGAGAAGCGGGTGAATCGCACCCCGCCGCGAACCGTGAGCCATGAAGCGACGTCGTACGCGTCCTCCGCATAGGCCGCCGTGACGCTCCCATGCGGATTGTCGTCTTCACTCGCCACGAGACCGCTGCCATCGTTTGACCGCAGGCCGACGCTGCTCCTGTCGCGTTGCGAGAAACCGAAGCCACCGATGCGCAGATCGTGGCCCGCCACGGTCGCCGCGACCGAGGCCTGCGCGCCGGCGTACTGCGACCTCCGGTGATCCCGCGCCACGATCGGATCGTCGGGACCGCCGTCGAAGTTTGCCGAGTTGCGGTGGAAGAACGGCGCGACGGTGAGGAGAGTCGTGGAACCGACGAGGTGCAGCCACGAGGCGTTCACGAATGCGTCGCGTTCCGTTTGCCGGTCTCGTATCCCCGCAGCCTCGGCATCGGGATCGTTGGGGATGTCGTATTGATCCGCCCGCGCCGAGGCGACGAGGCGGAGCTGGTCGGCGGCTCCCGGCTGATAGCCGAGCGACGTGAACGCGCCGGCGCCGCTCGCGGCATCGTGGATCACGTCGCTCCCCGGCGTCTCGAGACCGTAATTGCTCCGGTTCACGCTGCCGCTCGCGTAATAGGCGAAGCGGTCGGTGTGGCTGCCGATGCTGAAGTGACCATCGGTCCTTTGGAATGAGCCGAAGCCGAGGTCGACGCCGGCCTCGCGGTTCCGTTCGAACCCGCTTCGCGGAACGACGTTGAACACGCCGTACGTGCGGTCGCCGTATTCAGCCGAGTAGCCGCCGCGCTGCACTTCCAGGTAGTCGACGTCGCGTGGATCGAACTGCGGGCCGACGTTGCTGGCGATGTTCGTGTTCGGCACGGCGACGCCGTCGATGAGCCAATCGGTCTGATGCCCGCCGCGGATATGCAACTGGTCATGCACCATGTAGGCGCTCGGGACGAAGTCGGTGATCATCGAGAGGCTGTTCGGATCGTCGGCACCGGGTGTGCGCGCGATGTCGGCGCGCGTGACGGTCGTCCGGACCGCGGGCGAGCGCGTGTCGATCGCGACGGTTTGGGCGGTGACTTCAACATTCGCCGACACGGCGGCGACGGCCAGGTCGACGTCGGCCGTGAGCGAAGCGCCTCCGGCAATGCTGATGCGCTGCTCCCGTGCGGTGAGCCCCGGCGCGCCGGCGCTGAGACGGTAGTCGCCGAGGGGGACGGTGAGGAAAGCGTACCGGCCCTGGCGATCCGTCCGGACCACCGCCTTCCACGCCGACGTCTCGGACTGCAGCGTAACGGTTGCGGAGCGGACCGGCTGATGCGACGCGTCGCGCGCTGTCCCCTGTACGATTCCGAAGATGGTGGCGTGGGCGGCGACGGCGGCGAGGATGGCGGCTGCTATGAATGCCATGACCAGCGCGCGGCGGCCGCACCACTCGAAAGCAGTGATGGACACGAAGGACCTCCGACTCGGGGTGAACGAACGGTCAGCGCGAGATCGTCAGGCGGGACGGGGAGGGGGAACTTCGGGCGGGGTGCCGCCGCTGACGGGAGGTGATATCGCGTTTCGCGTGAACGCGGAGACGGTGGGAGCCGGTGTAAAGCGGACGACCGTGCCCGGCTCGACGATGCGATCACGCGTGAAGTCGGGACGCTCGTAATCCGCCGCGGCGTCGACTGGAACCGACAGCGAACAACTCATGCGGCCGGACTCATGGCAGGGCATCGGACGCCGTGGCTTCATCGGGCACGAGCCGCCGCGCATCTTCGCGCAGCAGCAAGAGCTCGGCGCCCTCGCGAGCCACGCCACGTTCCCGACCCCGGAAGCGAGGAGAAGAACGATGAGCGACGCAGCACCTGTTCGCACCGGCAACGGATTGTAACAGCGCCGGCTTATGGGCCATCAAAGAGTCGATAGTTTCGATCTGTGCGGGCCGCATACAGTCACGCGGTGTGTGCAAAGTACTGCCTGGCCGTCGTCACGCTCGCCGCGGCTTCCGCACTCGCGCAAGTGCCGGACGGCCTCAAACCTTACGTCAATGAGAACGCGCGCGTGCTCGTGCTCGATCACGTACGGGTGGTCGACGGCACCGGTGCGGCGGCCGCTGAGGATCAGCGCATCGACATCGAAGACGGGAAGATCACCCGCGTCCGGAGCGCGCAGTTGCGCGACCCGTACCCTGCCGGCGCGAAGATCCTGGATCTCACCGGCAAGACGGTGCTTCCGGGGCTGGTCGGAATGCACGAGCACCTCTTTTTTCCCACGCCTAAGGGCGGCGGCGACAGGCTGCCAATGTATGGCGAGATGGCAGACAGCGCGCCGCGGCTCTATCTCGCGGCCGGCGTCACGACCGCGCGAACGGCGGGCAGCATGGAGCCGTACGTCGATCTCGCGCTCAAGAAGATGATCGATGCAGGGCAGCTTCCGGGGCCAAAGCTGCGTGTGACCTCGCCGTACATCGGCGACTTCGCCGGCGTGCTCCCGCAGTTTCACGTGCTGGACGGAGCAGCAGGCGCGGGCCGCATGGTCGACTACTGGGCCGCCGAGGGCGTCACCTCCTTCAAGGCGTTCATGTCGATCAAGCGGGACGAGCTGAAAGCCGCCATCGAGCATGCCCATGCGCGCGGCCTCAAAATCACCGGCCACCTCTGCGCGGTCGGTTTTCGCGAAGCGGCCGCCCTCGGCATCGACAACCTCGAGCACGGGATCATCGTCGATACCGAGTTCTTTCCCGGCAAGAAGCCCGACGAGTGCGCGGTGCAGGAGGCGGCGGACGATTTCGCGAAGCGCGTCGAGATCGATAGCGCGCCCGTGCAGGAGATGATCCGCGATCTCGTTGCGCACCGCGTTGCCGTGACGTCGACGCTGGCGGTGTTCGAGTCCGCCGTGGCGAACCGCCCGCCGATGTCGAAGCTCGGGCGCGTCGAGAAGGCGATGACCACGGATGCGTGGGCGAGCTATCTGCGAACCCGCGGCTACATCGCGCAGACGAACGCGCCCGAAGACGCCATCGCGCTGAAGAAGGAGATGCAGTTCGAGCGCGAGTTCGTCAAAGCCGGCGGCCTGCTCCTCGCCGGTTGCGATCCCACCGGCCTCGGCGGCGTGCTGCCGGGTTACGGCGATCAGCGTGGTCTCGAGCTGTTGGTGGAGGCGGGGTTCTCGCCGGTGGAAGCGATCCGAATCGCCACCCTCAACGGCGCGACCTTCCTCGGCGAGGAGCGTTCGATCGGCTCCATAGCGCCGGGGAAAGCCGCCGACCTGCTGGTCGTTCGCGGCAATCCGGCGAACAACATCGACGACGTCGAGAAAGTGGAGACCATCTTCAAAGACGGCATCGGCTACGACCCCGCGAAGCTCACGCGTTCGGTCGAGGGGCTGGCGGGACTGCGCTGACAGCCGGCTGCGCCTTCCACTCACCGGCCCGAGCGGCCCATCCTCGGCGCTGCAAGCTGCAACCGCCTGTCTGCACCGTGCACACGGCCAGATGCACGTCGCCTACAGCCGTCTGCACCCTCCATACGCCGTGATGCAGGGCGCAAACGCCGATCTGCACCCGTCAGCTACCGGTATGCAAGCCGCAGACGTCCGATTGCACGGCGGGCCACATCGAGTAGCAGGCTGCATTCTCCGCATCTGCGAGCCGCATACGGCCGGTTTCAGCCCGCATCCGGCCGTCTGCGCCGCGCATCCGCCCAGCGCTCCGGGAGCAACCCGCGGTTTGCGCCGTGCAGTCGCGCGTCTGCAGGCCGCAACAGGAGGTGTCCCGAGTGGATACACCGAGTCGACGAGCCGCATCCCGCCGTCTGCGCGGTGCAGCCGGCCGTATGCGGCCCGCAACCTGCGCTGTCCAGGCTGCAGATGGCCATCTGCGGGGTGCAGATAGCCTCTTGTGCCGCGCATGTAGCTGTTAGCGGGGAGCGGACATCGAATGCTCGACTCCACCGGCGGCGGGTGAGGATCGGCAGCTTCGAGCGCGTCTGCCGGACCGCAAGAACCTCTTCGTTTCCGCTGAAGGGGCGGGCTACATCGTCGACGCAAAGTCGCGAACGCTCGTCGAGCGTACCGGGTCCGAGGTGGTCGGAACGTTGCGGGACCGCTTGCTGACGCTCTTCGTCGTGATCCACAACGGCGTCGCGTTCGAGGCGTTCGGGAAGGCTGGTCGTCTATGGAAGACGGCGCCGATCAGCGATCGTCCCCTTCGTAATGTCGTCCTCACGGACGACGGAATCGCCGGCGAGGCGTGGAAGTTTCTAAGCGAATCGGTGGATGCCGTTCACGGTGAGTGCGGCGACGGGAGAAGTGAGCGTCGGCTTAGGGCTCTAAGTTATCTCGATCACAACTACTTGCACGCGAGCGGTGCGACGGGCTGCGGCACGAGGTCCACATTCAACTTGGCGACCTCGGGCAGCAGCGCTTGCCAAGCCTCCGCGGTGGCGTTGAAGTCCGTGCACAACTGTTGATAGGTAGCGTACTGCGACGGTACCGGGGCGCGGTCACTGAGATAGCCGACGAAGTGCAGCAACGCGGAGGCTTGTCCGTTGGTCCTGCTGAACGTGACCGGCCCTTTGACGGGCGGCACGGCGTAATTGCTGCCGGAGAGGCCGATATCAGCTTCGTCAAAGGTGCCGGTCAGTTTCGCCACGCTTGCCTGTAGCGCCTTCGATCCCAGCTTTGCCTCCAGCGCCTGACCTTGTTCGTAAGCCGCCTTGCTGGCCGCCAAGACCGTGATGACGTCCTGTGCAAGCGCTAGTTGCTTCTGCATGCTCTCCATCACTTCGGGGGAGTCGCCAACGCGCGGATCTTCCTTCACGACCAGCCGCTGCTCGTAGGCGGCTCCGTCGACGATCAGCTTGATCGTGTAGTTTCCGGGCAGCGCGAGCGGCCCCTCCGGCGTAAAGGGCGTGTCCCCAGGCACCGCTCCCATGGTGTCGCCGTAATTGAAACGTATCGCGGGCGGTGTCGGATAGCGCAGATCCCATGTCACGCGATGCGCTCCCGCGGTGGCGGGCAATGGTAACCGCGGCCGCAGCCATAGGCTTTGTACCGGGGGTAATGGCTGATCCAGCGGCGGAAGGGGCGCGTTCGAATAGCTGCGCACCAGCTTTCCGTCGGAGTCGAGAATCTGCAACTCCACCGTCTTTGCCGGCCGAGGCAGGAAATAGTCGATGACAGCTCCGTCCGGTGGATTCGGTCCGTGCGGAACCTCCTGAGGGAACGGCGTGTCCTGATTCACGTCGAAGCGAACGCGAATGGCGGCCGCCGGACTGAAGAGGTGCGCGGATGCATCGGCGATCTCCGCCGTCATTTGCTCGAGCGGCGTGATGTCATCGAGAATCCAAATCGCCCGCCCGTAGGTGCCGGCGATGAGGTCGTGGTCGTGGATCGCCAGATCGCGATAAGAGGTCGTCGGCAGATTGAGCCGCAGCGATTGCCAGTGATCGCCGTCGTCAAAGGAGACATAGACCGATGTTTCCGTCCCCGCGAACAATAGTCCCTGTTTCGAAGGGTCTTCGCGCACCACTTGCACGAAACTCCCGGTCGGCTGATCGGCCGGCAGGCCGGCGATGATGTCCTGCCACGATTCTCCGTAGTCCCGCGTCCGGTAGATATGCGGCGCGGAATCGCCGGTGCGGCTGTCGTCCACCGCGGCATAAGACTCCGCCGCATTGAAGTGGGACGCCTCGATATTGACGTCGCTGTATGGACTCAAGCCGGGCGGGGTCACATCCTGCCAGTGTTCTCCGCCGTCTCTGGTCAGATAAACCACGCCGTTGTTGCTGCCCGTCCAGGCGACTCCGGCTTGTGCAGTGGAGAACGACAATGAACTCAGCGCGTCGCCGTGGTGCACGCCCTCCGGCGGTGGTTCCGGTGATTTGCCCGGATGCGCCGTGAGGTCAGGGCTGATTTTCCGCCAACCCGTTCCGCCATCCTGGCTCTCCCACACATTCTGGGTACCAAAATAGAGATCGCGTCCGTTCTGCGGCGAGAAAACGATCGGCGCGGAGACGGCGCGCCGGAAAGCGGTGTCGCTGGTGTTGGTGATGCTGCCCATGCCGGGGTCGATGATCTGAGCTTGCCACGTCTTCCGATCGACGCGCGATAAGAAGCCCAGGTCGCTGTTCATGAAAATCCGATTGGGATCGGAAGGATCCGGCGTCACAAACCCGGTCTCCCATCCAGGCAGCTGGAACCAATCGAAGAAACCGTTGATCTGGCCAAAGGGTCCGCGGCTGGCGACGGCGATGGCGCCGCTGTCCTGCTTACTGGCGTAAATCCAGTATGGGTATTGGTCGTCGGTGCTGACCTTGTAGACTTCGGCGGTGGCCTGGTTGTACCAGAGGCTCCAACTCCGGCCGCCATCGACGCTGACCGAGGCTCCCTGATCGCCGCCGTAAATGATGTGGTCCGAATTGCCGGGGTCGATCCACCATTGGTTTGGATCATCGCCTCCGGGCGCGCCTTTGAACGCGACCAGCGTGTGACCGCCGTCCGTCGAGCGGTACGCTGCCGTTCCCATGGTGTAGACGACGTCAGGGTTGTTTGGGTCGGCCAGCACCTGCTTGCTGGAGGTGTAGACCGTCTTCGTTCCCAGCGACCAGCTCGAGCCGCCATCGTCGGATCGGTAGAGCCCGCCGCGGTTCAACATGTAGAGGCGCTGCGAATGCGTATGGTCGGCGACCGCAATTTCTCCGATGACGGCTGGCTGATTGCGGCCACTGACGCGTGACCAGGTGACGCCTTCATTGCGGGATTGATAAAGGCTCGTTTCGCCCGGCTGACGACGTCCGCCGCCGGAAGCGCCCGGCGCACGGTAGGTCTCCGCAACGGTGGCAAAAATCACGCGCGGATTGTCGTGAGCCCAGGCGATACCCGTGGCGCCCGATTTTGGTCCGGGGGCCAGCACCGAGTGCCATGTTTTTCCCCCGTCCGTGCTGCGGAAGACTCCGCGCGCGCCGCCTTCGAGGTGAGCGATCCCGCGGGTCGCTGCCAGCAGCAAGGCGGGATCATGGGGATCCACCAGCAGCGCAGTGATGCCTCCCGCGTTCCGGAGCCCGGCGCTCTGCCAGTGTGCTCCGGCGTCGGAGGACTTCCAGATCCCGCTGCTGTATTCGGAGCCAAAGACGCTGCCGGTTCCCGCGTAGACGATCCGCGGTTGCGAAGGCGCTACGGCCAACGCCGTGATCCCGCGAATCTCAGGCACGGCATCGGTCACCGGAAACCAGGTCGTGCCGGCGTTGATAGTCTTCCAGACCCCGCCGTCATCCGTACCCATATACGCGATCGTCAGTTGGCCATTTGCGCCGGAGACCGCGTTCACCCGTCCCGCGATGAACGGTCCGACGCTACGCCACTGCATCCCTTCGAGCAGCTTCGGACTGACCTGCGCTTCGGCCGCAGTGAGGCATGCGGCCGTGACCAGTAGCATCGACACGATCTTGACCTGTGACGTCATGCCGGGATCGTAGCGGTGATCCTGGATCCGGCGGCGAAAAAATTTCCTGACTCTGTGGGGCACCGGCGGCCTCGCCGCTGCACGGCGGCGCCAGCCGCCGGAAGGGTGACGCTGTCAGTTGCGCGCCGGCCACCCCCCGATGCACCGCGGACACCGTCAGCTGCAGCCGGGACACCGCGAGTTGCACACCGGACACACCGAGACCCGCCCCGGACACGTTCCACTGCGACCCGGACACCCTCGGATGCAACTCAGACACAGTCCGTCGCACCGCGGACACCGCCAGCGCCGCGCCGGACACCTCGAGTGTCCGCTCCGGCGCCGCCAGTGTTCACCCCGCACCCCTGGGGATCCGCCTCGGACACAGCCGGTGTCCAGGCTCAAACCCGGAGTGTCCGGATCGGATCCCGCCTGCGCCGGCGCGGACACTCGCGGTGTCCGACACGCAGCCGCGAGGCGCCACGCAACAACAGCAGGTGTCCGCGGCGGACATGCCGAGTGCCCAGGTTGCATCTCGGTGTGTCCGACGCGCAGTCGGCTGTGTACGCCGTGCAACCGGAGGTGTCCGGGTTGCAGCCGGCCGTATCCGAGTTGCATGTGGGGGAGGCGGGCACGGAGTGCTCGCGTGCGGAACGGTGCGGGCGCGCGCCGATGGTAGGATGATTCGGCCATGAGCGAATACACGGCGATCGTCAAACAGGATGGCGAGTGGTGGATCGGGTGGATCGAGGAAGTCCCCGGCGTGAACTGCCAGGAGGCATCACGCGACGCGCTCCTAGAGACCCTTCGCATCACGCTGGAGGAGGCGCTCGAAGCCAACCGCGCCGATGCGCGCTCCGCAGCCTCCGAGCACTTCGAGGAAGTCCGCATCGCAGTATGAAGCGGCGCGCGCTCGACCGTTGGCTCAGCGCGCACGGGTGTGAGCTTGATCGCGAAGGGAGCCGCCACTCATGGTTCATCAACCGATCTCTGAACCGACGCTCCGCGGTCCCTCGTCATCCAGAGATCCGCGACGAGCTGGTGCGAAAGATCTGTCGCGACCTCGGCATCGAACCGCCAGGCCACACCTGATGCCGACGTGATTCGACTCATCATAGTGCATCGCGCACGAACGCCGAGCAGTTCGGTGCACTCAAAGTGGTCCACGATGAGCACCAAACGAACCGAGAGCGTGGCTACGCCGAGGATCGCCGCTCATATTGATTCGAAGCCGCCCGGTAGGAAAGCGAGATCTTCCGTCGACTCCTTCGAAGGGGGAGAACGATGACCAGAAAAGAAGCCGCGAGCATTGGAGAAATGAAGGGCAGGGAGGATCTCAGCGACACTCACGATGCGGCCAAAGAGATCGAACCGCCGAAATGGAAGAAGAACCTTCTTCGCAGCAGCTTACCGCTCGAACACGACGCCGCGCGAATCCTCTCGCGTCGCGGATTCTCGCTGGCCTCACAACCTTATTCTAGAGTCGAAAACGGGATCGAAAAGGAATTCTCGATAGATCTGCGCGGTGTGAAGACACACGGCCCGAGCGCTGTGGTACATCCCCCGGCCGCGCTCGACGTATTGGTGGAATGTAAGTATCGACATCGGGGCATGAACTGGCTCTTTCTTCAAGAGCCGGCAGCTAGGCGAGACAGCATCCAGAATGCAGTTCAGGGTGTCGATCTGTTCTCGCCGCGTTTTGCGACAGCGTCCTGGTTCGACGATGCAACTCAGGTTCCTGAGTGTTATTCGTATGCTGAGATTGGCGAGGCCGTAACGGGCGACGATTCGTCCGGCAAGACTGGAGGACGCGAGTCTCAGATCAAACGCGGGGTCCGCCAGCTTCAATACGCAATGCCGTCATTGATCACACTTCGAGCTCGATGGTCGATCGTACGCGCGCTTGAAGAGAATTACCCCTTCTTTTTTGTTTTGATCCTGCTAACGAACGCCAAACTCCTCGTCGGCAGCTCAGACTTTGGCGTCAAGTCAGTTGAAGACGCCGATGGTGTTGTCAACCTTGGCCAGGAGGTTCCCTTCCTCCTTCTGTCAGCGAACTTAGGTCCCGACTTCTACGCGCATGCGCGGCGGCAACTGCCCTCGCTTGCCGCTATCGCCGGGACGAAGAACATGAAACTAGTAGAGGAAAGCCGGGCGAAGCACGCCATGCCGAATTGGCTACAACCATCAGGCGTTATCTCCAGGATCGCGGCGGACGGAGCAGATTACGAAGAGATTGCCGACTGCATGCGGATCCTCGTTGTGAACATCGATGCGTTCGATAATGTTCTAGCGGCGATTGATCAAGCGTTCAAACGGAAAGTAGGCTCGGTGAAGGATGAGCCACTCCGAACGTGGTGACGGAGAACGCCTTTTCCGAGTTCATCGGGCGCAGGACTCCCTGGCAGTACGTCCTCCATCGGTGGTATCTGTCTGGCTGAACCCCGCCTGTGTGTTTCTGGGAACCGTTCCGCCGCGCGCTCTTCGTCGAGATCCTTGCCGGCTTCGCGCTGCTCCTTCCGCGCGACGCGACAGGGGAGGTGCTGCGGCCTCGCGGCAAGTCCGCCGATGCGCAACAACTGACCGGCCGCCCGTCCGTTCTTGCTGGCGCTCTGCAACGATCGCGGCGAGCTGCTCAGCACGGTCTGGATCCGCCGTCCGCTCGCGCTCTCGCCGCGGTACCACGTCGTGATCATGTACGCCGCGCCGAGACCGGCGATGCGGTGCTGCTGCTCATTCCGGCGCGTGACGACCTGGTCGTCGCGGCGGTGCAGTACCCATGGCGTTCCCCCCGCGCTCGGCGGATGTTCTCGCGTTTTGACAAACCGTCTTTCGCCGCCCAAGCTACGTTTGGCGTCGACGCTGTTACGCGTCGCGCATGATGCTCATGTCCATCGAAAGAATTGTCATTCCAACGCACGTGCGCGATGAGTTCGCGCGCAGTCAGCACCTTGTGCTTCATGCGCTCGGCTCCTGGCTTGCACCAGCAGCCTCCACGTATGAATTGGTTCAGGCGAACGTTCGGCGGCTGGAAACAACGGTCGACGATTCGGAGAAAGCCTTTCTTGGATGGGAAGTCGTCGCGGCGGCAGTCGAGCTGGCGGAGCTCGTCGCGACTCTCATCCTGCACACACGCCATCCGCTGACGTCATTGTTTCACTCCGCAGACAACCAGACGCTAAAAGCACTGTTCGCTTCGCTGGCCGCCGATGACTTCTCTCAGTCGGAAGGATTCAGGTTTCTCAGACTTCGGAGCCTTCGAGGATTCAGCCGCGAAACAATCCGAACGATGGCAGCCACTGGCCGCGTGGTTGAGAACCTGCGGATAGCCGTGAACGGGATCAGCAACTTCTGGCTGATTCACGCAGACAACGCGCGGTGGTTTCGCCACCTCCCTATGTCGCTCACCGTCGATGAAGCCGATGAGATTTCGAGCGGCGAACACCCCTCGCACGAAACGGTGACGCGGGAGATAGAGGCAACAGCGAACCGCGTGGAAACTCTGGCGAGAATGGATGAGAGCACGCGCGTGCTCGAATACACCGCGCTTCGCATGGAAGACATCCGAGCCGCGCGTCAGGTCGCAGCTACGGCAAACGAGCTAGTCATGAATTGGATTTCGAACAACCCGGTGGATGGTCGCCCTCGTCCAAACGAGCGCTGGCTGTTCCAGTTTCTTACACATCGTTTGACCGATGCCGAAAAGAGAGCACTCGAGCAACATGGCCACTACATCCTCGCCGAACGCCCCGCCAACACTGGCTGACCTCCGAGGCGTGCTGCCGCGCTTGTACTTACACCGAAGCTTCGTGCGGCGAATCGGTCAGCGGCTGAACTATCTGGAGAGGTTGCTCCGCGAGCACGGAGACGCCAAATTTCCCGTCTTCCATGCGCTCGACGTCCTTTACTGCACGTCGGTGCTGATCGAGCAGCTGCGGAAGGTCTACGAACTAATCGCGAATCATGTTGACGCGAGGTTCCCGGGTGCGCGAAAGAGCCTTGATAGCCGTATTAACAATTCGCGACCTCCCGGCCAGCACGCGACGTACCAATACCGGGCGTGGCTGTTTCCGGTCCTGGATCACATACCCGATAGCGCGTTCGCGAGACTTGGTTTCGCACCAGAACATGCCCGGGGACTTCTTCAGGAGATCGTTCGGCGCACTGCGGAACGGTTCGGTCAGGAGGAGGAGGAACTGCGCAGGTTCGCCGAGGGCTACGGCGAAATCACGGCAGCGCATAAACACGGCAGGGCGATCTTCGCGACGGAGCCTAGCGTTTCGGCGACGACCGAAAAGACGGTGTCGGTCAATATGGAAGCCTCTACATCGGTGGCGACGGTTCTCTGTTCCGACTCTCCCGGGACGCCACCGACGTCATTCGTGGTGTTCCGGCCCGACGAAGCATTCTGGGACGACATCGACCGCATGACCGCAATTCTGGACATTCAAGTTCCACGGCTTGTCGATTTCATCGAAAGATTCGTCGTCGTGGTTCACGCGGCGATTCGTCAGGTCGAAGAGGGCCGAAACGAACCGTTGCCCACCTTCCCGTTCTTTCTATCTGGCGAGCCCTACACGGCAGAGGAGGAGCGACTCCTGGACGCGATCCGGACAAAGTCTCTCAGGTTATTTGACGAGAACACCTAGACAGGCCTGACACCCGAAGGAGACGAATGATGACGCTCTCGACTCTGATCGTTGCACTGAGTTTGGCCACTCCGGACCTCCTGCGTTTGCCGCCGCGGGCATTTCCATCACTTCCAAGCGCGGTCCGCACGACGCTCGAGGTGCACCGATGTTCGATCCCGCAGACGTCGCCGGCGGACGGGAAGACGAATGTTGTCCACGGCCACTTTCGCTCCGAAAGACGGACCGATTACGCGGTGCTCTGCTCGCGGGGCGGCGCATCGAACGTGTACGTTATCAACGGAGTAACCGGCGCGCGATCATCGCTCGTCTCGCACGGCGACCTGATGCCGGTTATCTCGATCTCGAGAGCTGCGGCCACACCGGCAGCGGCAAGGCAAGGTGTTTCTACGAACGTCGCCTCGAGACCGCGCACCCGACGCCGAAAGGGTTCTGCATTCCCGACTACGAGCAGGACTGCCCCTGCAAGGGGAGTCCATACGACGGAATCGACGACATCTTCGAAGGGAAGGCGTCTGAGACGCATTGCTGGCAGAACGGCTGGCACATCGCGGTCTCGGGGGATTGACGGGCTCGCGCCGGTCCTGAAGTGCACGTGGCGCGGGCGACGGCAGCGCAGCACCTCCGATCCCGACCGGCGGCTGCTACGGATGTCGCTTCAGCGTCGTATGTACTCCCTCAATTGCGTCCAGGAAACCGACGCTGCAAACGGGCAACATGCACCGATGTTGACTTTGTTGCCGCCGTCGCCCGCTGGATTTCTTGCAGCCTTGATAGGTATCCGATGAACTGGGCAAGTTAGGAAGGTTATTACCCGATCGACCTCAGTGGCGAGCTTCTCGTCTACGACCACTTCCATCGTTACACTTCCGGCCACGGGGTGAGCGTCCTGTGAGCGGGTCCAGTTCTCGAACCATCGCGGTACATCCATCTGGTTTCGCGCCGAAATGAGTGGGCCGGCGCCGACCCGATCGTTCGATCTAACGTAGGCCAGAACCTCTTCCAGAATCTCGCGCTCGGGTCGATCCTGATGGCGTCTGACGATGAGGGCTCGAGCTTCGGCCAGTTTGCCTTCAAGTCTCGGCCACCACACCTCAAACGCTTCAAACAGTCTCGTTTCGGGCAACGGCGCTGAAAGACGCGAGTTGATTGTCGCTAACAGACGGTGAACATCGTCCTTATTGCATTTCGTATCCTGAAACTGAGCCAACGGGCCGCTCACGTCCGCGCTGTCGATATCAAGCAGCAGCGTGGCAACTGCCGATCGGTCGATTGATTTCGAGAGCGCTCCCGCTTCGAAAAGGAGCCACTCTGATGCTTGATTCTCGGGCGTAACGCAGATGATTCCGAAGTCGCTCTTCTCCAGCTCGGCGCCGATCTCCTGGAACCAACGCGCTCCCTTCTGCAAGTCTTCGGACGACATCCAGGGCTCGACTGACTGCAGCACGTTTGGTAACCAACTGCGCAGTGCATTCGCAACGACGTGGCTACGCTGCTGGGACCAGCTTAGAAATAGTTTCATTTGTTCATTCTAGTTTGGTCCGCGCGTGCCTCAACCGGTGCCACGGATCTTCGCACGTCGAGGGCGTGGTCGTTCTACCAGTCCGAAAAGGGTTCGATCGTGTCCGACACCATCTCGGCCGCTTGCCACCAGGTGATCTGCTTGCTCATCGCCCGAAGAATCACTTCCTGAAACGTCATTGCCCGCTCCACTGACCGGGCTGGATAGAGCCCATTCGCCCTCCTCGGGAGCGAATCAGTAACTCCTCCACCTCGCCCTTGTCGTGACCGGACAACTCATTTGCTAATTCGGGCGGACAACCTGCTTACCACACCCGCCAAAAAATCTCTTGACAACCGCCGAGCTCGGCCCTAACTTACGCGGCCATAGGTTGGAGTTCGAAAGAACGAAGACCTTGGCGGCAACGCCGGTTCGAGGCTCCTGAACTAAGGATGCCGATAGTACGAGCCGGTTGCGGGAATCGAGCGCAGCTCTTCCTGCCGCGGGCTTCGGGGTGGGTACACACTTCGACATCGTTAACCGGAAGCGCCGGCGCGTGGCCGAAACTTCCAGCCGGTGGCCGCCTCGCACTCGTCTCGTATACGGGTCCCACGAGTCGCCTCCGGTCTCAACCGCCCCCTTTTTGAGAACTCAACCGCCCCTTTTTGAGAATTGGAGGAGATATATGACATTCATTCCGAATCAGACCCTGAATCCCCCCGCAGCAAATGCAGCCGATACGCCGCAGCCGCCGGTGAAGCTCGACCCCGAGGCAGTCGTCGAGCAGATCCGGGCACTCCGGTCGCTGATCGACTCCGTGACGCAGATGACTCCCGCGCAGAAGCGCTCGCTTCGCAATATCGCGCGGAAGCAGTCGGACGCGGTCGTCGCGAGCTCGATCAACGTGATCGGGGCGCTCGACAACGTGTCGCTCGCGATCGGGCAGAAGCCCGAGGACGTGCGCCAGTTGCAGACGGACTGGACCCGCTGGACAGCGGTGGCCGACGAGCTTCGCGGACTACTGAACGGTGTCGAGGGAGCGAACCTGGTGCGCCGTCACCAGCTCTCACTCATCGCCGGGCAGGCGTTCCAGATCGGAACGCAGCTCGCGAAGAACCCGGCCAATTCGGTCCTGGTGCCCCACATCCAGGAGTTGAAGCGGCTGAAGAGTTTCTCGAACCGGAAGAAGAAGCCGGCCGAGAACCCTCAGCCGCCCGCTCCGAGTGAGGCACCGGTCCCGGCGCCGGTTCAGACGCACGATACGTCGACGATGACACCGAAGGCGTAAAGTAAGGAGGTTGTGAACCGGGGCGCGCGCAACGCGCGCCCCGGTTCCATACGGTCATGAAGAACAAGCGCGTATTTGAACGAGTGGCAGCGCTCCTCAACGAGACGATCGACGTGTTGCTGCAGGGCGAGCAGGCTCCTGATTCGCCGCTCGACACGGTGACGACGGGCGCGCAGCAACGTGTTTACCGCCGCCATGCCGAGCGCCTGCGCGCCGGCGAAGCGGACACGGTTTTCAAGAACATCTGGACGCGCGAGCAGTTCGCGACGGTTTTGGAAAACACCGTCGGGCGAGACAAGATCCGCCGGCAGACGCGCGAGAGCTTCTTCCGCCTCGGCCGCAAGATCTTCGCCTGCATGGAGGAGGATCCAGCCGAGGCGCGAAGGGCTTTCGATTGGGTGTTTGCCGAGACTTTCCGGTTGGCGAAGGAGCATGGCCCCGACAGCGAAGAGGCCGCGCGATGGCGTCAACTCCAGTTCATCGTCCGGTTCGCAAAGATCACCAAGGAGGACCATCGCGGAAAGAGGTCCTCGGCGCCGCCGGCGGCCCGTCAACTCGCGCAAGATCCGTCGATGAGCGTTCCGCTGATTCCGGCCGAGGTGCTCGATGAGGCGCCGGAGGGGGAGGAGATCGTTCCGATCCCGGCCGAGGAAGACGGCGGTGAACGAATGTTCATTCGGATCGGATCGGGTGCCTCGTCGTGGGTCGGAAGCTTCGTCTGTGGCCTCATGCCGGCGACCACGATCTTCATCATGCCGGACGGCGAGCACCTGTTCGTTTCCGCGTGCGGTGCGGGGTACATGATCCACCTGAAGTCGCGAACCCTCGTCGAGCGCCTCGGCACCGAGATCGTCGGAGTCCATCGCGACGCCCTGATGACGTTCTTTCTCATTGAGCACGTCGCGACCCTCGAGGCGTTCGGCGTCGCCACCCGTCTCTGGAAAACGGAACCGCTCGGCGCAGGCGGACTTCGAATCCTCGGGCTGACTGACGACGAGGTCGTCGGTGAGGCGTTGCAAGCCTCGGGTAAGTGGAGCGAGTTTGCGGTGAGAGTGACGACCGGCGAAGTGAGCTACGGTTCCAGCCCGTAGCTCCCACAACATGGCGCGCGCCGTACGATCACGAGATCGTGCGATCGGTCGTCATTGCGAAAGACGTCGGCCCCTAGGGGAATTGGGTCGCCGCCGGTCGCTTTGAGGACTTCGAAGGTTGGCCGGTCGCGGGGTAACTCAACCGGCGTTTCCGCGCCCCACTTGTCGATGCGGGCTTGGTTCCGCGTCACGAAGAAGAGGCGTACCCGCGGGTTGCGGTCGAGCATCACCCAAATGCCGTCGGCGGGCAGGCCCCATTCGTTCCCGGTGACGACGTTGATCGGCGCCTCCCGGGCGCGCGCGGCGAGCCATGCGGCGGCCTGCTCGGTCGCCGTGCCCGCGGGCCAGCCGTCGACGTACTGGTAACGATCAGCGGTGGTCAGCGTCTGTTTTCGCCAATCGGCGATGCCGTTGACGACGTCATAGAGCGGCCAGGCGAGGAGGAGGGCGAGCGCCAGCGCTCTCCAGCGAACCTGCGCCACGCACCACGCGGCGGCGATCAGCAACGGAGCAGCCGCCGGCAGCGCATACCGCGAGTAACGAACGCCGCCGAGCGCCGCCGGTATGAGCAGCGCGAGCGTCCAGGTGCCGAGGAGCGACAGCGCACTCCATTCGCGCCGGATCGCGAGGAGAGCGAAGCCGGCGATCGCGGCGACCAGGATGGGCGGGGTGAGATAGGTCCAGAACCAGACGAGCGGGTCGAGCGAGCCACCGATCGCCTGAAATTGCGACTGGTAGAAAATGCGGCGCCGCAGTTCGGGGAGGATCCCGTGCGCGTAGGCGCCCGGCTGCGCGAACAGGTACGGCAGCCAGAGGACGCCCGCGAGAAGCAATCCGAGCACCGCGGTCCGGGCGGAACGTTCGCGCTTGTATGCGGCCAGCGCCGCGACGGGCGCCAGGAGGATGCTGAAGACGCCGCGCGTCTCGAGAGCCACGCCGACGGCAGCGCCGAAGAGTAGGCGCGCATGGAGTGCGAGCCACAGCACGAGGACCGATTCGAGGAGAAAGAGAGCGTCGACGGTGGCGAGGCGTTGGTGGAATGCCAGGAAAGGAGAGGCCGCGGCGAGGCAGGCGACGATCGCGGCGGCGTTGCGAATCGGTCGCTTCGCCCGCGAGAAGATATCGTCGGCGACCATCGCCAGGACATACGTCGTGGCCATCCCGATGATCGCGGAGAGGCAACGGCCAATCAGGACCGGATCGGTGCCGAGCCTCACGAACAACGCGAGCAGGGTGGTGTGCAACGGGGGCTTGGGATCGCGAAGGGGAGTCGCGAACGCGTGACTCCACGCTTCGCGAGTCACCTGCGCCCACCGAAAGGCGATCGCCTCGTCGTTGAAAAGAGGCATCTCGCGGATGCGAATCAGGCGGAGCATCAGCGTGGCGAGAGACGCCGCGAGGATGGGAAGGGAACGCCTCATGTGGGCTAGTATGGAATCACAGCGGGCGTGGAGGTTGGCGTTGATCGCGCGTTCTTTTGTAGCCGCCGGCGCGGCGCTTCTTCTCCTCATTCCTTCGATGACCCGCACCTGGCCCGCTTTGCGCGACGCCGCGCGACTCGGATTGGCGCTGCGCGGGCGGGGGTGGGAAACGCGCCGCGGGTTCATCTTCGGTCCGTATTACACGCGCGCCGCCGCGCTCCGGCGGGTCATTCCGCGCGGCGAGATCGTCGCGATCGTACCGCGGCATCGGTCGGACCGCGACCTGGCGATGTTCTGCATCTACGCGATGTACCCGACGCCCGCGCGAATTGACGACGAGGAGAGCGCTCGTCGCATACCGCGGCCTCGGTGGGTGATCGTCGTCGATCAGTCGTCTTCCGACGTCTTGACCTTGTCCTCACGATGATGGAGCTTCTCACCGCCGTCGTGTACTTTACGGCCATCGGCGCCGGGACGAAGAGTGTCGTCTCGAGCCGGTCCGAGACGCCGCTTGAGTGGATCGGGACCTCGGTCCTCTATGGCGTCGGAACGGTCGGCTTGCTCGGTCAGATCGCAGGTGCGCTCGCCATTCCACTCGCTCTTCCGTTCTTCGTCGCGTTGTTCGCTGCGGGTGTCGTGGCCGTGCTCGTCAGGAAACCGTGGCCGTCGCGAGTGGCGGCGAAGGTGCCAGTCATCGCGTACGCCGCGATGTTCGTGACGCTGATTCCGATCGGCGTTCTGCTGCTGAACTGCGTGACGACGCCGGTGACCGACTACGACGGGCGCGTGACATGGGTGCTGAAGGCGCGCGCGATCGCGAGAGAGCAGTCGATCACAGGCCCGTTTTTTCAAGGGCTGTCGTCACGCGACGCGCATAGCCATTACCCGCTGTTGATGCCGGTCGCCGATGCCGCGTTGCTCGAGATCGCGCATGAAGACGACGACCGTGCCGTGAAGCCCGCGTATGCGCTCATCGCGCTCGGCTTCCTGCTCGCGTTGTGCGCAGCCATCTCCGCCATTGCGCCGGTCGAGGTCGCCTGGTTGATCACCGCGTGCGTGGCATGGCTGCCGCAGTTTGCGGCCGCCGGCGACGGCGGGATGCTCTCGGCGTACAGTGACGTGCCGCTCATCGCCTTCACGACGCTCGCGCTTCTCTCCATCCTTCGTGGGACGCCGGTTGCCTTGGGCGTGGAGCTGTCGTTTGTCGCCTGCGTCAAGAATGAGGGCGTCGTCGTCGTCCTCGCACTGCTCTTGTTTGCCGTTCTCTATGGAGGCAAACGGTCGTTGCGGCGTCTGGCCGTCGTCTCATGCATGCTCGCGGTCACCGTGGGCGTCCTTGCGTTCTGGCGCGCGCGTGTGCCGCTGGAACATGATGAGAACTACGGCAGCTTGATCCTCGGCGTCGGGAAGCTTTTCAGCAATTGGCCGGCCGCCGCCCGCGAGCTTCTCTCCGGGATGGCTGACGTGCACGCCTGGGGCCTCTTGTGGCCGATGACGGTCGTCGCGTTCTACGTCGCCGCAACCGACCGGCGGAGCCGGCGCCGCGTCGCGCTCGCCGCGGCAGTCTCCATGGGCCTCATTCTCGCGGCGTACATTTCCGCTTACGCCGTCACGAACTGGTCGGTCTCGGAGCTCGCCGTCAGCTCCGCGAACCGCCTGCTTCTGCATTGCGTGCCATTCGCCGCGGTGTTGCTTGCTTTGGGGGGTAGCCGCTTCATCGTCGTAGATGACGAGGAGGGGACGACGGTGGTCCGCCGTCCCCTCGGTCAACTCAACAGCACGCGCGACGCCGTGCCGGATCGAGCACCGTGAATGCTCCGGTAATGGTCTTTGCGGAGGCGTACGCTCCCGACTTCGTGTGCAGCGAGTATGTGTAATTGCCTGTGCCGAAAATCGGAAACGCAAGTGAGTAACTCGTTGCTGTCCCGAGGTTCTGGACCACGGAGCCGGCCGGCCCGAAGAGCGTCAACTCATAGTACGGGTCGGCGGGCAAGCTGATGGCGTTCCAAGACAGCTTTGCGCTCGTGTCGTCGGAATAGTACTGGGTACCGCCGGTCGTCGACGTCATCACTACGCCAGTGGGCCACGGCGGAAGGACCTGAAACGCGTTTGCAAAGGTCGTCGCGTCGCACATGACGCCCTGCGCCTGTACCGACCACGAATAGGTTCCAATGGCGGGTCGAAATGTACTTCGTTACGAACAATCCAGTATTCCAGACGAGGTTGTTATCGGTGGCACCCCAGTTGAACGTATTCGCATAGACCTGACTATTCGAGTGTGTGGTGAGGTTCGTTGCTCGATTCGTACACGTAATAGCAAATAAAAAACAACTATCCTCACGCCTCCAGCCCGTAGCTCCCTCTGCACAGCGTGCGTACGCCGCCGTTTTCCACGACGAACGTGTCCTCGATGCGGACGCCGAGCTCGCGGTCGGGAAAGTAGAGGCCGGGCTCGATGGTGACGATGTCATTTTCTTCGATGACATCGAGATTCGTGGCGCCGAGGCCGAACGACGGCTTCTCGTGGATGTCGAGACCGACGCCGTGGCCGAGGGAGTGGACGTAGCCGTCGAGTGTCGCGGGATTCGTACGGGTCGTGGCGTATCCCTTCGCCTCGAAGAAGTCGCAGACGGCGTTCTGGTAGTCGATCGCCGGCGTGCCGGGCTTCATGGTGTCGCGCGAGCGCTCGAATGCCTCGAGCACGTCCGCGTGGATGCGATGTAGCTCGCCGGAAGGGCGTCCGACACAAAACGTGCGGGTGAGGTCGAAGAAGTAGCCGGTCTCGCGATCGAGCGGAAAGATGTCGAGCACGATCGGCACGCCCTCGCGGATCACGTCATTTGCATTGCCGCGCGAGTGCGGGACGCCGGCATCGCGTCCGTGCGAGAGGATGGTCTCGTGGTCTTCGAGCAATCCGCGGCGCAGGATGCCTTCGCGGACGATCGCCTTCAGATCGCCGATCTTCAGGCCGGGCTTGAAGTCGCGCAGCGCAGCGCGGACGTCGTCGACGACCTGCTCCGTTCGCTCGCCGACGTCCGCGATGATCGAGATCTCTCGCGCGTCCTTTCGCTTGCGGGCGAGCTGGATCAGGTCTTCGCCGTTCGAGCGGTGGACGCGACGTCCACGCCGCTCCAGCTCCTCGATGACGCCGAGGTAGAGCTGAACCGGGACGTTGCCGTAGAAGGCAATGGTTCCGTCCACGTCGCCGAGCATCTCGCCGTACAGCTCCGCGTACGCAACCGCGGGCGTGGCGCCGCGCTTGTCGGTCACCAGCACGACCGACAACCCGCTCTTCTCCGCTTCTCCGCGTTCCATCGCGTACGTGAACAGCACCGGATCGGCCGACGGCTTCTTGATCGCGTAGCCGCGCGTCACCTGCGCGCCGTGCGCCAACCACCGAAACGAAGCATGCGTCGCCTCGTGCATCGGCACCACGACCGCGCCGATCCCCCGCGCCGCCATGAGTGTGTCGAGGTCGGAGAGCATTGGCGGAGTATGTCGCAAGGACGAGCGCTCGTCGTTATCCGTTATTCGTTATCCGTCATCTGAGGCGGTGACGGGTGACGGGTTGACGGGTTGACGGGTAACGGGTGACGGGTGACGGGTGACGGATAACGGATAACGGATAACGCATGCCGACACGGCACTAGTTTCGCTTCGCACCTTGTGTCGTTCGATGCAACTCAAAGTCGTTAGCTACAACATCCAGGGGCACGCGGCGGGGCGGCGGCCGGATCACATTCCGAAGATCGCGGAGACGATCGCGGCGCTCCAGCCGGACGTGGTCGGGTTGCAGGAGGTCCATTGCCGAACGCGTGTGGCGCAACTTCACGACCAGGCGGAGACGATCGCGAAGCTCTGCGGTCTCAACCTCTACTTCGGCCGGAGCTGCGCCATGGACGGCGGCGACTACGGCAACGCCGTCCTGACCCGCGGCACGATTACCTCAGCGCAGGCGCACCCGCTGCCCGGTTCCGGCGAGCCGCGGTCGGCACTCGAAGCGGAGATCGAGATCGACGGCGTGTCGCTCGCGTTCTACGTGACGCACCTCGCCGCGTGGGGCCGCCTCCTCCGCCGCGCGCGCATCTCGCAAATCGGCACCCTCGGCGACATCACCGCCGCCGCCAGGAAGCCGCACATCCTGGTCGGCGACTTTAACGTTCCGCCAGCGGCCGAGGAACTGCGCGTCCTGCTGTCGCGCGGCCATCTGCGCATTGCCGGCAGCACGAAAGAGCCGACCTTTCCGATGACCCGCCAGCGCCTCGACTACATCTTCTGCGACGCGAAGTGGAGCGACGAGCGAACGGAAGTCATCCACCGCGGTCCGTCCGACCACTGGCCGCTGGTCGCGTACCTCACGCCGCTGACCCCTATGCCTGACTGACGCGCCGGAACGCGTCGACGAACCGGGCCATCTCTTCCGGAGTGCCGATCGTGACGCGCAGGTGGTGCGGCATGGCGGGAAAGAGGCGGCCGACGTGCACGGCCACGCCGCGCAACTGGGCGATGAGCGGCTTCACATCGCGGCGGACGTCGATCATCACGAAGTTCGTCTCGGACGGCAGCATCTCGTACTGATTCTTCCGCAGCTCGTCCGCGAGCCACGCCTTCGTGTCGCTGTTCCGTTTGCGCGCGAGCGTCACGTGATCGGTGTCGGCGATGCTGGCTTTTGCGCCGGCGAGCGCGACGACGTTCATCACGTCCCACTGCTGCTGGGTGCGCAGTTTGTCGACCGTATCGGCCTGCGCGATGGCGTATCCGGCGCGGATGCCGGCCATGGCGTAAACCTTCGAGAATGTGCGGGCGACGATGAGGTTCGGGTGCGACGCGACGAGCGGAATCACGCTCTCGTAGTCGGGGCTGGTCGCGTAGTGGAAGTACGCCTCGTCGACGACGACCGCGGTGCTGCGCGGAAGCGCCTCGATGTACGACCGCACCGCCGCTTTCGGCGTGATCGTGCCGGTCGGGTTGTTCGGATTGCAGATGTAGACCAGCGCGCCGTTCCGCATTCTCTGCAGGTCGTGCGCATGGCTGGAGGTCAGCGGCACCTTCACGACCTCGGCGCCGTAGTTCACCCCGTGCATGCCGATCGACTCGAAGGTCGGATCGGCCATGATCAGCCTCTTGCCCGGGCCGGAGAATGCGGCGGCCGCGAGGCGGAGGATGTCGCTCGAGCCGTCACCGAGGATCACCTGGTTCTGGTTCACGCCGTGGAGACGGGCGATGTCGGAGGCGAGATCGTCATCCTGCCCGTCGGGATACCGCGGCGCGGCGCGGAGGGCGTCGGTCATCGCGCGCATCGCGGCAGGCGAGGGGCCGTACGGGTTCTCGTTCGCGCTCAGCCGGACCTCGATCAGCGGGGGCGTCTTGGCGAGCGTCAGCTTCGGAACCGCGGCGAGAATCGCGCCGGCGCCGATCGCGCGCGCAAATGTCCGGCGGGAGAACGACAGGTTGTCTTGCATGGGATGAATATAGGTCAGCCAGCTAAATGTGTCATTCCGAGCGTAGCGAGGAACCTGGGTGGTAGGGCTGCACGCTCACCGCGCCACACGCCCGCCCAGGTCCCTCGCTACGCTCGGGATGACACGGGGAAGAGCGGGAGACCCTGCTCCTGCGCGGCGGCGAGCATGTCGAGGAAGCGTGCGCGCGTGATCTCCCGCGCGCCGACTGCCTCCATGTGCGGCGTCATGACCTGGCAGTCGAGCCACGTTGCGCCGCGCGACCGGAGGTGGTCGATCAGGAAGAGGAGCGCCAGTTTCGAGGCATCCGGCTCTCGATGGAACATCGACTCGCCGGTGAAGACGCCGCCGGAATCGATCCCATACAGGCCGCCGGCGAGTTGCGAACCGTTCCAGACCTCGACGCTGTGCGCGTCGCCCGCCTCGTGGAAAAGCGTGTACGCCTCGATGATGTTCGGCTCGATCCACGTCCCGTCCTGGTCGGGACGCGGTGTCGACGCGCACTCGCGGATCACATCGCCGAACGCCCGATCGATCGTGAACGTCACCTCCGATCGCTTCTGCGCCTTCCGCAGCGTGCGCCCGACGTGCAGCTCGTCGAAGATGATGACCGTCCGCCGCCGCGGCGAGAACCACGGCAGCGGCATCCCTTCATGCGGCCACGGAAAGATCCCGTGCCGGTACGCGTCGCGTAGCGTCTCGACGCGCAGGTCCTCCCCAAACGCGACGACGTCGCCGCGCGCGAAGCGAGGGTCGGGAAAGTGGGATTCCACTAGTACCGCAGCTTCAGCTCATCGCCATCCGCGTCGACGCTGACGCTTCCGCCGTTCTGCAGCGAGCCGAAGAGGATGGCGTCGACGAGCGGTTCCTTCAGCTTCGACTGGATCAGGCGCGCCATCGGGCGGGCGCCGAACGCTTTGTCGTAGCCGTGCTTGGCGAGCCATGCGCGTCCGGCCTCCGAAAGCTCGAGCGACACGCTTTTCGCGGACAGTTGCACGCGCAGCTCGGCGATGAACTTGTCGACCACTTTCTCGGTCGTCTCGAATGAGAGCGGCTCGAAGGCGATCCAGGCGTCGAGGCGGTTGCGGAACTCGGGAGCGAACGTCCGCTCGATCACGCCGCGTCCCTTGCCGCTCGCCGGGTTGTTGAAGAAGCCCATGCCGCTGTCGCTCATCTCGCGCGCGCCGGCGTTGGTCGTCATGATCATGATCACGTTGCGGAAGTCGGCCTTCTTGCCGTTGTTGTCCGTCAGCGTGGCGTGATCCATCACCTGCAGCAGGATCGAGAAGAGATTCGGATGCGCCTTCTCGATCTCGTCGAGCACCAGCACCGCGTATGGCGTGCGGATGATGGCGTCGGTGAGGAGGCCGCCCTGGTCGAAGCCGACGTAACCCGGCGGCGCGCCGATGAGGCGCGAGACCGTGTGCGGCTCCATGTACTCGCTCATGTCGAAGCGGATGAACTCGACGCCGAGCGACGCCGCGAGCTGCTTTGCGAGCTCCGTCTTTCCGACTCCAGTCGGGCCGGAGAAGAGGAACGAGCCGACCGGCTTTTCGGGATGTCCGAGGCCGGAGCGGGCGATCTTGATGGCGCTGACGATCTGCTTGACCGCGTGATCCTGCCCGTAGATGACCTTGCGGAGGTCGTCTTCGAGCTGGCCGAGGCGGTCTTTCTCGGAGCGTGCGACCGTGCGCGGCGGGATCTTCGCCATGCGGGCGACGACCTGCTCGACTTCGTCTTCGTCGATGGCCGTCGGTTGCTGGTTGTCGCCGGTCCGCAGCATCCGGGCGCGGGCGCCGGCTTCATCGAGCACGTCGATTGCCTTGTCGGGGAGGTGGCGGTCGTGGATGAATTTCGCGGACAACTCCGCGGCGAGCCGCAGCGCACTGTCGGTGAAAGTGACGCCGTGATGCTCCTCGTAAAACTTCTTGAGGCCCTTCAGGATCTCGATCGTCTCCGCGACGCTTGGCTCGCCGATCTCGATTTTCTGGAAGCGGCGGGCGAGGGCGCGATCGCGCTCGAACGACGCCTTGTACTCGGCGTACGTCGTCGAGCCGATGCAGCGCAGCTTCCCCGAGGCGATCGCCGGCTTGAGGATGTTCGACGCGTCCATCGTTCCGCCGCTCACGGCGCCGGCGCCGACGATGGTGTGGATCTCGTCGATGAAGAGGATCGCCTCGGGACGCTCCGTCAGCGCCGCGATGACTGCTTTCAACCGCTGCTCGAAGTCGCCGCGATACTTCGTCCCCGCCAGCACGGCGCCCATGTCGAGCGACCACACCTCGGCGTCCTTCAGCACGGGCGGCACTTCGTCCTTGGTGATCTTCAGCGCCAGCCCCTCGGCGATCGCGGTCTTGCCGACACCCGGCTCGCCGACGAAAAGCGGGTTGTTCTTGCGCCGGCGGCAGAGGATCTGAATCGTCCGCTCCAGCTCCGGGCCGCGGCCGATGAGGGGATCGATCTCGCCATTCTTCGCACGGTCGTTGAGGTTGACCGCGTAGGTCTTCAGCGGATCGGCCGTTCCCGCCGAGCCTTCTTCTTCCTCGGTCTGCACGAATGCCGGCTGCGGCGTGTTCTTGCCGACGCCGTGCGATAGGAACTGCAGTACGTCGAGCTTGTTCACCCCCTGCGAGCGGAGGAGGTACACCGCCTGCGAGCGCTCCGCCTGATACAGCGCCGCGAGCATTTGTCCGGTGTCGACTTCCTTGCGTCCCGACGACTGCGCGTGCAACTGCGCGTACTGGATCACGCGCTGCAGCATCGCGGTCAGCACCGGCTGAACGTTCGAGTCCTCCGGCAGTTCTTCGAAGGTCTTCTTCAGGAAATCGTCGAGCTGCTTCTTCAGCACCTCGATGTCGCCGCCGCATGCGCGCACGGCCATGGCGGCCTCGCGGTCGTGCAGGAGCGCGAACAGGAGGTGTTCGAGCGTCACGTATTCGTGGCGCCGTTTGACAGCCTCGGCGACGGCGAACTCGAACGCGGCTTGTAGGGTTTTTGCGATCATTGGGTTGCGAGGTTACGAGGTTACGAGGTCACGAGGTTACGAGGTCACGAGGTTACACGGTTACCAGGTTGCGCGAGCGCCCCAACCCCGTAACCCCGTAACCTCCTACCACCTCTCACGCTTTCTCCATAGTACACAGCAGAGGAAATTCGTTCTCACGCGCGAGATCGGTCGTCTTGTTCACCTTCATTTCTGCGATCTCATACGTGTACACGCCCGCCACGCCAATCCCCTGCGTGTGAACGTTCAGCATCACCTGGATGGCCTGGTCGACCGGCATGTTGAAGATCGATTCGAGCACCCACACCACGAACTCCATCGTCGTGTAGTCGTCGTTGTGGAGGAGGACCTTGAAGAGCGGCGGCTCCTCCACCTTCTCGCGGCTCTCCGCGACGGCGGCTTCTTCGAAATCAGTGCTCGGTGGCAGCATCAGATGTCAGTTAAACGTAGTCCACACCGGTTTCAGTTCCCTCTCCCGGAGGGAGAAGGACGAGGCCGGGCGTCGCTTCGTACGGCGTCCGGCCTCGGACGAAAATGCGAGCGGTTGTCGTGCCGACGAGCGTCACCTCGGAATCGACGACCCGCAGCATCGATGACTCGCGGAGGCCGATGACCGGCGTCGTGTTTTCCTCGAGAAACTGGAGGACGCGCTCCTCCCGGGTCTCTCCCTGATGCGTCGACGCGGGATCAGGGTCGAGGTAGTGCGGGTTGATCTGGAATGGCACGAGGCGGAGAGCGTCGAACGATGGCGGCTCGACGATCGGCATGTCGTTCGTCGTCCTGATCGTCGGCGCTGCGATGTTCGTTCCGGCGCTTGAGCCGATGTAGTGCAAGGCGCCGGAGCGAACGCGGAGCCGGATCGGGTCGAGGAGCGAGAGGTCGTACATCGTCTTCAGTAACCGAAACGTATTCCCGCCGCCGACGAAGAGGGCGTCGACGCCGTCGAGCTCGCGTGCGGATTTCAACTCGACGACCTCGATCTCCATCCTAGCCAGCCGCTCTCGCACGCGCGCCGTGTAGCCGTCGCGGTCGGCGAGCGCGAACGGCGCAAACGCGATCCGCTTAGCGCCGAGGGCGCGGATCTCCCCCTCGGCGTGATCGAGGTAGCCGGAGCCATGGACGTTCGAGGAAGAAACCAGAAGGAGACGCATGTTCGGCGAACTCTAATCGCGAGACGCGGTCAGAACCGCCTTGAGCACTTCCACTTCGATCAGATCCTTCGCTCGCCCCGCGGCCTGTTTCATCCGGATCAGATCTTCCAGCGAACAGACGCGAATGGGAGCGCTGGCGATCATTACGGTCGCAGCGTTACGCGCAAGGTCAGCGTAGGCGGTCGGTACGCCTCCTTCCGGGGATGCGAGACAGTCGAAGAAACCGGCATCAGTGATGAAGGTTAAATTGTGTCCCTGCCAAATCGTGCCGGCGTCGACTGGCGCCCGGAGATCGGCTGGCAGATCGCGCAACCGAGCGCCGAGCTTTCGGAGCGTCTTCGCGAGCCGTTCGCAGTTGATCTTCGTCCGTCCGTAGCAGATGTCGAGGTCGTTCGTCACCGTGGGGGAGCCGTGGATACGCCCCGCGAGACCACCGATCAGCACGAACTCGACTCCATCGTCACTGAGTTGCCGCAGTATTCTGAGCGGATCGAACGACAGCACCGGATCGCCTGCCATCAGCGTCCTTTCGACTTCTCCACCTCCAGGTCGAACAGACGCAGGTTGCGGGCCTCGGCGGCGGCTAGGAGGACGCGCTCCTCGGGAGTGAGCGTGAGGAGATGTCGGATCGTCGAGCGGTCAACTTCGACACGCGGATTCTCTGGAGCTTTCTTTTGCCCGATCACGAATGAATTCTACTGCGCGGGGGCCAGGAAGAAACGAGAAGGAGACGCATGTTCGGCGAAGTCTAATGAAACGTCTTCTGCTTGCCCTGCTCTGTGTGGTGCCGGCAATCGTGCCGGCTTTCGGTCAGACCGCGCCGCCGCCGCCCGACGACCTGAAGACGCCGCCCTCCACCGAGGCGTTGCCGATGAAGGTTCTCGCACCGGGAACCGGCTCGCAGCATCCGGGCGCCGACGACTTCATTCACGTTCGCTACGCGGTGTGGAAGGAATCGAACGGTACCGTCGTCGACTACACGCGGACCTCGACGCCGGCATTCGTGCAGATGTCGAAGCTGCTTCCCGGCATGCGGCAGATGTTCGAAGCGATGACGCCCGGCGAGCGGCGCCGCGCCTGGATCTCTCCCGACCTCGGCGCCGGCAAGATCGCCGCAGGCGAGACGTTCGTCGTCGACGGGGAACTGGTCGACATCGTCCCGCCGCCGACCACGCCGTCCGACGTCGCCGCGCCGCCAGCGGACGCGGTCACGACGAAGTCAGGGCTGGCGTACAAGATCCTCCAAGCGGGGAGCGGCACCGTCCATCCGAGACGGAGCAGCACGGTGCGGGTCATCTACACCGGCTGGACGACCGACGGCCACATGTTCGACAGCTCGATTGTGAGTGGCGAGCCGGCGGAGTTTTCGCTGAATGCGGTCGTCGCGGGCTGGACCGAGGGGCTGCAGTTGATGACCGAAGGGGAGAAGGCGCGCTTCTGGATTCCGGGAAACCTCGCCTACAAGAACGAGCCGGGGAAGCCGCACGGAATGCTCGTCTTCGACATCGAGCTGGTGAAGATCAAGTGAGCTACTCCGTCCCGATCACCCACTTCTCGTAAACGTCACCGGGCAGTTCGCGCACGAAGCGCGACGGCTCCATCAGGATGTCCATCCCGGAGCGATCGCGCGCCATGACGGGGAAGACGAGATAGAGCTCCTGCTTCGCGCGCGTGACCGCGACGTAGAAGAGGCGGCGTTCCTCCTCTTCGCCGGGGATCACGATCTCGTCGCTTTTGCTCTCACCTCCTACTTCGAACTTCGAACTGCGAGCCTCTTCCTCAGAAGATCGAGGTTCGAGGTTCGAGGTTCGAAGTGAGAAGGAAGAAGTTTCGTTCGCGAGGAGCGCCTCGAACGCCTCATGCACTTTTCCCTCCGGCACCTTCACGATTCCTCCGGGTACGCGCAGTGCGCGCTGCGATGGGAACCGGCCGTCCGCCAGCCAGATGATGAAGACGATCCGCCACTCCAGCCCCTTCGACTGGTGCACGCTCGACAACACGATCTTCTCGTCCTCGGGGCCGACGACCGCCGAATCCTCGCCGGCGATCGGATTCGCGAGCGCCACTTCGTCGAGGAATGTGTTCACGTCGTCGTAGCGCAGCGCGTACTGCGAGAGCTGCTCGAGGTCGTCGAGCCGCGCCTGCGAGTTCGCAAACTTTGCGCGCGCGTAGTCGCCGTATCCGCGCTCCACGATCATCCGGATCGATTCCGACGGGTTGTGTTGCATCCCTTCGCCGCTGAGGAGCCGCAGCAGATCGCGCGCGTTGTTCAGCCGCGCCTCGTTGCCGCGTACGAACGCATCGAGCGGGTCATGTGACTGGGCGATTCGCCCCCACACATCCGCCGCCGTCTTCTCGCCGACCTTCGGATAGAGCTTCAGCATCCGCTTCCACGACAGCTCATCCCGAGGATTCGTGACGATCTTCAGATACGCCATCACGTCCTTGATGTGCGCCTGCTCGAAGAAGCGAACGCCGCTCCGGATCTCGTACGGGATCAGCCGCCGCGATAGCTCCATCTGCAGCTCCAGCGACTGATAGTGCGAGCGGTAGAGCACCGCGATGTCGCCGAGGTTCTCGCCCTCGTCGCGGAGCTCGAGGATCCGCTGCGCCACGAACGACGCCTGCTCGAAGACGTCGTCGACGCCGACCACCGCCGGGTCGGGCCCATCGCCGCGGACCGCCTGCAGCTCCTTCTGGAACTGGTAGCGGTTGTGCGCGATGGTCTCGTTCGCGAGCTTCAGGATCTGTCGCGTCGAGCGGTAGTTCGTCTCCAGTTTGTAAATCGCGGCGTCGGGAAAGCGGAGCGGGAAGGTGAGGATGTTCTCGAACGAGGCGCCGCGGAACGAGTAGATCGACTGCGCGTCGTCGCCGACCACCATCACGTTGCGCCGCTCGCTCGCCATCAGATCGACGACGTCGGCCTGCAGCTTGTTCGTGTCCTGGTACTCGTCGACGAGGATGAAACGAAACTTCCGCTTCAGGGCGCCGGCGATCTCTTCGTGCTCTTCGAGCAGCAGCTTCCAGTGGACGAGGAGGTCGTCGAAGTCCATCGCGTTCGCATCGCGCTTCCGATCTTTGTACTTGCGGAAGACGCTCACGATCTCGTCGCGGTAGATGGCGAAGTGGGGGTAGTTGTTCTCCAGCTCGATCTCGAGCGGCGTGCGGGTGTTGATCAGAAACGAGTAGATGTCGAGGAGGACGTCGCCCTTCGGGAAACGCTTCTCCAGCGTCTTGATGCCGAGCGCCGAGATGGCGGACTCCATCATTTCTTTGGCGTCTTCGGCGTCGAGGATCGAGAAGTTAGGGCGGTATCCGATCGCCTCGGCGTGCTGTCTGAGCAGCCGGTTGCCGACGGAGTGAAACGTCCCGCCCCAGATGCGGCGCGTGTCGATGGTGACGAGCTGTTCGACCCGCGAGAGCATCTCGCGCGACGCTTTGTTGGTGAACGTGAGGAGGAGGATGTCGGACGGGTCGATGCCGTCTTCGATCAATCGTGAGACTCGGTACGTCAGCGCCCGTGTCTTTCCGCTGCCGGCCCCCGCAATCACCAGCATCGGTCCCTCGGACGCCATGACGACCTCGAGCTGCTCGGAGTTCAGCTCCTGTTCGTAGGCGACTTTGTACGTGCGGGGCCGCGGGGCCTGCTTGAGAGTGTATTTACGGACTTTGGTGTCGGACATATCCTGAGGGGCGTTCAGAATATGGTGATTCGAACAGCCTTCCAAGGCGAACGCGGTGCGTTCAGCGAAGAAGCGGCCCGCAAGCTTCTCGGCGACGCGATCGAGGCGGTGTCGTGCGAGACGTTCGACGACGTCTTCGACGCGGTGAGCCGCGGGGAGGCGGAGTGCGCCGTCGTCCCGATCGAGAACTCGCTGGCGGGATCGGTGCTGCGCAACTACGAGCTTCTCGCATCGCGCGATTTAGTCGTTGCCGGAGAGGTCTTTCTCCGCATCAGCCTCAATCTGATCGGCCTCAAGGGAGCGCGATTCGAGGAGATCAAACGCGTCTACTCGCATCCGGTCGCCCTCGCGCAGTGCCACCGCTTCATCGCCGAGCACAAGCTCGCCGCCGAAGCGGCGTACGACACCGCTGGAAGCGTGAAGCAGCTCGTCCGGCACGGCGCCCGCGACGAGGCTGCGATCGCCGGCGTCGCCGCGGCCGAAATCTACGAAGCGGAGATTCTCGCGCGAGGCATCGAGGACCATCGCGAGAACTTCACGCGGTTCCTCCTGATCGGTCCGCCGGCCAAGGTCCCGAGCGTTCCGGCGACGAAGAGCGTCAAGACCACGATTCTCTTCCGGACGCCGAACAAGCCCGGTGCTCTCTTCCGCGCCCTCGCCGCATTCGCGCTGCGCGACATCAACCTTTCGAAACTCGAGTCGCGCCCGATCGAAGGCCGCCCCTGGGAGTACTCCTTCTACGCCGACTTCACCGGCGACGTGAAGGAGCCGAACATCGCCCGTGCCATCGCGCACCTCGAGGAGATGTGCGAGAGCGTGCGCGTCCTCGGCTCATACCCGGCCGCGGAGTTCTGAAGGGTTTAGTCCAGGCCCAGCTTGCTTCCATTTTTTATCCGGCCGATGCTATAAGGCGTTCCCCATTTCAACCGATCGGGAGGTGCTTTGTGTGGTACCGCATGACGGATGTACCCACTCAGTTTGTCGGAACGCTCATCCTGTGCTCGGACGGGACCGTTCTCGCGCGCGACCTCGACGCGGCGCGCTGGTGGCGCCTCGCGCCTGATGCGACCGGCAGTTATGTTCACGGCCACTGGTCCGCCGGGCCGCCGCCGGCCGACACTTTTCGCCTTGACAGTAACAGTGTTGCTCCACTTCGTTCGGGTTCTTTCATCAGCGTCGGCGACGTAGCGCGAGAAGACTCGGACGACTCCTTCCGGGTGATCGCCGGACCTGCAGAACTCTCGAATGTCGGGGTGACAGTGTGGCGCGACCAGCCGGTGGTTGACCGTTGGAGCGGAATCGCGGCCACGACCTGCTCACTGCCGGCCGGCGGCATCATCGCAGCGCCATTCGTTGGTCCGCCGCCGGTGGCCTCCGACGGCTTCTTGTGGCAATGGAGCGAAGGCGGCGGATGGTCGGTTGTCGGCGAACTCCCGGATGAAATCCCCGTGCTCGCTTCGCTGACATTGATGCCGGACGGCAGCGTTCTCACGCTGGGACCGGCAAATGAGTACCGATACCAGTCTCACGCGTGGGAGACGGGTACTGCCCACGGTCTGCGATCGGATGATTCCGTCGGGGTCGTCAGCGGTCCGGTTTGTCTCCTTGCGGACGGAAGAGTCCTCGCGATTGATCATCTCGGCGGAATGGCTTTGCGGACTCCGGACGGTCGGTGGTCACCGGGCGGCCAACTGCCGGACCGCGACGGCCTTCCGCCGTACGTCTATGCAGGCTCCGCGTGTCTTCTTCCGGCCGGGCGCGTTCTGATCGGAGTCGAGTATTCGCGCGAGATGGACGGTCTCATCTACACGCATTTTCACTACTACGAATGGTCTCCGGTCGACGGGTCGATCACAGACGTTGGTGTGCTGCGCCGGACGCGTCGGCATCCTCGCTCACCGTGGGTGCGGATGAGCGCGGGATGCTCGTTCTTCCCGACGGCTCCGTTCTCGTGACACGTGTTTTCGATATTGCGCTCTACGTCCCCGATCCGCCTGCGTCCACTCCACCGTGGTCGCCACACATTGACACGGTGGGCGGTGTCGGACGCGGGGGCGAAATCGCTCTGGCAGTAGCGGAGGACGTCACGCTCGAGGGACAGCGGTTTACTGGCGCAGGACAGGCGTGTTACGCGCCTTTCGGCTTGGCGAACCCGACGAACTATCCGCTCGTCCGGTTTGAATATCCGGACGGAACCGTTCAGTACTGCGAGACCCGGAATCACAGCACGCTTCGGGACGTCCGATGCCTCGCAGTCGACGACGTTTACGGTTCCGTCAGACATCCGGTCCGGCGACGCGCGTTTATGCGTCGTCGTGAATGGCTTATCCGACTGCGTCCCCGTTCGGATTCAGCCCTTACCTCATTTCAGCCGATTCCCGGGAATCCTGAAATTGGTGGGGAGTCTTGCAGACGGAGTGCTTTGGGTTCTGACGCACGGAGGGTTCCAGCCGACGCCGTCGGGTCCGAATGACGGCAGAATCATCGCGGCCTATGAGCAGATTCTGAAAGGGATCGAAACGCTGTCGCGCGCCGACGAAAGCGCACATCCATCCATTCAGAACGCTCAGCGTGCTCCCGGGATGAGCGCCATCCTTTCCGGTATCCGCACTTTGCGCGCAGCCGGCAGACAGAATCGGCAACGGCCGATCGGTCGCTCGAAGCGCTGACGCGCCCCTTGGTCCCGGGTCTATGGCGGAAAGGGAGCGGAGATGGAGTTGAGGGAGCAGCCTGTTGTCTTCGAGGTCCCGGGCGATGATCGGGTGGAAGTGAGAAAGGGCATCGAGATCGCGGGAATGACGGCGGATGTCTATTCGCCGCGCGATCGGAAGTCGGACTCGGTCGTGGTGATGGTCAGCGGCTACGCGGAAGAGGGCTATAAGCGCGTCCTCGGCTGCTCGTTTCTCGACATGCGGCACACGATCTCGTGGGCGCGGCTGTTTGCGGGCTATGGTTTCACCGCGATCGCGTACGCGAATCGGGAGCCGATCGCGGATGCGACTGCGATCGTGCGCAGCGTGCGCAATGACTACCACAAGGTTGCGGTGTGGGCGACCTCCGGCAGCGGACCGGTCGGATTGAGCGCGGCGCGCGAGGCCGACTGCGCGGTGCTGCTCTATCCGTACACGCTCGCAGTGGCCGACGCGGCGGCGCAGTTCCATTTCTCCGATCCGGCGCTCGGAGTTGATGACGTGAACTGGAACGTCCCGCTCTTCATCGGTCGCGCGGGGAAGGACCCGTGCCCCGGATTGAACGACGCACTCGACCGATTCGTCGCCGGGGGGCTGAAGCGCGGTTTGCCGCTGACGTTGGTGAATCATCCCGACGGGCCGCATGCGTTCGATCTGTTCGACGACAGCGACACGTCGCGGCACGTGGTCGAACAGGCGATCGACTTCCTGCGAATTAGAATCGGACGAGCATGAGCATCCGCATCATCCGCCTCGGCACGGATCGCGAGAGAGGGGAAGGCCTCCGGATCGGGACCGTGCGGCGTCCGCCGCGCGGCGTGAAGAAGGAGCGGATCGCGGCCGACAACTGGTACGACGTCTGGCTCCCGCAGCTCTCGCCGAGCGCGGAACTCGTCAAACAGGCGCAGGCCGCGACGACGCCGAAGCAGTGGGCGGCGTTCGCAAAGAAGTACCGCTCCGAAATGGCGCAGCCGGACAACGCCCGGCTCATCGCGCTCCTCGCCTCAATGTCACACGAGACGAACTTCGCCGCCGGCTGTTACTGCGTCGACGAGAGCCACTGCCATCGCTCGGTGTTGCGCGAGATCCTGCGGGAGAACGGCGCGAAGCTGGCCTAGGTCACCACCGGTAGTGCCCGATGACGGTGAAGGCGTTGAGGACATCCTCCTCCTTCGTCCCATAACCGATGTTGTGCACGACGAGCGGACGCGTTCCGTCGGCGGTCCGGGCCGAACCGACGACGCCTATATGCAACTGCCCGCTCGGCAGGCGCCACGCGACAACATCGCCGGCGCGGAAGTCGCCGCGAACCGACCGTCCGTGCCTGTCGAAGAACGTCATCAGGTTCGGCACACGGCGATGGTCGATGTTCGAGTCGGGCGCCGAGAGTCCCCACAAACGCGGATAGACCGCAAAGTGCGCCTGCATGTCCCGGTGCACTTCCTGCTGCAGATCGACACCGATCCCGCGGAACGCGCGAATCACCACGTCCGCGCACACGCCGCGCTCCGGCGACACATCGCCGCCAGGGTAGCGAAGCGCCGAGTACGACGCGTCGTAGATCCGCGTGATCCCGACTTGCTGTCTCGCGGCCGCCGCGATCGCGGGTCCGGTTTCCGCCGCGGCGCTGAGTGCGACTGCCGCCGCGAGGATCGAGATCACCGATAGGCGTCGAATCATCTGTGCCCATTCTGCACGCCTCTCGAAGTTCCCCAAAATCAGCGGGAAGCTCCCTAACCGTAGGGAAATTTGTCCTGTCGGCGGGCAAAATTGTGCCGAAGTTAGGGAAGAAGCAGGTAATTCACGCTTCCCGTATCATGCGGAGCACTCAGAAATGACCATCGTTTCCGGAACCCGGCTGGGGCCGTCCGAGATCATTGCGCCGCTCGGGGCGGGCGGGATGGGGGAGGTCTACCGGGCGCGCGACACGCGGCTGGATCGCAGCGTGGCGGTGAAGATTCTCCCGGCCGAATTCGCGAACGACGCGCAGCTCCGGGCTCGCTTCGAGCGCGAGGCGAGGACGATCTCGCAGCTGAACCACCCGAACATCTGCACCCTGCACGATGTCGGCGACAACTTCCTCGTCATGGAATTGCTCGAAGGGGAGACGCTGGCGTCTCGAATCGAGCGCGGACCGCTGCCGTTAGAGCAGGTGATCCGCTACGGCATCGACGTCGCGCGCGCGCTCGACGTCGCGCACCGGCAGGGAATCGTCCATCGCGACCTCAAGCCGGGAAACGTCATGATCACGAAGTCGGGCGCGAAGGTGCTCGACTTCGGGCTCGCGAAGAGCAGCGAAGTGAGCGTCGACTACGAGGCGGCGACGGTGCAGCGCCCGCTGACGTCCGAGGGGACGATCATAGGGACGTTCCAATACATGTCGCCGGAACAGCTCGAAGGTCAACACGTTGACCAACGCACCGACATATTCGCCTTCGGCGCGGTGCTCTACGAGATGGCCACCGGCCGCCGCGCGTTCGACGGCAAGACGAAGACGAGTCTCATCGCGGCAATCGTAGCCGCGCAGCCAAAGCCGGTGCACGAGCTCCAGCCGCTGACGCCCGCCGCATTCGAGCACGTCATCTCGAAGTGCCTGGCGAAGGACCCGGAGGAGCGCTGGCAGACGGCGCACGACATCGCGACGGAGCTCGAGTGGATCATGGAAGGCCTCGGGCGCGAGGACGCGCCCTCGCGCGTACGCGTCACTCCGTGGATCTTCGCGACGACGGCGCTCGCGGCCGCGCTCGTCCTCACGAGCGTTGCGTACATCGCGGCGCGGCGATCCAACGTCGAGCCGCGGATGACCGTGGCGCTCTCAATGCCGCCGCGGCTGCTCGACTACTACGACCTCGCCGCGCTCTCCCCGGACGGCAACACGGTCGCTCTCGTCGGCTACAAGAACAACGCGCGGTCGCTGTGGGTGCGCAGGCTCGATGAGGCGGAGCCGCATGCGATCCCCGGCACCGAGAACGCCGTGGAGCCTTTCTGGTCGCCCGACGGCAAATCGATCGGCTTCTTCGCCGATGGAAAGATGAAACGCGTTGCCGCGGCGGGCGGTCCGGCGCAGGTGATCACGGACAAAGTGCCGTGGCCGAACGGCGCGACGTGGAACGCGGACAACGTGATCGTCTTCAACGGCGACGTGATCGGTCCGCTCATGCGCGTCGACGCCAATGGCGGCCCCGCGAGGCCGGTGACGAAGCTCGGACCGAAGGACGAGGCGCATCGCTGGCCGCAGTTCCTGCCCGACGGCGAGCACATCGTCTTCATGGAAGACGCCTCGCAGACGGAGGACCATCACATCCAGGTCGCCTCGCTGCGCGACGGCTCCCGGCGCGAGGTCATGCAGGGCGTCACGAACGCCGTCTACGCGGCAGGGTACCTGCTGTTCACGCGCGCCGAATCGCTCATGGCGCAGCCATTTGACGTGAAGACACTCACGCTCAGCGGAGATGCGCGGCTGATCGCGGAGAACATCGAGACGAACTGGGACAACCATCACCGCGAGTTCACGGCGGCCGGCGGACGCCTGATCTATCGCAGCGCGAGCCCGAATTCGCAGCTGACGTGGGTCGATCGCGCCGGAAAGAGCATCGCCAAGTTCGGCGACGCGCGGCACTTCGGCAATTTCCAGATCGCGCCCGATCAGAAACATGTGGCGGTCGAGCAACTCGACGCCGACGGCCGCGGCGACGACCTCTGGCTCGTCGATCCCGAGCGCAACATCACCACCCGTTTCACCTTCGACCCCGCCAGCGACATCGCGCCGGTGTGGTCGAGCGACGGAAAACGGGTCGCGTTCCTCTCGATGGCCAACGGCGGCGATGTCTATACCGCTGACACGTCGAACCCGACCAGCATCACCCGTGTGACGAAGGTCGCCTCGACCGACATGCTGCCGTCTTCGTGGTCTTCGGACGGCGACTCGCTTTTCATGGACCGGCAGATTGGGAACCGTCCCGATACTGACATCTATGTTTTTTCGTTCCGTACGCAGCAGTTGAAGCCGTTCATCGCGACGCCGTTCAGCGAAGGCGGAGGGACGATCTCTCCCGACGGAGCGCTGTTCGCGTGGGTGAGCGACGAGTCGGGACACCCGGAGGTCTACGTCGCACGCTATCCGTCGCTCTCCGATCGGCGGCAGGTCTCGAACAGCGGCGGCCTTGCGCCGAAGTGGCGGAGAGACAGCCACGAGTTGTTCTATGCATCCGCGGGCGGGCAGGTGATGGCCGCCGACGTGACGAAGGAGAACGCCACCCCACAGCCGCTCTTCTCCCTCTCGGCGATCCGGGCGTTCGACGTCGCGGCCGACGGACAGCGCTTCCTCGTGTCGCAGCAGGTCGACGACGTCACGAAGATCCCGCTGACGCTGGTCACGAACTGGAGCGCGGGGAAGTGAGGCCGTCATGCGTCATCGGTCATCCGTGACGTGACTCGTGACTCGTTACTCGTTATTCGAACCCCGAGTAACGAGTCACGAGTCACGGCCCGCACCGAAGAACGCGCGGAACCAGCCACTGCCGCTACGATGGCGTCGATGCGGATTCCGCCGCGCGCCGGAGCGCTCATCGCGGTCGTGTTCTGGGGTATTTCGTTCGTCGCCACCAAGGCGGTTTTGCGCGAAATCTCGTTCGTCACGCTCATTTTTTTCCGGTTCGGAGTCGCCGCAGTGCTCCTGAATCTCGTCGTGCGAAGGATGCCGCCGAGGGATTCATGGCGGCCGCTGGCGCTGATGGGGTTCATCGGCGTCTTCGTGCATCAGATGGTGCAGGCGTACGCGCTGACCCTGACCTCGGCGACGCACGCGGGCTGGCTCATCGGGCTCACGCCGGTCTGGTCGGCGATCCTCGCGGCAATCGTGCTGCGCGAGCGCTTCGGCCTCTGGAAGATCGTCGGGCTCACCGGCGGCTTCGCCGGCGCCTTGCTCGTGATCACGCGCGGCGATTTCTCATCCTCGGTGCTCACGCTGCCGTCGACCCGCGGCGATCTCCTGATCTTCGCCAGCACGTTGAACTGGGCGGTCTACTCCGTCGTCGGTCACCCCACCATCCGCGGCCTCGGGCCGCGGCTCGCGACCGCGGGGATGATGACGTTCGGGGCGCTGATGCTGGCGCCGTTCTTCGTTTTCATGCGCGGATGGCAGGACATCCCGCACCTTTCGACGATCGGATGGATCGCGATCTTGTTCCTCTCGATCGGCTGCTCGGCATTCGGGTATCTCGTCTGGTACGGCGCACTGGAGCACGTGGAGGTCTCGCGCGTGGCCGCGTTGCTCTACCTCGAGCCGTTCGTGACCTTCGCCGCCGCAATCGTGTTGCTGCACGAGCCGATCAGCGGCATCGCGATCGCCGGCGGCCTGCTCGTGATCGTCAGCGTGATGGTGATGCAGTACGCGCCCCGTCGAGTTGCTTGACGAGCTTCTTCGGCGCGATGGCGCGGAAGCTTTCGTCGAGCCAGGCGCGGATCAGATCCATCGGCGCGTCCTTCGGCTTGACGCGGCCGGTGACCCAGCCGTGTTTCCCCATCCCGTAGTGCGTCGGCTCGGCCCACGGGAGGTCGACCGCCATGTCGCGCGAGCTTGGGAGCTTCACGCCAAAGGAGACGTGGTCGTCGTGGGTGCTAAGGAAGAGGAAGACCTTCCCATGCGGCCGGATCTTGATCGCTGTCTCGCCCCACGGATGGTCCTCGTACGTCTCCGGGTACGCGAGCGCCATCTTGCGGAGCTTGTTCGCGAGCGTCTCGACGGCGGACATAGCCGGGAGTGTACGCTGTCCGCGTGCGCGCCTGGCTCGCCGCGTTGCTGATCCTCACCGGCTCGGAAGTGGCGCAGTGGACGTCCGCGCCGTCGGATGGTGTGTCGCTCAATCTGGCGAACGACAACGGCGCGCTGCGGATGGATTTCGACTTTCATGGGCACGGCGGGTGGGCGGCGGCGCGGCGGGCGGTGAACATCGACGTGCCGGCGAACTACCGGTTCGTGTTCCGGCTGCGCGGCGAGATGCAGCCGAATACACTGGAGCTGAAGTTGATCGACGGCGAGAACGTCTGGTGGACGCGCCGCGTGGCGTGGGACTTTCCGCGCGACTGGACGAATGTCGTCGCGGACAAGCGCCATATCGAGTTTGCGTGGGGTCCGGCGACGGATCACGAGCTGAGGCACATCTCGGCGATCGAGGTCACGGTGACGGCGGCGTCCGGCGGAAAGGGGAGTCTGTGGGTCGACAGGATCGATTTCGAGCCGTTGACGCCCGACACCTCGATCCCGCTCGACGGGCGGGTCTTGCCGAACTGGCGGGGCAACGGGCCGGTGACGATCGATCTGCAGCAGGCGCGCGATTTCGGCGGAGTGGTCGTAAATTGGGGCAACTTCTTCGCGAGTGACTACGAGGTGGAGCTGTCGCTCGACGGCAAGGAATGGACGCGCGCGCGAAGCGTGCGCGGCGGCGACGGTGGCCGCGACTACCTGCAGACGCCCGACGCGAATGCTCGATTCATCCGGCTCGTGTTTGAAGGCGAAGGCGCGATTCAGAGCCTCATCGTGGAGCCGCCGCCGTTCGGCGACCGCGCGATCGATGTCTACAAGGCGATGGCGCACGACGCGCTGCGTGGCCGGTACCCGCGCGCCCTCATCAACGAGTTTGGCTACTGGACGATCTTCGGCCGTGATGGTTCTGAAGACGCTAAGCCGCTGTTGTCGGAGGATGGCGCGATCGAGACCTCGGCCGGCTTCACGCTCGAGCCGTTCGTGCGGATCGACGGACGGCTGATCACGTGGGCGGACGTCACGACGTCGCAGTGGCTCGAACGTGGCGCGCTGCCGATCCCGTTGACGACGTGGCATCACCCGAAGTTCACGATGACCGTCCAGGCGTTCGGCGCCGGCTCCGCGCGTTACCGCATCCGCAACACGACCGGGCATCCCGAGCACGTGCAGTTTTTCATCGCCGCCCGCCCGCTTCGCGTGACACCTCCCTGGCACGAGCTGAATATCGCGGAGCTGACGGCGCCGATTCGTTCGATCCACTGGAACGAGCGCACGCTGACCGTCGACGACACCGAGGTCGTTCCGTCGGTGAAGCCGAGCACCGTGGTCCTGTCGACGTTCGACAGCGGCGACGCCTCGGAGCTTTTCGATCATCCCGCCACTCCGTCTGACGTCGACGATCCGCAGAAGCACGCCTCGGCATTGCTGCGTTGGGACTTCGAACTGCGCGGCGAGAAGGAGATCGATCTCAGCTTCGCACTGAGTGGCCGGTCGTCAGTGGCCGGTGGCCGGATTTCCCTCCGGCAACCGGCTACCGGCAACCGGCAACTCGGCGAGGAGCGCAGGCACTGGCAGTCGGTCGCCGACCACGTGCAGATCGAAATCCCCGCGGCGAAGGATCTCGTCGACACCGTCCGGGCGAACCTCGCGTTCAATCTCCTCGGGCGTGACGGTCCTGCGATCCGCGGCGGTGCGCGGAACTATCGCCGGAGCTGGATCCGCGACGGCTCGCTCACGTCGACTGCGCTCCTGCGCTTCGGTTTCAATGACGCGGTTCGCGACTACATCCGCTGGTTTGCGCAGTATCAGTTCGCCGACGGCAAGGTGCCGTGCTGTGTCGATGCACGTGGTGCCGACCCCGTGGCGGAGCACGACAGCCACGGTGAGTTCATCTACCTCGTCGCCGTATACACACGCCTCACGGGCGATCTTTCACTCGCGAAGGAGGTGTGGCCGCATGTGGCAAAGGCCGCGAATTACATCGATACGCTGCGAAAACAGACCCGTGGCGAAGCGCCGCATTTCGTCGGACTGCTCCCTCCGTCGATCAGTCACGAGGGCTACTCCGCGAAGCCGATGCACTCGTACTGGGATGACTTCTGGGCGCTCCGCGGCCTGAAGGACGTCACATGGCTCGCCGAGCGCCTCGGCAAGCGCGACGCGGCGTCGCACTTCGCCGTGGTCCGCGACGAGTTCTCGAGCGATTTCCACGAGTCGATCCGCCGCGCCATCGCGCTCCACCACATCGACTACATCCCCGGCTGCGCTGACCTCGGCGACTTCGATCCCACCTCGACGACGATCGGGATCGAGCCGGGCGGCGATCTCGCGAACCTCCCGCACGATGCCGTAATGGCTGAGTTCACACGCTACTGGAACGAGGCGTCCGCGCGCATGAACGGCACGCGCTGGTGGCGCGATTACACGCCATACGAGCTGCGCAATGTCGGTGTCTTCGTGCGCCTCGGCTGGCGCGATCGCGCCCAGCAGCTCCTGCAGTGGTTCCTCGACGACCGTCGTCCGCGCGGCTGGAAGCAGTGGGCCGAGGTTGTCGCGCAGGACTACCGCAGCCCAACGTATGTCGGCGACATCCCGCACCTCTGGGTCGGCACCGACTTCGTCCGCTCCTTCCTCGACATGCTCGTCTACGAACGCGAATCCGACCACTCCCTCGTCCTCGGCGCCGGCGTTCCGGAAGCGTGGCTGAAGGATGGCGTCACCGTCCGCAAGCTACGCACCATCTACGGCCCGCTGACGTTTTCCGCGAAGGGAAACGAGGTCCGCGTCTCCGGTGTGCGCGTGCCGCCAGGCGGGATCGTCGTGAAGCTCCCGAATCGGGCGACGAAAGTGATTCGGAGTGTGCCGGCGATCGTGACGCTCAGTGCTCGTTGAGGAGCGTCTCGATCTCGGCGATCCGCTGCTGGAGCGTCTGTACCTGTTCTTTGAGCTCAGCCACCTCGGAACGCAGGGCAAACCGATCCAGCTTTTCCTCGACGCTCGTCAGGCGCTCCTCAATGGCCCTCATGCGGTCTGTGAGGCACGCGACGTTTTTCTGAAGGTCGCGAACCGTGCCACTGAGGAGTACGAACTCGGTTTCAACGACTCCAAGCCTCTTGTAGATAGCGTCGAAGCCGCCGAGCATCTCGCTCCGTAACTCAGTGCGAACCGCTTCGATCTTCGCTTCGAGCGGTTCTCGCACGAGATGCTGCATGTCCGGAATCGCCACCTCCTGGTGGAACCGCATCATGTCCGGAACCACGACCTCCCGGTGGAACCGCATCATGTCCGGAACCGCCACCTCTCGGTGGAATCGCTCCATCTCCGGAACGGTCACCTCTCGGTGGAACCGCATCAGGGTCTCGAACAGATCGTCGGCCACGACGGAATTCTACCTCGGTCGCCGCCTGGCTACTCCCTCTCCAGAATCACCGCCACACCGATTCCGCCAGCGGCGCAGATGGTGACGAGGCCGTATTGCTGGCCGGTGTGCTGGAGCTCGTTGCAGACGGTCGTGATGATTCGGGCGCCGGTGGCGCCGAAGGGGTGGCCGAGGGCGATGGAGCCGCCGGTGCGGTTGATGGCTTCGGGGTCGATGTCGCCGACCGGTTCTTCGCGGCCAAGCTTTTCCTTCGCGATCTTCTTCGAGCCCATCCACTGGATATTCGAGAGCACCTGGGCGGCGAACGCCTCGTGCATCTCGATGACGTTGATGTCTTTCAGCGTCAACTTCGCGCGTTCGAGCGCGATCGGGAGGGCGAGGACGGGACCCTGCAGGAGCTGATCGAACGGATCGATCGCCGAGTACGCGTACGACTTGATGAAGCCGATGGGCTTGATGCCGGCGGCCTTCGCTTTGTCTTCGGACATCAGGAGCACCGCGGCCGCGCCGTCGGTCAGGGGCGACGAGTTGCCCGCGGTGATCGAGCCGTACTTGCGGTCGAACACCGGCTTCAGCTTCGCGAGCTGTTCGAGCGTCGTGTCGGCGCGAATGAGGTTGTCGGTCTCGACGACGGAGTCGTACCGCGGCGGTACGACGACCGTCATCACCTCTTCCTTGAAGCGGCCGTTCTGCGTCGCGGCGGCAGCGCGCGTGTGGCTCTGGAGCGCGAAGCGGTCCTGCGCCTCGCGAGTGATGCCGTTCTCCTTCGCCATCTTCTCGGCCGACTGCCCCATCGTGAGGCCGGTGGTCGATTCAGCGATCGCCGGCGCGTCGGGCGCCAGGTCTTTGAATTTGAGCTTGCGGAAGGAGCCTAGCTTGCCGCCAACGCTCTTCTGTTTGTTCGCGGTCACGAGCGAGTCGGAGAAATTTTTCGAGAAGAGGATGGGGATGTCGGAGAGCGACTCGGTGCCGCCCGCAACCACCGTGTCCGCGTAACCGCGGAAGATCAGATCGGCGCCGGACGTGATCGCCTGCGCGGCGGAGTCACATGCCTTGCCGATGGTGTAGCCGGGGATGCGTTTCGGGAGCCCGGTGCCGAGGATGATCTCGCGTGCGATGTTCGGCGCCTTCACCGACGGGATGACGTTCCCGAAAATGAGCTCCTGCACTTCGTTCGGGTCGATGCCGCTGCGCTGCATCAGCTCGGCGACGACCATCTTGCCGAGGTCGAGCGACGTGAGGGAGGAGAAGACGGTACCGGATTTCGCGAACGGCGTCCGCAATCCACGAACGACGGCGACGCGAGGCGTGTATTGCCACATGGCGCGGAGAATATCTGATTTAATCGGGTCGAGGAGGCGTCGATGACGGTCGTTGCCCCGGTGCTCGAAAGCAATCCGCTGCGTGAAGGACTCGAGCAGGAGCGCGTGCCGGACGCGTCATGCCTCGTCATCTTCGGCGCGTCCGGCGACCTCACGCATCGCAAACTTCTGCCCGCGCTCTACTCGCTGGCGCACGACGGTTTGTTGCCCGCCGGCCAGACGATCATCGGTTTCGCGCGGCCCGACTACACCGACGACGCGTTCCGGCTGGACATTCGCGAGGCGTGCAGCAAGTACGCGCGCACGCGACCGATCGACGACGCGATCTGGGAAAACTTCGCCAAGGGCCTCTTCTATGTCCAGGGCGACTTCGGCGACTCCGCCGCGTACCTCCGCCTCAAGCAGAAGCTGGAGGAGTGCGACAAGTCGCGCGGTACGGGCGGGCGGCGCCTCTACTACCTCGCGGTACCGCCGAACTTCTTTCCGGTCATCTGCGAGTTCCTCGGCGGCGAGGGGATGGTTACCGACCCGGAGCGTGGCGGCCCGTACACACGCGCCATCATCGAGAAGCCGTTCGGACACGACCTCGAATCGGCGAAGGAGCTGAACCGCGTCGCGGTGACGACGTTCCGCGAACGCCAGGTTTTCCGGATCGATCACTACCTCGGCAAGGAGACTGTGCAGAACCTGATGGTGCTGCGTTTCGCGAACGGCATCTTCGAGCCATTCTGGAATCGTCAATACATTGACCATGTGCAGTTGACTGTCGCGGAGTCGCTCGGCGTCGAGAAGCGCGGCGGCTACTTCGACAATGCCGGCATCGCGCGCGACATCATCCAGAACCACATGCTGCAGTTGCTGTCGCTGACAGCAATGGAGCCTCCGGTCGCCTTCGACGCCGACGCCGTGCGCGATGAGAAGGTGAAGGTGCTGCGCGCGCTGCGCGAGTTCCCACACGGCAACGAGGAGTCGATGGCGGTTCGCGGGCAGTACACGGATGGCTCGGTCCTCGGCGAGCTCGCGCCTGGCTATCGGAAAGAGGAGGCGGTCCGGCCGGACTCGCACACCGAGACGTTCGCGGCGCTGAAGGTCTACATCGACAACTGGCGCTGGGCCGACGTGCCGTTCTACCTCCGCGCGGGAAAGCGGCTGCCGAAGCGCGTCACCGACATCTCGATCCAGTTCCGGCCGGCGCCGTATCCGCTGTTCAAGAAGGTCACCGGCGTGAGGACGCAGCCGAACGTGCTCGCGATTCGCATCCAGCCGGACGAGGGAATCTCGCTCAAGTTCGACTCGAAGGTCCCCGGGCCGGTCGTGCGCACGGCGCCGGTAACAATGGAGTTTCGCTACGCGACGTCGTTCGGAGCGGAGCCACCCGAGGCGTACGAGCGGCTGCTGCTCGAGACGATGCTCGGCGATACCACGCTCTTCGCGAGGCGCGATGAGGTCGAGACGGCGTGGGCGTGGCTCGATCCGCTGCTGAACGCGTGGACGAAGGACTCGCGCCTGCCGGATCCTTATCCCGCGGGAACGTGGGGTCCGGACGCGGCGGACGCGCTTCTTGCAGCGGACGGACGGAAGTGGAGGCGTCCGTGACGGACTTGGAGAGGCGGACGCCCTCGTCCGCCGGCGCGGCGTTAGCCGCGCTGTCGCGCGGCCGGGCGGACGAGGGCGTCCGCCCCTCCCAATCCGTTCAAAGGTCCAGATATGACCGCTGACGAACTGACGTCCGGCGAAGACGTAAAGGTCGATTACAACTCGATCGAGCAGACGCTCACGGAGCTGTGGCGCGTCGAAAAGAAGGAACACGACAACGCGGTGACGCGCGCGGCGCTCTGGAACGTCGTCGCGCATGCCGCCACGCCAGAGCATCACACCGAGGCGAGCGAGGTGCTGGGCAAGGCATCGATCGTGGTGCCTCAGCGGACCATCGTCATCCGCGCGAATCCGGAGGCGGCCACGGAGATGACATCCTGGATCAGCGCGAACTGCCACCTCCTCGGCGAAGGGAAGCAGGTCTGTTCCGAGGAGATCGCGATCGTCGCCGGAGGCGACCGCGTGGCGCGCGTCCCGCCACTCGTGAGCGCGCTCCTGATTCCCGACATGCCGGTGGCGTTGTGGTGGATCGGTGACCTGCCGCACGAGAACGCCGCCTACGTCGACGCGCTGCTCGAGCCGGCAGACCGGCTGATCGTCGACTCGTGTGCGTTCGATAGTCCGGCCGACCTGGCGCTCGTCGCGCGCGTCGCGCAGAAGACCATCACCGCGCCGGCGGACCTCAACTGGATCCGGCTCGAGGAGTGGCGCATTGCGACCGCCTCCCTCTTCGATCCGCCGGAGATGCGGGCGAAGCTGCGACACGTCCGGCGTATTCGCATCCTCACGGACGCGATGCAGGACAACTACTTCGGCGAGCGGATCGAGGGCTTGCTCTTTTCGTCATGGATCCTGGCGCAAGCGGGATGCGAGATGGAAAAGGTGGAGATCGAGATCGAGGAGCGGCGCGCGCTGCGGCGCGGACTCCTGCGCGTCGAGGTGACGATGGAGGATGGGTCGATCGCTTTGATCGAGCGCGACATCGAGCGCGGGATTCTCGTCACGCGGTACGACGGCCATGTGATGGTTCCGGACGGCGTCACGCGGGCGCGAAAGCGGACGACCGACGAGCTCATCGTGCGCGAGCTGAAGGACCCTGCGAGCGACCGGGTCCTGTTGAAGGTGCTCCCGATATCGGTGGAGCTCGCGAAACGGGTGGCCTGATGAACCTCCGCATCTTCGAGTCGAAAGAAGAGCTGATGCGGGGGACGGCGCGCGCGATTGCGGAGCGTGCGACGGACGGCGCGGCAATCGCGCTGTCGGGCGGCTCGACGCCGGTCGCCGTCTACGAGATCCTCGGCGGTGACGACGCTCTGCGCGAACGCCGCGTGACGTGGGTGGTCGTCGACGAGCGTTACGTGCCGGAGAGCGACCCGCAGTCGAACTCCGCGATGATCCGCCGCACGCTCTTCGCGCGCGGGATCGCGCCGTCGCACCGCTTTCTCCGCTTCAAGACGGAGCTGGAGGACCCTCAGGCGACGGTGCGGGAGTTCGAACGGGAGTGGAACGAGCTCGGGATCGAGAAGATCAACGTCGTCGTTCTCGGCGTCGGCGATGACGGGCACACGGCGTCGCTCTTTCCGGGAACCGAGGCGCTGAAGATCGAGGACGCAATCGCAACCGCGGTGTTCGTCGCGAAGCTCGACATGTGGCGCGTCACGATCACGAAGCCGGTGATCCGCGCCGCCGACCTCCGCATGGTCCAGGTGGCAGGGGAGTCGAAGCGCGACGTTTTGCGCGCCGTTCGCGACGGCGCCGACTACCCGATTGCCCAGGCGACGAGCGGCGTGGAGACGTGGTGGCTTCTCGATCGGGCCGCCGCGCCCTAAAATACTTTGCGTGACTGAGCCGGTCCGCATGGGCGACCACGCGTTCGCGAACCTCCGCTACATCCGCGACGCGATGGAGCGCGCTACGGCGTTCACGTCGATTCCCGGCGTGGGCGGGATCATCATTGGCGCCAGCGCCGTCGCCACCGCCTTCGTCGCGCGGCGGCTGCAGGGCGACCGCTGGCTCGAGGCATGGCTGCTCGATGCGGTCTTCGCCGCGGTCGTCGCCTTCGTCCTGATGCTGCGCAAGGCGTCGCGCGCGGGCGTCACGCTGCGGTCTCCCGCGGCGCGGCGTTTCTTCGTCAGCTATTTCGCGCCGATCGTGGCAGCGGCGGCGATGACGGTCGCGATCGTCCGCGCAGGGGGCCACGCGCTGCTTCCGGCGCTGTGGCTGCTCTGTTATGGCGCGTCGTTCATCGCCAGCGGCGCGTTCTCCATCCGCGTCGTGCCGGTCATGGGCGTCTGCTTCATGGTTCTCGGGATCGCGGCGCTGTTCATTCCGTTCGGCAACGTTCTCCTCGCCGCCGGCTTCGGCGGCATTCACATCGTCTTTGGATTCATCATTGCGAGGAACTATGGCGGCTAGAGCACAGCGCAACACGGCGCCGGTTGAAGAACCGCGCGTCATCGAGAAGCGGAAGATTCCTGATTTCGACCGCATGATCCACGAACACGTCCGGCTCGCGATCATGAGCGCCGTTGCGGTGAACGAGAAGCTCTCGTTCGTCGAGCTACGGGACATCGTCCAGACGAGCGACGGCAACATCAGCGTGCACGCGCGCAAGCTGGAGGACGCCGGCTACATCGTCACGAAGAAGTACTTCATCGGACGCATCCCGCGCACCGATTACCAGATCACCGCGGCAGGGCGGCGGGCGTTCGAGAAGTACATCGCGCACATGGAAGCGCTGGTCAAGACGAACAAGAAGTGACGCCGGTTTCGCGGCGGCGAGGTCGCGGGTCTAAGGGACATGAACACGATGTCCCGCTCGCTCTTTGCCACCGCCTCGCTAGTCCTTGCCGCAATCGTCTGCATCGGTCTCAGTGGGGCGCCGGCGGCCTCGCCGGAGCAGAGGAAGATCACCGGCAGGATTGCCGGCGCCACACCAGTCGCGCCGATCTCGCTCTCCGATTCCGACGGGCAGGAGTTGACGCTCGAAGAACTGTCGGTGCGTACGGCGATCAACGGCATGCTCTCACTGACCGAGGTCGAGCTGCGCTTTCGCAACCCGAAGGCGCGGCGGATGGAAGGGCGGTTCACCTGCACACTGCCGGCGAACGCCGCCATCAGCCGATTCGCGAAGGAAGTGAATGGGACGCTGATGGAAGGGGAGGTGGTCGAGCGGCTCCGCGCGAATCAGGTGTACGAGCAGTTCCTCCACCAGATGCGCGATCCGGCGCTGCTGGAGCAGGACCAGGGGAATCGCTTTTCGGCGCGCATCTTCCCGATCGACGCGAACGCGTCGGTGCGGATCCTTCTCTCGTACTCGCAACTCGTGCCGATGCACGACGGGACGCGCGCCTACGCGTTCCCACTCCGAGGACTGCCGAAGGTCGGCAAGTTCACGTTCCGTGGGTTCATCACGCCGCTGCAAGGCGAGATGACGGCCGGCGCTACCCATTCGACCGCTGACGTCTATTCGATCAACGAGCATGACTACACGCCGGACCGCGACATCGAGATCGCGTTCCACGCGACGGCGTCCGCGCCGCGCGCGCAGACGATCCGCGCGGGCGACTTTTACCTTGCGTCATTCCGTCCCGAGGTGCGGCCGGCGAAGGTCGCTCCGCCGCACGACTGGCTCTTCTTCGTCGACACCTCGGCGTCGGCCGCGGAGTCGCAGACATACCGCATCCGCGCGCTGGAGCAGGTGATCGCGTCGCTGCCCGAATCGGATCGCGTACAGATCGTGGCGTTCGATCAGGAGTTCGCGAACGTCGCCACTCCGGCCGTCCTGAAGAACCGCCTCTTCCTCGGCGGCACCGACATCGCCGCGCTGCTCCGCCGCGTGGCGTCCGAGGCGAAGGAGCACCCGAGTCGCGCGATCGTGATCGTGAGCGACTTCGTTCCGACCCTCGGCACGGTCGACAAGAAGGAGCTGAGCGATCTCGCGAAAGCGATTCCGCACGGCGCCATCGTCAATGCCCTCATCCTCGGTCCGCGCGAAGACGCGTCGCTGGCGAAGACGGTAGTCGCCGGTCGTGGTCGTGTCGTCCGCGTGCCGTTCTCCGAGTCGCTCGACGCGAACGCACGCGACGCGGCTCAGGCGCTGCAGCGTCCCGCCGGCGCGTCATTCGACATCGCCGACGCCAATGCGGAGTGGGTCTACCCGCAACACGTCGAAGATATCCAGCCGAGCGATGAAGTGATCGTGGCGGGGAAGGTGCGCGTGGCGTCGGAGCCGCGCGTGACGCTCGGAGGCATGACCGCGCCGTCGACCTCGTCGCTCGACGCGCAGACGTTCTCGCCGCTCCTCGAACGCGAGGCGTACCGCGAGTACCTCGACTACCTGGCGATGCGCGAAGCGAGTGAGCCCTCCGAGGCGGTGCGGACGGCGCTCGCGAGCGAGCAGGTGAAGATCAGCACGGAGCAACGCGTCGTGATCCCTCGGACGACGATGCTCGTCCTCGAAAGCGAATGGGACTATCAGCGCTTCGGCCTCGACCGGCGCGCGTTGGCTGCAATCCTGACGATCGGTGCCGGCGGCATCGACCGCCTCGACCGCCGCACGAACACTCCGGAGCCGATTCTGGTGGGTAAGATGCCGTCACCTCCACCCCGGCCGACACCGGTTCGAACGATGGACTTCGTCCAAGCGCAGGCGAGTCCAGTGGCCCAGAGCGATGCGCCGTCGCTTCGCGAAGAGGCGAAGGTCGAGCGTGCTGTCGAGGGAGGCGTCGAAGGTGGCGTCGTTGGCGGTGTCGCGGGCGGAGTCGTCGGCGGCGTAATCAGCACGAACGCGGCACCGGCGTCGCCACCGCCCATGGTGGTCCGCCCCGTCGAGACGGCGCATCGTCGTGAATCCGTTCAGCCGCGTGCCGACGCCGAGTGGGGAACTGCGGTCCGGCCGTCAAAGGAGCGCGTCGAGGAGCTCGAAGCAAAGGTGCGCAGCAATCCGCAGGACCGCGAGCTGTACAACCAGCTCAGCGAGGCGCTCGCGGCGCGCGAGGAGTGGATTGCCCTCCGCCGCCTGGCGATCACATGGCAGGAGTACGACCCCGAGAACCCGCAGGTGTACGAGATCCTTGGCCAGTCGGACGAGCATCTCGGCAACGAGAACGAAGCTGCGCGCGCCGACGCGTCCCTCATCGAGATCGCACCGGGGAAGACGGAGCTCCTGCAACGCGTCGCGATGCTGCTGGTGCGTGCGCATCGAGCGTCGCTCGCCGAGGCGCCGTTGCGTCGCGCGTTGGAGCTCCGTCCCGATCGAGCCAACGGATACCGCCACCTGGCGCTGATGCTGTGGCTCGACGGCCGCGTGGAAGAGGCGGCGCGCGTGCTCGAGTCGGCGACCCGTCAGCAGTTTCCGAACTGGTACGGCAACGTGCAGCGCGTGCTGCACGAGGAGCTCGGATACGTCTATCGCGCCTGGATGGCGAAGGATCCGTCGCGGCGGTCGGAGATCGAGGCGCGGGCGCGTGAGTACGACGTCGACCTGTCCCGGCGCGATGCGCTCCGCGTGACGCTGGCGTGGGAGACCGACGCGAACGACGTCGACCTCCATCTCATCGATCCATCAGGCGCGGAGTGCTACTACGGGCACAAACAGAATCCGTCCGGAATCGAGCTGTACGAGGACATCACCCAAGGCCTCGGCCCCGAGGTGATTCGCGGAGCGAAGATCGAGCGCGGCGTCTACCGCGTCGGCGTTCGCTACTTCGCGGCGGGACCGATGGGTGTGAGCCGCGGGATCGTCGTAATCATTCGGGATGACAGGCGCGACGACCGCGAGCGCCAGCCGTCGATCGAGATCGTTCCGTTCCGGCTGGTGGAAGGTGGCGGAGACATCCGGCACATCGCGGATGTCTCCGTGAAGTAGGCCCGTCATCCTGAGCGAAGCGAAGGATCTCAAGATGCGTAGCTTGAGACCCTTCGCCGTCTTCGCGGCTCAGGATGACATTACTTGTTCATCGCCTTCAGGAAAGCGCCGTCGACGCCGTGGATCTTCATCTGGATCAGCTTCTCGACGGGGACGTTCTTGTATCCCGCGTCCTCGACCTGGCGGATGAACTCGGGAGTGACGCCGTGAATGCGCATGCGCACGAGGTCTTCGCCTGGGACTTCGCGGTAGCCGAGGGACGCGATGTCGCGGACAAACTCGGGTGTGACGCCGTGAATGCGGAAGCGGACGAGGCTCTCGACCGTCAGGTTGCGGTAGCCGGAGTTGGCCATCTCGCGGATGAACTCCGGCGTCGCGCCGTGAATGCGCATCCGGACGAGATCCTCGGCGGGGACATGGTCGAGGCCGAGGCTGCGGAGCTCGCGGACCATCTCGGGGTTGACGCCGTGGATGCGGAAGCGGACGAGATCGTGGACGCCTGCGTCGTATCCGAGCTCGTGCATCTGGCGGATGAAGTCGAGCGAGACGTCGAACATCGTGAGGCGGTAGAGCTCCTCGCCTTCGGTGCGATCGCGATCTTCCTCATCGTCGAGCCGGACGTTCATGGAACGCAGCGTGGCGAGATACGACTCGTTCGGGGTGAACGTGAAGTGGCCGGCCCCTTCGCCGTCGCGGAACGAGCCGTCGAAGGAGATCGTGCCGGCGTCGCGGCGCATCGAGAACTTCACGGGAACGTCGGACGCGGAGGTGATCTGTGCGCGCGACAGACCGTCGAACGCCGAGAACTTGAAGTCCTGTCCCCAGTTGCTGTGCTCGCGGTTCATGTTGAGCTGGATGCGCTCGATGTCTTTGACCGACCAGGTTGAAGCGGTCCACATCCCGCGCAGCGATTCGGCGTGGAGGGCGGCCGCCAGGAGAAACGTCACCGCAACGATGAGAACGCGTTTCATCACTTCTTCTCCTTGTACTGCGCCATGTCGCGGATGAAGTCAGCGTTGACGCCGCTCGCGGCGAGGCGAACGAGGTCGCGCACGGTGAGGTTCGAGTATCCGGCGTCGGAGAGCGCCTTCACGAACGCCGGCGAGATGCCCTGCGAGCGGAGCTCCATTAGCTCCTTCGCGTTAAGGTTGTGGTAGCCGGCGCCCGCCATCTCCTTCACGTACGCCGGGCTGACGCCCATCGCACGGAGGGTGATGATCTCCCGGGCGGTTCTGATCTCGATGCCGCTGCTGCGCATCTGTGACACGTAGTCGGGCGATACGCCCTGCGAGCGCATCGCGACGATCTCGTCGAGCGTGAGGTCGCCGAGGCCGGTGTTGCGCATCTGGCTGATGTAGTCGGGAGTGACGCCGGCCGAGCGGAGGATGATCAGGTCGTCGACGGAGAGCTTGCCGTTCTCGCCGAGATGACGGCGAGCGCGCGTGTGCACCGTGACACCGCCAGAGATGCCGCCTTTGACGCCGCCCTCGATTCCACCGGCGACGCCTTCGATGACCGCGGGGACGACGTTATCGACGACGCTCGAGGCGAACGCCATCGCCATCGGAGCCACGACGGGCGTAGCCATGACGCGCGGAGCGATTGCGATGCGTGGAACGGCGGCGACTCGCGGAACCAGCGCCACATCACGCATTCCTGCCTCGTCGGCGGCATACACCATCGGTGCGTCGGGCGGATCGGGTGGATCCGGCGGCTCGGGCGGCTCCGGTACGTCGAAGTCGGCGTCGAAGTCCTCGGTGTCGATGTCTTTGTCGCACGTGGTCGTCTTACTGTCGACCGTGATCGTCGTGGTGGATGGCTTCGCCGCGACCGCTTTCTTCGGAGGATTCGTCGGAAGCTCGTCGGCGTTGCGCTTCGCAAGCGCCGGCATCGACGGGATGGCGAGCAGCGCGATGACGACCGCGAGAACGGCGGCCGCGGCGCCCCAGCGCGAGGTGTCGCTGCCGGTGTCATCGCCGGAGACGACCAGGCGGCGGATGCGGGTCAGGAGCGAGCCTCCGTTGGCGGCGAGAGCGAGCTCGGTCTGATGTGCACGCAGCTCTTCGAGATGCGTGAGGGCGCGGGCGTAGCGGAGCGCGCTGCCGCAAGTTTCGATCGCCATGTCGTCGCAGCAGTGTTCGCGCTCCACGCGGATGCGGTGCGACATCCACCAGACGGCCGGGTGGTAGAACATCAGCGTCTCGACAGCCGTCTGCATCAGGTTGACGAAGAAGTCGTGACGGCGTATGTGCGCCAGCTCGTGGGCGAGGAGCATTTCGATCTCTTCCGGCTTCAGAGCGGAGATCGTGCTGAGTGGAAGGAGGATGAGCGGCTTGAGCCAGCCGATCACGGTCGGTACCTCGACCGCCGCCGACTCGAGAATCGCGACACCGCGCTGCAGGGCGAGTCCGCTGGCGAGACGGGCCAGGGTTCGCTGCCACGTCTCGCTTGCGGGTTCCGCGGTCAGAGCGAGCTTCTTGATGCGCGACCAGCTCACCACGAGGCGGATCGAGAGGACCGTCACGCCGACCAGCCAGAGGAGAACGACGTTCGGCAGCGCGTCGTGCGCGATCTCGCCGAACGAGCGGAGCGTGGCGCGGGTCGCGTGGACGGCGGCAGCTTTCGCGACATCGAGCGGGAGCGTTTGCGCCCGGAGGATGGCGGCGCCTCCTTCGAGCGGGAGCGGAGGCTCCTCGTAGGCGCGCCACGCCGTGATCGCGGCGAGGATCGGCAGCAGCGCCAGCGCAGCGCACGAGATCGCGTACCGCGCATTCGCGGTGCGGCGCCCCATCAGCGCCAGCGCGGCGGCGAGGATCGCAGCGACGATCGCTCCCTGCCAGACGAGGTGAAGAAGCGCCCAACCGATGGACTGGGCGAGCGGACTGCTGAAGATGCTGCCGATCATCGTGATTCTCCTTCCAGGTTCGCGAGCGTTTCGCGGATCTCTTCGAGCTCTTCCGCGCTCGCCTTCTTCGAGGAAAGCGCCTGCATGACGAGTTTGGCGGGCGAGCCGCCGAATGCGCGTTCCATCAAATCGGCCAGAAGCTGGCGCTGCGTCTTCTGTTCGCTGTAACGCGCCTCATAAATGTGGGCGCGCTGCGACTCGTCGCGTACGACCAGCCCCTTTTCGGTCATGATCTGTAACAGCTTGAGGACCGTCGTATACCCGGTCCCGTGCTCCTGGTTGCTCATCGTGTCGTGGATGTCGCGCACGGTGCTCGGCCCGCGCTCCCAGAGGACATTGAGGATCGCCAGCTCGGCGTCGGTAGGTCGTGGGGTGAGTGTCTTATCCGTCATCTTTTCACCTATACGGATCAAGATACGAACGGTTTCGTAATTTGTCAACGAAAACATTCGTAGTTCATCCGTACCGGTGCCGAATCGAGCCATTCGGACATGTGGACGCCGCGGGAGGGGGCGAGGTTAGGGCTCGGGCCGCAGTTCGGACAGGGCGCCGGAAGTTCGGACCGGGCGCCCGAAGTTCGGACGGGGCGCCGGAAGTTCGGACAGGGCGCCGGAAGTTCGGACGGGGCGCCGGAAGTTCGGACGGGGGCGCCGGAAGTTCGGACAGGGCGCCGGAAGTTCGGACAGGGCGCCCGAAGTTCGGACAGGGCGCCCGAAGTTCGGACAGGGCGCCGGAAGTTCGGACGGGGCTGTCCGAGGTCCTGCCACGCCCGGCGGAAGTTCGGACGCCGTGTCCGAAACGCCGGACGCGGTGTCGGGAACTCCGGACGTGCCGTCCGGAAGTTCGGACGCGATGTCGAGGTCCCGCCACGCCCGGCGGAAGTTCCGGACGCCATGTCCGAAACGCCGGACGCCGTGTCGGGAACTCCGGACACGACGTCCGGAGTCTCGGGCGGCCCGTCCGGACCTCCGCCATGCTCGTCCGCGCTCCGGACGTGCCGTCCGGCGTTCCGGACGCGATGTCCGAGGCTCCGACATGGGAGGCCGTACTGCTGTGGAGCGCAGACATTCTTGTCTGCGCCGTCTTCGATGACTTGATAGACCCGTCATTCCTCAGAAGTACGCGGCGAGGTCGAAGGTCTCCAGTTTGTTTGCGAGCTTGCGGTCGAAGGTCGCGACTGTATCGTATCGGTTCGTCACGGCGAGGGCGATGATGGCGGCGTCCGTGAGGCCGGAGAGGGGATCGGGCCACAACTCCAGCACGCGTTTCCAGGGGCAGTCGTCAACGATCTGCATGCCGGGGAACTTGGTGACGGCGTCGACGACGGTTGCCGCTTGCCGCGACGTCAGGCCGTACTGGCTCTGGAGGACGTACACGATTTCGAAGACGATGGACTGCGGGATGAAGCCGGCAATCTCGCCTTCTTCCGCGGCGTTGAGAAGTGCGAGCGCGGCTTCCTGCTGCGCCTTGTTTCGCTCGACGAAGAATGAGACAAGGACGTTCGCGTCGGCAACTACGCTGCGCACCTCAGACGCGCCCTCGCGTCTTCCGCGCTACGGCAACGGCGGTCAGCGGGTCGGGGCCGTGCTTGATGAAACCTTGCAACGCGTACAGCGCGGGGCGTTCGGTCGTGATCGCGACGCGGGTGCCGGAGACCTCCCATCGCAATTTCGCGCCCGGCTCCAGGTCGAGCGCTTCACGAACCTCTTTCGGGACGGTTGTTTGTCCCTTGCTGGTCATGGTTGAGACAGGCATGGTCTCGTTCTCCTTACGTATTGTACCGCGCGTAAGGATGACGTGGCGCTATGCTCCACCCCGTGAGGTTGTGGTCGATCCATCCTTCCCATCTCGACGGCAAAAGGCTCGTCGCGGTTTGGCGGGAAGGACTTCTAGCCCAAGCCGTGCTCGCCGGACGGACACGCGGCTACGCGCATCACCCTCAATTGATTCGCTTTCGGGAACGGCGCCACGCGATCGCGGCGTACCTCCATTCGATTGCCGATGAGGCGGAGGGGCGCGGCTACGCGTTCGATCGATCGCGGATCGAGCTTCCTCGGCGGCGGGTGTTGCTCGTGGTCACCGTCGGGCAGCTCGAGTATGAGTGGGAGCACCTGAAGCGGAAGCTGCGCGAGCGTAGCCCGGCCGACTACCGCCGGCTGGCGCGACAACGTGATCCGCTGCTGCATCCCTGTTTCACGGTCGTTCCTGGGCCGGTCGCCGATTGGGAAGTACGAACACCCGCTTCGCGTGCTCCGAGGCGATCGTCTCCGGGCGGTAAAGCGCGTCGATGAGCGATGGTTTCCAGGTGAGGAGATCGGGGTTCGAGGCCGCAAACGACTCCCAACTCCCGGCTCCCGACTCATCACGCTCCATGCGCTCGTTGATCGTGACCAGATACGCCCACGTGATCGTGGCGTGATAGAGCTGCGGCTTGCCGTTCGCCGTTGCAAATCGCTGCAGGGCGCTCACGAACCGCTCCGCGCCGGCAGGGAAGCCGTACTCGCGCAGGTAGGTCCACGCCATGCGGACGTGGTTTGCGTGGTGGAAGTCGGTGTTGGCAATCTCGCCGTTCTCGAACGCCTCGATCAACTGATCGCTCATCGTGGTAACACGGTACCACAGTACCAGAGCACTGTGCACGGTGCACTGTGCAGGGGGTCGTTGACACGGCATCTGCATCGCGCTATCGGTTCGTCATGCGAAAGATCTTTCTGACGGCCACAACCGTATTCACTGCAACGCTCTGCCTCGCCGACGCCAACGTCCAAGAAAAGACGCAGGTCCACCTCGGCGGGATGGTCGGCGGCATCGCCAACGTCTTCGGAGGCAAGGCGACCCACGAGGGGATCACCAGCAATACGTTCGTGAAGGGCGATCGGCGCGCGCGGATGCAGGAGAACAGCGGCGAGATCGTCGACCTCGGCGCCGAGAAGGTCTACAGGCTCGACCTCGGGCGCAAGACCTACACCGTCGAGACGTTCGACGAGATCCGCAGGCGCTTCGAGGAGGAGAAGGAGCGCGCCGAGAAGAGGAGCGCCAGGGAAGAGAAGAGCGAGAAGGGGGAGAAGCCGGAGGGTCCGGAGTACGAGGTCGACATCACCGTGAAAGACACCGGCCAGAAGCAGGCGATCAACGGCTACGACACCCACGAAGTCGTCACGACTATCACCGTCCACGAGAAGGGGAAGTCGATCGAGAAGGCGGGCGGCAGCATCTTCAAGGCCGACATGTGGATCGGGCCGCGGATCCGAGAGATGAAGGAGATCGGCGACTTCGAGCGGCGCTACTTCGCGAAGCTGTACGGGAAGGAGTTCGGCGCCGCCGATATGCAGCAGATGGCGATGCTGATCGCGACGAATCCGATGTTCGCGAAGGCGGCGAAGGCATTCGCCGACAAGCGCTCCAGCTTCGACGGCACGCCGATCCGCACGATCCTGACGTTCGAGGCGGTCGCCGGTACGGAGCAGCAGGCGAACAGCGATCAGGGCGGCGGTGCGCCGACCGGCATCGGCAGCGCCCTCGGCGGCCTGATGAAGCGCGCCCACCGGCGCGACGCCGACAACGGCCCGCAGCGCTCGACGCTGTTCGACTCGACGACCGAGATCCTGAAGGCCTCGGCAACCGCGACGTCGTCGGATGTCGCGATCCCGCCCGGTTTCACGCAGAAGTAACGCATTCTTGGAGGGGCGGACGCCCTCGTCCGCCCGGCGCGGCGAAGCTGCGCTGACGCGCGGCTGGGCGGACGAGGTCGTCCGCCCCTCCAGTTCACGATACGAACTCGTCGAGCAGCGCATCTTTCTCGCGCCACAACTGCTCGACCCACGCCTTGAAGCGGTCACGCACCGGCCCCGGACGCGTGACCGCTTCGTCGTAGAACTCCTCGGGGACGTCGACGCGACGGATGCGGACGGCGATCCGCGGCACGCGATTCGTCACGAACTGCCAGAACGTCACGTCCCCGTGCGGATAGGCGAGCGTGACGTCGAACGTGGCGTCGAGCAGGTCACCCATCGACGCCAGAACGAACGAGATGCCGCCGATGCGCGGGCGCAGCAAGTGGCGGTACGGCGAGTCCTGGTCGTCGCGCTTCTGGCGCGAAAAGCGTGTCCCTTCGAGAAAGTTCGCGATCGCGACCGGAACCTTGCGGTAGCGGCGGCACGCCGTCCGCGTGGTCGCGAGGTCCTCGCCCCGCTTCTCGGGATGCGCCTCCAGGAAGTCGGGCGTGTAGCGCTTCATGAAGGGGAAGTCGAGCGCCCAACACGCCTGGCCGGCGATCGGAAACGAGATCAACTCCTGCTTGAGGAAGAAGCGGATGAACGCCGCCTTCTGATGGAAGACGCGGAAGAGAACGAAGATGTCGACCCACGAGACATGGTTCGCGACGATGAGGTAGTGGCCGTCATAGCCATCGGTCGAGTCGCCGCTCACGTCCCACTGCGTCTCGAGCATCTTGTCGAAGATGCGGTTGTTCCCCTCGGCCCACTTCTCCGCGAGCCCGACCAGGAACTTGACCACCGGCACTCGTCGTCGACCCGGGAGGAGAAACTTCACGATGCCGCCGAGGAGTATCGGCGTGCCCCAGAGGAGCAAGTTGAAGAGGAGGAGGGCGATCGTCGCGACGCCGCGCAGCATCAGCGGACGATCCCCACGGCCGCCAGCGCTACGCAGAACGCGAACGCGGCGCTACGCCAGTCGAGCTGCTGCCATCCGCCGAAGTCGAGGATCGTCGCGGCGACTCCGGCGATCAAGGCTGCAAGCAGAGCGGTCACAAGCTCCCTCTTCCAGCACGTTTGCGGCGAAAACGGAATGATCCTCGCAATTAGAAAGGCAGCGATGCCCGACATGACCCACGACGCGGCTCCCATGCGCTGATTATCGACATCCGACTGTTAGCACGGAAATCGCATCAGGCTGCCACAGGAGAGCACCATGGAGACACAGGCCGCATCGAACTTGAACGACCAGAACAATAAGATTCTCGCCATCGAGGACGACCCGGAAGTACTGGCGCTCTACAAGTCCTACCTGCAGAAGCGCGGCTACGACGTTCTCTCGGCCGGCGGCGCCGTCGAAGCGATGAACATTCTCCAGAGCAACCCCGACACCCGGCTGATCCTTCTCGACCTCAACCTTCCGGGGATGAGCGGCGAGGAGTGGATCGCCTGGTACCTCCAGCAAGGCAAGCAGACTCCGGTCGTGGTGGCGTCAGGAAAAGGGGACATCCTGACCATCACGAAGGGCAACAACATGACGGCGGCGCTCACGAAGCCGTTTCACATGGAGGAGCTGCAGGAGCTGATCGAGGTGCTGCTCGCCGACGACTGGCACGAGCAGGTGAGCATCGACAAGAAGACGCACTAACCGCCGTCGCTCCCGATCGCCTCCACCGGGCAGTTTTCCATCGCATCCTTGCAGAGCATCTCCTCGGCGGCCGTCTCCGGCTGCCTGTAGACGTGTGAGAAGCCCTGTTCGTCGTTGCGCTTGAAGTTCTCGGGGGCGGTTTCCCGGCATAGATCGCAGTCGATACATTGGGTATCGACGTAGTAGCGCCCTTCGGGCTGGCCGGGGACTTTGTCGTTGGGATCTGCCATAGACTCGCGGGAGACCAAACGAGGTGGAACGATGAAAAGATTTCTCTCTCTTCTCACGCTTTTCGCTGCAGTGTCAGCGTTCTCGCAAACGCCTCCGGCGCAGCCACTCGAGACGGTGACGGTCACCGGAACTGGGAAGGCGACGCTGACGCCCGATCGCTACTCGTTCAACGTCGGCGTGCAGACGGTCGCGACGACCGTCGACGACGCGGTGCGCGAGAACAACGAGCGTGTCGCCGCCGTCATCGATGCGCTGAAGAAGGCGGGTGCCGCGGCGACCGAGATCCGCACGTCGAACTTTTCGATCTATCCGCAGCAGAACTACCAGCAGGGAAAGCTGCCGCAGATCACCGGGTATCAGGTGAACAACAGCATCACCGTCACGCGCGACAAGATCGGCGACGCCGGGAAGCTGCTGCAGTCGGCGCTCAACGCCGGGGTGAATACATCCTCGGGGCTGGAGTTCCTCGTCTCCGATCCGTCGCGTGGCCGCGATCAAGGGATGCGCGCGGCGTTCATGGACGCCAGAGCGAAGGCGTCGACGCTCGCTCAGGCCGCAGGACGGACGATCGGAAGGGCGCTGACGATCAGCGAAGGGGTCGAGCCGTCACGCCCGCCGGTCGTCTACAAGGCGATGGCGATGGCGGCTGGACGCGCGGCCGCGACCGAGGAGGTTCCGGTCGAATCAGGCACGCAGGAAGTGAGCTACACCGTGACCGTGACCTTCGAGCTAAGATGAGTCAGCTCAATACATTGGTCTCTCGATTGCACTATTAGACAGTGGCTCGGCGAAAGCCGGACCCAACCAAACGAAAGGGAGGTTGTATGGATAATCGCAATCGAGACAAGATGAACAAAGAAGAGGGCCTCGACAGCTCTTCGGGCCGCAACAGCGGATCGAGCGAGATCGGATCGTCTTCATCGAGCAGCCCGAGCAGCGGCTCCTCGTCCAATTCATGGCAGGGCTCGTCCAAGCGCGGGTCGTCGTCCAGCGAGAGCGACGTGACCGGCAGCTCGGATCGCAGTTCGTCATCGTCCGGCAGCAGCGGACGCCACTGAGTCAACGAAAAACGCAACATCAACGAAAAACGCAACAACAAGAGGGCCGCGCGTCTGCGCGGCCTTTTTGTTTATCATCGGCGCATGTCCGACTCGGTCGTGATCGTGCCCGCCACCGAAGGCGACATTCCCGTCATCAAGGATCTGCTCGTCTCGAATGACCTGCCGACCGCGGGCGTGGACGAGCACTGGCGGACCTTCATCGTGGCGCGGGAGGGCGATCGCGTGGTCGCGTGCGGCGGCGCCGAGGCGTACCAGTTCGCGGCGCTCATCCGGTCGGTCGCCGTCGATGCGGCGTATCGCAGCCAGGGAATCGGACGCAAGATCGTGCGGCAGCTCCTCGATCGGCTCGCCTCGCGCGGCCTTCGCGAGTTCTATCTGCTGACGACGACCGCCGAGGCGTACTTCAAGAAGCGAGGGTTCAAGCCGATCGATCGCGACGAAGTCCACCCCCAGCTCCTGAACTCGCGCGAGTTCCAGGATGCCTGTCCGTCGACCGCCACGTGCATGCGGCTGGTGATGTTGGTGTGAGAGTCTTCGACGTCCACCTTCACATCCAGCCGTGGTCGATGGTGGCGCCCGACGCGCTGGCGCTGATCGACGATTCGGCGCATGCGGATGCGAAGGAGATTCTCGCGTCGCCAGAGAACGTCATCCGGTTTCTCGACGAGAACGAGATCGAGCGCGCCTGCTGTATCAACTACGTCTCGCCCGACGTGATGGGATTCACGCGCGAGGTCAACGACTGGGTCGCGAACTTCACGAGCAGGCATCGCGATCGCCTGATCGCGACCGGGTCGGTGAACCCGCTGCATGAGATGAGCGTGCGCGACGAGATCCGCCGCGTCCTCGACCTCGGCATCGGGATGATCAAGATCCATCCGCCGCACCAGCTCTTCGCGCCGAACGCGTACAAGCGCGGCGACCTCTGGCAGCTCGCCGAGATCTACCGCGAGTGCGAGGAGCGCGGCGTGCCGGTGATGTTCCACACCGGGACGTCGATCTTCCCGAAGGCGCGCAACGTCTTCGCCGATCCGATGCCGATCGACGACGTCGCCATCGACTTCCCCCGCCTGAAGATCATCCTGGCGCACGCGGGACGGCCAATGTACGGCGAGACGGCGCTGTTCCTCCTCCGCCGCCACCGAAACGTGCACGCCGACCTCTCCGGCATCCCGCCGAAAGCGCTGACCCGCTACTTCCCGCGTGTCGCCGAGATGGCGGACAAGGTGTTGTGGGGTACCGACTGGCCGTCGCCCGGGATCACCTCGCCGAAGAAGAACGTCGAAGACTTCCGCGCCCTCGGTTTCCCTGAGGACGTGCAGCGGAAGATCTTGTACGACAACGCGGCGCGGTTATTCAGCGGCGGGTGAGCCGGCGCGCGTCGCGATGTGATCTTGCGCGCTGTAGTGCAGGTTCACCTTCTGCGCGATGCCGTTCGCGTCGAGCGTGAACGTGACGACGCCGTCGGACAGCGGCATGTAGAAGCGGGTGGGGGATAGCGGGATCAGTCCCGCCGTGAAGAATCCCTTCATGTCCGCCTCCAGGAAGCGCGGCGAGTTGTGGATGGTGAGCGGCGTTCCGTCCTCCATCTTGAACTCGCCTTCCAGAGCGTGGATCTGCGCCGCATCGAGCGTGACGACTTTGCCGCGGACGGGAGGGTCGTACGGCTGTCCGAGCGCGATCATCGAGATGTTTCGTGCGGTGTGCATCATCGGCGCGCGATCGAGATTGCTGAGGATGACGATCGTGATCTTGTCGTCCGGAAATTTGATGAGCTGTGAGACGTAGCCGGGCAGCGCGCCGGTGTGCCGGTAGCGCCGGTGTCCGAGGGACGTGTCGACGAACCAGCCGTACCCGTAGTTTCCGATACCGGCCGTGAATACCTCGTCCGCTTCCTTCCGTGGGACGAGCGCGCTCCCGTCCATGATCGTGCTCCACCGATAGAGATCGTCGACGGTCGAGTAGAGCCACGCGTCGCCGGCCGGCGGCGTCAACGCCAGCATCGGCCGTCTCTGCAGGTGCTCGTCGGCCAGCGGAACGCCGGCGAGGCTTGCTTTCCAGCCGAGATCTTCGTGCGTGTAGCCGAACGCCAGATCCTTCGGCGCCTCGCCCGTGCCGAGAACTCCGGAGTGCGACATGCCGGCAGGACCGAGAATTCGTTCGCGGACATAGCGCGCGAACGGCTCCCCGGCAGCCTTCTCGATTGCGAACGCCAGCGCGATGTAGCCGGTGTTGCTGTAGTTGAACTTCGTGCCGGGAGCGAAGTCGAGCGGCTTCTTCTTCGCCTCTTCGATGATGCGCCGCGAGCTGTCGGGCTTCGTCATGAACTGCAGATACTTCGGCGACCCGAGGTCGAGCACCTCTTCGTAGTCAGGCAGCCCGGAGGTGTGCCGCATCACCTCCTGAATCGTGATCGGCTGCCACGCGTCGGGGCAGGAGTCGATGTACTTGCAGAGCGGGTCGTCGAGTTTCAGCTTTCCGGCGTCGCGGAGTTTGAGAGCCGCCATCGACGTGAACATCTTCGAGATCGAGGCGACCTCGAACCGCGTATCGGGAGTGAACGGCTTTCGCGCCTCGACGTCCGCGTAGCCGTAACCGCGCCGCAGCAACACCTTGCCGTCGCGCACGATCAGCACCGCCCCGCTGAAGGCACCCATCTCAGTGCGGGTCGCGAGGTATTCGCCGGCGCGTGCAGCGATCTCCTGATCGGTGGCAGCGTGCGCAGCGACAGCAAAGACGAGAAGGAGGAGGGTGGTCACGCGTCTCATCGACGTGTTCATACGAACCACTTCGTAGATTGTTTCTTACGCGTCGGGCCGAACGCCCTCGGGGATCTCGGCTCCGGCGCGGATGAGGGCGTCCCACGAGCCGACGTCGCTCCAGCCGAACTCGCCGGGGACGCAGACGACGTTGCGCGCTTTTTCCATGAGGGCGTAGTCGATGGAGATCGACGGCGCCTCGCCGTAGCGCTCGCGCGTGACGTTCGCGACCTCGGGGGCGTACTCCTGGAGCGCACGGCGGAAGACGGAGACGCGCCAGACGAAGATGCCGCCGTTCCAAACGTAGTTCCCGGCGCGCAGGAACTCCTCGGCGCGCGCGCGATCGGGCTTCTCGACGAATCGCTCCAGAGCGACGACGCCATCGGCCACCGGCGCACCAAGCTCGAGATAGCCGTAGCCGGTGTTCGGCTCGGTCGGCGTGATGCCGATCGTCACGAGGACGTCGTGCGCCTCGGCATAATCGAACGCGCCGTCCAGCACACGGCGAAACTCCGCAGGGTCGGCGATGAAGTGATCCGCCGGTAGTGCGGCGACGACGGTCTCTTCGCCGAGGCGGGCGCCGATCTCGAAACAGGAGAGGGCGAGTGCTGGCGCCGTGTTACGGCGCGCCGGCTCCGCGATCACGTGCGCGCTCGGGACGTGCTCGAGCACCTTCTCGCGATACATCTCGTTCGTCGACACAAACACGTCGAGATCGCTCACGCGCTCCGATGTCAGTTGCAGCAGCGACTTCCCACCCCAGAGCCGCAGGAACTGCTTCGGGTTCTCGTCGGACGACAGCGGCCGCAGGCGCGTTCCAGCGCCGCCGGCAAGGAGGAGTGCCGCGCGCGTCTGCCCTGAGCGCAGCCGAAGGGTCACGCTGCTTCTCCCGCCTTGTGCGCGACGGCGATCAGGCTCAGTCCCGTCGATGGATGCGCCCCTTCGAGCGATTTCCAGAGCGGGACGAAGAAGTCGAAGAGTTTCGATTGCGCGGCCGGCATCGCAGTGCGGTGGAAGATGCGGGAGTTGAGCCACCACGCCAGCTTCGCGACGCGGTTCTGATACGAGACGTCCTCCACCTCGAAGCCGGCGCTGCGCAGCTTGTCCGTCAGCTCATCCCGCTCGTAACGCCGCTGATGCCCGACGCCCTGGTCGAGCGCTCCGAAGAGATCTTTCCCGGCCGGAACGAACACGACGATCCGGCCGCCCGGCTGGAGGAGCTGATACGCGCGCCGGAGGGTCGCCACGTCGTCGGCCGTGTGTTCGAGCACGTTGATGCACGTGACAGTGTCGAAACCGTACCGCGCGAGATCGAGTCCGTCGTCGCTGTCGGGATCGAAACGCTCCACGACGACGCCCGGCTTCCGGCGGAAGCGGTTCCGCAGCCGGTCGAGATACGGCGTCTCGCGGTCGGTCGCCACGATCAGCTCGCGGCCGTAGAGAAATCGTGTCATCGTCCCCGAGCCGGCGCCTATCTCCAGCACCCGTTGCCCGACGTACGGCGCGAGCCGCTCCCAGATCCAGTGGTTGTAGCGCCGCAGCGAGTCGAGACGCCGCAGCGTCTTGTACGTCGGCGGCTCGCTGGTCGTGTCGTCAAAGAGGCCGTACCTCAGAATCGTCCAGATGGCGCTGAAGCCATCCTTCCAGTTGATCTTCTTCCCTTCCCAGTACTCGCGGCCGTAGTACGAGATCGGCACCTCGTAAATGCGGTAGCCGCGGCGCGCGAGCTTCGCCGTCAGCTCCGGCTCGATGCCGAAGCGGTTCGAGTTCAGCTTGATCGACTGGATGACGTCGCGGCGGAAGACCTTGTAGCAGGTCTCCATGTCGGTGAGGTCGAGGTTGGTCGTGCAGTTCGACAGGAAGGTGAGCAGGTTGTTGCCGAGGCGGTGCCAGTACATCATCACGCGCCGGGGATAGCCTTCGAAGCGCGAGCCGAAGACGACGTCCGCATGGCCGGCCACGATCGGCTGGATGAGCTTCGGGTACTCGTCCGGGTCGTATTCGAGGTCGGCATCCTGGATCAGCACGATCTCGCCCTGCGCCTCGGCGATCCCGCGCCGGATGGCAGCGCCTTTCCCCTGATTCACCGGCTGGAGGATGTGGCGGATCTCCGGCCACTGCTGCGCCAGCGCCGCCACGACGTCGCGCGAGCCGTCGGTCGAACGGTCGTCGACGACGATGATCTCCTTCTCGACCGGCACCTCCCGAACGCGCCGCAATAGCTCCGCGACCGTCGCACGCTCGTTGTAGCAGGGGATGACGACCGAAAGTAACGGCGAGCCCGACATCGCGCGGATTGTAAACTCACGCGCCGATGAGCACCGCCCATCAGACACACGAGACTTTGCGCAAGGCGTTGCACATCGCCTTCGGCTTCGGCGCGTTGTCGCTGCGGTTCCTGCCGTGGACGGTGGCGGCGGGGGTCTGCATCGCGGCGGTGATCGGGAACTGGCTGCTGCTGCACCGGCTGTTCGGGACGCGGGTGGCGCGGCACGAGCGGGGATACGACGCGGGGATCGTGCTGTATCCGCTCGCGGTCCTCGTGCTGATCGTCGTCTTCCGCGAGCGGCTCGCGATCGCCGCGGCGGGGTGGGCGATCATGGCGTTCGGCGACGGGTTCGCGACGCTGGCGGGGAAGAACATCCGCGGACCGCGGCTGCCGTGGAACGAAGAGAAGTCGTGGAGCGGCTTCCTGGCGTTTGTGGCGTTCGGGTTTGTCGGCGCCGAGGTGATGTGGTTGTTCGTCGCCGGCAACGCGCCGCTCAACGTCATCACCATCACCGTCGTCCTCTGCGCCATCGCGGAGTCGCTGCCGTTGAACGTCGACGACAACCTGATCGTGCCGCTGGTCGCCGGCATTTCGTTCGCGATGTTGCTGGCAATGCGTCAGGTGCCGGAGCCGCGCCTCGACGTGACGTGGCTCATCGTCAACACGGTGCTCGCGCTTCTCGGCTATGCAACGAAGAGCGTCGACGTCTCGGGCCTCATCGGCGGCTGGCTCCTGGGCGCGATCATTCTCGTCTTCGGCGGCTGGCAGCTCTATCTCGTGCTGCTCGCGTTCTTCATCGTCGGGACGGCGATGACGAAGGCCGGCTTCCGGCGTAAGGCGAAGCGTGGCCTCGCGCAAGAGAAGGGCGGGCGGCGCGGTGTTTCCCACGCGTTCGCGAATACCGGCGTGGCGGCGATCCTCGCGATTGCGTTCGCCGCGACGAGTCAGCCGATGTTCTGGTTCGCCGCGGTCGCCGCGCTCGCGACGGCGGCCGCCGATACGACAGCCTCCGAGGTGGGGCAGCTCTTCGGACGCCGCACGTTTCTGCCGTTGACGCTGAAGCCGGTGCCCGTCGGAACCGAGGGAGCGATCTCGCTCGAAGGGACGCTCGCAGGGCTGGTCTGCGGATTTCTCGTCGCTTTGGTCGGCACGCGCGACTTGCACCTCGTCGCGTTGATCACGGCTGCGGCGTTCCTCGGCTCGTACGTCGAAAGCCTCGCCGGAAGCTGGAATCGGAAGCGGGTGCGGAGCATCCCGAATGGCGCGCTGAACTTTTTCAACACCGCGGCGGGCGCCGCGTTTCTGCTGCTGCTAGTGCGCGTTGCGTGACGCGGTCAGGAACAGCGAGCCGTTCTGGAGCTCGCCGACGACGCGGTCGAACTGGCGGTCGGAACGGAGGGCGACATGCTGCGCCCACTCGTCGCACACCGCGCAAAGCTGGCGTTCCTGCTCGTTCACGCCGAGGGGCGCGCGGCAGAGACGGCATTGCGAGAGAGGCGAATCGGTCGGCATCGGTCCAATAATTATAGCGTAACATGCGCGACCCATGCCCGGTTCGAAGCTCAAGCGTGTCGTGATCGCCGGCCGGCCGAACGTCGGGAAGTCGACGCTTTTCAACAGGATCGCCGGAAAACGGCGTGCCCTGATCCACGACTTGCCGGGGATGACACGCGACAGACTCTCCGACGTCGTCACGCTCGACGACGGACGCCGCTTCGAGCTGACCGACACCGGCGGCCTCGAGTATGGCGACTCTCCGATGTCGGCATTCGCCGGTGAGATTCGCGAGCAGGCGAATCGCGCGCTCGCGGACGCCGATCTCGTGCTCTTTGTCGTCGACGGCGCGGCGGGCATCCTCTCCGAGGATCGCGAGATCGCGCAGGACCTGCGGCCGAGCGCCAGCCGGACGATGCTCATCGTCAACAAGATCGATCGCCGTGACGCGGCGGAGAGCGTCCCCGAGTTCTACGAGCTCGGCTTCGAGCGGGTGCTCCCGATGTCGGCGGAGCATGGCGAGGGGCTCGACGAGCTGCTCGATTCGATCACCGAGGTCGTATCGCTCGATTCCGTGGAAGAGGGAGAGGAAGACGACGTCGACGCGCCCGTTCGCGTGGCCATCATCGGACGTCCCAACGTCGGCAAGTCGTCGCTGCTCAACCGCCTTCTGAACGAGGAGCGCGCCGTCGTCTCGCCGATCTCCGGCACGACGCGGGACGCGATCGACGCGGAGCTGATGCGCAACGACCGGCGCTACACGATCATCGATACCGCGGGGATCCGGCGCAAAGGGAAAACGACGGACGAGGCGGAGAAGCTCGCGGTCATCTCGGCGCGCAAGGCGATCGAGCGCTGCGAGATCGCACTCGTGATGATCGATTCCACCTCCGGCGTTGCCGCGCAGGATGCAACCGTCGCGGGGTATGCCGAGGAGGCGGGGAAGGCCGCGCTGATCCTGGTGAACAAGTGGGACGTCGGCGAGCACGCCCAGGACGACTACAAGAAGTTCGAGGACACCGTCCGTTTCAAGCTGAAGTTCCTGTCGTATGCGCCGCTGGAGTTCATCTCGGCGAAGAGCGGTCGGCGCATCGAGAAGATCTTCGACCGGGTCGACGAGATCATCGCCGGCTACCGCACCCGCTTCCGTACCTCGGAGCTGAACGAGATCCTGGAGCGCGCGCTCCGCATGCACCAGCCGCCGAGCGTGAAAGGGCGGCCGCGCCGCTTCTACTACGCCACGCAGCTCAAGACGCAGCCGCCGACGATCGCGCTCTTCTCGAACGTCGACGAGCCGCTCCACTTCTCGTACCGCCGCTATCTCGAGAATCAGTTCCGCGAGGCCCTCGGTCTCGTCGGCAGCCCAGTGCACTTCGTGTTGCGCGCCCGCAAAGGGATGAAGCGCGAACGCTGACGTCGCCGCCGAGCCGCAAACCCGTTCGCCCGGCTGCTAGACCGTTTTGGCCGGTAGTCCGCACGTTCGATCACGCAAGCGGATCGGCCGTCAGCGTGTCCGCATCCGCCGCAAATCGGATGACGCATCGCGTGCGGCCGAGGATCAATTCGGCGCCGTCGCGGACAGTGGCGGAAGTGACGCGTTCACCGTCGAGCCACGTGCCGTTCTTGCTGCCGAGATCCTCGATGGTCGCTTCGCCGTCGTCGATCATGATGCGGGCGTGGCGGCGCGAGACGTCCGGAGTGCCGATCACGTCGCGGCCGAGGAGCGTTTCGCCGGCGCGCAGCGGAAGGTGTAGCGTTCCGATCACGAGATGCGCGGCGATCGTTTCGGCTTGCGCGTTCGCGATCGCATAGCCGAAGCGGTGCTTGGTGACGATCAGGGAGTGGTCGGTGTCGCCAATCGCCGATCGCACTTCAGCGATCAGGGTGTGGAGGTTTCCCTCTTCGACGAAGACCCCCGGCCACAGCGTCTCGTACAGCGCCGTTTTGGAAACGGCGCTTGGGTAGTGATCCGCCAGCGTCTCGAGAAGCGTAAACGCCTTGGGCGTGATGGCGACCGGCTCGCCGTCGCGAAAGAGCGAGCGGGTTTCCGTATCGAGCAATGCGTTGCCGATGGTGAGCCGCACGCTTCGATTGTAAGTCCGAGAGCTTTCCAAGGTCTTTCACAGGATTGCGAAGCCACCCACGCGCGACGCTCGCGGCATGTTCGCCGCCTTGGTCGTCGCCGCCGCGCTTGCCGTTCGAATCGATGATGGGATGCGTGCACGTGCCGAGGTGCGATCCTGCGTGGAGCGCGTCCTCGAGGCTGGCGGTTACGGGCATCTCCGGCTCGAAGGCGCCGCGTTCATCACGCGCGATGGCGACGGCTTTGGGTGCGAGATGTGGCCCCGCTCCGTGACCTTCCATTCGACTTCGTGGTCGGGCCGCATCCCGGCGAACACCGTCGCCATCGTTCATTCGCATCCCGCCGACATTCCGGAGCCTTCCGTTGGCGATGCGGCTCTCGCGCGGAGGTTGGGCATTCCGGTGCTAGTCGTGACGCCGCGCGGCGTTACGGCAGCAGGTCCCGGCGCTTCGGCGGTCAACTTTCTACGAAAGTTTACGTATTGATTGACGATGCCCATTGTCGAGCGCGAGCTGCGTCCCGGGACGATGGTCGCGCAGTACCGGATCGAGCGGCGCGTCGGAAGCGGCGCGATGGGAGTCGTCTACGCGGCGCGCGACACGAAGCTGCAACGCTGCGTCGCGCTGAAGGTTCTGCGCGAGTCGAACACCGGCGATCCGGCGCGCCTCCGCAGATTCGTCCGCGAGGCGCAGTTGGCCTCGGCGCTCAACCACCCGGCGATCGTCACGCTCTTCGACTCCGGTTCAACGGCGCTGGAGGACGGCGACTGCGCTGTTTTTCTCGCCATGGAGTTGATCGAAGGGAGCAGTCTCGCGGATTGGGCGCGCGAGGTTCGCGATCCGGCGCGCATCCTTCACGTGTTGGCCGCCGTCGCCGCGGGGTTGGCTCGCGCGCATGAAGCGGGAGTCGTGCATCGTGACTTCAAACCGGCAAACGTGATGGTCGGCCGAGGCGATCTGCCGAAGATCGTCGACTTTGGCGTCGCGAAACTCACCGAACGCGCGGAACCAGGCGGCAACGGCGACACCGCGCCGTCGGCCGTGGTCGGCACGCCGGCGTACATGGCTCCGGAGCAGGTGAACGGCGGCGCCGCCGACGCGCGAAGCGACATTTTCGCGTTTGGTTGTGTCACGTACGAGCTCTTTGCGGGCACTTCGCCATTCGTGCGGAAAACGCCGGTCGAGACGATGCACGCGGTGCTGCATGACGCGCCGGCGTCGCTGAACGAAAACGCTCCGTCGGGGCTGGAGCGCATCGTCCGGCGTTGCCTGATGCGGAACCCCGAGGAGCGGTATCAGTCGATACATGACACGGCGCTGGACCTGACGGAAGTCCTCACGACGCGCGTCGAGCCGGAGCGGCGGCGGCATCGCTCGTCGTGGGTATACGCGCTTTCCGCGATCGCAGTGGTGTTGGTTGTACTCAGCATCTGGCGCTTCGCACGCCGTCCGGGCGTCGTTCGCTCGCTCGCGCGGCCCTCGGTCGCGCAGCCGGTGATGGAGCGGATGACGAACAGCGGCAACATCGTGGCCGGGGCGATCTCTCCCGACGGCAATGTGCTCGCGGACGTGACCGCGGATGGCGACACGCAGTCGCTCTGGGTCAGGCAGGTCGCGACCGGCACCAGCGTCCGAATCATCCCGGCGCAGCCGGTCGCCTACACGGACGTCACGATCTCGGGAGACGGGAACTACATCTACTACGGCCTCGCGACGAATGCGGAGGCGAACGTCGTCGACCTCATGCAGGTCCCGCTTCTCGGCGGTGAGCCGAGACGCGTCGCCCACGACTACGACGATTCGTACGCGGTTTCGCCCAACGGCCGCCGGGTTGTTTTCCGGCGTTTCAATGCGGTCGACCGGATCGATCGCCTCTTCATCGCGGACGTGGACACCGGCGAAGAGCGGCTCTTGATCGCGCGCCCGTTCCCGACGACGTTCCGCGGCGTCGCGTGGCGGCCCGACGGGAAAGGCGTCACTTTCGTCGGCGGTGTGCTGGAGCCGAAATGGAAAATGACGCTCTACGACCTCGACGTCGATACCGGCTCCGTCACGGTGCTCGCGCGCCCGCCGTTCGTGTGGATCAGCGGCCTGGCATGGGTGCCCGATGGGAGCGGGATCCTCGTCAATGCCGCGCATCCCGAGCAGGCGCCTCAGATCTGGCTCCTCAATCCGCGGGACGGCGAGACGCGCAAGGTCACGTCCGACATCAGCGAATACGGATCGGTCAGCGTGACGGCGGACGGGCGATCGTTCGTCTGCACTCGGTCGGAGCTCTCCGCAAATATTTGGGTCACATCGCTCAAACATCCCAACGCCGCCCAGCCGGTCACCACGGGCCTCGGCAATCGCTTCGGCGGCAGCGGCGTTCGTTGGATGCCCGACGGACGCATCGCGTTCGCCGCGGTCTTTCCAGGAAAGGAGCCGACGCTCCTCATCACGTCAGCCTCCGGCGGCACGCCTCACACGCTCGCGGGCGGTTTTTCGTCGTGGAACCCGGCAGTGTCGCCGGAGGGAACACGCCTCGCGTTCGTCTCCGACCGTTCAGGTGTTCCGGAGGTTTGGATCTCGTCGATCGACGGAAGCCATCCGAAGCAGTTGACCCAATCGAGATGGGCGTCGTGGCCGGTATGGACGCCCGATGGCCAGTCGCTCATCTATTCGTCCCTTGGGAAGGTTCAGGCCGCATGGCGAGTCTCCGTCGCCGGCGGAGCACCGGTGCGGCTGACCGAGGAGCCGGCAAACTCTCCGCGCGTATCGCCCGATGGGCGCTGGCTGCTTTGCCGCTTGCGCTCGAAGGACGGGAAGCCGCCGTTGTGGCGTACGGCGATCGTGCCGCTCGACGGGAGCGGGCCGCCGCGATTCCTCGACTTGCCGCGCGCGGAGGCGAATCCGAGCGCGGAGTGGCTTCCTGACAGCAGCGGCTTCGTCTACGTCGACTCGCGCAACGGCGCGGGGAACCTCTGGAGCCAGTCGCTCCGAGGGGGAGCGCCACGACAATTGACGAACTTCGACTCGGGGAGGATCGGGCCGTTTGACGTCGATGCGAACGGCCGCATCGCGCTGGCCCGCGCCGAACGCATCAATGATCTGGTGCTTGTGCGAGATTTTCGCTAAGCCCGCAGCTAGAATCGCGCGCGCAACGGAGTTGTTGCGCTCATTAGCGATGAAACCTCCAGAGATGATCACGCTCACTCCCGGCAAACGCGTCCTCTTCCTCACCAAGGATCCCGAGCTCATCAAGAAGCAGCTCACCGGCGAGCTGGACCTCCACATGCAGGACCTCGGCGTCGACGATCTGATGGACGACATCAACACCGACGTGATGACGCCGGCGTGGGTCTGCTTCGACTACAAGCCGGAAGACATCGCGCGCAACGCCTACGCCGGGCTGATCGTGAATGGCGAGCGCGTGGTGCCGACCGACGCGCTCCGCAACGGCAACTTCGAGGTGATCGTCAGCGGCTATCGGAAGGGCGTTGGCAGCTCGCGCGAGCAGGCGACGCAGTCGGAGGTCTTCAGCGGCATCCGCATCGCGATCGCGGTGTCATTCGCGCCGATCCACGCGGGCAACAACATCAATCAAGGGCTGCTGATGGGCGATCACGAGATGCTCGTCCGCCTGCAGCGCGGCGACGGCGTCCCGCTCGAGGAGTTCTACCGAAAGTACGACCCGATCTCGCAGCTCATCGTCCGCGAAGGCGGCCTCTTCCCCTTCGCGAAGGCGATCGAGCGCGGTGAGGTCGATCTGCCCCATCCCGATACGCCGCCGCGGCCGATGACGATGGGGGAGAAGATCCTGGCGCGCCATCTCCGCGCCGGCGAATACGTGAAGCCGGGCGATGCGGTCGTCGTCGACGTCGATGGCGGGTATTCGCATGAGTTCACGACCGGCCAAGTGCATCACTTCCTGTCGGACGAGTATGGCTCCGAGTACACCGTCACGAATCCGAAGAAGTTCGCGGTCTTCGAGGATCACCTCATCTACGCGGACGAGGTGACGAAGATGCGGCCGTTCCTCCCGAAGATCGAAGTGCTGCGCGACATGCAGCGCGAGTTTCAGCGCCACACCGGCGTCCGCGACTATTCGGCGAGTGAAAAGGTGTCGCCAGGCATCTGTCACGAAGTGGCGCGCGAGTACTTCATCGACCCGGGCGACTTCATTCAGGCGACCGACTCGCACACCTGCATGGGCGGCGTGAACAACGCGCTCGCGTGGGGCGTCGGCTCCACGGAGTACGCGGTGCTGGCGCATAGCGGCTTCACGATGGTGGAGGTGTCGGAGTCGATCCGCTTCGATCTCGTCGGCACACTGAAGTCGAACGTTACCGCGAAGGATGTGATGCTCTACATCCTGCTGCAGTACGCGAAGCCGCAACTGACGCTCGACCGGATCATGGAGTTCACGGGCCCGGGTCTGCAGTCGCTCTCGATGGACGAGCGCGCGACGCTGGCGAATATGGCGACCGAGTGCTCGGCCCGGACGGCGATCGTCGAAGCGGACGAGAAGACGTTCGAGTGGATTGCGGCCATGCGCCCCGGCGTCGACGTCGAACGCCTCCGCGCGCGCGCCGTCTCGCCCGACCCGGACGCGGAGTACGCGGGCGGCGTGCACACGGTCGATCTGTCGAAGGTCGAACCGATGGTGGCGCATCCCGGCGATCCCGATCGCGGCGTCGCATCCGACCCGACGAACGGCGCGACGATCGCCGAGATCGGGGACGTGAAGATCGACATCGCCTACGCCGGCTCCTGCACGGCAGGGAAGGTCGATGACCTCCTCTTCTACCATCAGGTCGCGAAGGAAGCGGTCGATGCCGGGCTGCGCGTCGCGGAAGGGGTGAAGTTCTTCATCCAGTTCGGCTCGCAGGCGGTCGAGAAGTTCGCCCGCGACAACGGCCTCGTCGACACGTTCGAGCAGGCCGGCGCGACGGTCCTCAATCCCGGCTGCGGCGCCTGCATCGGCTGCGGCCCCGGTGTCTCCGACATCGCCGACCAGGTCACCGTCAGCGCCATCAACCGCAATTACAAAGGCCGCAGCGGCCCCGGCAAACTCTGGCTCGCCTCACCGCTCACCGTCGCGGCGTCCGCGTTCACGGGCCACATCACTGCCTACACGCCAGGAATGTTTGTGCGGGAACTGGTGACAGCGGGGGGATGATTCACCGCAGAGACACACAGGTCACAGAGATTTAAGAAAAATAAAATCTCTCTGTTCTCTGTGCCTCTGTGGTGAATGAATTCTTTACGCCGCGCGAGTAGTCGAGCCGCGGAGGACCGCCACCAGATCATCCGCCAACCGCACCGCATCCTTCGGCTCGAGCTTCGAGATGGTGACGCGGATTGCGGGGGCGGTGGCGATGCGATAACGCTCGCCGGCGTTGACGGCCCAGCCGCGGCCGAGGAGCGATTGGGCGACGGCGGATTCGTGGGTGACGGGGATCCAGACGTTGAGGCCGGAGACGCCGTGCGCGGGGATGCCGCGCCTGGCGAGCTCGCGGAGGAGCGCGTCGCGGCGGTCGCGGTACGTCTTCTCGGCGCGGGCGAGGAGCTTTTGCGTGTTGCGGCTGTGAAGGAGATCGGCCGCGATGTGCTGGAGGATGTGGCTGACCCAGCGGATGCCGAGCGACTGCCGTCCTTCCACGCGCGCGATCGTTGATGCGTCGCCCGCGAGGAGGGCGACGCGGAGGTCGGGGCCGAGCGATTTCGAGAGCGAACGGACTACCGCCCATCGGTCGCGTCCGTGAACGAGCGTGACGTGCGGCGCGCCGGCAATCGGTCCGGCGTGGTCGTCTTCGATGACGAGCGTCTGGGGGAAGGCCGAGAGCACGGTGCGGAGCGCACGCGCGCGGCGCGGCGTGATCGCGGCGCCGGTCGGGTTCTGTGCGCGCGGCGTGACGATGAGCGCCTGGGCCGACTTGAGCGCGCGCCGGAGCGGCTCGGGGAGGAGTCCCTCGTCGTCGACCGGCACCGCCACGGGGATCAGTGCCAGCGACGCGAGAAGATCGAGCACGCCGGTGAAGGACGGATCTTCGACCGCGACGCGATCGCCCGGCCGCAGGTGCTCGCGCAGCACCCGTTCCACGCCGTCGAGCGCGCCGCTGACGACGGCGAGGTGCGCCGCCGGGATGTCGTCCGCCTCGAACTGCGCGCGTGCGGCGTCGATCAGGCGCGGATCGTTCAGCTCATCGCGGTACGGCCGCTGGTCGAACGCCTTCGGCAACAGATCGAGATCCGGATTGCCCGAGGCGAGATCGCGGATGCCGCTGGCAAGGGGCGGGGGAGGAGGGGCGGAGACGGGCGCGGATGCGCGGACGCGCGTTCCGCGGCGGCCGTCGGAGACGATCACGCCGCGCTGCTGAAGCGCGCGATAGGCGGCGGCGACGGTCGCGGGGCTGACGCCGAGCATCTGCGCCGACTCCCGGACCACCGGCAGCCGCGCTCCGGCGGCGAGGAACCCCCGGCTGATGGCCGTCTCGACCGACGCGGCGATCTTGACCGCGGTATCGCCGCTCATGTACTTTTGTGCTAACACAGACGGAGATTGTACTAGAACAATGAGCGTACTGCAAACCGACCGCACCACCGTGCACCGCCTCCCCGAACGCGCGCGATACGACGCCGCCACCGTGAACGCCATCATCGACGAGGCGCTCATCTGCTACGTCGGTTTCGTCGTCGGCGGCGACACGCCGGTTGTCATTCCGACGATTCACTGGCGCGACGGCGAGACGCTCTATTTCCACGGCTCGCCGGCAGCCGGGATGCTGCGGAACCTGAAGAACGGCATTCGTGCGTGCGCCACGATCACGCTGCTTGATGGCTTGGTGATGGCGCGCTCGGCGTTCCATCACTCGATGAACTACCGCTCGGCCGTCGTCTTCGGCACGGCGCGCGAAGTGACGGGTGAGGAGAAGCTGCGCGCGCTCGATCTCCTCGTGGATCACGTCTGCCGCGGGCGCTCGGCGGAGGTCCGTCCGCCGAACGAGATCGAGCTCCGCAAGACGATCGTCCTGGCGCTGCCGATCGAGGAAGCCTCCGCGAAGATTCGCACCGGCGGCCCCGTGGACGACGAAGAGGACTACGCGCTCGACATCTGGGCGGGCGTCATTCCACTGCGTATGACGCCGCAGTCACCGATCGCCGACGAGCGTCTGCGCAACGGGATCGCGGTCCCCGACTACGCGACGAACTACCGGCGATAGCTGATTTCCAGACGTTAATTTCCACTCCACGGCGGCACGACGCCGTTCATCCGCGCGTACGCGATCGACTGGCCGAGGTGCTCGTGGAGGTGGTTGAGGATCGTCGAGAAGACGGCGCGCTCGGTAGTCGGCTTTCCGAAGAGCATCACTTGTTTGTCGAAGTCGGCGTCGGACGTGTTCCTCAGCACCGACCGCAGGTGGTCGAACGACTTCTGGAGCTCGGTGAGCACGAGCTTTTTGTCGGTGATCTTCTCGATGTCTTTCGGCATCGTCGACGGCGGCTGCACGTTCACGAAGGTCGCGAGGAAGTAGTTGGCGCCGGCGATGTGCATGTAGACCTCGCTGATCGACCGCACCCCTTCGCCCGGCCGCCAGGCGTACTTTTCCGCCGGAACGGCTGCGGCGAGCTTGGTGATCTTGTCCTGCACCTCGTCGAGGTCCGTCGTGAACTCCGTACGGAACCCTTTCCCATTCAGCGCCGGCGCCGCGGAAGCCCTCGCAGGCGTCTGCTGCGCGTAGGCGAGCGCGGGCAGGAGGAGCAGGGCTGCAGTGAGGTAGCGGACCTTCATGCCGTCATTCTAGCCGGGAGGGCGATACGGTACGATGAGCCCCCGACACGAAGGAGTCACAAAGCTCATGGATTTTGGCCTTTCCGACGATCAGAAACAGATTCAAGAGATGGTGCGCGACTTCGCCACGAGCGAGATCAAACCGCACCTCGCCGAGTGGGATGAGGCGCAGCACTTCCCGGTCGAGACGTTCAAGAAGGCCGGCGAGCTCGGGCTCCTCGGCGTCACGATTCCCGAGGAATACGGCGGCGGCGGTCTGTCGTACGTCGACTACGCCAATGTGATCGAAGAGCTCGGCGTCGTCGACAGCGGCTTCGCCCTCTCCGTCGCGGCGCATAACTCATTGTGCACCGGCCACACCTACCACGCCGGCAACGACGAGCAGAAGAAGAAGTGGCTGCCGAAACTGACCTCCGGCGAATGGGTCGGAGCGTGGGGTCTCACCGAGCCGGGCTCCGGCAGCGACGCCTCGGGCATGCGCACCATCGCCGTGAAAGATGGCAACGAGTGGGTGCTGAACGGAACGAAGAACTTCATCACGAACGCGACCTATGCCGACCTCTCCGTCGTCCTCGCCGTCACCGATCGCCAGGACCAGAAGCACGGCATCACCGCGTTCGCGATCGAGATGGATCGCAAAGGCATCCGCGCCGGAAAGAAGGAGAACAAGCTCGGCATGCGCGTCAGCGACACGGCCGAGCTGGTGCTCGAAGACTGCCGCGTCCCCGACGAAAATATCCTCGGCAAGATCGGCTACGGCTTCATCGACGCCATGAAGGTCCTCGACGGAGGACGCATCTCCATCGGCGCGCTCGCGGTCGGGATCGCGCGCGGTGCGTACGAGGCGGCGCGCGACTACGCGAAGCAGCGGACGGCGTTCGGCCAGGCGATCGCGCAGTTCCAGGCGATCCAGTTCATGCTCGCCGACATGGCGACGGAGATCGAGGCGGCGAGGCTGCTCTGCTACCGCGCCGCGGCGGTCAAAGACGCCGGCGAGCGCGTCACACAGTTCTCCGCGATGGCGAAGCTGTACGCGTCCGAGGTCGCCGTGCGCGCGACCGAGAAGGGCGTGCAGATCTTCGGCGGCTACGGCTTCATCAAAGACTTCCCGGCGGAGAAGTACTACCGCGACGTCAAGCTGTGCACCATCGGCGAGGGAACGAGCGAGATTCAGAGGATGGTGATCGCAAGGAACCTGCTCGCGGAGTCATGAGCGAGCTCGCAGCCGACGTTCTCGCCGGCCGCTACCGCGCGCTGGGGAGAGCGATCTCGCTCGTCGAGCGCGATGACCCCGCCGCCGAAGGCCTGCTCGCGGAGATCTACCCGGCGACGGGACGCGCGCGGATCATCGGAATCACCGGCTCGCCGGGCGCCGGCAAGTCGACGCTCGTCGCTTCGATGGCGAAGCACTATCGCGCGCAGGGGAAACGCGTCGGCATCGTCGCTGTCGATCCGACGTCGCCCTTCACCGGCGGCGCGATCCTCGGCGACCGCATCCGGATGGCCGATCTCTACACCGACCGCGGGGTCTTCATCCGCTCGATGGCAACGCGCGGCTTCCTCGGCGGGCTCGCGCGCGCGACGAACGACGTCGTCGACGTCCTCGATGCCAGCGGCTTCGACGTGGTGCTCGTCGAGACGGTCGGGGTGGGACAGGATGAAGTCGAGGTCGTCCGCACGGTGCAGACGAATCTCGTCATCCTCGTCCCCGGCATGGGCGACGACATCCAGGCGATCAAGGCGGGGATCATGGAGATCGGCGACGTCTTCGTTGTGAACAAGGCCGACCGCCCCGGCGCCGACAAGACGGTGACCGAAGTGACGATGATGATGTCGCTCGTCGAGGAGCACGGCGACTACGTGCCGCCGATCGTCAAGACCGTCGCGTCGAAGGGGGAGGGGATCGCCGAGCTCGACGCCTCGATCGAGAAGCATCTCGACTACCTGAAGGGCAGCGGCGAGCTCGATCGCCGCAACCGCGAGCGTGTCCGCATCCGCATCGAGACGATGCTGAAGGAGAAGTTCATGGAGCGCCTCCTCGCCGCCTCGCCGAATTACGAGGCGCTCCTCGACGAGGTCGTCCACAAGCGCAACAACCCGCACGACGCCGCGATGGGGCTGCTCTCGCGCGTGCGCTTCTGAAGATACAATCCCGCGCCCGATGAAACTTTCCCGCGACTGGATCAGCGATTACGTCGATCTCTCAGGTATCAGCGACGAGGATCTCGAGCGCCGCTTCACCGAGATCGGCCACGCAATCGAGGCGGTCGAGAAGCACGGCGACGACACGGTGTTCGACCTCGAGATCACCACCAACCGCGTCGACGCCATGTCGCACCTCGGCATGGCGCGCGAGCTCGCCGCCGCCTTCGCGCGCGAGATGCGTGCGGTGCCACGGTTCGAGGGTGAGACGACGCCCGAGGGGAGCGTGAAGGTCCGCATCGAGGCGCCCGAGATGTGCGCGCGCTTCAGCGGCTACGTCATCCGCGGCGTCACGATCAAACCGTCGCCCGAGCGCATTCAACGCCGCCTCGAAGCGGTCGGACTCCGCCCGATCAACAACGTCGTCGACGCCACGAACTACACGATGATGGCGCTCGGCCACCCGCTGCATGCGTACGACCTCGCGAAGGTCGGCGGCGAGACGATCGTCGTTCGCGCCGGCAAAGAGGGCGAGTCGATGCGGAGTCTCGACAGCGAGAACCGCAAGCTGGACCGCGAGACCTGTGTCATCGCGGACGCAAATAAAGCCATCGGCCTCGGCGGCGTCATCGGCGGCGAGAACTCGGAGATCAGCAGCTCGACGAAGGACATCTTCCTCGAGTGCGCCTGGTTCGAGCCGACCGGCATCCGACGGACCGCACGGCGCCTCGGCGTGAAGACCGACGCGTCGTATCGCTTCGAGCGCCGCGTCGATCCGAATGACACGCTCATGGCCGTCTCGCTCGCCGGCGATCTCGTCGCCGGACTCGCGGGAGGTACGCCGGAGATTCCGCTCATCGACGTCGTGGCACGGACGATCGAGCCGAAGACGCTCACGCTCCGCGCGGCGAAGCTGCACGAACAGTCGGGCGGTTCGGTCGGCACCGGTTACGCCCTCGACCTCTTCCGCCGTCTCGGGTTCGCCGCGGAGAGCGTTCACGACGGCATCCGCGTCACGGTGCCGACGTATCGCGGCGACATTCACGAAGAGATGGACCTCGTCGAAGAGGTCCTCCGCTTCTTCGGCCTGAACAACGTTCCCGCGGCGCTGCCGCGCGTCACGACGGGCGATATCCGCGTCAACCCCGCGAAAGAGGCGGAGGACGACATCCGCCGCATCCTGGCCGGCTGCGGGATGGCGGAGGCGATCAACTACTCGTTCTTCGCCGCCGACTTCAACGCGCTGTTCACCGCCGAGTCGCAGATCGCGATCACGAACGCGCTGTCGGAGAACATCGCCGCCATGCGCCTGACGATGATGCCGGGCTTGCTCGAAAGCGTCGCGTTCAACCGCTCGTACGGCACGCGCGATGGCGCGCTCTTCGAGGTCGGCCGGACATACCACCACGACGGCGATACCGTACGTGAGCGCCACCGTGCCGCCGCCGTCATGTACGGCGATTTCGACTTCTTCGACATCAAAGGAATCGTCGATCAGGTCGCGCTGAAGTTTCACGTCTCGCTCGACTACGCGGCCGGCGACGACGAGTGGCTCCAGAAGGGGAAGCGTGCGGTCGCTCGTCACAAAGACAAGCACATCGCGACGCTCGGCTTCCTCGCGCATCCGATCCTGCAGCACTTCGGCATCAAGGGCGACGTTCTCGCCGCGGAGGTCGACATCGAGGCGCTTCTCGCATCGACGTCGGAGTGGAAGATGGCGCCGGTGGCGCGCTTCCCCGGCGTCCCGATGATCCTGGCGCTGACGCATGGCCGCGATCTCGAATACCAGCGGGTCATCGAGACGATCCGCTCGCTCGACGTGCCGTTCCTCCACGAAGTCGGTCTCCGCGACCGCTTCACTCCCGAACCCGACACGATCAAAACCACCCTCGGCATGTGGTATCAGGCGTTCGACCGTTCGCTGACGCAGGATGAGGTCGCACAGATCCATCACAACGTCGCGACGCGCGTCGCCGAGCTGCTGCCGGTGAAAGTGCTATGAAAAAAACTAAAGAAGAACAACTCGCCCTCGCCGGAACCGAAGAAGGAGAAATCCTCGCCCGCCTCAGTGAACGCGTGGAGCGTGCCATCGGCACCATCAGCGACCTCCGCCGCGAGCGCGACGCCCTGAAAGCGCGCCTCGACGAAGCCGAATCGAAACTCCGCGATCAGGACGAGTCGTCCGAGCGCCTCTCGTCGCTGGAAGAAGAGAACGACCGCTTCACCCGCGAGCGAGGCGAGATCCGCGACCGGATCGAAGGAATCCTCTCCAGCCTCGAAGTGCTCGACGAGTCATAGCTCCGGCATCAGGCGCGCTTTGCAGTCGTCCAGGGCGCGCCAGGCGACGGCTTCGTGGCTGGTGTTGTCGACCACGAGGACGAGGTAGTAGCCCTCTTTCAGGTCGCAGGAGAAGACGCGCGTCGCTTCGAAGTCGATCTTGAAGTGGTGTGGGCGGCCGGCGTCGACGCGGGAGCAGAGGTCGCGGAGTTGGGTGAGGAAGATGCCCTGGTAGGCGCCGACGATCTTGAGGCCGTGTTCGTCGGCGTCGAGCGGGCGGTCGCCGACCAGCTCGACGGTCTCGCCCTCCCAGTCAAGGAATAACGCCCCGATGGCGCCAGGCGTCGAGGTCACGAGGTTTTGCAGTATCTCGCGGAACATCACTCCCACATGACGAGGAACTTCCGTGCCTCGTTTGCCTCCACGGAGTCGGGCGACATCTTGATGACGCGCTCCAGGTACGTCTTCGCCGTATCGATCGAGCCCGCGCGCTGTGCGCAAACGCCGAACCGCAGCATCGCGCCGGCCGAGTCGGGGTGGCGGTCGAGATACGTCTTGTACGCCCGCCCAGCCGTCTGCAGATCGCCGCGACGCTCGTGCAGGACGCCGGAGTAGAAGAGCGCGTCGTCGAGCGATGGATCGAGCTCCAACGCACGACCGAGCCACCTCTCCGCATCAGTGGCTCGATTCATCGCGTCGAGTGCCAGCGCGTCGTGATACGCGGCGCGGGCGCGCAGCGGTGACGTTCCGGCCCAGATGACCTCCAGCTCCTTCGAGGCGCGCGGAAAATCGCCGAGCTTCATGTATGCGACGGCGCGGTTGAAGCGCGCCTCCGCCATCGACGGCGCGAGCTCCAGCGCCGTGTCGAAGTCGCTCACCGCGCGTTTCGGATCGCCCGCCAGCATCCGCGTCAGGCCGCGGAGATTCGCACGCGAGGCCTCGGTACCGCCGTTCGTCGGTGCGCCGTCGAGCTGCGTCAGCGCGCGCGAGTACTGGCCATGCGTGATCTCCCACATGATCCGGTCGCAGACAGGCTGTCCTGCAATGGGGAGAGCGAGAATGAGGAGCACCGGGGCGATCTTCACGCCGCGCCGCGCACCTGCTCTTCGATGGTGATGTCGCCGCGGGCGACCGCGTTCGCGAAGGCGTCAACCACCTTCGGATCGAAACGCGTTCCGGCGAAGCTCTTGATCTTCTCGACGACGTACCCGAGCTCCATCGCCTTCTGGTACGGGCGGTTCGTGGTCATGGCGTCGAACGTGTCGGCGATCGCGACGATGCGCGCCTGCATCGGAATCGCGTCGCCTTCCAGATTGTCGGGATACCCGCCGCCGCCCCACTTCTCGTGGTGGTACTTCATGCCGGGGATGACGTCGATGAGCTGCGCGACGCCGCTCATGATCGCCGCTCCCTTCACGGGGTGCTGCTTCATGACCTCGAACTCGTCGTCGCTGAGAGCCCCGGGCTTGCGGAGGATGCGGTCGTCGATACCGATCTTCCCGACGTCGTGCAGCAGCGCGCTGACGCGAAGGTTGCGCATCTCCTTTTCGGGCAACGCGAGGTTCTTGCCGATCGCGATCGAGTAGCGCGCCACCCGCTCGGAATGGCCGCGCGTGTACGGGTCCTTCGCGTCGATCGCTGCGGCGAGCATGCGGACGGAGTTGATGAACAGGAGGTGATTCTCGTGCGCGGCCTTCTTGAGCTGCTCGACTGCGTTCTGAATCGCGCCCGACATCGAGTTGAAGTTCTCGGCCAACTCCCCGATCTCGTTGTGCGTCTTGAGATCGACGCGTTCCTGATAGTTGCCTGCCGCGATCTTCTGCGTTCGCTCGACCAGCACACCGATCGGCCGCACGATCCCCGAGGCGAAGACGATCGAGACGATGATCGCGAGAGCGAGCGCGATGCCGCCCCACATGAACGTCGCGCGGATCATCTTGTCGACCGAGATGTACGCGCGCTCCTCCGGCTTCTGCACCACGACGCCCCAGTCGGGATGCCCGACCGGCATCACCGTGCCGAGAAACATCTTCCCGTTCGCGTCGCGGTACGACTCCGTGAGGCGTACCGGCGTCTTCTCGAACTCCTTCACGACCTCGAGGTTCGAGGCGTCGGGGTGCTGTACCTCTGTCGCCGCCTCACTGTGCAGGAGCACGCGGCCGTTACGGTCGACGATGAACGCCGTGTCGTCGCCGCGTCCTTCGTCCCGGATCCGGTCGGCGATGCGCCGCAGCGAGATCAGCCCTTCGACGACGCCGATCACCTGGCCGTTGTCGATCACCGGAACGCCGACGACGACGGCCGGCTGGTTCACGGATTGGAGCGTCTGGAACGTGCCGGTGAACTGCTGGCCGTGTTTCGCCGCCTCCAGCGCGAGGTTCATCTCCTGCATCACCGACGCCTCGAGGTTCGCCGGCTTCGCCTCGGCGCCCTGGCCTTGTATGTTGAGGACGCGCAGCGCGAGGAAGTCGCTGTCGTTCGTGATGTAGTCGCGAATCCAGCCGCTGGCGGCCGCGTGCGTGAAGGGGTCGGTGCCCGGCGGGAGCGCCGTCTTCAGCACGCCGACGCTGCCCGCGATCTTCGTGAGCTGCTGAGTGTTGCTGGTCAGGAGGTTCTGGAGGTCGGTGGCGATGCCGAGGGCCGAGCGGGTGAGGTACTTCTTCTCCAGCGTCTCGAGCGAGTCGCGGTTGATGCCGATGAGGACGTAGTGCGAGACGACGAGCGGCAGGAGACCGACGAGCACCATTGCGCCGAGGAGAGTCCAAAGGAGTCGCGGCCGCCGCATTGCTGTTTCGGATTATAGAGAATGGCTGGCGTGATCGGCGTTTACGTTCATCTTCCGTTTTGCCGCGTGCACTGCTCCTACTGCCCGTTCGCGATCTCGACCGACATCGAGCTGCAGGACCGGTACGTGGACGCGGTGGAGCGCGAGATTCTGGGTAGCGCCGCCGACTCGGCGGCGGATACCGTCTACCTCGGCGGCGGCACCCCCTCCCGTACGTCGATCGCGAACCTGCAACGCATCGTCAAAGCGCTGAACATCGCCCCCGGCGCGGAGTTCTCGATGGAGGCGAATCCGGAGGATGTGACGCCCGAGGCGCTGGACGCGTGGCGAGAGCTCGGCGTGAACAGGATCTCGATCGGGGTGCAGTCGTTCAACGATGAAGAGCTCAAAGCGATCGGCCGGATTCATGACGCCGCCGGCGCAGTCAAAGCCATCGAAGCCGCCAGCAGCGCCATGCGCACGAACCTCGACCTCATCCTCGGCCTCCCGCACCAGACGCGCGAGTCATTCGCGCAGACGCTCGATCAGGCGATCGCGCTGGAGCCCGGCCACCTCTCGCTCTACATGCTCGACCTCGACGAAACGACTCCGCTGCAGGTCCAGGTGGCGAAAGGGCGAGTCACCGTCCCCGAAGACGACATGGTCGCCGACCAGTACCAGTACGCGATCGCGCGCCTGGAAGAAGCCGGCCTGCACCAATACGAGATCAGCAACTTCGCGCGCGAAGGGGAAGAGTGCCTCCACAACCTCCGCTACTGGACTCGCGGCGAGTACCGCGGCTTTGGCCTCGCCGCGCATTCATTCGTCGACGAACGCCGCTTCGCGAACACGCGCAACATTCACGAATACATCGCCGACCCCGAGCACGCCCGCAACTTCGAAGAGCACCTCGGCGACGACGAGCGGCGCCGCGAGACGCTCTTTCTCAGTCTGCGCCGGAAGCGCGGGATAAACTATGACGAGCTCGTCGCTCTGTGCGGGCAGGAGGCAATCGAATGGGTGAGTCGCGGTTTACGGGATGGTTGGCTCGAGCGGCACGAGGGGCGCGTCGCCTTCACGCCGTCGGGATTCCTGCTCAGCAACGACTACATCTCGCAGCTCTTCTGATCGCGCTAGCCCTGCCGTTCACGACCCCCGCATTCGCCGCCGACGTCTCGTTCCAGCCGACCATCACCGACGCCGACTTCGCGAGGTTCGCGCGCCTCGTCGGGCAGGCGATCTACGCGACGCCCGTCCAGCCCGCGCGCGCCACCGGATTCCTCGGGTTCGACGTCGGCATCGCCGCGACCGCCGTTCCGATCGACGACAAAGCCGCGTACTGGACCAAGTCGGTCAGCGGCACGCGTCTCGAGCAGAGCGGCTACCTCGCCGTGCCGCGCCTCGTGGCATCGAAAGGGTTCGGCGCCGGCACGCTCTCCGGAACGTACGCGTCGCGCGGCGACATCAAGATGTACGGCGGCTCGCTCGACATCCCGCTCGTCCGCGGCAGCGTCGCGACCCCCGAGATCGGTCTTCGCGGCGCCTACTCGACGCTCCGCGGCATCGAGTCGTTCAATATGAAAACGTACGGCGTCGAGGCGTTCATCAGCAAAGGTTTCGGCCCCGTGATGCCGTACGGCGCCATCGGGCGGCAGCGCAACAACGCCAGCGGCAGCGTGGACCTCTCCAACGTGCCGGTCGCCACGGCCGGGCGCTCACTCTCTGACCGTGCGAACGTCAACCGTTACACCGCCGGCGTCCGCCTCTCGCTGCTCCTCCCGAAGATCACGGTCGAAGCAACGAAAGCGGAAGTCACGAGCTACACAGCGAAGATCAGCTTTGGCTTTTAGCCGTTATTCGTTACTCGATCGATCGCTTCAGACCCGAATAACGAGTAACGAATAACGGATCACGGCCTCACTTCAGCGCCGCCTTGATCCCGTCCAGCACGGCGCTGCCTTCCTTGCCGTGGCCCATCATCTGTCCGTTGATGATGAACGTCGGGGTGGAGTTGAGGCCGTTGTCGAACGCCTTGGAGACGCCGTCGAGGATCGCCTGGCGCTCCTCATTCGACTTGTAAATCGGCTGGATCTTCGCCCAGTTGATGTCGTGGTCCTCGCAGAAATTCTGCAGCACCTTGTCGAACGGCTGCTTCCCGACCGTTTCCTGATTCTTGAAGATGAAATCGGCGTACTCCCAGTACATCGCGGGCGCCACCTTGTGGATGGCGTGCGCGCCGAGGGCGGCATAGATCGCCCACTCGTGGTGCTCGAAGAGCGGGAGATCGAGGCGGAGGTAGTGAACCTTCGAGAGATTCTTGCTGATGATCGGCTCGACCTGGCTGTGCATGCGCGCGCAGGTCGGGCACTCGAAATCCGACAGCTCCAGGATCTCCGTCTTCGCCATCGAATTACCGCGGCTGACCGCGTGCTCCACGCCGAGGGCTTCCTTCAACGACTTGCCGGGATCGACGCCGAGCTTTCCGCGGCGCGCGACGATGAGGAACCGCTCCGACGCGTCGATGTACCCGTGATAGCTGAACGGCCCGAACGGCGTCTGCTTCGTCATCGTGGCGATCTTGAGGCCGTCGGGCAGCGGAAACGGCGAGACGTTCGCGGTGACCGGCTCGTGCAGCAGCTCCGAGGTCTGTGAGGCGAGCCGCGTGGCAACGGGGCGGCCATCCTCGGGGATCTGAAACACCGTCCCGACCAGGATCTGCTGCGTTCCCGGCGAGTGGAGCAGGTACTTGTGCTCCTTGCAGCTCTCTTCCGCCGAGTTCACGGTGAGGTCATAGAGCTGGAAGTTGAGCGGACCCTGACGCGGGATCGGCTCGAGCGTGAGGGTCGTGTCGGGGCACTTGAGCGACGCTTTCTTCGCGTACGCCTTGAGCGCTGCGAGGTCGGCGGGAGCGGCGAATGCGCCCGCGCACACGAAGAGTGAGAGAGCGAGTAAGGAGAGCTTCTTCATCTCAGCGCGCGTTAACAGTGCGATAGCCGTGTTCAATCCACCCCTGCAGCCCGCCGCCGATGTGGACGACGTTCCGGAAACCGGCCACCGTCAACAGTTTCGCCGCGAGCGAGCCGTCGGTCGAAGTGTCGCCGTACACGAGCACCGTCTGGTTCGTGTAGGGGAGGAGCTCCGGAAGCTGGCGCTCGATCGAATCCATCGGCGCATTGAGCGCGCCGGCGATGTGTCCCTGTGGCCCGTTGAACTCCTGCGAGGGCCGCACGTCGATCACCACGATCTGGTTCGAGTCGATGATCATCTCGTTCGCCACCGTCGGCGCCACCTCGGCGAACCCTCCCGCCGTGCGCGATACGCCGACGGTCGAGCGGCACGCGAAGAACGGCAGAGCGCAGAGCGCGGAGAGCAGAAGCGGAAGGACTCGTGATGCAAGATCCGAAGGGGGTCCTTCGCTGCGCTTCGCGGCTCCGCCGCTACGCCAGCTCAGGATGACAGGTTGATTTTCCTGCGCACTGCGCTCTGCCCACTGCCCTCTGTTTTTCATACGAACTCCAAATCGAATTCTGCACGAACGTCGCCTACGAGCGTTCCTGCGTGATTGCGAACTTCCCATTCACGATACTTCGGAAGCGCGCGGCGGGCGGAGACGTCGATGCCAAGCGCCTCGAGCGTCCGGAGGATGGCGGGATAACGCGCCCGGTCCGCCGTCCCGTCATGCACCTTGATCGCGATCCCGATCGCGACATCCTCGGCCACTTTGACCCGATCCGACAGCTCGCTCCGCAGCGACGGCGAGATCGCCATCGCGTAGAACCCCTCGGCGCCTTCTTTCCCGAGGAGCTCACCGCCGAACGATTCCATGAGCGGCGTCGTGATCGAGCCGGCGCCGGCAACGTAGTACGGAAACGTCGTCATCGCCTCTACGACGTGCGACGCGCTGCCGGAGTAACGCTCCAGCGCTCCGGGCGCCGCCGATCCTTCGCTCGAAGCCATCAGCCGCGCGTAAGCGTACGCGGTGCGGTGCAGCGACAGGAAAAACGTTGGAACGCCGCAGCCGTCGGTCGCGGTCGGAATCTCATCCGGCTCCAGGCCGGCGAACTCCGCGACCGTCGATCGCATCAGCGCCTGCAGCGGATGGTCGGCGTCGATGTAACGCGACGACGGCACGTCCATCAGCTGCGTCGCGAGCAGCATCCCGGCGTGCTTGCCGGAGCAGTTGTTGTGGAGCGGCGACGGCTGCTCGCCCGCGGCGCGAAGGTCGTTGGCCGACTTCTCGTCGTACGGCCAGTGCGCGCCGCAGAGGAGGTCGTCCTCGTCGAACTCGCCCTTACGCAGCAGCGCCGCGGCGGTCGAGACATGCACCGCCTCGCCGCGGTGCGACGCGCAGGTGAGCGCGATCTCCTCGCCGGTGAGCTCGTACTCGTCGATCCCGCCGTACTCCAGCAGCGGAATGCCCTGGAACGGCTTCGCCGCGGAACGGAGATACGTGTGCAAACCAGGATCACCCGCATACGCGAGCAAGCGCCCCAGCGCGTCGACGACCGCGATCGACCCGGTGTGGAACGATTCGATTTGCGAGCCGCGGTAGACGTTCGCGAGCCGTTGCACCGGGGGAGTCTATCGTGCCGCGGCTGCGCCGCTCTCCGCCGCGACCGCCTCTTCCTCGGTGCTGTAGATCTTGAACACGGCATCGAGCTTCGCGAGCTTGAGGAGCTTCTGGATCCGCTCGGAGGGGTTGACGAGGATCAGCTTGCGGTTCTGGGTCGTGAACTTGCCGAGGTATCCGACCAGCTCGCCGATCCCGGTGGAGTCGATGTAGTCGATCTTGGTGAAATCGATGATCACGTTCCCGCTGTCGTTCTTCAGCACGTTCTCGAGCGCCGAGGAGAAAAACTCCGCGCTCTCGCCGAGCTTGATGAGCCCCTCGACATACAGAATCGTGAAATTTTCCAGATGCTTCTTTTCGACGATCACAAACTCCTCCGCCTGTTACAGCTCAGGTAGCAAGGTCCGTACCGCGACCACCGCGTTCATCCCGCCGAATCCGAACGAGTTGGAGAGGAACAGCGCCACCCGTTCTTGTCGACCACGATGCGGCACGTAGTCGAGGTCGCACTCCGGGTCCGGATGATCGAGATTGATCGTCGGCGGGATGAACCCATCGCGCAGCGCCGCCAGCGAGCAGGCGATCTCGATCGCCCCTGAGGCGCCCATCGCGTGCCCGTGCATCGACTTCGTCGAGCTGACCGGCACGGCTTTCCCGAATACTTCCTTGATCGCACGCGTCTCGGTGACGTCGTTCGCCTTCGTCGCCGTGCCGTGCGCATTGATGTATCCAACATCCTCGGGAGCCGCATTTGCGTCGCGCAACGCGAGCCGCATGGCGCGCGCTGCGCCGTCCGCCGAGGGATCGGTGATGTGGCCCGCGTCGCTCGTCGCGCCGAATCCGACGATCTCGCCGACGATCGCCTGTCCGCGCCGCTCCGCGTTCTCCCACGATTCGAGCACGAACACCGCGGCCCCCTCGGCGAGCACGAGGCCGTTGCGGTCAGCGGAGAAAGGGCGGCAGGCGCGCTCGGGATGCTCGTTGTCGATCGACAGCACGCGCATCGACTCCCACCCGCGGATGATCCCCAGCGTCAGCGGGGCGTCGGCGCCCCCCGCGAACGCTGCATCCGCGGCGCCCGACTTGATCGCCTGATACGCGAGTCCGATCGCGTGCGCGCTCGACGCGCACGCCGAGACCACGGCGTACGCCGCCCCCTTCGCCCCGAACTTCGTCGCGACGGCGCTGGTCGCCGCGTTGTACATCGATATCGCGATCGAGGCCGGCGGGATGCGCGGCAGGTTCCCGCCGTACATCCGTTTGTAGCCGGCGTCGAGCGTCTCGCAGCCGCCGAGGCCTGTGCCGATGTTGGCAGCGACTCGTTCCGGGTCGATGCCGCTGCTCCCGAAGCTCGCCTGCTCCGCCGCCTCCTCGGCAGCGATGAGCGCGAAGCGCGTGAAGCGGTCATGCCCGCGGTGCAGCCCCTCGTGCGCCTCCCGCGGCACCTCGCCTCCGATCCGGCAGTTCAGCGCGGAGGCGTCGATCGACTCGATCCGTTTGACGCCGCTCCGGCCGTGCTTCAGAGCATCGAGCGCCGCGGCCTTGCCGCGACCAAACGGCGAGACGATGCCGAACCCGGTGATGGCGACGCGTCTCACGGGTTGGCGGTCAGCGACTCCACCACGTCGATCATGTCGCCGAACGTCCGGATCGCTTTCGCGCGGTCGTCGGGGATCGAAATCTTGAACTCCTCTTCGATCGCGAAGAGAATCGTGAGGGCGTCGAGCGAGTCGATCCCCGCCTCGGCCAGCACCGTCTCCGGCGTCAGCTTCTCGTCGGGGATGTCCTTCTCCTGCCGCACGAGCTGGACGAGCTTCGCGGCAATCTCGTCGCGGGTCATTGCGCCGCGGATCTTATCCTGACGCGCCTACAACACCACGCGAACCGCGTGCGCAAACCGCGCCGCATCGGCCGTGTGCGCCACGGCCACGAGGCACGCCACCGCGATCGACGCATAGACGATCGCCACGAAGAACTTCCCCCACGCCACAGTCGCCCACGGATCGTTCGGCTCAGCCAGCCGCGCTGGGACGAGCAAGATCGCTGCAACCGCCGAGATCGCCAGCGCCGCGAATCCCGCCAGCGTCAACGCCTGGTCCCCAACGAACGCATCCGCGATCAGGAAGGAGCTGGCCGCGATGCACGCGATCAGAGTCAGAAGCGTCAGGAACCGGTGTACTTTCATTTGGTCTCCCAAGTATGTAAACGCGTGGGCGTGGACGCGCGATTCCGGGGCGAGTGAGCGGCGAGGCTCTCGCGGACGTCGCGCGGGCGGGCGAGGCACTCGGGCACGTGCGCGACTACTTCGCGCACGTGGCCACAGAGTTCGCGCAGGTGCCCCAGAACGCCTCGCCTGCCAGGCCGTCGTCCTCGGCGACTGCGCCATCACCACGACGTACTGGTAAGAATCTGGTTCTGCCGGCGCTCCCGTGGCCGGGCGGCGGCCTCAGTGGGGCGGCGGCGGCCTCGCCGCCGGTCGCTGCCGCATCCGAAATTGCCGCTGCCGCGCGCGATCCCACACGTGCCGCGCGCCGTACTACAGCTGCCGCGCGCGTGCCGGCCAATGCCGCGCGCCTGCCGGCGCGTGCCGCGCCGCTTCCGGCACGTGTGGCAAGCCGCGCGGCACGTGTGGCAAGGCGCGCGGCACGTGTGGCAAGGCGCGCGGCACGTGTGGCAAGGCGTGCGGCACGTGCGGGAAGGCGCGCGGCACGTGCGGGAAGGCGCGCGGCACGTGCGGAAAGGCGCGCGGCACGTGTGGAAAGGCGTGCGGCACGTGCGGAAAGGCGCGCGGCACGTGCGGAAAGGCGTGCGGCACGTGTGGCAAGCCGCGCGGCACGTGCGGAAAGGCGCGCGGCACGTGCGGAAAGGCGCGCGGCACGTGCGGAAAGGCGTGCGGCACGTGCGGAAAGGCGTGCGGCACGTGCGGAAAGGCGTGCGGCACGTGTAATTTCGTGCGCGGCACCCGAAATCACCCCCGCGACAACTGTGGGCGCCCGAGCCGGCCACCGCAAAGAGCGTTATCGCGAATTGAGAAGTCCCGTCGAAGCGGCGGTACGCGACAACGCGAATGCGGCGTTCGACGCCGTCGGGGATTTTTCCGCATTTCGCGGATTGCATCCGCACTCCGCGCTTCCAGTTCGGGTGGTTTGGACGCGCGTGGAGTGACGGTTCGGCGGCTGCTGAATCTGCGTGTTACCCTCGTTATATGCCGGATCGCGCCGCGCGAGTTTTCACGAGCTTCGAGGCGGCTGAGCGGGCCGACGTCGAGTATTACGCGAGCCTCACGCCGGCGGAGTGTCTCGATATCCAGCTCGACCTCATCGCCGCATACCAGGAGTCGCTTGGTGAAGCTGCACAGAGACTTGAGAGAGTTTATCGAGTTACTGAACTCTCGCGGAGTTGAGTACCTCGTTGTTGGCGGCCACGCCGTGGCGTTTCACGGACACCCTCGTTTCACCGCCGACATTGACTTCTGGGTCAGGCCGGAGAATGGAAACGGACGACGGCTGGTCGAGGTGCTGCGCGGCTTCGGCTTTGAGCAACTCGGCCTGGCCGCGAACGACTTCGTCGAGCCCGAGAGGATCGTGCAGTTGGGTCAGCCGCCACATCGCATCGACCTCCTCACGTCAGTCTCCGGCGTCGACTTTGATACAGCGTGGCAGACGCGCGAGGCCGGCGTTCTCGACGGATTGCCGGTATCTTTTCTTGCACTGGAGTCCCTGATCGAGAACAAACTGGCGTCGGGCCGTGCGAACGACCTTGCCGACGTCGCGCAGTTGAAAGCGATCGCGGCCGCGCGGAGAAAAGTTTGAGCATGAAGCGCTTCCCCCTCATCTACGTCTCGTGGATTGCGCTGTGCGCGGTGTTGTTCGTTGGGCTGCGCGGCGCCGAGGATCCGTCGAGGCGGGGGGATCGGATTCTGAACAATGACGCGGCGGCGCGGGCGGCGTCGATCCTCACGGCCGATGCGCGGTACCGCGGGTACGAGGTGGTGCACATCGCGTATGCGAATCGCGGGGAGGGGGGCGCGGAGGCGCGGTGGGTGGTGCTCCTCGATCGCGTTCCGCATTCGGCGCTGCACGACGCGCGTGTCGTGGAGTTGCGCGCGAAGGATGGCAGGCTATTGGGGATCAGGGCGCCGAGGTAGTTGCCGGTTTCCAGTTGCCGGTTTCCAGATCTGGCAACCGGCAACCGGCAACCGGCAACCGGCAACCGGCAACCGGCAACCGGCAACCGGCAACCGGCAACCGGCAACTGGCAACTGGCAACTGGCAACTGGCAACTGGCAACTGGCAACCGGCAACCGGCAACCGGCAACCGGCAACCGGCAACCGGCAACCGGCAACCGGCAACCGGCAACCGGCAACCGGCAA
>DASXHZ010000106.1:0-2471 GCA_036488085.1 Thermoanaerobaculia bacterium
AACCTTCGCGCCTCCACGGGCCAAAGGCTTCAAGTTTCGACCTGACCTCCCATGCCGCGCGCGGGCGACGGCGTAACGCGCCACCAACAATGCGAGTGGGAGATTCGGCGCGAGGATCGCGAGCATCGCCCATTCGTGTGCGCGGTACTCCAACGCGACCATCACGACGGCGTCGATCGATGCAAGCCAGAAGATGCTGAGGACGACGCGCATGCCCGGCAGCGGGTACGGCATCCACGTCAGCGCCTGGGTCCACGCGATCAGCGACGCGGCGAGCAGCGCCGGCCACGCCACCGGCACCTCGACGCCGCGGGGCCAGACGGCGAGAAATCGCGTCGCGATCCAGAGGAGTGCGCTGGCGGTGATTCCGAAGAGCATCGGCCAGCCGGTGAGTGCGGCATCGCTCACCGGCAGGGTGAACATACGCGGCGGGTAGATCGACTCGCGTGCCGCAAGATCGCCGCCGAGGCCGAAGCTGAAGACCGCGAGGAAGTAGATGAAGGACGCGGTGAGCGGAACGATGATGAAGAACGCGAAGCTCTCTTCGCTCCGGTAATCGACGGTCGCGCCGAGGCGGAGCCGCGCGGCGGCGAGGACGAGCAGGTAGACGCCGAGGGCTATGAAGCCCCAGCGATGGCGCGCCCGGAGCTCCCACGCGATGGCCGCACCTGGAGAGCGCACTACATCGCCCCGGCGCGCGCGACGAAGATTTCGTCGAGCGACGGCACCCGTCCATCGACGCGGTGCGTTTCCTTGATTTCGCGGAGCGGGCCGCTGAGGAGGATCCTCCCCTCCTGGATCATCGTGACGTGATCGGCGACCTGTTCGACTTCGTCCAGCAGGTGCGACGAGAAGAGGACGGTGCGCCCTTCCTCCGCGATTGTGCGGATGACGGCCGCGAGGATGTCGCGGCGCACGATCGGGTCGAGGCCCGATGACGGCTCGTCGAGGAGCAGCAACTCCGGACGGTACGCCAGCGCGATGAGCAGTCCCGCGCGTGCCTTCTGCCCTTTCGAGAGGTTCTTGATCTTCGCCGCCGGGTCGAGACCGAAGGTCTTTCTCAACTCCTCGGCATACCCGTCATCCCAGCCTGGATAGAACGCCTTCGAGTAGCGCACCAGCTCGTCGACGCGCATCCATCCCGGCAGGTCGTTCTCCTCAGATAGATACCCAATCCGCGAGAGCACACCCGCTGGATCTTTCACCGGGTCTCGCCCAAATACCCGCACTGACCCGCTCTCCGCGCGCAGGAGTCCGAGGATGTGTTTGATGAGCGTCGTCTTCCCCGCGCCGTTCGCGCCGACGAGGCCATACACGCCGCCGCGCGGAATGTTCAACGTCACCGCATCAAGCGCGCGCTTCGCGCCAAAGCGGCGCGTCACCTCGGACACGGCGATGACAGGTTCAGACATGCGGGATGCACCTATTGTAGGAGCACCGGCGTCCGCATGACAGGTGACGAGGCTTCGCGGGACTAAGCCGCCGAAGGGCGCGGACGAGACGTCCGCTCCCCTTTTCCGTCGATCTCGCCCTGCTTTATCTCCAAGGCGGTGACGGATGACGACGAGTAACGAGCAACGACGTCAAAGTCGTTTCAAGATAGCTTCGCCCGCCGCTTTCGTACCGAGGTTGCCGCCGATATCGGAGGTCGTCTCGTTGGCGTCGATCGCTCCGACCACGGCGCGTTCGATCTGGTCGGCGACGTCGGTGTGGCCGAGGTACTCGAGCATCATGGCGGCGGTGAGGATGGCGCCGATCGGATTGGCGACGTCTTTTCCGGCGTACTTCGGGGCACTGCCGTGGATCGGCTCGAAGAGGGAGACTTTGCCGGGGTGGATGTTGCCCGATGCGGCCATGCCGAGGCCGCCCTGGAGCGCGGCGCCGAGGTCGGTGACGATGTCGCCGAACATGTTGTTCGTCACGATCACGCTGAACATCTCCGGCGCGCGGACCATCTGCATCGTCAGGGCGTCGACGAACATGTGGAAGTGCTCGATGCCGGGATACTCCTCCGCTACCTCGTGGAACGTCCGGAACCAGAGATCGCCGCCGAAGCGCATGACGTTGTTCTTGTCGGACATACAGACGGACTTGCGGCCGGTTTTCTTCGCGAACTCGAAGGCGTAGCGGATGATCCGCTCGACGCCTTTGCGCGTCGAGACGTCCTCCTGCACCGCGATCTCCTCGCTCGTCCCCTTCTTGAAGATCCCGCCCATCCCGACGTACGCCCCTTCCGTGTTCTCGCGGAAGATGACAAAGTCAATATGTTGACGATCTTTGTCCTTCAGCGGCGAGAGCCGGTTGTCGAGGAGCTTCACCGGGCGGTAATTGACGTAGAGATCGAGCTGGAAGCGCATGCCGAGGAGGATGTCGGCGGCGTGCTTCATGTCGGGGACGCGCGGATCGCCGAACGCGCCGAGGTAGACCGCGGCGTAGTTGTTGCGGATGTCGTCCATCGCGCCGGGCGGCAT
>DASXHZ010000108.1:0-98965 GCA_036488085.1 Thermoanaerobaculia bacterium
AGACAAGAATGTCTGCGCTCCACGACCAGACGATTGGAGCGCAGACATTCTTGTCTGCGCCCGTACACGAACTCATCGAACGATATGAGCGGTTTCTCCTGAAGCCGGATGTGCTTCGCGGAAAGCGGGTCGTGCTCGACGTCGGATTCGGAGCGGCGTACCGAATCGCGCCCGACGTCTTCCGCCGCGCCGGCGCGGAAGTGATCGTCATGAACGACACGCCGAACGGCCGGAACATCAACGAGAGCTCCGGTGCGCTGCACCCAGAGGGACTGGCGAAGCGGGTGGTCGCCGAGGGCGCCGACTTCGGCGTCGCATTCGACGGCGATGCCGATCGCGCCATCTTCGCGGACGACGCCGGGAAGGTGCGCGACGGCGACGAGATCATCTATCTCTGGTCGCAGCACCTGAAGCGCGAGGGCAACCTGCGCGGCGACCGGGTCGTCACGACGGTCATGTCGAACTTCGGGTTCGAGCGGCAGCTCGAGCGCGACGGTATCGAGCTGTTGCGCGCGCAGGTGGGCGACAAGTACGTGCTCGAGCTGATGCTGGCGAACGATGCGGTCATCGGCGGCGAGCAGTCGGGTCACATCATCGACCGGACGGTGCATACGACCGGCGACGGGATCCATACGGCGCTCGTCTTCGGGGAGATCCTCGCGCAGTCGGACGCGCGCTTCTCGGACTTGAAGACGTTCGAGCCGATGCCGCAGCTCCTCATGAATGAGATGGTCGGCTCGAAACCGCCGCTCGACTCCCTTCCAAAATACCAGCAGGCGCTTGCGGAAGCTCAACAGGAGCTCGGCACCCGTGGGCGCATCCTGGTGCGCTATTCGGGGACGGAGAACCTGGTCCGCGTGATGGTCGAAGGGGAGGATGCGGCGCGTATCCGTAAGATTGCAGAGCACTTACGTGATGTCCTCCGCGCCGAGATTGGCTAACCCTATCCAAAGCCAGAGGCCGCCGCTATACTGCGCCATTCTTTTCAGACCCCAGCGGCAAAACGGGAGAGGTTGAATGGCGAAGGTGCAGGCAAAAAAGGCGGCCGCCGCCGCAAAGAAGAGCGCTCCAAAGAAGAGCAAGCCGGCGCCGAAAAAGAAGGCAACTCCGAAGCCGGCGCCGAAGAAAGCCGCGGCTAAGAAGCCCGCGCCTGCGAAGAAGAAACCGGCTCCAGCGAAGAAGGCCGCCGCCCCCGCGAAGAAGAAGCCGGCGCCGAAACCTGCGCCGAAAAAGGCTTCTGTTCCCGCGAAGAAGAAGACTGCTCCGGCACCGACGAAGGCCGCCGCGAAGCCGGCTCCGAAGGCTGCTCCCGCGAAGCCGGCGCCGAAAGCCGTCGTCGGGAAACCCACTCCGAAGCCCGAGAAGGTCTCGAAGAAGGTTGCTGCAGCTGCGAAAGCAGTCGTGAAGAGCGTCGCGAAGGGCGCCGCGGCGGTTGTCGCCGGCGCTGCGGCCGTTCCGGCCGTCGCGAAAGCGGCGAAGGTTGTCGAGAAGCGCGCGCGCCGTTCGCGTACACGCGTGACGTCGAACGGTCCCGCGGTCGCGAACTGGTTCTCGCAGGAGAAGGCGCGGCCGTCGTCGTTCATCCCCGCGCCGCCGCGTGCCGAGGCTCCTTCGCTCGTCGCCGCGCCGCCGGCGTCGTCGGACCGGCTCATTCGTCCCGAGGAGCTGCACAAGCTCGCGGTGCGCACGGTTCCGGTGCGTGTCGACGTGGAGCAGGGCGGCGGGCGCGTCTACATCAGCATCAACCCGCTCGAAGCGACGCTCCGTCCCGGCGAAGGGATCGAGTGGGATTTCCGCTACCTCGGCGGCGCCGACGTCACGGTCGACGAGATCGTGATCGAGTTCGACCGGCCGTCTCCGTTCGGTACGCTCGCGTTCAGGTCCCGCAAGCCGGGCGCCGCCCGCCCGCACCGCCAGATGTCCGGCGGCGCCGCAGCATCCTCAGCCGGCAAGCGCGTTCAATACACGATCCGCGCGATGACCGCGTTCAAGACCGAGCTCGCGAACACGCGGCCGTTCATGAACATCGTCGGCTAGCGCACCGCCCCCACATGCTGGTCCTGCAGCGCGGCGATGGTGCTGATGCCTTCGCGCATGGAGCGGATGCCTTCGACGCATGCGGTCGCGGCCGATAGCGTCGTGATGCACGGGATGCCGAGCTGCAGGGCGATCTTGCGGATGTAGGTGTCGTCGACGAACGCGCTGCGGCCGAGCGGGGTGTTGATGACGAGCGTCACTTCGCGGTTGATCATCCGGTCGACGACGTGCGGCCGCGGACCCTCGTGAACCTTCCACACCGTGCCGACGTCGATGTTGTGCTTCTGGAGGAACTCCGCCGTGCCGCTGGTGGCGATGAGCTTGAACCCGAGCGCCAGGAGGTCGCGTGCGAGTTGCGCGACGAGGGCGCGCTTGTCGTTGTCGTTCACGGAGATGAACGCGCAGCCGCCCATCGGCAGCTTGATGCTCGCGCCGAGCATCGCCTTCGCGTACGCCTCGCCGAAGTGCGGGGACGATCCCATCACTTCGCCCGTCGACTTCATCTCCGGCCCGAGCACCGTGTCTTCGAGCGGGAAGCGGTTGAAGGGGAAGACCGGCGCCTTTACGAAATAGCCCTCGACGCGCGGCTCGCTCGTGATGCCGAGGGAGCGGAGCGACTTACCGGCCATCACTTGCGCTGCGATCTTCGCGAACGAGACGCCGGTCGCCTTCGAGACGTACGGCACCGTCCGCGACGCGCGCGGATTCACCTCCAGGACGTACAGCTCGCCGCTGTGAATGGCGTACTGCACGTTCATGAGGCCGATGACGTTCAGCGCTCGCGCCAGCTCCACCGTGCGGCGGCGGATCTTGTCCTGGTCGCGCTGCGTGATGATGTACGGCGGGATGACGGTCGTGGAGTCGCCCGAATGGATCCCCGCCTCTTCGATGTGCTGCATCACCCCCGCGACGACGACGTCAGTGCCGTCGCTGATGGCGTCGACGTCGATCTCGATGGCGTCTTCGAGGAAGCGATCGATGAGGATCGGCTGTCCCGGCGCCGCCTCGATGGCGTGCGCCATGTACGCGCGGAGCGACTCTTCGTCGTACACGATCGCCATCGCGCGTCCGCCGAGGACGTACGACGGCCGGACTACGACCGGATATCCGATCCGGCGTGCGATCGCGATCGACTCCGACTCATCGGTCGCCGCGCCGTGCGACGGGACGAGGATGTGGTGTTCTTTGACGAACGCGCCGAATCGCTCGCGATCCTCGGCGATGTCGATGGAGTCGACTGACGTTCCCCACATCGGGACGCCCGCCGCTTCGAGCTGTTTCGAGAGCTTCAGCGGCGTTTGACCGCCGAACTGGACGATGACGCCTTCCGGCTTCTCCGTGTCGACGATCTCGAGCACGTCCTCGAGCGTGAGCGGCTCGAAGTAGAGGCGGTCCGAGGTGTCGTAGTCCGTCGAGACCGTCTCCGGGTTGCAGTTGACCATGATGGTCTCGAAGCCGATCTCACGCAGCGCAAACGATGCGTGTACGCAGCAGGTGTCGAACTCGATTCCCTGGCCGATGCGATTCGGGCCGCTGCCGAGGATCATCACCTTGCGGCGCGACGTCGGGAACGCCTCGTTCTCGTCTTCGTAGGTGGAGTAGAGGTACGGCGTCGTCGCCTCGAACTCCGCGGCGCAGGTGTCGACGCGCTTGTAGACGGGGCGGACGCCGAGGGCGTGGCGCTCCTTGCGGACGTCGGACTCGTGCCGCTTCGTCAGCTTCGCGATGTGGCGGTCGGAGAAGCCGTTGCGCTTCCACGTCCGCATCTCCGCGGCGCTCGCGTACGTCCCGATCTCGCGTTCGAGGTTGATGATCTTGCGAATCTCGCGGAGGAACCACGGGTCGACGTTGGAGAGCGCGTTGATCTCCTCGACCGTTATGCCCTCTCGTAATGCGTCGCCGATGGCGAAGATGCGCTCCGGCGTCGGCGTCCGCAGCAGCTCGGGAAGCTTCTCGTGCGTGTGGCCGCGGGCGTCGAGTCCCGAGACGCCGATCTCGAGCGACCGGAGCCCCTTTTGCAGCGCCTCGTTGAACGTCCGCCCGATCGCCATCGACTCGCCTACCGACTGCATCGAGAAGGCGAGGAGCTGCGGCGTGTTCGGGAACTTCTCGAACGAAAAGCGCGGGATCTTCACCACCACGTAGTCAATGGATGGCTCGAACGACGCCGGCGTCTTCTTCGTGATGTCGTTCGGAATCTCGTCGAGCGTGTAGCCGGCGGCGAGCTTCGCGGCGAACTTCGCGATCGGAAAGCCGGTCGCCTTCGACGCGAGCGCCGAGGAGCGCGAGACGCGCGGGTTCATCTCGATCGCGAGGCGGCGTCCGGTCTTCGGATTCACGGCGAACTGAATATTCGAGCCGCCGGTCTCGACGCCGATCGCGCGGATGATGCGCTTCGCCTCGTCGCGCATCGCCTGGTACTCGTCGTTCGTGAGCGTCTGCTGCGGCGCGACCGTGATCGAGTCGCCGGTGTGCACGCCCATCGGATCGAAGTTCTCGATCGAGCAGACGATGATGACGTTGTCCGCTTTGTCGCGCATCACCTCGAGCTCGAACTCTTTCCATCCGATCACCGACTCCTCGACCAGGACGCGGTGAACGGGGGAGAGGTCGACGCCGCGGCCGACGATGGTCCGCAGCTCCTCGACGTTGTAGGCGATGCCGCCGCCGGAGCCGCCGAGGGTGAATGAGGGGCGGATCACGACCGGGTAGCCGATTTCCGATGCGATGGAGGCAGCTTCGTCGACGGTCCCGGCGTAGCCCGACCTCGGGACCTCGACGCCGATCCTCACCATGCATTCCTTGAATGCCTGGCGATCCTCGGCGGTCTTGATAGCCTCGTAGTTCGCGCCGATCAGCTCGACGCCGTGCCGTTCCAGCGCGCCGTTCTCGTACAGCGCCATCGCCATGTTGATGCCGGTCTGGCCGCCGACGGTGGGGAGGATCGCATCGGGCTTCTCGCGCTCGATGATCCGCTCCAGCGTCTCGGGAGTGAGCGGCTCGATGTACGTCCGGTCCGCGAACTCGGGGTCCGTCATGATCGTCGCCGGATTCGAGTTGACGAGAATGATCCGGTACCCCTCGTCGCGCAGCGCTTTGCACGCCTGCGTTCCGGAGTAGTCGAACTCGACTGCCTGACCGATGACGATGGGGCCCGAACCGATGATGAGGATGGACTTCAGGTCCGTGCGCTTGGGCATTTACCGCGGCGCATGATAACAGTGCTTTCGATGCCTCGGCTCGTCGAGTGGGACGCCATTGAAATCCGCATCAGCGGTGAAAAAATCAACGAGATCGTGCGCTCGTTTCGGGTGCCTCCGATCGAGTCGCTGGGGCTCCGTTTCGCGAACGGCTCGCTGCGCGTGGAGGGGACGATCCGGAAGTTCATCAGCGTCTCGTTCTCGGTCGAGATCGGCGAGATTCTCGCGAGCGGAACGACGATCCGCGTCCCGGTGAAGAGCGCGTCGGCATTCGGCGCGATCCCGATCCCGCGTTTTCTCTTCTCGCTCGTACAGGGAAAACTGCCGCGCGATCTCGTCCGCTACGAAGAGCCGGCGACGTTCGTGATCGTACTGGATCGCTTCTTGCCCAATTTCGTGTCGGCCGACGTGCAGCAGATCTGGATCATCGACGGCGGACTCGCCGTGACGCTCGGTCGCGGCGGCGCCGATCTGCCGCCGGGCGCCATCGGAGGACTGAATGGATGACGACGATTTCGAAGAATTGAGGGGCGACGACATCGCGCCCGACCGCGCCGAGCGTTTCTACGACCGGGTGCGATCGCGCATCCAGGGCTATGTCGACTCGAAGGGGAGCGCGGCCGGAAAGACGGCCGAGTATCTCCTGCTCGTTCCCGACGTCTTCATTCTGTTGTGGCGTCTCGTGAATGACGCGCGAGTCTCCGGCAAGAACAAGGTGCTTCTCGGCAGCGGCGTCATATATTTCATTTTCCCGATCGATCTCATACCCGAGGCCTTCGTCGGCCCGATCGGCTACCTCGATGACCTCGTGTTCGGCGTCTACATCCTGAACCGTGTCCTCGCAGATACCGACGCCGGCGTGCTGCGGCAGCACTGGCCCGGCAGCGAGGACGTCCTCGCAATGATCGAAAGGGTGCTCGGGGCCGCCGACGCGCTGATCGGGAAAGAGATAGTGGACCGCATCAAGCGAATGGCAAAATGAGTCGTTGACCGAACGCACCTACAAATGGGCCGTCGTTGCCATGTTGTGGTGCGTGGTCGTGCTCAACTACGCCGACCGGCAGGCGCTCTCGGGAACGCTGCCGCTCATTCGCGATGAGCTGCACCTCTCGCCGCACGAGCAGGGGATGCTCGGTGCGGCGTTCGCGTGGGTGTACGGGTTGTGCTCGCCGTTTGCCGGCGCGCTGGTCGACCGGATGCGGCGGAGCCGGGCGGTGCTCGTGGGACTGCACACCTGGAGCGCGATCTGCGCCGCGACCGCGTTCGCGCCGAACTTCTCGACGCTGCTCACGTTGCGCGCTGCCGAGGGGTTGGGCGAGACGGCGTACTTTCCGGCCTCGGTGTCGCTGATCGCCGAGTACCACACGGAAACGCGCTCGCGTGCGCTGGCGATGCATCAGGCGGGCGTGTACGTTGGCATCGTCGGCGGGACGTCCGTGGCCGCCGCGATCGGGATGCGTTACGGCTGGCGCGCGTCGTTCGCCGTGTTCGGAATCGCGGGGATCGTGTTGGGGCTGGTGTTGCGGGTGACGCTGCGGGATCGGGTTACGGGGTCACGCGGTTCCGAGGTTACGCAGCCGCGAAACCCCGTAACCGCGCAACTCGCGCGCGCGCTTCGCGAAATCTCCTCCCCATCCGCCATCTGCCTCGTCCTCGCCTTCGTCTGCGCGAACGCGGTCGCCTCAGTGCTTTTCGTCTGGCTGCCCACTTTCGTCCACGACCGATTCCACCAGAACCTGGCGGTCGCGGGGCTGTCGGCGACGGTTTTCGCGCAACTCGGCAGCCTCCTCGGCGCCATCACGGGCGGCTATTCGGCGGATCGGGCGCGGGAACGGTGGAGCAGTGGGCGGATCGTCATCCAGGCGGTCGGCCTCTTCGCCGGTGTCCCGTTCGTCCTGATGAGCGGCCTCGGGAGCTCGCTCACGTTCGTGGCGGCGGCGTTTTTCGGGTGGGGGTTCGCGAAGGGGATCTATGAGGCGAACATCTTCGCGTCGATGTTCGACATCACCTCGCCCGAGACCCGTGGCGGCGTGGTTGGCCTCATGAACATGGCGGGATGGCTCTTCGGAGCCGGAACGGCGCCCATCGCCGTTGGGTATCTGGCGGAGCGAGCCTCGCTCGGGTTCGCAATTGCTTGCACTGCCAGCATTTACGTTGCCGGCGGCCTGCTCTTGATGGCCGCTGTCTTCGTTCGAAGGCATAGTCGCTTCGTTTGAAAGGCAGTGCACTTCGATCGAAGCAATGTGCGCTTCGATCGAACGGACATGCGCTTCGATCGAAGGGACATGCACTTCGAACGGAGCAATGTGCACTTCGATCGAAGCGAGTGTTGCATCCATGGATGTGACATGCGCTTCGAACGAAGCGACCTGCGCTTCGAACGAAGCGACCTGCTCTTCGAACGAAGCGACCTGCTCTTCGAACGAAGCGCACTGCTCTTCGATCGAAGCAACACGCACTTCGAATGAAGCTACATGCATTTCGACCGCAGTAGCGTACACATCCATTCGTGGAAATAAGTGGACAGCAGTGGTCGACAGTGGTACAAATCCACATTCACTCATGGATTTGAATGTCCTTATGGGCCATTCGCCCGCGAAGATCGACGAAAAGGGACGGCTCAAGGTCCCGTCGGGCTTCAGAAAGATCATTGAAGAGAAGTACGGTCAGGACTGCTTCATCACCTCGACCGACGGCGACCGGGCGCTGGTCTACCCGCTTCCGGTCTGGTACGACTTTCAGTCGCGCCTTGCGAAAGTGCCTTCGACCTCGCAGGCGAAGGCGAAGTTGCTCGAGCGCGTCAATTACTTCGGCCAGGTCGCCTCGATCGACAACCAGGGGCGTGTTCTGGTCCCGGCGGTTCTCCGCGACGTCGCCGGGATCGCGGATGACGTGGTGGTCCTCGGCAACACCGATCACCTCATCGTCTGGAACGAGGAGCGGATGAAGAAGCGGCTCTCCGACACGCCGCTCACCGCCGACGATTTCAAGGAATTGGAACTGCACGGCGTTTAGGCCGTGATGCACGAACCCGTTCTTTTACAAGAACTCCTCGAATACCTCCGGCCGGCGCGCGATCACGGAACTCTGGTCGACGCGACGGTCGGACTCGGGGGACATGCGGAAGGGCTCCTGAAGATGTATCCGCATGTGCGCCTCATCGCGATCGACCGCGATCCGGTGGCGCTCGAGAAGTCGAGCGAGCGCCTCTCGTTTGCGGCCGATCGCGTGACGTTCGTACGCGGACGTCACGAGCAGCTCATTGACATCCTGAAGCAGCACGGCATCGAAAGCGTCAGCGGCGTTGTGGCCGACCTCGGCGTCTCCTCGATGCAGCTCGACGACGCCTCGCGCGGTTTTTCGTTCCGCTTCGACGCGCCGCTCGACATGCGTATGGGGCCGGACAGCCGCAGCGCGGCCGATCTCGTCAACTCACTCGACGAGGCGGACCTGGCGGCGATCCTCCGCGACTTCGGCGAAGAGCCGATGGCGAAGCGGATCGCGCGTGCGATCGTCAACGCGCGCGCCGAGGGGCCGATCGAGACGACCACGCGGCTTGCGGAGATCATTCGCAGCGTCAAGCGAGCGAGGTTTCACGAGATCGACCCTTCAACGCTGACGTTCCAGGCGTTGCGCATCGCGGCGAACGAGGAGCTCACGGAGCTCGATCAGTTCGTGACGGATGCGGTGAGCGTCGCGGAAAGAGGCGCTCGCGTGGCGGTCATCTCGTTCCACTCGCTCGAGGATCGCATCGTCAAGCGCGCGTTCCGTCGCCTCAAAGGCGAGTGCGTCTGTCCGCCGGGCTTGCCGGTGTGCGGATGCGGCGTGCAGGAGATCGTGAAGGTCCTGACGGGCCGGCCGTTGACTGCTTCAGATGAGGAAGTGAATCGCAATCCGCGATCGCGCAGCGCGAAGCTGCGGGTCGCGGAGAGGTTGTGAGCCGTTTGCTCGGAACCATCGAGCAAGGGTGAAGGCTGGGGAAGGGTGGGTGTGTGCGCGGGGGCGCTGGCTCGGGAGGGGTGGTGCGTGGGGCGTGGGTGTGACGGGATAGCCGGAGTCGTCGTGCTTGTAGGCAAGTCTTCATCCTTGTTCGTCGGCTCCGCGCATCATGTACGCACAGAAACGTCCGATCGAGAACGCACACATCGTCCGGGAGCGGGACCGCCGCCGCTTCCGTGAGCTGCTGGCTGTCCTCTCGCTCGGCATCCCGATCGGCGCTTTTCTCCTCCTCTTCACCTGGCAAAACCTCGAGGTGATCCGCCTCGGGCGCGAGGCGACGCACCTCCAGGAGCAGCGCAAGCAGATCGAGGACGCCAACAAGTCGCTCCAGCTCGAGCTCGACCGCCTTACCGCGCTCGATGCCGTCGAGAAGAAAGCGCAGTCACTCGGATTCGAGCCGGCCGACCCGCGCGCCGTGGTGACGGTGCAGCAGGCGAAGCCATGAACACGTCACAAAAACGCCTGTTGCAACTTTTCGCGTTTCTCTCCGCCTGGGCGATCGTCGTGGTGGCGCGGCTCATCCAGATCCAGCTCGTACGGCACGACGACTACACATTGCGCGCGATGCGGCAGCAGGAGCGGACGCTCTCATTGAGCCCGGTGCGCGGCTCGATTCGCGATTCCCGAGGGCGCATTCTCGCGGAGAGCGTCTCGGCGGAATCGGTCTACGCCGATCCGCAGGCGATCGTCGATCGGAAGGCGGCCGCGCGCGCACTTGCGCCGATCGTCGGTGATGATTCCAAAGAGATCGAGAAGCGGCTCGCGAGCGACAGCGGCTTCGTCTGGATCGCGCGCCAGCTTCCGATGAATGTCGCGGACGCGGTACGGAAGCTGAAGCTCCCCGGCGTCTACTTCCTCGAAGAGCACCGCCGCTCGTATCCGCGTGGCGTTCTCGCCGCGAACGTCATCGGCTATGTCGGTGTCGATGGCGAAGGGCTTGGCGGGATCGAGCATTTATTCGACTCATACGTGCGCGGGCGCGCCGGGAAGGTGACGATCCTGCGCGACGCACGCCGCGGCGCGTATCTCGTGGGCGCCGAGGGGACGAATCGGCCGGTCGACGGAAACCACGTCGTTCTCACCATCGACTCGATCGTTCAATTCGTCACGGAGCGCGCGCTCACGGCGGCCGTCGACAAGTACCACGCCGCCGGCGGATCGGCGATCGTGATGGATCCGCGTGACGGCTCCATCCTCGCGATGGCGTCGGTGCCGACCTTCAACCCGAACGACTTCGGCGACTTCCCGCCGATCGCCTGGCACAACCGGAACGTGCAGGACATGTACGAGCCGGGGTCGACCTTCAAGATCATCACCGCGTCGGCGGGGCTCGAAGAAGGCGTCGTCACGCCGTCGCAGATCATCGACTGCGGCAACGGCGAGATCGATATCGCCGGCACCGCCATCCACGAGCACGGCGGCACTCGCTACGGCCTCATCTCCTTCGAAGACGTCATGGTGCACTCGTCGAACGTCGGCGCCATCCGCGTCGGCCTCGGCGTCGGCCCGAGCCGTTTCTACGACTACATCCGCCGATTCGGCTTCGGTGAGCGGACCGGCATCGAGCTTCCCGGCGAGACTTCGGGGCTGGTGCGCCGGACCGAGAAGTGGTCGGCGCTCTCGAACGCGTCGATGTCGATCGGGCAGGAGATCGGCGTCACGCCGCTGCAGATCATCGATGCGGTCGCGACCGTCGCGAACGGCGGCGTCCGCGTCGCGCCGCACATCGTCGACCGCGTGGTCGACGACCGCGGCAGCGTGCTCTGGCGTCCGCAGACGCCGCAGCCGAAGCGTGTGATCTCCGAGAAGACGGCCGCGGTGTTGAACGAGATTCTGAAGACGGTCGTCGCACGCGGCACGGGCCAGCAGGCGGCGCTGCCGGAGCACATCGTCGCCGGCAAGACGGGGACGGCGCAGAAGAAGGCGCCGGGCCGGGCCGGATATTCGTTCGACAAGGTGGTCGCGTCGTTCGCCGGATACGTTCCGGCGGATCGGCCGCGGCTCGCAATTCTGGTGGTCGTCGACGAGCCGAAGGGGGCGCAATACGGCGGCCAGATCGCGGCGCCGGCGTTCCGCGAGATCGCCGAGGCGTCGCTGAGATACCTCAATGTGCCGCCGTCGATCCCGTCGAGAAGCGTCGGCGCGGCCACGCCTTTGCTGGCCGCGTTTTCGCAGAAGGAACCGGCGGCGGCGAGCGCCCACGGTGTCCCCGATTTGCGCGGACTCGATGCGCGCGCCGCAATCGCGCGGGCGACGGCGGCCGGCCTGCTGGTCCGCGCTCAGGGGAGCGGAGTGGTCCTAAATCAACAACCTTTTCCCGGCGAAGCTACGCCGTCCGACAAGCGCGTGACGCTGACGCTCGCAATGGCCGAGGTCGCGCCATGAAGCTGAGCGATCTGCTGCGCGACGTGCCGGTGCGTGCCGTGCACGGCGATCCCGAGCTCGAGATCAGCGCCGTCACGGCGGACTCGCGCATGGTGAAGCCGGGGGCACTTTTCGTCGCGATCCCGGGCACAGCGATGGACGGTGCGAAGTTCATCGACAGCGCAATCCAGAAGGGTGCGGCCGCCGTGGTGTCGGAATCTCCGGCCACCGGCCACCGGCCACCGGCCACTATCGAAATCGACGACGCGCGTGCCGCGCTGTCGCTCATCGCAGCCAACTTCTACGGCCGTCCCGCCGAAAACCTCTCGCTCGTAGGCGTCACCGGAACCTCCGGCAAGACGACCACGACGAAGATGATCGAATCCATTTTCGATGCGACGAATGAGGCGGTCGGCCTCATCGGCACGATCGAATACCGCGCCGGCGACGAAGTGCTGAGCGCCGATCGCACGACCCCCGACGCCGTCGTGCTGCAAGAGTGGTTCGCGAAGATGCGCGGTGCCGGCGTCCATCACGCCGTGATGGAAGTTTCCTCGCACGCGCTCGCACTGAAACGGACGTATGGCATCCACTTCGCCGCCGCCGTCTTCACGAACCTGTCGCGCGATCACTTCGACTTTCACAAGGACTTCGAGGACTACTTCCAGGCGAAGCGAATCCTCTTCGACCAGATCCCGAACGCGCGTGCGGCGGTCGTCAACCGCGACGATGAGTACGGGCAGCGCCTCATCCGCGAGCTCGGCGACGTCATGACGTTCGGCATGAAGGACGCGGACATCACGCCCGACGTAGAAGTGACCGTCCGCGGCCTTCACGGCACGCTGCACACGCCGATCGGCGACATCCGCATCGACTCGACGCTCCTCGGGCAGCCGAATCTCTACAACTGGATGGCCGCCGTCGGCGCCGCGATCGTCGTCGGCATCGACCGGAAGGCGATCGAAGCCGGCATCCGCAATCTCGAATCTGTGCGCGGCCGCTTCGAACGCGTGGCGAGCGACGATGGTCCGACGGTCATCGTCGACTACGCGCACAAGCCCGATGCGCTCGAGAAGCTGCTGCGCGCCGTCCGCCAGCTCGCGCCCCAGTCGGAGCTCGTGCTCCTCTTCGGTTGCGGCGGTGACCGAGACAAAGGGAAGCGGCCGCAGATGGGGGAGATCGCCTCCCGCCTCGCCGATCGCGTGATCGTGACCAGCGACAACCCGCGCGGCGAGAAGCCGCAGGCGATCATCGACGAGATCGTTCGCGGCATCGACGGCTCGAATTTCGAGACCATCGCCGATCGCCGCGCCGCCATCCAGACAGCGATCGATCGCGCATCCGATGAGCAGGTGATCGTCATCGCCGGCAAGGGCCACGAGACGTATCAAGTGGTCGGCGATCAGATCCTGCACTTTGACGATAAAGAGGAAGCTGAGCTCGCTCTGAAAAAGAGATCGCATAAAACTGTTCCAAATTCAGTGTGAAATTTGTGTTGATATCAATGACAAAATCGTTTTACGATGCGCGCGCCAGATGCTCTGTTCCGGCTCCGTCGTTGTTCTTCAGCGCGGGTGAGTGGATGACGATCGTTGCGCAGTACCCGGGGAAGGGAAACGATCGTCCGGGAAGCGCGGCGGGGTCGGAAGAGAGCGTCTCACTAAGCACGAGCCAGGAGGTGAGCGCATGCCGCGGCTGACCTTCTCCCAGATCGCCGCGATGACCGGCGGCACGCTCGTTCAGGGCAGCGACGTCGAGATCGGTTCGGTGGTCATCGACTCCCGCGAGGTGAAGGCGGACTCGGTCTTCTTCGCGATCACGGGGGAGCGGTTCGACGGGCATCAGTTCGTGCCGCAAGCGCTCGCGAAGGGACGCGGCGCGGTGGTGTCGCAACTTCCGGAGAATGTCGATGCGGCGAAGGGCATCGTGCGCGTCGACGACACGACCGTCGCGTTGCAGCGGCTGGCGCGTTCGATCCGGCAGCAATACGACTTCCTCCTGATCGCCATCACCGGCTCCGCCGGTAAGACCACGACGAAAGAGATGATCGCGACGCTCGTCGAGACCGAGCGCCGCACGTTCAAGTCGTGGGGCAACTTCAACAATCTGATCGGCAATCCGCTCTGCATCGACAACGTCCCCGACGGCACGCAGGTCGTCGTCAGCGAGATGGGGATGAACCACAAGGGCGAGATCGCGCAGATGGCCGGCAACGTCCGTCCCGACGTCGGCGTCTACACGAACATCGGCCCCGTCCACATCGAGTTCTTCGGAACGGTCGAGAAGATCGCCGAGGCGAAGCGAGAGCTGCTCGAGAACGTGAAGGACGGCGGGACCATCGTCATCAACACCGACAACGAGCACGTGATGCGGATCAGCGAAGGCTTCGCCGGCCGCAAGGTGACGTACGGCATCGACCAAGACGCGGAGTTCCGCGGCTCGAACATCGTCGAGCGCGGACTCCTAGGCAGCGCATTCACGGTTCAGGATCACGACTTCGAGCTCTCGCTGCCCGGGCGCCACAACCTCGAGAACATGCTCGCCGCCATCGCGACGGCGCGCGCCATCGGCATCTCGTGGGACGGCATCGCGGCCGGCGTGAAGAACGTGCAACCGGCGTATCACCGCGGCGTCGTCAGCCGGGTGAACGGCGTGACGGTCTACGACGACACCTACAACTCGAACCCGTTCGCGCTGCGCCGCGCGCTGGAGCTGATGGCGCAGGCGGAGGCGTCGCGCCGCATCGCGGTCATCGGCGACATGCTGGAGCTCGGCGAGAAGGAGCTCGACTTTCACCGCGAGTCGGGACGCGCCATCCCGAAAGAAGTCGACGTCGTGATCGGCGTCGGAAAGCGGACGAACGCGCTGCTCGAAGGGGCGCGCGAAGCCGGCTTCAACGGCCCGGCGGTCCACCACTTCGAGACGGCGGAGCACGCGGGCGAGTTCCTCCGTGCCTTCGTACAGCCGGGCGATCTCGTCCTGCTCAAGGCGAGCCGCGGCGTCGGGCTCGATAAAGCCGTCGCGATGCTGCAGGAGGGCAAAGGCTGATGCTCTATTACCTCCTCTATCCGCTCCGGAACGTCATCGTCGGATTCAATGTCTTCCGTTACATCACGTTCCGCACCGCGTTTGCGGCGCTCACGGCTCTCTTGATCTCGTTCATCTTCGGGCCGTGGCTGATCGAGCGGATGCGGCGCGTGAAGCTCGGCCAGTACATCCGCGAGGAAGGGCCGAAGTCGCACCAGCAGAAGGCGGGAACGCCGACCATGGGCGGGATCCTGATCAACATCGCGATCCTGATCCCGACCATTCTCTGGGCCGACATCTCGAATCCGTACATCTGGATCATCCTCTTCGTGACGTTCGCGTATGCCGCGATCGGTTTCGTCGACGACTACCGCAAGCTCGTCAAGAAGCGGAACCTTGGCCTCACGCCGAAAGAAAAATTCATCGCGCAGTTCGGCGTGGCGCTGCTCGCGGGTCTCGCGATCGGCTACCTGCCGATGTTGCGCAACAACTACTCGACGGCGCTGACGTTCCCGTTCATCAAGCACTTCGTCCTGAACCTCGGCCCGCTCTACATCCCGTTCGTGATGGTGATCATCGTCGGCGCGTCGAACGCGGTGAACCTGACCGACGGCCTCGACGGTCTCGCGATCGGCTCGACGCTCATCGCCGCCACGACGTACACGATCCTCACGTACGCCGCGGGGCACGCGAAGATCGCCGACTATCTCAAGATCGCGTGGCTGCCGCAGACCGGCGAGCTGGCGGTCTTCTGCGGCGCGATGGTCGGCGCATCGCTCGGCTTCCTCTGGTTCAACGCCTATCCCGCCGAGATCTTCATGGGCGACGTCGGCTCGCTGGCGCTCGGCGGCGCGATCGGGACGCTCGCCGTGATGATCAAGCAGGAGCTGCTGCTGGTGCTCGTCGGCGGCCTCTTCGTCATCGAGGCGCTCTCGGTGATCCTGCAGGTCTTCTCCTTCAAGATGACCGGGCGGCGCATCTTCAAGATGTCGCCGATCCACCACCACTTCGAGCTCTCCGGCTGGCGCGAGACGAAAGTCGTCGTCCGCTTCTGGATCATCGCGATCATCTTCGCGTTGCTGAGCCTCGCGACACTGAAACTGCGATGAAGACACTCGTGATCGGGGCGGGGAAGTCGGGTGTGGCGGCGGCGAACTTTCTTGCCGCGCGCGGCGATGAAGTGGTGCTCGCCGACAGGAACGAGAAGCCGGAGCTGCCGTACAAGCTCGACTCTCGCGTGCATCGCGCCTTCGGCGCGAGCGAGGCGTCGCTGCTCGACGACGTCGGCTCGATCGTCGTCAGCCCCGGCGTGCCGCTGGCTGGCCCGCTCATGACCGCTGCCGCCGCGCAACAGATTCCGGCGGTCGGCGAGATCGAGCTCGCCTACCGCGAGATCCCGCGCGGCAGCACGATCATCGCCATCACCGGCTCGAACGGGAAGTCGACCACGACGGCGCTCATCGGCGAGATCCTGAAAGTCGCCGGGCGGCAGCCGATCGTCGCGGGGAACATCGGCGAGCCGCTCATCCGCGCCATCGACAAAGAACGCCCGCGCACCTACGTCCTCGAGCTGTCGTCATTCCAGCTCGAGAGCGTGGAGACGTTCCACGCGAACGTCGCGCTGCTGCTGAACATCACCCCGGACCACATGGACCGCTACCCGACCTTCGACGCGTACGCGTCGGCGAAGCACCGCATCTTCCGCAACCAGCAGTCGAGCGACGTCGCGATCGTGAACGCGGTCGAGCGGCGGCAGATCGACCGCGATGCACGCATTCGCGTCTGGCGTTTCTCGGCCGCGAAAAACCTCGATGAAGGCGCGTTTCTCGACGGCGACGACCTCGTGCTGCGCATCGACGGCAACGAGCGCCGCATCCCGCGCAGCTCCCTCAAGCTGCAAGGAATGGCGAACGTCGAGAACGCGCTGGCCGCGTGGCTGGCGGCACGCGCTGCCGGCATCGACGACGTCGACGTGCAGATCGCGTTCGGCACATTCACCGGTCTGCCTCATCGGACGGTGCTCGTTCGCGAGCTCCACGGCGTGAAGTGGATCAACGACTCGAAGGGGACCAACGTCGACGCCACGCTCAAGTCGCTCGAGTCCTACGGCCCCGCCAGCGTCTGGTTGATCCTCGGCGGCAAAGACAAGGCGGGTGAGTTCGAGCGGATGCGCGACCTCGTCAAAGAGAAGACCCACGGCGTGATCACCATCGGCGCCGCCGCCGAACGAATCGCCGAGGCGCTCGACGGCGCCGCGACGCTTGTCCCGGCCGGCGACATGGAACACGCCATCCGCTACGCGCGCGAGCACGCGAAAACCGGCGACACCGTCCTCCTCTCCCCCGCGTGCGCGAGCTTCGACCAGTACCGCAACTTCGAGCACCGCGGCGAACACTTCGAAGAGCTGGTGAGAGCCCTATGAGCCGCAAACTCACATACGACACCTGGCTCTTCGGCGCGGCGATGCTGATCGTCGTCGTCGGTCTCGTCATGATCTACAGCGCCTCGGCGATCATCGCCGTGCAGAAATTCGGCGCCTCGAACCCGTACCTCTTCCTGACGCGGCAGGGCGTCTTCGTTATCGCCGGCGGCGCGCTGATGCTGCTCCTGATGCACGTCCAGACGCGGCACCTTGCCGATCGGCGCGTGATCTATGCGCTGATGGCGCTCGATCTCGCGGCCCTCGTCGTGGCGCTCTTCCAGCGGCCGATCAACGGGACGCATCGCTGGATCGTGTGGCAGCACTTCCAACTGCAGCCGTCCGAATTCGCCAAACCGGTCGTCATCCTATTCCTAGCCTACGTCCTCTCGCGGCGCGAGGAGCGGATCAACGAGCTGATCACGACGCTCCTGCCGCTCGCGTTCGTAATCGCGCTCTTCGCTGGCCTGATCCTCCTCGGTCCCGACTTCGGCACGGCGCTCACGCTGGTCGCGGTCGCGAGCGGAATGATCTTCGCGGCCGGCATCTCGTGGCAGCGCGTCGGAATCTTCACGACGCTGCTGATTCCGGCGGCGCTCGCGTTCGCATACGGCGCGGCCTACCGGCGCGACCGGCTCTTCACGTTCCTCAATCCCGAGGCCGATCCGCGGGGGAAGGGCTTCCAGGCGATGCAGTCGCTCATCGCCCTCGGCACCGGCGGTTTCAAAGGTCTCGGCATCGGCAACGGCCGTCAGAAGCTGTTCTTCCTGCCGGAGCCGCACACCGATTTCATCTTCTCGATCATCGGCGAGGAGCTCGGCTTCATCGGCGCCGTCTTCCTCCTCGGCGCGTTCGCCTTTCTCGCATGGCGCGGCTTCAGGGTCGCACGGTACGCGCAGGACCGCTTCGCGTTCTACGCCGCGATCGGCTTCACGCTGATGATCGTCGTGCAGGCGCTCATCAACGTCAGCGTGGCGCTCTGCCTCCTGCCGACCAAGGGACTTCCGCTGCCGCTGGTGAGCTACGGCGGCTCTTCGCTGATCGCAAGCCTCATCGCGGTCGGGATGCTTCTCAATCTATCGCAGCAATCAGGCTGACAACTCATGGGTGTGATGGGCGTGACGACATTGATGATTGCTGGCGGCGGGACGGGGGGCCACATCTATCCCGCCATCGCGATCGCGCGGGAGTTCGTGTCGCGCGACGCGTCGCACCGCGTCGTCTTCATCGGCACCCAGCGCGGTCTTGAGAAGACGATCGTGCCGAAGGCCGGCTTCCCGCTCGAGTTCATCGACGTCGCAGGCTTGAAGGGAAAGGGCCTCGTCGACCTCGTCAAGAACCTCTTCAAGCTTCCTCTCGGATTCATCCAGGCGTGGCGCCTCGTCGGAAAACACGAGCCTGACGCGGTCCTCGGCGTCGGCGGCTATTCGAGCGGCCCCGTGCTCGCGGCGGCAAAGCTGCGCGGCGTTCCGACGGTCATCCACGAGGCGAATGCCTTTCCCGGCGTCGCCAATCGCGCGCTCGCCCGCGTGGTCACGAAGGTCCTCGTCGCCTTCGAAGACGCCGCACCGCGCCTGAAACGAAAAGACGCAATCGTCACCGGCAATCCGATCCGCGCGGAGTTCTTTGGCGTCACCAACCGGCCACCGGCCACCGGCCACCGGCTACTCGTCTTCGGCGGCTCGCAGGGCTCGCGTGTCATCAACAACGCCATGTCCGAGGCGCTGCTGTTCCTGGCGCGCCTGAAGGAGAACCTCGAAATCGTTCACCAGACGGGGCCAGCCGACCTCGAGAAAGTGCAGGCGGCATATCGCTCCTCCGCGTTCGCGAACGCCCGCGTCGTCCCGTACATCGACCCGATGGTTGACGCGATCGCGGAGGCGGACGTCGTCGTCTGCCGCGCCGGAGCGATGACCGTGGGCGAGCTGGCGGCGGCCGGCCGCGCGGCGATCTTCATCCCGTTCGCGGCGGCGACGAACAACCATCAGGAGCTGAATGCGCGCGTCGTCGAGAAGGCTGGCGGCGGCGTCGTCATTACCGAGGCGGAGCTGACGCCGGAGCGGCTGGCGGCTGCAATCAGCGACGTCGTTTCCGATCCGGCGAAGGCGCGGCGGATGGGGGAGGCAGCGCACGCGCTGGCCACTCCTGAAGCAACTAAAAGAATCGTCGATACCATCGAAGAAATCATTTAAAATTCACGAGATAAGATCAGAATGAATTTTGATCACATTAGGGCCATTCATTTCGTCGGCATCGGCGGGATCGGAATGAGTGGCGTCGCCGAGATCCTGGCGGAGTCCGGGGTCTCGGTGTCGGGATGCGATCTCCGGCGCTCCCCGGCCACCGACCTCCTGGAGAGCCGTGGGATCACCGTCTCCATCGGTCACGATCGCGAGCACCTCGAGGGCGTCGACCTGGTCGTCGTCACGGCGGCCGTCAAAGGCTTGAACGACGAAATCGATCACGCGCGGCGACGCGGCATCCGCATCGTGCGCCGTGCTGAGATGCTCGGCGAGCTCGTCCGCGGGAAGCGCGGCATCGGCGTCGCCGGCACGCATGGCAAGACCACGACGTCCGCGATGGTGGCGACCGTGCTCGCCGAGGCGGGACTCGATCCGACCGTGCTGATCGGAGGGATGGTCGGCAACTTCGGCGGGAACGCGAAGCGCGGCGAGAGCGACCTGGTCGTCGTCGAAGCCGACGAGTACGACCGCACGTTCCACGAGCTGCACCCGCAGATCGCGGTGGTGACGAACATCGAAGCCGATCACCTCGAGTACTACGGCAGCTTCGAGGCGATCGAAGAGGCGTTCCGCATCTACGCAGAGGGCGTCGCGGCGGACGGCGTGATCGTCGGCTGCGTGGACGATCCTGCGGTCGCCTCGCTGCTGGAGTTCACCTCGCGGCGGACTGTCCGCTATGGCCTCTCCGAGACCGCGCAGGTCCGCGCCGTGAACATCAGTTACGAAGCGCGCGGCTCGCGATTCGAGGTGCCGGGCGTCGGCTGGTTCAAGCTCTTCATCCCGGGCGAGCACAATGTGCGCAACGCGCTGGCGGCGATCGCAGTCGCCCGCGAGCTCGGCATGGAACCAAGCGCCATCGCCCTCGGCCTCGCGAAGTTCCTCGGCGTCGATCGTCGCTTCCAGCTTCTCGGCGAATACGCCGGCGCGCTGATCGTCGACGACTACGCCCACCATCCGACCGAGATCCGCGCCACGCTCGATGCGGCACGCCGCGGCTACCCGCAGCGCCGCGTCGTCGCGCTCTTCCAGCCGCACCTCTACTCTCGCACCCGCGACTTTGCCGGCGACTTCGCGCGCGCGCTGAAGACCGCGGACGTCGCGATCGTCGCGCCGATTTACGCGGCGCGCGAGAAGCCGATCGAAAACGTCAGCGCGCGGATGATCGCCGACGCCGAGAGCGGCGTCGAGTTCCTCGATCGGTCCAACAGCGAGATCTACAACGAGATGCGGCGGCGCCTCGAGCCGAATGACATCTTCATCACCATGGGCGCCGGCGACGTGCACGAGATCGCCGAGATGCTGGTGCGAGGGGCGGCATGAGCACGTTCGACCAGAGCGAGCCGCGCTTCTTCCGCCCGTCGGACGCCACGCGCATCCGCCGCAATCTGCGCGTCATCCAGTTGCAGCGGGCCGGCGTCCTGCTGCGCAACGCGATCTTCATGGCGGTCGTCGTCATCGGCGCGTTCTGGGCGTACCGGCAGACGCAGTCGGACGCGCGCTTCGCCGTCCGGCACATCGAGATCGCCGGCGCCGTCCACACGCAGCGCGCCGCCATAGAATCGATCACGCACCGCTACCTCGGCTTGAACCTGTTCAAGATCGACATCGCGCGCGTGCAGAGCGATCTGCATTCGCTGCCGTGGATCCAGCGCATTGCGATCGAGAAGAAAGTTCCCGACACGCTGCGCATCAACGTCGTCGAGCGCGTTCCGGTGGCGCTCGCGATGCGCGACGGAACGCTGCAGTACGTCGATGCGACTGGTGCCGTCTGCGGCGAGCTCTCGCCGGCCGTCGGCGACAGCGACCTGCCGGTCGTTCGCGATGCTGAAGGCTCCGAGCTCGTTCGCTCCGTGCAGTTCATCGACGACCTGCGCGCAAAAGACCCGGTCGTCTACTCGCGCATCGGCGAGGTGCGGCCGATCGCGCCGCGTGGCTTCGCCATCTTCGACCGCGACCTCGACGCCACCGTCTACGCGAATGCCGACGATGTCTCATCGAAGTTCCGCGACCTCTACGCCATCGCGCAGTCGGAGAAGCTCGGCCGCTCGCAGATCCAATACGCCGACCTTCGCTTTTCCGGCCGCATCGTCATCAAGCCCGTTCACCCGATTACGACAGCCGCGGCGCCGCTGCCCATCAGCGCGCCCGCGCAGATCACCAACTAGGAGACGCCGCCATGCCCCGAACGGAAGAGAAGTACATCGTCGCGCTCGACATCGGAACGTCGAAGGTCTGCGTGCTCGTCGGCGAGATCAACGACCGCAACCAGATCGAGATCATCGGCAAGGGGACCTCGCCGATGAAGGGGACGCGGCGCGGCAACATCATCAACCTCGATCAGGCGGTCGACGCCGTGAAGAAGGCGGTCGACGAGGCCGAGGTCATGGCCGGGCTGCAGATCGAATCGGTCTACGTCGGCGTGGCGGGCGATCACATCCGCTCCGTCAATTCGCGCGGCGTCGTCTCGGTGATGGGAAAGCACAAAGAGATCGGCCGCGAGGACATCGACCGCGTCATCGAGGCGTCGAAGTCGATCAACGTGCCGGCCGAGCTCGAGTTGCTGCACGTCATTCCGCGCGAGTTCGTCGTCGACGGCCAGGACGGCATCCACGATCCGCTCGGGATGACCGCGACGCGCCTCGAGGCCAACGTGCACATCGTCACCGGCGCACGGACTCATGATCAAAACATCCTCACCGCCGTAAACAAAGCAGGCATCGCTGTGCAGGAGCTCGTGCTCGAACAGCTCGCGGCCGGCGAGGCCGTTCTCACGCAGGACGAGCGCGAGATGGGGGTCCTCCTCATGGACCTCGGCGCCGGCACGACCGACTACGCAGTCTTCCTCGAAGGCAACGTGGTGCACACGAACGTGCTCCCGGTTGGCGCGGGCCACTTCACGAGCGATATCAGCGTCGTCCTCCGCACGCCGATGGAAGACGCGGAGCGGATCAAAAAGCGCTACGGCTGCGCGCTCGCGTCGCTGGTAACCGAGGACGATCCGATCGAAGTGCCGACGGTTGGCGGCCGTGCGCCGAAGATCCTCTCGAAGCACGAGCTGACGGGAATCCTCGAGCCGCGCGCCGCCGAGATTGCGAAGCTCGTCTATCGCGACCTCGAAAAGGTCGGACTCGAGAAAGAGATCCGGAGCGGTGTCGTGATCGTCGGCGGGGGCGCCGAGATGGACGGCATGGTCGAGATGGCGGAGCAGATCTTCGATCAGTCGGCGCGCCGAGGCGTGCCGCGCGGTCTGGGAGGCCTTTCCGACACGGTGGCCGGACCGGAGTGGGCCGCGGCGGCGGGACTGCTGCTGTGGGGATTCAGGACCGAAGCGAAAGTGAGGCGGCGTCCGCGGAAAGGCCTCGCGAAAGTCGCCGACTCATTTAAACAACTCTTTACATGGAACTAATTGTCGTTACAATTTTCGGGAGACGGTAAATGATCACATTTGACGAAAAGTCCGGAGCGGGCAACCTGACGGTCACCATGGAAGACGATCAGCTCACCGCGAGGATCAAAGTCATCGGGGTGGGCGGGGGTGGTGGCAACGCCGTCAACCGGATGATTCAGGCAGGCATCAAGGGCGTCGAGTTCATGGTCGCGAACACCGACGTCCAGGCAATGCGCGCGTCGCTGGCGCCGACGAAGCTGCAGATCGGCGGCAAACTCACGAAGGGCCTCGGCGCCGGCGCCAACCCGGAGGTCGGGAAGCAGGCGGCGCTCGAAGATACGGACCGCATTCTCGAGGCGCTCCACGGCGCCGACATGATCTTCATCACGACCGGCATGGGCGGCGGCACCGGCACCGGCGCCGCGCCGATCATCGCGTCGCTCGCCGCGGAGCTCGGCGCGCTGACGGTCGCGGTAGTCACGAAGCCGTTCGCGTTCGAGGGAAAGCGCCGCCGCGTTCAGGGCGAGCAAGGCATCCGCAGCCTGCGCGACACGGTCGACACACTCATCACGATCCCGAACGAGCGGCTGCTGAACTTCGTCGAGCGCGGCACATCGCTCGGCGACGCGTTCAAGATGGCCGACGACATCCTGCGCCAGGCGGTGCAGGGCATCTCCGACCTCATCACCGTGCCCGGCGAGATCAACCTCGACTTCGCCGACGTGAAGACGATCATGCACGGGATGGGAATGGCACTCATGGGCACCGGCGTCAGCTCCGGCGAGCACCGCGCCGTCGAGGCGGCGCAGCGCGCGATCTCCTCACCGCTGCTCGAAGAGGCGTCGATCGAAGGCGCGAAGGGCGTGCTGATCAACGTCACCGGCAGCAGCGACATGACGCTGTTCGAAGTGCACGAGGCGGCGTCGATCATCCAGGAAGCGGCCGACGAAGAGGCGAACATCATCTTCGGGACGGTCATCGACAACAACATGCGCGACGAGATCAAGGTGACGGTCATCGCTACCGGATTCGACGCCGCGACGAAGGGGCTGCTCAACACGCGCGGCGAATCGCTGTCGGCGAGCATGGCGTCTTCGCGCAGCATCGCCGCCGGCCCGCGCGTGTCTGCCGCGAGCATGAGCGGGCAGCAGCTCGCCGCCCATCACGAGGAACCCGCGGCGCCGCCGCAGATTGGAGCCGAGGGTGAGATCTATGATCCGCCCTTTTTTCGCAAGGGATTCGGGCGCGACGGCAGCGGTGGATTCGGGCCGATGGCGTCGAGCGATTTCGGCAATGACCTCGATATTCCGACGGTGATCCGCAACCTGAGCGACTAGGACTTCCACCGGCGCATCCCTCCAATGCGCCACCGCGGTCCTGGGGGTGAGGGACCCCTGGACCAACTGCTCCGGGGCGGCTCGTGAGAGCCGCCCCGATTTTCTTCATTCCCACTCGATCGTGCTGGGCGGCTTCGACGAGATGTCGTACACCACGCGGTTCACGCCGCGCACTTCGTTCACGATCCGCCGCGCCATCTGATCGAGCACGTCGTGCGGCATCCGATACCAGTCGGCCGTCATGAAGTCGCTCGTCGAGACGGCGCGCACCGCGACGACGTTCTCGTACGTCCGTTCGTCGCCCATCACGCCGACGCTCTTCACCGGCAGCAGCACCGCGAAGGCCTGCGCGATGTCGCGATAGAGGCCGGCGCGCCGGATCTCGTCGATCACGATCTCATCGGCATTTTGCAGAATCTCGACGCGCTGGGCGTTCACCTCGCCGAGGATCCGGACCGCGAGGCCGGGGCCGGGGAACGGGTGGCGCCACACGAACTCTTCTTCGAGTCCGAGCTCGATCCCGAGCTGGCGCACCTCGTCCTTGAACAGCTCGCGTACCGGCTCGATGAGCTGCAGCCCCATCTTCTCCGGCAGGCCGCCGACGTTGTGATGCGTCTTGATGACCGCGGACGGCCCCTTGATGGAGACCGACTCGATCACGTCGGGATAGAGCGTGCCCTGCACGAGAAAGTCGACGTCCGGCAGCCGCTTCGCCTCGTCCTCGAAGATGGCGATGAACTCGTTCCCGATCCGCTTCCGCTTCACCTCGGGTTCTTCGACGCCGGCGAGCTTCGCGTAGAAGCGTTCGCGCGCATCGACCGCGATGAAGTGCAGTCCGAGCCGGTCGCTGAGCCGCGACGCCACCTGCACCGGCTCATTCTTCCGCAGCACGCCGTTGTCGACAAAGACTGCCGTGAGCTGATCGCCGATCGCCTCGGCCACCAGCAGCGCCGCGACCGTCGAGTCGACGCCGCCGCTCACCGCCGCGATCGCGCGGCTCTTCCCGACCTGCCGCCGGATCTCTTCGACCTTGCGCCGCCGGTAGTTGCCGAGGTCCCACGAAGGCTTGCAGCCGGCAAGGTCGAACAGGAAGTTCTTGAGGATCTGCGTGCCCGCCTCGGTGTGCGTGACCTCGGGATGGAACTGGATGCAGTAGACGCGGCGCTCCCGATTCTCGAACGCTGCGATCGGAGCGTTGGTCGACTTCGCGGTGACTCGGAACCCCGGCGGCTCGCGGAAGATGTTGTCGCCGTGGCTCGCCCAGACGCGCTGGTGCTTCGGCGTGTCCCTTAACAGGGGCGACTCCGCGGTCACGTCGATCTCCGACCGGCCATACTCGCGCTCGTTCGCCGCTTCGACGCCGCCGTCGAGCAGGTAGGCGGTGAGCTGCATCCCGTAGCAGATGCCGAGGATCGGGATGCCGAGGTCGAAGATCTCGCGGGAACAGATGGGGGCGGACTCGCCGTAGACCGACTGCGGGCCGCCGGAGAAGATGATCGCCGTCGGCGCGAGCTCACGGATCTTCGCCACCGGATAGTCGAACGGCTGGACGACGGAGTAGACGCGCTGCTCGCGGACGCGCCGCGCGATCAACTGCGTGTACTGCGAACCGAAGTCGAGAACGAGAACGGTTTGTTCTGGCTGCACTTTCGGATTTTATCGTTGGATGCCGGTCGGCGGAGGGAGGGGCGCCGGCTCTGCCAACTGAGCCGGCGCCGGGAGGAGGGAGAGATGCGGGAGGTCTGAAGCAGTGCCCTTGTTGCTTCGACGAGGTGATTCGGATTTGGTTCGCGAGAGTTGCGCGCCGTTTCCGAATCGTCACTGCTACAAGAGGTTCCGCAGCTCCTTCCCCGGCTTGAACCGGATCGTGTTGCCGGGCGGGATCTTCACTTCGACGCCGGTCTTCGGATTGCGGCCGATGCCCTTCTTGCGCTGCTTGACCTGAAAGACGCCGAAGCCGCGCAGCTCGATGCGCTGCCCGCGTGCGAGCGCGTCGCGCAGCCCTTCGATGACCGTATCGACAGCCTGCGCCGCTTTGACGCGAGAAATATCCGATACTTCGGCAACCTTGTTGACGATGTCTGCTTTGATCATCGTTTCCTCCGGTCGGGCGGATTATATCTCCTTTCGATGGAACGACATCGCATCGACACCTGGCTCAAGCACGTCCTCCTCTTCAAGCACCGGACGGATGCGACCGAGGCGTGCAAGGGCGGCCACGTGAAGCTGAACGGCCAGCGCGTCAAGCCCGCCGCCCCCGTCCACGAAGGCGACGTCGTCGAGTTCCTCCTCGGCACCCACTTCCGCCGCGTCGTCGTCTCCGCCATCCCCGAGAACAACGTTTCCCACGAGATCGCCCGCACGATGTACGTCGACGAAACGCCTCAACAGGAAGTCGTCATCGAGCGCACCGCGAAAGTCTTCCGCGACCGCGGCACGGGCCGCCCCACGAAGAAGGAACGGCGGGACATCGAGAAGCTGCGGAGCTGACGCGCCGTCGTGTCGGGGCTTCAATGGGGCTCGCAATTCGGTTCGCCGAGTGCCTCGAAGCGACTGCCGCTAAGCCTTTCCAACGTCGTGGTTTGCACTGACGGCGGCGTACGCCGGCGAGCGGTCGTCTCTATCGGCGCGCGGCGTAAGCGGACGCGGCTCCGCCGCAACGGATGATGCTGCGTCCCAAGCGGACGCCGTTCCGCCAACCCAGGCCGGTGCTGCGTTCCAAGGCGACGCGGCTCCGCCCCACCCCGGACGGTGCTGCGTCCAAGCGGACGCTGTTCCGCCGCACGTGCGCGGCGCTGCGACCCAAGGCGATGCTGTTCCGCCGCGCACGGGACGGCGGTTCGCCCCGAAGGGACGGGGCTGCGTCACCGCGGGATGGTGCTGCGTCGCATTGGGACAAGGTGTACGTCGCCCTGCGGCGGCGCGTCGTCGCACTGAGTCAAGGTGGACGTCGCGATGCGGCGGTGTGGCGTCGCAATGCGACAAGGTCGACGTCACGCTGCGGCGGTGTGGCGTCGCAATGCGACGGGCGGCGTTTCGCGCTGCGGCGTCGGTGCGTCGCGTTGCGGCGGCGGCGCGTCGCAACGAGGCGGTACGACGACGCGGTGGGGTGTAAGTCGTTTTGGGTGAGCGAATTTGGCGTTGAGGGGGGGAAGGTCTTTCAGCAACGGGTCCCTCGACCGTCCTGCGTCGCTTCGCGACTCCGGCGGCTCGGGATGACAGCGGGCCGTCAGGCGGCGGGCGTTCTTGCTGAGGGCGCGAGTAGCGTTGCGGTGATCAGGCAGAGAGTGATCGCGGCCGACATGGCGATGGGGATGAGGAAGAAGAACCTGCAGTCGAGGAGGGTGATCGCGGCGAAGGAGAGGGCTAATACCCAGGCGGTGATGCGGCGGTGTGGGTCCGAGGGTGATGCGTTGGCGAGCTGCCAGGCGATGATGGCCGGCAACAGTAGGAAGACGCTGATCGACAGGCCGAAGCCGGTGTAGAAGTCCCAGTAAGTACGGGTGGATCCGAGGACGTTGAAGTGAGTCGACTGCATGGCGTGCAGATCGACGCCCCATTTCGGATCGGACCACGGGTAGCCGGAGGTGTGGCCGAGGTCCAGCAGCACGATGAGTACTGAGGCGATGCGATAGAGGACTCGGCCCACGGTTGCCTGATCTTAACCGGCGCCGTCCATTACGGGCAACGCCGGGTAGGGTCAGGTGTTTACGAAGCGGCGCATGTCCACGTTCAGCATCAGGCCGACGGCGATGAAGAACATCATCGTCGACGAGCCGCCGTATGAGACGAGGGGCAACGGGATGCCGGTGGTTGGCAGGACGCCGATCTGCATCGAGATGTTGATCAGGATGTGGAAAATGAAGAACGAGATGAGGCAGATGACGAGGAATGTGCCGCCGCGGTCTCTCGCGTGTTTGGCCATCGTCAGAGCCTGAACGATGAAGAAGAGATAGAGGCCGAGGAGGATGGTGACGCCGATGAAGCCCCACTCTTCGCCGAGGACGGCGAAGATGAAGTCGGTATGCCGGGCTGGTAAGTAGCCGTATTTGGCTTGCGTCCCCTGCGTGAAGCCTTTGCCGTGAATGCCGCCGGAGCCGATGGCGATCTTGGCCTGCGTCACCTGATAGCCGGAGCCAAGGGGGTCGCGCTCGGGGTTGAGGAAGATCATGACGCGCTCTTTCTGGTACCCCTTGAGCGCGAAGAAATAGAGGCCGGGGAGGACGATGAGCGTGATCAGGATCATCGCGACCCAGACGCGCCAGCGGATGCCGCCGAAGAACATGGCGACGCCGATCAGCGGCGCGAAGCTCGCGGACGTCCCGAGGTCGGGCTCGAGGAAGATGAGGCAGACGGGGAGGCCGATGATCCCCATCGCGATGACGAACGTGCGGAAATTCAGGTAGGCGCGGTCGTTCGAGTCGAAGAACTTCGCGAGCATCAGCGCCGTGAAGACCTTCATGAACTCGGATGGCTGGAACTGGAAGCCGCCGATGCGGATCCAGGAGTGCACGTGCGCGGTCGCTCTTCCCCAGATCAACAGATAGGCGAGCAGCGTGATGCCGATGCCGTACGTGATCGGCGCGATGTCGAAGAGGACGTGATAGTCGATGAAGGTGAAGATCGTCATCAGGACGATGCCGATGCCCATCCAGAGGACTTGCTTGTGGAAGGTGTTGAGCGGGATGCCGGTCGGGTCGCTGTAGAAAGTCGCGCTGTAGACGAGCATGCAGCCGACCGACGCGATCACCAAGGCGGTGCCGAGAAAGTTGAAGTCGAGACTGGGTAAAAGGCGGCGATCGATCATCGATGGTCCATCTGACTAGTGGCCGAGAGCGCTGTTCTCCGGCTGCGCCGGCTCTTTCGGCGCCACGCCCGGCTGCGGCAATTTCCCTTCCTTGATCTGTTCCAGCACCTCGGGGTCGGAGAGGTTGAGGCGCGCGTTCGTCCCCTGATCCTGGAAGCGTGCCTGGTAGAGCATCTTCGCGAGCGGCGCGCAGTCGGTTCCGCCGTGCGCGCCGGCATGCTCGACGAACACGACGACCACCATCTGCGGGTCTTCTTTCTTCGCATACGACGCGAACCACGCGTGGTCGCGCTGCATGAACGGCATGCCGGCGGTGCTGAACCAGCCGCTCTGCGCGATGACCTGCACCGTGCCGGTCTTTCCGCTGATGTCGAGGCCGGAGATGCGCGCGTTGCCGCCCGTCCCTCCGTCTTCGTTGACGACTTTCCAGAGGCCGTTGCGGACGTGCTCGAGGACGCTCGGCGCGAACTTCACCTGCCGCAGCGCCTGCGCCGCGACCTTGAGGCGCGCCACGCTGCCGTCGGGGTTCGTGTGCTCGATGGTCCGGACGACGTGCGGGCGGTAGACCGTCCCGCCGTTCGCGATCGCACCGATCATGACCGCGACCTGCAGCGGCGTGACGATGAGCGGGCCCTGGCCGATGGCGACCGAGATGGTCTCCGACGGGTACCACTTCCGGTGCTGCTTCTCTTCCGCCCACTTCGTCGACGGGACGATGCCGCCCTTCTCGCCGTCGAGATCGACCTGCGTGATCTGGCCGAAACCGAGGTCGTGGGCATACTCCGCGATCGTGTCGACGCCGAGGCGCGCGCCGGTGTTGTAGAAGAAGATGTCGCAGGAGACCTTGAGGGCGCGTTCGACGTTGACGTCGCCGTGTCCGCTCTTCTCCCAGCAGCGGAACCGGCGGCCGAAGAAGACGCCGCTGCCGCCGCAGGAGAACGTGGTGCTCGGATCGATCTTGCCGGTCGCGAGACCGGCCGCCGCCATGACGGTCTTGAAGACCGAACCAGGGGAGTAGAGGCCCTGGATGACGCGATTGAGCTCGACTTTGAACGGGTTCGACGCGATGGTCTTGTAGGTGTCGGTGGTGAAGCGCTTCGAGTAGACGTTCGGGTTGAACTCGGGCGAGGAGACCATGGCGAGGATCTCGCCGCTCCGCGGGTCGAGCGCGACCGCCGCGCCGACGAACTCGTTCTCGATGAAGTACTGCTCGGCGCGCCGTTGCAGCTCGAAGTCGAGCGTGAGGTAAATGTTGTCGCCGGCCTGCGGATCTTTCCGCAGCGGCCGGTACTCGCCGAGGCGGCGGCCGTGGCTGTCGTACTCCCAGTACTGCTCGCCGTCCTTGCCGCGCAGGTAGTTGTCGTACATCAGCTCCACGCCGCGCTTGCCGATGAGGTCACCGAGCTTGAGGTCTTTGCGCGATGCGAGGTCCGTCTCGGTCGCCTCACCGATGAACCCCATCGTGTGCGCGGCCATGTTGTCGTAGGGGTAGTCGCGGCGCTGCACGGGATTGACGTTCAGCTCCGGGTATCCCATCGATTGCGCCTGGATCGAGGCGACCTGTTGCAGCGTCAGGTCTTCGCCGATGGTGATCGGCTGCATTCCGACGGCGTTCTCGGTCGCCTTGTCCCAGCGGTCCTGCAACTGCTGCGGCGTCGTGCCGAGGACGCTGCAGATGAAGGCGAAGAGCTTGTCCTTGTGCGTCTTGTCGCTCTTCATGATCGGCTTGAGGACGACGCGGTCGACCACCAGCGCGTAGGACGGCTGGTTGTCGGCGAGGATCTTTCCGTTGCGGTCGAGGATCAGCCCGCGTTTTGCCGGGATGATCAGCTCGCGCATGGCGTTGGCGTCGGAGAGGGTGCGGTACTTCTCGGCCTGCAGTCCCTGCACGAACCAGAAGGAGCCGGCGAGGAAGACGAAGACGCCGACCGTCGCCCACAACACGACGTTGATGCGGAGATTCAGGAACTTCTGGTCGTCTCGATAAACGCGCATGATTAGTTGGCAGAGGGGAGAGCGCAGAGCGCAGATGACGTTGTCGAATCGTCTGCGCTCTGCGCTCTATGCACTGCGCTCTCCATCACCACCCCGTGGGCCGTTGCGTTGCTTCGATTGGTTCTTCCCGCAGGAAGAGGAGCAGTAACTGGTAGACGAACACGCCGAACAGCAGCGTGAAGATCGTTTTCACGAGCAGCCCCTGCTCGAACAACTCCACTTTTTGTCTCAGCAGGACATTGACCAAGATGTAGATCACCAGCTCGTTCACGATGACGGCGCCGCCGAGGCAGGCGGCGAACGGCAGCGTGCCGCGGAGGACGAGGCGTGAGTTGATCGTCGCGACCGCGTACGCGCAGACGGTGAGCGAGAAGGCGTGCAGGCCGAACATCGCGCCGGAGAAGGCGTCCTGCACGAAGCCGGCGACGACTCCCGCGATGATCGCGCCGAGGACGTTGCCGCCCATCGAGTAGTAGACGACCAGGATCACGTAGGGATTGAAGAACGCGAGCGCGTTCGGGAAGAAGCTGTCGAGCAGCGAGTGCAGCGTCAGCGCGATCAGGAGGCCGATGATGTAGCGGAGCCACCTCACGGCGTGTACCCCACGACGGCGCTCGGGATCTTGCGCGTGTGAATGACGATCACCTCTTCGATCGAGCCGAAGTCGACGCTCGGCTTGACCCAGATGTTCTTGAACAGTTCCTGCCCCTTTTCCGCCTTGACGACGGTGCCGACCGGAAGGCCTTTCGGGTAGATGCCGTCGATGCCGGCGGTGAGGACCTGGTCGCCCGGCTGGACGTCGGCGAGCGACGCAATGTCGTAGAGCTGGGCGTTGCCGGTGCCGTCGCCCCGCAGGACACCTTCACGCCGCGTCCGCTCGAGCAGCACGCCGACGGAGCAGTTGTTGTCGATCACGAGCTGCACTTTCGACATGTCCTTGGTCGTCAGGACGACACGGCCGATGAGGCCGTTGGCGTTCACGACGGCGTCGTTGACGTCGATCCCCGAAGCGGAGCCGCGATCGAGGATGACGGATTTGAACCGGCCCGCGGTGTCGAGCATGATCGCCTCGGCCATCGTCGTCTGGAGCTGGAATTGCTCGGAGTAACCGAGCAGAGCCCGCATGCGGCGAAGGTCGGAGTCGGTCTCGCGGAGCTTGAGGTTCTCGACGGTGAGGTCGGTGACTTTCTTGTGGAGCGAGACGTTCTCGGCGACGCTGCGGCGCATGTCGAGGTAGCCGTGGTACATGTCCGAGCCGGTCCCGCCGACCCAGTTGACCAGCTTCGGTACGGGCGAGAAAACCATCATCACGGTGCGCTCGAACAGCGTGCGTGTTTCGCCGATGTATCGGGTGCGCGTGCTGAGGCTCATCAAGACGAAGAGCAGAGCCAACACGACGATGAAGAGAAGCGTCGGCCTTCGGGGAATGACGTCGACTGGTGCAGCCATTTTTTACGACGGGGGACTCAGCAGATTCTAGGCCAGTCAGATCGCAGAGCGGAGAGCGCAGCGCGCAGAAGAAGCTGTTTTTTTCTGCGCCTGCGCTCTGTCGACTGCGCACTATTCGATCGAGATCTTTCGCAGCAGGTTGAAATCGGTGAGCATCTGGCCCGTTCCGAGCGCGACGCATGCGAGCGGATCTTCGGCAAGGGTGACCGGGAGGCCTGTTTCCTCGCGGAGCCGCTTGTCGAGGTTCTTCAACATGGAGCCGCCGCCGGCGATGATGATGCCTTTGTCCATGATGTCGGCGGAGAGCTCGGGCGGGGTGCGCTCGAGCGCGACGCGTACGGCTTCGACAATCGTGGCGACGGTTTCGCTGAGCGCCTCGCGGATCTCCTCGTCGCTGACGACGAGCGTTTTCGGCACGCCCTCCACGAGGTCGCGACCCTTGATCTCCATGGTCATCTCTTCGTCGAGGGGGAACGCCGAGCCGATCTCTATCTTGATCTGCTCCGCCGTCCGCTCGCCGATGAGGAGGTTGTACTTCCGCTTGATGTACTGAATGATCGCGTCGTCCATTTCGTTGCCGGCGACGCGTACCGAGCGGGAGTAGACGATGCCTGCCAGCGAGATGACCGCGACGTCGGTGGTACCGCCGCCAATGTCGACGATCATGTTTCCGGTCGGGTCGGTGATCGGCAGTCCGGCGCCGATCGCCGCCGCCATCGCCTGCTCGATAAGGTAAACCTCGGTCGCGCCGGCGCGGAGCGCAGAGTCCTTCACGGCCCGCTTTTCGACCTGCGTGATCTCCGACGGGACGGAGATGACGATGCGCGGCTTCACCAGGAAGCGCCGTCCGTGCGCCTTCTGGATGAAGTAGCTGATCATCTTCTCCGTGACTTCGAAGTCGGCGATGACCCCGTCCTTCATCGGCCGGATGGCGACGATGTTGCCCGGCGTGCGGCCGAGCATCTCTTTCGCTTCCTTGCCGACCGCCTCGACGGTGTTGGTGATCTTGTTGCGTGCGACGATCGACGGTTCCTGGACGATGATCCCTTTGTTCTTGGCGTAGACGAGTGTGTTCGCAGTCCCGAGGTCGATCGCCAGATCGTTCGAGAACATCGAGAGAAGAGACTTCACTGCCATTGGTGTGCGGGCTTCCTTCTATTGAGTTCGATTCGCGGGCTGCAAGAGTGCTGCCCCGTTGAGGTTTACTCCTCGACCAACACTACTTGCGACTTCACGGTCTGATTTCCGGCGGCGTCGACCGCCTTCACGATAACCGTATTCTGTCCGACCTTGTTGAAGCTGACGAGTTTCTTGAAATGGCCGCTGGTCTCGACGTCCGCCTCTTCGTCGTTGACGAACACGGTCGCACCCGGTTCGGTCTGGCCTTCGATGATGTAGAACTGGCCGCCGATGTTGAACGGAGCCTTCAGGGTCAACGGCGGCGGCTGGCTGTCGGCGGACGACGGGGTGCTCTTGCCGCTGCCGCTGACGCGGAACCGGCGGAAGGGGGAGAACGGCCCGGGGTCGCCGTCGGGACCGATCGAGGCAACGCGCCAGTAGAAGATCCCCTCCGACTCGACCTTCGCCGTCGCCTCCAGCTTCGTCCGTCGCGAGTTGATCTCCAGGGTCGAGAAGAGGCGGGAACGCGATACCTGCAGTTGGTACGCGACGGCGCCCGGCTGCGCCTGCCACTGGAAGCTGATCTGGGTGTCGAGCGCGATCGAGAAGACCTGGTTATCGGGCGGGTTCGTCACCGCCGGCGGCATCAGGAGCTTTTTGACTCCGCCCAATGCCCCAACGTTCGTGGCGTTGACCTTGTCGCCCGCGGTGATCTTCACGGCTTCGCCGCCGGCGGCCGGTGCGACGCTCGCCGTACCACGAACCGCCATGACCGAGGTCTGCTCGTCGGCTTTGTTGACGCCGACCTGCGTGGTGGACTCAGAGTCGACGACGACCTGAGTTCCGGGTGTCCGGACGGTCGACTGGTCGTTGACGGTCGCCACTTCGACCGACCCAAACTTCATCTGGACGGCGTTGGTCTTCCGCGCCGTCTGGGCGTTCACGGCGGAGTAGATCTCGAGGAGCGCGTTCGGGCCGACGGTGTAGAGCGATCCGTTCTGAAACATCAGCTCAGCCGAGGCGCTGTCGTGCGTCTTCACCCAGTCGCCGTTGACGAGAGGGGTGCGGAGGTCGGCTCGCAGCCAGTCGCCTGACGAGCCCTTCTGATACTCGACGTCGCCTTCCAGCGTCAGGAAGCGGGCGTCGTTCTCCTGGTCGCCTCCGCCGCTGACGGCGGCCCGGCTGATGGTCTGCGACTCGAACGCCGCGGCCTGCGCCTCCTGGTACTTGCGGCCAGCAAAGAAGTTGGAGGCGTCGTCGAGCTTTTTCTGGGCGCGGTCGAACTCGGCTCGGTGGACGGTGAAATCTTTTGACGCGGCAAGTGAATTGAGAGCCTGGCGGGCATCAGCGATCGCGCCTTCGGCGACCGTCCTCGGGTTTCCCCGCTCGTGACTGACGTAGAACCAGATACCGCCCGCGAGAAGCGCGAGGAACACGACCAGCCCGATCTTCTTGAGTCGATCGATCGAGATCAGGTACCAGTCGATGTTGTCAGTATTCGCGACGTTCTTCCGCGCCATGCAGAATCAATGGCTTATAGCATAAGGCCCGGCTTGCCGGTGCCTGGAAGTTCCAAGTAAACTGCCGCGTTTTTTCCCAGCGCCTCTAACACCCCCCGAAAGGTAGTAACTACATGCTCAAGTCAATGCGCGAAAGCTTCCACCACCTCAAGTGGATCCTTCTCGCGGTCGTGGCCGCCTTCATCATCGGTTTTGTGTACGTGGACATGGGCCTCGGCGGCGCCCAGCAGCAGAAGTCGCAGGACCGTTCGTACGCCGCGCGCGTCAACGGCGACACGATCACGTTCGCCGAGTACAACCGCGCGCTCTACTTCGCCGAGGAGAACTACCGCCGGATGTACGGCGAACAGTTCACCCCGCAGCTCGAAGAGCAGATGGGCGTGCAGCGGCAGGTCCTCGAATCGCTCGTCGACCAGCGGCTGATGCTCCAGCAGGCGGAGAAGCTCCATCTCACGGCGAGCCCGGAGGAGGTGCAGAAGAAGATCCTCTCGCTTCCGCTCCTCAATCCGAACGGGCACTTCGTCGGGACGGACGTGTACGAGCGCTACATCCATCAGGTCGGCTACCAGACGGCGGCCGATTTCGAGGATGAGCTCGCGCGCGAGATCACGGTGGAGAAGATGGAGAGCGCGCTCGCGAACTCGGTCGTCGTCTCGCCGAAAGCGGCGGAAGCCGAGTACCGGCGCACGTCGGAGAGCGCGAAGATTCGCTACGCCCTCTACTCCGCGGCACGCGAGATGGCGAACGTGAACGTCACGCCCGCCGAGATCGACGCGTTCTACAAGGCGAACCAGGAGAAGTACGCGCACGGCGAGCAACGCGAGCTGAAGTACCTCGTCTCGGACATGGCGCGTATCCGCTCGCAGATCGTGGCGCCCGAACAACAGGTGCGCGCAAAGTACGACGCCGGCAAGGCGACGGAATTCGCGCGTCCCGAGCAGGCGCACATCCTTCATATCCTCATCAAGGTCGGCTCGCCGGCCGAAGACGCGGCCGCGAAGGCGAAGGCTGACGCGATCGTGAAGCAGCTCCGCGGCGGCGCCGATTTCGCCACGCTCGCGAAGGCGAACTCGCAGGACCCCTCGTCGTCCGGCAACGGCGGCGACATGGGATGGGTCGATCGCGGCGCGACGGTCGAGCCGTTCGACACGGCGGCGTTCACGATCGCGCCGAATACGATCAGCGACCCGATCCGCTCGAAGGAGTTCGGCTACCACATCATCAAGGTGCTCGACCGCCGTCCGGCCGGGCCGCGGCCGTACGAGGAAGTACGCGCGCAGATCGCGGCGCAACTCGCGATGCAGATGGCGAAGGATCAGGCGCAGGATGAGATCAACAAGGTCGCGACGCGCATGAAGGCGAAGAAGCCGGCGACGCCGGCGGAGTTCGCGTCGTACGCCAACGATCGCGTCAGCTCGAACGACACGCAGTGGTTCGCCAAGGGCGACGTGATGCCGGGCATCGGCAGCAACCCTACACTGGCGACCTGGGCCTTCTCGGCGAAGCAGGGCGACGTCAGCGACGTGGTCGGCACGCAGCGCGGGCCGGCAATCGCGTATCTGGAAGGTATCCGTGCCGCCGGTGTCGCGCCGCTCGAAGACATCCGCGAGAGGGTGACGAACGACGCGAAGCTCGCCAAGGCGCGCGTTCTCGCGCAGCAGCGCCTCGCGGCCGCGATCGCAGGGGCGCCGAACGTCGACGCCGTCGCAACGAAGATGGGACTGACGGCGACCGACACGACGGTCAACCGTCAGGGCTACATCTCCGGAATCCCGGGCGATACCTCAGCGCTGGTCGACGCAGCCATGACGACGCCTCCGGGCGTCGTGAAGGGGCCGATCGTCGCGGGCGACGGCGCTGTCGTGTTCCAGGTGACGGAGCAGAAGAAGATCGCTCCGGACGAGCTCGCGAAGACGATTCCGGCGTTCATGGACAACATGCGCCAGCGCGACGCGCGCAATCTCCGGACGTCGCTGCTGCTGCGTCTTCGCAAGGAGTCGAAGATCGACATCAATGATCGAGCGGTGAATCCGTCACAACCGCAGCAGAACGACGACCAACAGTCTTGAGCGAGCCGTACGGCCCCAAGTGGAACGAGCCCGCGATCCGCGTCTTGATGATGCCGCGCGACACGAATGCGCACGGCACCATCTTCGGCGGCGTGATCCTCAGCTACATCGACCAGGCCGGCGCGATCGAAGCGCGCCGGCAAGGCTCGCGTCTCATGGTCACGGTCTCGATGGACAAGATCGTTTTTCACGAGCCGGTCTTCGTCGGTGACCTCGTCAGCTTCTGGACCGAGACGATTCGCATCGGAAACACCTCCATCACGGTGAAAGTCGTGGTGGAGGCGATCCGCGGCGGCGACCCGAGCTCGAAAGTCCTCGTGACCGAGGCGCAGGTGGTTTACGTGAACGTCGGTAACGACCGCAAGCCGGCGCCGATGCGGTCCGCCTGACCTATTTCTTCCCGCGGGCTTTGCGCATCCGCTCGAGACGCTCGCGGATGTCTTTCTCGAAGCCGACGTCCTTCGGCTCGTAGAAGCGCCTTCCGGCGAGCGCTTCGGGGAGGCACTCCATCGCGGCGGTCTGGTCGTCGAAGTCGTGGGCGTACTCGTAGCCGCGGCCGTAGCCGAGGTCCTTCATGAGGCGCGTCGGGGCATTCCGGATGTGGAGTGGCACCGGCGGGTTGTCGCCCTGCCGCACTTCGCGCACGGCCTCACCGTAGCCGGCGTACGCGGCATTCGATTTCGGCGCGGCGGTGAGGTACGCGACGAGCTGGGCGAGCGCGACGCCGGCTTCGGGCATGCCGAGGAAGTGGACGGTCTGCTGGACCGCGATCGCGAAGACGAGCGCGTTCGGGTCGGCGTTGCCGATGTCCTCGCTGGCGGCGCGCACGAGGCGGCGGGCGATGTAGAGCGGGTCTTCGCCCCCTTCGAGCATGCGGACCAGCCAGTAGACCGCGGCGTCGGCGTCGCCGTTGCGGAGCGACTTATGAAGCGCGGAGATGATGTTGTAGTGCTCTTCGCCGCTCTTGTCGTACATGAGCGAGCGGCGCTGGAGGATCGACTTCACCTTGTTGACGTCGATCGGATTGTCCTCGTGCCGCGCGGTCTCGGTCACGAGCTGGAGGGAGTTGAGCGCCTGCCGCGCGTCGCCCGCCGAGGTCGCGGCCATGAAGTCGAGCGCCTCCTCGGTGACCTCGATCCCGAGTTGCTTCACGGTCGTCTCTTCGATTGCCCGCCGCAGAATCGTGAGCACCTCGGCGCGCTCGAGCTGCGGGATCACGACGACTTTGCTGCGCGAGAGAAGCGCGGAGTTCACTTCGAAGGAAGGATTCTCGGTCGTGGCACCGATGAGGATGATGTCGCCTGCTTCGACGTACGGGAGAAAGGCGTCCTGCTGCGCTTTGTTGAAGCGATGGATCTCGTCGATGAAGACGATCGTTTTCGCTCCGCGTGCGGCGCGCGCCCGACGCGCCTCCTCCATCAGTGCCTTGATCTCTTTGATGCCGGTGGAGGTCGCCGAGAAGGTGACGAAGCGTGCCCGCGTCGTCCCTGCGATGATCCGCGCGAGTGTCGTCTTCCCCGATCCCGGCGGACCCCAGAAGATCATCGACGGGATGCGGTCGTTCTCGATGGCGTTACGGAGGAAGCGGCCGGGCGCGAGGATGTCGCCGAGGCCGACGATCTCGTCGAGCGTTTTCGGACGCAGACGCTCGGGAAGGGGAGCGTCGGCGGTGAGACGCGGTTGAGGGAGCGATGCGTCGTCGAATAGGGAGCCGGTCATTCTCGATTCGGGACTCGCTTCAGCGGCAGAGCAGCGAGAAGTCGAGGTTCCCGCCGCTGATCACGACCGCCACCGCTCCGCGCGGTCTGATCTTTCCCGCGATCAGGGCGGCGAGGCCGAGGGCACCGGTCGGCTCGATGACGAGCTTCGTCCGGTACATCGCCCACTTCGTCACGTCGAGGAGGAGGTCGTCGTCGACGCTGACGACGTTCTTCACGCGCTCGCGAATGATTGCGAAGGTGCGCTTGCCGATCGACAGCGTGCGTGCGCCGTCGGCGATCGTGTTTGGCGGATCGATGGTGACGATCTCGCCGCGGTGAAACGACTGCTCGCCGTCATTGCCGGCGGCCGGCTCGACGCCGAAGATGTCGATCGCTGGGTTGACGGACGTCGCGGCGAGGGCTGTACCCGATAGAAGGCCGCCGCCGCCGAGAGGCGTGACGATGGTGGTGACCTCCGGCCACTCTTCCGCGATCTCGAGGCCGACCGTCCCAGCGCCGGCGATGATCCGCTCATCGTCGAAGGGAGGGATGACCGAGGCGCCGTTCTTTTCGGCAATCTCACGCGCGACCGTGTCGCGGGTCGCGGAGGTGACTCCGGCGGTGACGACGGCGGCGCCGTAGGCCTTCGTCGCCTCGACCTTCGACTGCACCGAGTTCTCGGGCATGACGATCGTGGCAGGCATGCCGAGCAACTTTGCGGCGTACGCAACGCCCTGAGCGTGGTTCCCCGAGGAAAAGGCGACGACGCCGCGGCTCCGGTCGCTCTCCGGAATCTGGAGAAGGGCGTTCATCGCTCCGCGGATCTTGAACGAGCCGGCGCGCTGCAGGTTCTCGCACTTGAGCCGGACCTCGACCCCGATCCGTTCCGAGAGAGAGCGGGAGGGAAGGAGGGGGGTCCGGTGGATGTACGGCCGGATCCGTTCGGCCGCGTTTCGGACGTCGTCGAGGGAGGGGGCGAGGGAGGGGGCGAGACTCCCCAATGCAGTGATATTTGAAGAGCTCACCGGGTTAGTATAAACTCGCGCAAAGCAAAGTGGATTCGCGCTTTGTGCGTTGCGCTGATCCGTTCGTTCTCTGTCGCACCTAGGTCATCTTCGGGTTGGAGGTTGGGGTTATGTGGAGATGGGTTACCCGCGGCCTGGTTCTCACCTGCGCGTCGCTGATCGCGGCGGCCGCGCTCGCGCAATCGCAGCCGACGGGGTTTGTCGGTGGCGTCGATCTGCCCGACCCGACCGTCGTGCAGTCGGGCGTGGTGCTCGTCAAAGGCTATGCCTATGACATCCAGCAGCTCACGCGCATCGAGCTCTACGTCGACGACGCCTTTCAGTACAACGTCAACTTGGGGCTTCCCCGTATCGACGTGGTCGAGCAGTACACGCCGCAGTATCCCGGGATCCAGAACGCTGCCCCCGGGTTCCAGATCGGGTTCCTCGCCAGCCGGTACTCGGACGGCCCGCACACGATCTCGCTGAAGGCGTACACGACGGACGGCCAGTCGATCGAGTTCGGCCGGCGGACGGTCAACATCGACAACACGTTGAATCAGTCGCCCTTCGGCTTCCTCGACATCCCCGATCCGGCCGGTATCTACAACGCCACGAGCGCGTTCCCGGTGGTCGGATGGGCGACGGACACCGACGGCATCAGCGAAGTCGACGTCTACGTCGACGGTCTCATCCTGCAGTCGGCGATCTACGGCGATCCGCGGCCTGACGTCGGCAACACGTTCCCCGATTTCCCGGCGTCGATCTTCTCGGGCTTTGTCGCGAACATCGACACGACGCGCATTCTCGACGGCGTCCATCTTCTCGATGTGCGCGCCACCGACACGAAGGGCGTCTCACGCCTGATCGGCCGGCGGCAGATCCAGGTCTTCAATTCGGAGGCCGAGGACAAGCCGTTCGGCTACATCGACGAGCCGAAGCGGGATGCGGTCCTCTACGGCACGTTCTGCGGACAGGTGCCGGCTTCGCCGGTGTCGCCGCCGATCAACCCCAACTCGCACGTCACGCCGGTCCGCGGCTGGGCGCTCGATCTCGCACCGCGCACGGAAGTGGGCCGCGTCTCGTACGTCGAGTTGCTGATCGACGGCGTCGAGTGGGCGTCCACAAACGACTGCGGCTTCAACACGCTCTTCAACCAGTACGCGAACTGCTACGGTCTGCCGCGGTTCGACGTCGAGCGCTATTACCCGAACTATCCCGATGCGCCGCGCTCCGGCTATATGTTCACGCTCGACATCGGCGCGCTCGTCGGCTTCGGCGTCAATCCGGGCAATCACGTCCTGAAGGTGCGCGTAGGCGACCGCCAGGGCACGTTCACCGAGCTGCCGAATCCTGACGGCATCCCCGTCTTCTTCGAGTGCGTCACCGACCTGAATGACTTCCCGTCAGTCGGCTTCATCGACGCGCCGGTGAACTACGACTACATCAAGGGCAACGCGGTCTTCCAGGGATGGGCGGTCGACGAGAACGGCGGCGTCGCGGCGGTGACGATGTTCATCGACGGCAACAATGTCGGGAATGCTCAGATCGGACTGCCGCGGCCCGACGTCGCGCAGCAGGACCCGCAGTTCTTCGCCCAGGGTGCGAACTCCGGATGGAAGTTCGTGATGGACACGACGCGGCTCTCGAATGCGCGCCATCGCCTGACCGTCGAAGTCACGGACGGCCGAGGCCATCAGACGATCATCGGATCCGTCGACTTCTACACGCAGAACCCGTAAGCACAACGACGCGACACTGTGTTGGGGCCGGCTCTCCGCCGGCCCTTTTTTCGCTAGAACAACTTCAGCAAAACCACGTTCGCCACGAACCCGCTCTGCGTATTGCGCCCGATCGTCTTCCCGATGTCGAGCCGCACGAGCGTTCCCCACGGTCCGATGGTCTGACCGCCGATGCCGACGCCCTGGAACGGTTCGTTGCGGTAACCAGCCGTCCGGTCAGTAACGAGGGCGTGGTCGTAGTACGCTTCGAGACGGAACTGGTCGGAGAAGACGAAGCCGTACGTGAGGTGGCCGAGTGTCATCTTCTCGGCGCGAACGGAGCCCGACCTGATGCCGTGTACCCGCTGCGTGCCGAAGAAACCGAGCTCATACTTCGAGAAACGGTCGAGGTGACTCCCGTCGAGGTAGTTCACCTCGACGCCGATCCTCTGGAACTTCGGAAGGTAGAAGCTCTTGCCGAGCGACGCGCCGAAGTCGTCGTACGACTTCTGGTTGTCGTTGTACTCGGAGAGGATGCCCCACGGCTTCCACGACGTCCGCTGGTTGTGTTCGAAGAAGCCGGACGCCACCCATCCCCATCGCGCGTACTGCAGGTCGACGGATGGGGAGATGACGAAGGTGCTCGTCGGAATGGTGAACGTCGGCGCCGTGTCGGTGTCGCGCCGATAGTTGACGTGCGACAGGCCGAGCGAGAAATCGATCTTCCCGAACTGCCAGAACGGGTGGCCGGCGCGCAGCGTCAGTGAGGTGCCGAGCGAGCGAACGGCCTCGTTCTTCTGCTCGATGCCGTTGCGGTAGACGGTGCTCGTGGTCGGGATCGCGATCCCGAAGAAATCGGCGCCGATGTTCGTCCGCGTGTTCGCGACGTTGGGGTTCGTCGCATTCGCGACGACGACGATGCCGGCGAAGAAGACGTTCGTTTGGATGCCGGTGTTGTGGAGGTTGAAGTTGAAGTAGTCGATCCCACCGAGCGGGAGGACGGGGAACTGCAGGCCGGCGTCGTGATGGACGCCGCCGAGGAGAAACTTGCGCGAGAGGTCGAAGCCCTGTTTTACGACGCGGTCGCCGGTCGGGGTCTTCTCGAGGTACTGCATGCCGGTGGTCGGGCTCTCGCGCACCATCCGGGCGTCGGAAGCCGAGGCGGTCCTGAGAGCGCCTTCGAAATCGGGCGGCGCGATCCGGAAATTCGTGAAGTCGGTTTCGCGCAGGACAGGGCTCGCTCGTCCGCCCGCCGAGATGACCTGCTGCGCGCTGACGAGCTTCGGCAGCCACAGCACGCTTCTCGGGTCGCTCTTCTCCACCTCGGCGGCCGTGAGCATCCGGTACGGGTCGCGCGCGAACGGCTGGAAGTCGACGCGCTCCTCGTTCGAGAGCACTTCGCCCGTGAGGTTGAGCTGGATCATGGAGATCCGGATGCGCGCCCACGACGTCGAGTCGATCCAGACGGTGCCGCGGTACAACGGCAGCGATGCCGGCGCCTTCCCCGGCGGCTCGAACCGCACTTCGTACGTGTGATAGCCGAGAACGTCGGTCTCGCGGACGAGCGTGTAGTGATAGTCGTTCGTCAGGTGAAGGTCGAGCGGGAGCTGCGTGACCTTCTCGGGCTGGATGAGCGGAAGCTCGGGGATCTTCCCGTACTTCCACTTCACGCCATTGACGTAGAAGTCCTGCCACACCCAGTCCTTGCGGCCGAGCGGCTCGGAAAAGTAGTCGCCGGCGATCGTCGCCTCGATCGCTTCACCAGCCTCGATCGTGAAGCGCAGCTTGGTCGTATCGCGCGCGATGTAGCGCGGCTGGATCGAGTCTTCATACGCCTTGTACGCCTGGTGATTGCGGATGATCTCCTCGACGGTGATGCCCTTTTTCGTCTCGATCTGGATCGCTTCCTTCGTGACGTTCTTGTCGATCTTCTCTTCGTGATCGACGGTGAGGGCGAACGGCGCCTTCACAGGCTGCATCCCGATCAGGTAGCGGCCTCCCTTGCGCCCGACGTCGGTGACGTCGACGTCACCGTTGTCGTCGACGCGCCGCGGACGGGTGTAGCGGTCGCTCGGCAGCGCCACGATCGCCGGGGCGTTCGCGTCGCCCTTCGGAATGACGATCGTCCGGAGGTCTTCGCCGCGCACGAACGTCAGCACCGGCATCGCCTCCGGGTTGCCTTTGGCGTCGAGCACGTCGATCTTCGCCGACTTGTCGTAAGAGTAGTCGCCGGCGAACATCGTGTTGAAGTTGTCGAAGGCGCCGCTGGACGGAAAGATGTTCTGCGCGTCGGTGTTCAGAAAGGCGAGCGTGGCGCCGTTGGCAAACGCCTGGGCGAGGTCGAACAGCGCGTTCGGCGACTTCTGATCGACGATGGCGTAGATCTGTTTGATCGGGTCCTTTTCCGCCAGCCACTGCGATGTTGCGAGGACGTCGGGCCCGCGGACGATGATGACGTCGAAGTACGGACCTGCTCCCGCGTCGTATAGTTTCTCGAGCTGGTCGAGAGGCGTAGGACCGAGGACGATCTTCTTCGCCACCCCCAGCCCCTGCATCGTGACGCTCAGCCGCTTGATCGCATACGCGGCAGCGCTGGGGTCGGTCGTCGGGACGGTCGTTCCGAACGCGTAGAACGGACCATGATTCTTGGCCCAGGCGACGAGCGTGGTGGTCTGCGCCTCGATCTGGGTCAGCGGGTCGCCTTCGACGATGTGGAGCGGCGCAAGAGCGACCATCCGCGCCAGTCCATCGGGATGCATTTCATGGAGCGACGGTCCGACGAGGTTCACGTCCGGCACATACAGCGGGAAGTTGCTGACCGGCATGGTGTCCGCCTGGACGACGGCTCCGACGCAGAAAGAGCAGGTTTTCGGCGCTGTTTCAGCAGCCGCGGCGGTGAGGACGAGGAATTGCAGTAAGGCAGCGAGGAATGCGAGCTTTCTCATGACTTTGCTTCGCGTTCGGAACGATTCGGCCGGAGCTGATATTGCCGAGGTATAGGGGAACCGTCTTCGTGAACGCGTCTTCCGGCGTGAAGATGCCGGCTGAGGAACTGCGTGCGCTGGAGGAGGCGGCTCGCGGCGAAGGGATCGAGGTCATCCCGCTTGGGCCGCATGTCGACATCAATCAGACCATCCGGCAGCAGTTGCGCGAGGAGCGACACCTGTTCATCGCCGCCGGCGGCGACGGTACGGTGCATCACGTCATCCAGCCGCTGGTGAACTCCGACGCGACGTTCGCCGTCATTCCGATCGGCACGTACAACCATTTCGGCAAAGACCTCGATATCCCGCTCGATTGGCGAGCGGCGCTGGAGGTCGCGCTGAGCGGCGAGACGACGCAAATCGACGTCGCACGCGTGAACGATCGCTACTTCGTCAACAACGTCTCGATCGGGCTTTACCCGGAGCTCGTCGTGAAACGGGAAGCGCACGGACGCGACTACCCCAAGTGGAAAGCGCGCCTTTTCGCCGCCTACGCGACGCTGCGGCACTACCCGCACGTATCGATCAATATCGAAAGCGAGCACCACCAGGAGGTCATCCGCACGCATGTGTTCATGGTCTCGAACAACGGCTACGACCTCTCGCGAGTCGGTATCGACGCGCCCCGGCCTGCGCTGACCGAGGGAAGGCTCGCGATCTACTGGCTGCCGCATCTGCCGCGCGTCGCCCTGATGAAGTTCGGCGCGCACTATCTGGCCGGCCGCGTGTCGCAAGCCCCCGGTTTCCGATCGTTCCGGACCCGGCACCTGAAGGTGCAGTCGCGGCATCAGCGGCTGCACGTCGGCATCGACGGCGAGGTGTTCACCCTCCCGACACCGCTCACGATGACGAGCGTTCCGCAGTCGCTGCTGGTGAAGGTCCCGGCTACAACTGCCTGATCGTCGACAACACATCGTGAGGCAACTCAGCGTCTATAATCCCGCCTCTTCATGACGACCGTACGCATCAAAGATCTCCCCCAGCACGCCGGCGAGAAAGTCACCGTCAGCGGCTGGCTGTACAACAAGCGCACCTCCGGGAAGCTCCAGTTCCCCATCATCCGCGACGGCAGCGGCTACCTCCAGTGCGTCGTCTTCAAGAAGGAAGTCTCCGAAGAGACATGGCAGGCCGCCGACGAGGTGACGCAGGAGTCGTCCGTGCGCATCGTCGGAACCGTGCGCGCCGAGGCGCGTGCGATCGGCGGCGTCGAGCTCGGCGTCGACACGTTCGAGGTCGTCAGCCAGGCGGTTGAGTACCCAATCACGCCCAAAGAGCACGGCACCGACTTCCTCATGAACCATCGCCACCTCTGGCTTCGCTCGTCGAAGCAGCACGCGATTCTCCGCGTGCGCAACGAGATCGAGAAGGCGATTCGCGACTTCTTCTACGACCGCGATTTCGTGCTGATCGACTCGCCGATCCTGACGGCGAATGCGGCCGAGGGGACGTCGACGCTGTTCGAGACCGACTACTTCGGCGAGAAGGCGTACCTCTCGCAGTCCGGGCAGCTCTACCTGGAGCCGGCCGCCGCCGCATTCGGAAAGGTCTACTGTTTCGGCCCGACGTTCCGTGCGGAGAAGTCGAAGACGCGCCGGCACCTGATGGAGTTCTGGATGGTCGAGCCCGAGGTTGCCTTTCTCGAGTTCGAGGGCCTGCAGGATCTCGCCGAGGAGTTCGTCGAGTACGTCGTCGGCCGCGCCATCGAGCGCTGCCAGGAAGAGCTGAAGACGCTCGAGCGCGACGTCGCAAAGCTCGAAAACGTGAAGCGGCCGTTCCCGCGCATCAGCTACCGCGACGCGATCGAGGTGCTGAAGAAGAACGGCATCGACGCGAATTTCGGCGACGACTTCGGCGGCGACGAAGAGACGATCATCGCGAACTCGTTCGATAAGCCGGTGATGATCAGCCGCTACCCGGCGCACATCAAGGCGTTCTATATGCAGCCCGACCCCGACGACCCGACGCTCGCCCTCGGCCTCGACATGATCGCGCCCGAAGGCTACGGCGAGATCATCGGCGGCTCGCAGCGCATCCACGATTACGATCTGTTGCTCCAGCGCATCGAGGAGCACAAACTCCCGGTCGACGCCTTCCAGTGGTACCTCGACGTCCGCCGCTACGGAACGTTCCCGCACTCCGGGTTCGGCATGGGCATCGAGCGCTGCGTCGCCTGGGTCACCGGAGTCCCGCACCTGCGCGAGACGATTCCATACCCGCGCATGTTGAACAGGATCTATCCGTAGATTGAACGGCACTTCGGGATCTCTTCGCGTCATCCCCCTAGGCGGTCTCGGGGAGATCGGGATGAATCTGATGGTGTACGAGCTCGACGATGCCGCGATCATCGTCGACTGCGGAATGATGTTTCCCGACGCCTCCACGCTCGGCGTCGACGTCATCATCCCCGACATGACGTACATCTACGAGAACGCCGCGAAGTTCAAGGCGGTGTTCCTGACGCATGGCCACGAGGACCACATCGGCGCGGTGCCTTTTCTCCTCGAGCGCGTCCCGCTCCCGGTGTATGGCCTCCCGCTCACCCTCGGCTTCGTCCGCGACAAGTTGGAGGAGATGGGGGTCGACGACATCGAGTTGCGCGGCATCGCGCCGCGGGAAACGGTGGAGATCGGCCCCTTCCGCGTCGAGGCATTGCGCGTGACGCACTCGATCGTCGACGCCGTCGGCTACGCGATCGGTACCCCGGCCGGCACGGTGATCCATACGGGCGATTTCAAGATCGACCACACACCGATCGACGCGAAGACGACCGACATCGCACGCTTCGCGCACTACGGCGAAGAAGGCGTTCTCCTCCTCGTCAGCGATTCGACGAACGCCCTGATCGCCGGCCACTGTCCCTCGGAGCGCACGGTCGGCAGCGGTCTCGATCGCGTTTTCAGCCAGGCGAAGGGGCGGATCATCGTCACGACGTTTGCGTCGCACATCCACCGCGTGCAGCAGGTGGTCGACCTCGCGCGCAAGCACCGCCGCAAGGTGCTGATGATCGGCCGCTCGCTTGTCGACAACTCGGAGACGGCCGAGCGCCTCGGCTACCTTCGCATCCCGCGCGAAGTGCGCGCCTCGGGCAGCGAGCTCGATCCGCGGGAGCTCGTCATCATGACGACCGGCACGCAGGGGGAGCCGACTTCGGCGCTCTCGCGGATGGCGGTCGGCGAGCACAAACAGATCACGATCGAGAAGGGCGACCTCGTCGTCATCTCCGCGCGAACGATTCCGGGCAACGAGCGCCCGGTCTCACGTCTCATCGACAACCTCTATCGGCGTGGCGCCGAGGTCATTTCGAACGAGCAGCCGGACACGCACGTGTCAGGGCATGCGTGTCAGGAAGAGCTGAAGCTGATGCTCAGCCTGACGCGGCCGAAGTTCTTCATCCCGATGCACGGCACGCTGCGGCATCTGATTCATCACGGCCGGCTGGCGAAGGACGTTGGCGTGTCGCACGGCGTCGTCATCACGAACGGTCAGGTTGCGACCGTGACTCCCGAGGCGATTCAGGTCGGCGAGGAGCGAGTGGCGCAGGGGAAGGTGTTCATCGACGCCGAGGCGGAGGAAGTGCCGGAGGTCGTCGTTCGCGACCGGCAGCACCTTTCCGAAGACGGCTTCGTGATCGTCGTCGTGATCCTCGACAGTAACGCGAGACTTATCCGCGAGCCGGAGATCATCACGCGCGGGCTCCTGCACGTGGACGAGAGCCAGGACATCCTCGCCGAGGTGCGCCAGCACGTGGTCGGCATAATCAATGAAGGAGCGGCGGAGGAGTTGCGAGAGAGCGGTCTTCTGCAGGAAAAACTCCGCGCCGCGCTCAAGCGCTACTTCCGAAAAGAAATGGGACGCCGGCCAATGATCCTGCCGGTCGTCTGGGAAATGTAAATGTCGATCATCGAAGCGATCGTCCTCGGCCTGGTGCAGGGTCTGACGGAGTTCATCCCGATCTCCTCCACGGCGCACCTCGAGATCGTCCCGGTGCTCCTCGGGTGGGGCGATCCCGGCGCCGCGGCGTCGGCGGTCATCCAGTTCGGGACGCTCCTCGCCGCCATCATCTATTTCTTTCGGGACATCGTCCGGCTGGTCGCCGGCTTTTTCCGCGGCCTCGTAAATCGCCATCCGCTCGCGGACGTCGACTCGCGCGAGGCGTGGCTGGTCGTCATTGGCACGATCCCGGTCGTCATCCTCGGGCTGCTCCTGAAGAAACACATCGAGACGACCTTCCGCAGCCTTTGGGTGATCGTCACGATGGTGATCGTCGTGGCGATTCTTCTGCACATCGCGGAGCTTTTCGCCAAGCGCGCGCAGCTCCGGCAGTTCGACGACATGAGGGTTCCCGACGCCGTGGCCATCGGCCTCGGCCAGTGCCTCGCGCTCATCCCCGGCTCCTCGCGGAGCGGCTCGACGATCATGGCCGCGCTCTTCCGAAAAATCGATCGCCCGAACGCGGCGCGCTATTCGTTCCTGCTCTCGATCCCCGCGGTCGGGGGTGCGGGACTACTGGAGCTGGTCAAGGAGCGGCACCACCTCGCATCGCTCGGCTGGACGCCGATCATCATCTCGATCGCCGTCTCCTTCGTGACCGGCTATGCCTCGATCTGGTTCCTGCTCCGCTACCTTCGCACGCACACGACGTACGTCTTCATCTACTACCGCTACATCCTCGGTCTCGTGATGATCGGACTGCTCGTGAGCGGGTGGCTGAAGCCCTAGTCCGAGAGGACCTGCACCTCAGCGACGTTGCGGTACTTCTCGGCGAAGTCGAGGCCGTAGCCGACGACGAATTTCGGCTCGATCGAGAAGCCGACATACTCGGCCTTGAAGTCGACACGGCGTGCGGCGGCTTTGTCGAGGAACGTGGCGGTGGCGACGCGGACGGCGCCGCGGCCTTCGATGTAGCGGTGGATCTCATTGATCGTCAGCCCGCTGTCGATGATGTCCTCGACGATCAGCACGTTCTTGTTGTGCATGTCGAGCTGCGGCTCTTTGAGGACCGTGACGACGCCGGAGGAGTACTTCTCGTTGCCGTAGCTCGACACCTGGATGAAGTCGAGCCGCACGTCCATATCCATGTGCCGCAGAAGGTCGGTGCAGAAGAAGACGGCTCCCTTCAATACACAGAGGGCAATCAGCTCCTGCCCGCGAAAGTCGTCAGCGATCTGTTTTCCCATCTCCGCGACGCGCTGATCGATCTGCGCGCGCGTGAACAACGTCGTCTGCGCCATGGCGGCGAATGATACATTCGGCGCGTCATGAAAACGTACCGATTCCTCGACGGCGGTCATGTGCGGGAGGCCTCGCAGCTTCCCGCGAATGCCGCCGTTCTCGTCCCGTGCGCCCCCACCAAGATCGTCTGCGTCGGCCGCAACTATGCCGACCACGCGAAAGAGCTCGGGAACGAGGCGCCGACGGAGCCGATCCTCTTCCTCAAGCCGCCCAGCGCGCTGCTGGCCGCGGGCGGAAAGATCCAGCGCCCCGCGATGTCGCAACGCGTCGACTATGAGGGGGAGCTCGCGATCGTCATCGGTACGATCGCGAAGAACGTGAAGCGTGCCGACTGGCGCGACTTCGTCCGCGGCTTCACGTGCGCGAATGACGTCACTGCGCGGGATCTCCAGAAAAAAGACGTCCAGTTCACGCGCGCCAAGAGCTTCGACACGTTTTGTGCGCTCGGCCCCTCCATCGAGGACGACCTCGACGTCTCCGCGCTGAAGCTGCAGACGCGGGTGAACGGCGCCGTGAAGCAGGACGGCAACACGTCGCAGATGGTCTTCCCCTGCGATTTCCTGATCGAGTTCATCTCCTCGATCATGACCCTCCTTCCCGGCGACGTGATCCTCACCGGCACGCCGGCCGGTGTCGGCCCGCTGAGCGCCGGGGACGATGTGGAAGTCGAGATCGAGGGGATCGGCACGCTGCGGAATGTCGTTGCGTGAACGCCTTATCGAGCTCTTTCCCGCGCTCACGAAGCTGCCGCACGATTCGTACGTCGTCGGCGGCGCCGTCCGCGACCTGCTGAGCGGCAGGACACCGGCCGACGTCGACATCGCCTGCCATGACGCGCTTGCCTGCGCGCGAACACTCGGCCGCAAGACTATCCGGCTCGGCAAGAGCGATCACCTCGAAGCGTGGCGTGTTGTCGTTCCTTTCGGCGGCGCCTCGCACGTCTACGACTTCGCCGAGATCCTCGATGGCGACATCGTCGCGGACCTCGGACGCCGCGATTTCACGGTCAACGCGATGGCGGTAGCTCTCGACACGGGCGAACTGCTCGATCCGCACGATGGACAACGAGATCTCGCCGCGAGCATCGTGCGCATGGTCAATCCACAAAACTTTGATGACGATCCGCTCCGGATGCTCAAAGCGGTGCGTATGGCCGTGGTGCACGGATTCGAAATCGACAGCGTGACGGTCGATGCGATTCGCCCACGTGCCGCGCGGATTACGGATGTGGCGACCGAGCGAGTGACGTACGAGCTGTCGCTGATCTTCTCGGCTGGTGCGCTACGGAAGGCAATCGCCCTACTGCAAGACACAGCTCTCGCGGCGGCGCTGTACCTCCGGACGCCCGATGTACGCGAGGACGCCGTGCCGCTGTCGGCAAGCCTCGCGCTCGTGGTTGGCGATCCGCGCGGTTACGGCGAACGCTGGCGCTGGAGCGACGCGCTGATCCGCGAGGTCCTCACGCTGCAGCGCCTAGTCGATCGTCACGACCGCATCGCGCTCTACGACGCCGGCGAACGAACCTCTCGCGAACTGCCGCCGCTCCTTCGAGCCGTCGGCCGCGACGACACACTCGATCTACCCGATTTCAACGCCAAACCGCTTTTGACCGGCGACGAGATCGCGCAGATCGCGCACCTCGATCCCGGCCCCGAGCTCGGCCGCCGCAAGCGTGCGCTCCTCGAAGCCGAGATACGCGGCACCGTGAAGACGCGCGAGGACGCCGTCGAATTTATCCTCCGGCGCACAGCGCCGGAGGATCTGGAGCCCACAGGCGGAGAACCGCACGGCAGGTAGGCACCCGATCCTCCGCTTCGCGGAGGATGAATTGCTTACCGAGTGAGCTGAATGTGAATCTCGCCCGCCGTGGTGTGGAGATACACGCGTCCGCGGCCACCGTTCGGGTTTTCCCAACGAATGCGTCCCGGGAAGACGCCCTCGTTATTGATCGACGAGTCGCCGAGGTGCGCGTGCACTTCACCGACCATCACGGAGGCGTCGAGATTTCGCACGTCGACCCGCGGCACGGTCGCGTGAATCTCGCCCGCATGCAGGTCGACGTCGAGATCGCCGAACGATCCGTCGAAGTGGATCTCGCCGTATTTCGTCTCGAGCTCCACGTTCACGCCGTGTGGCACCTCGACGGTTGCCTCGATCGCGGTGAACTTCTCGATCCGCCAGCCGCGTGCATTCGGGCCGAAGTTGCGCCGGATGACCGCTTCGTCGCCGTTGACGTAGACGCCCACGGAGACGTCGTCGACGATCCGCTGCTGCTCGTTTCGGCTGTCCCAGCGGTCGTAGTCGCGCTTCGACTGTCCGCTGACACGCACCATGTTGCCGGTGCTGTTGACGATACGGACCTCGCCGGCCGGAATCTCGACGAGCACGCGGCGGACCCCCGGGCCGCGCGCGGCCGATTCGAAGTGGTGGGTGACGACGCGATCGGCGTACGCCGAGGCGCTAACGAGAAGGATGGCTCCCGCGAAAAGTGCTCTTCTCATGTCGAGAGAAACGAAAGAGCTAGGAAAAGGTTTCCCTCAGCGTCTCGAGCTCGCCTCGCGGGATGTCGCCAATCGCGAAGTAGGCGATCCCGTTGCGACGCCATGAGACGACGGTCATTTGCGGAATCATCGCGATGCGCGGCACTTCGTCGCCGCTGAAGGCAAGGACGGAGATCCGGTGCGCGCCTTTCGTTACGAGGAGGTATGCGCCCGGCTGTCCGCGCCAGAAGACGACACGCCCTCCTGCGACTCGGAACGGCGTCTTCGACAGATCGGGAACATCGACGGCGAACGGCACCCGCCCCTCGAACCACGGCTTCACGGTGTGGCGGTCGGTCGAAATGACGTCGACCGGCTGCGCGCTCGCGACGATGGTGCTGTGCATGTCGATCAGCTCGCGCGCCGCATCGCGGCTGCGAACGTAGATGATCGAGAGCACAGCGACGGTCGCAATCGCTGCAGCGATCGCTACCCACGATATGTCGCGACGCCGTCGCTGCGGAGGCATACGGCGCGGCAGTGCCGCAATCGCGCGTTTCATCTGAACGATTGCCAGCACCTCGTTCGAGCAGCGGAGACACTCGGAAAGGTGCGGGTGGAAATCGAGCTCGCCATCGCCGACGCGTTCGATGTCGAGAGGGGAGAGATGTTCGCTCATCTGATCCCTCGTAGCGCCTCACGGACTCGGCGTCTCGCACGCAACAGGCGCGAAGTCACGGTGCCGACCGGAATCGACAGCGTCTCCGCGATCTCCTTGTAACTCATGGCCTCGACGTCGCTGAGCAGCAGCACCTCGCGGAACGGCAGCGGGAGTTCCTCGATCGCGCGGCGCAACGCGTCAGCCGTGAAGCGTCCGAGAAACAGCGACTCCGGCGTGCGGCCGTCGATGACCGCAGGGCCCATCTGTTCGTACTCATCGGGATCATCATCGATCGAGATCTGCGGCGCCGCGCGCAGGCCCGTGCGCGACGTGAGGAACGTGTTCCGGAGAATGCGATAGATCCACGCACGGAAGTTCGTTCCGGTCGAGAACGATCCGAACCCGCGGAATGCCTTGAGATACGTCTCCTGCACGAGATCCTCTGCCTCGTTTCCATCGCGCGTCAGCCAGTGCGCGTAGTCGTAGAGCTGCCCGAAGAGCGGCGTCGCCAACTCCTCGAACGTCGGCCCGTTCGCCATTCCCGAAGTACTTCTACCCTGTAACCGGCCAACCTCAAAAAAAAGCCCGGCGGGATGAAGAAAGCTGCCGGCGAGTTCCATCGGTCGAAAGGAAGGCCATGGCCAATCGACCGTTCGACCGCCGCTCGTTCCTCCGCCTCTCCGCCGCGTCCATCGGGACCGGCGCTCTCCTGCAGTTTTTCCCCTCAACCGCTCACGCCAAGACGATAGGGAGCCTTCTTGGCAGGAAGACCGGCGAAGCGCCCTCGCCCTTCACCGTTGTTCAGCTCAGCGACACGCACGTCGGATTCAACGGCCCGCCCGATCCCCTCGGCACCGCCGCGTTCGAGCGTGCTGTCGAGACGATCAACGCTTTGAGCACGCAGCCCGACCTGATTCTCTTCACCGGCGATCTCACGCATGACGCCGACGACCCGGCCGAGCATTCGAAGCGTTTCGCGAGGTTCAAGGAGATCGCAGGACGCCTTCGCGTGCAGAAGCGATTCTTCGTCCCCGGCGAGCATGATGCGGCTCTCGACGGCGGCTCGCTCTTCCGCGAACACCTCGGCGAGACGCATCGCTCTTTCGATCACAAGGGCGTCCACTTCGTCGCGCTCGACAACGTGTCGCGTGGACGCCCGGCGGTCGGGAAGGAGCAGCTAGCGTGGCTGAAGAGTGACGTCGCGCGCTACTCGAAGGAGACGCCGATCGTCGTCTTCACCCATCGCCCTCTCTTCGATCTCAAGCCGGAGTGGGAGTGGTTCACCTCAGACGGCGACGCCGTCATGAACGTCCTGGCTCCGTTCGACGCCGTGACGGTGCTCTACGGCCACATCCACCGCGAACAACACACGACGCTCGCGAACGCGCAGCATCACGCGGCACGGTCTCTGATCTTCGCCTTTCCCGATCCGGCGACGGCCGCGGAGAAGAAGCCGCTCCCGTTCGATGCCGCACAGCCGTTCCGCAACCTCGGGATCCGCCGCATCACCGACTCGGGGCCGCGTCTCACGATCGATGACATCGAGCTGACGAAACGTGAGGTGGCCGGGGCGAACGGCGTGGCTCAGTTGCTCAGACAAGGAGAGCTGTCGTGAAAAAGTCCCTCATCCTGATTCTGTTCCTCGCGTCTCTCGCCTCGGCGCAGCAGCCCGCGCCATCGCGCGTCATCGAAATCACGGCGAAACGCTTCGAGTTCGCGCCGAACGTCGTGACGCTCCGACGCGGCGAGCCGGTCACCATCCGTCTCACCGCGCTCGATCGAGCACACGGACTGCTCGTGAAGCCGCTCGGCGTCGACCTCGACGCCGACCGCGGGGAGCCCGACGAGATCACGATCACGCCGAAGGCTGCCGGCAGCTTCCCCGCGATCTGCGACCACTACTGCGGGATGGGCCACGGCAACATGAAGATGACGTTCGTGGTGGAGTAGGGGGATATCGACCAGCATTCTCATCGCCAAATACCGGGACGAGAAAAAAGAGGGGCGCATGAGCGCCCCTCGTTACGACTCCCCAATGTTTCGTTGGTGATGACTCAGTTACTTTTTCTTCGACGACGACTTCTTGCTGCTCTTCTTAGCGGCAGCCTTCTTCTTTGCGGCCATCCTGCTCACCATCCTTTCATGCCGTACGGGACCTCACGGTCGCGCTTACTTGGCATAACGCGCTGGACTGCTCCAGCAAACTGGCGTTCGATCGGGGGGAAAAGCGGGGACGAAACTGCTGACGACCTTCAACATTTGCTGTGATCTTCATCCAGCTCTTGGCGATCATCATTTTTGCTTTCGTTAATATGCGATCGATAAATCATATTGTCAAGCTATTTGTTATCGAAATCGAAATCGGTACGCGGTGTTCCACGAAGTTCCACGTCCGGGAGTCGGAGGTCACGACTCCCGATGGAGCGCTCGTTCGTACGCCTCGCGCGTTTTCTCCGCGCACTTCCGCCACGTGAATTGCTGCGCACGAGCAACGCCGCGCGATGCGAGATCGCCGCGCAGCGCTTCATCATTCGCGACGCGCATCATCGCGTTCGCGATCGCGGCGGCGTCGCTCGCTTCGACATGCAGCGCTGCATCGCCGGTGATCTCGATGAGTGCGGGCGCGTTGGATGTGATCACCGCCGTGCCGCAGGCCATCGCCTCGAGCGCGGGAAGTCCGAATCCTTCTTCGATCGACGGGACGACGAGCGCTATCGCGCCGCGGTAGAGCGCCGCGAGCTCGTCATCGCCGACGAAGCCGGCCAGCGTGGCGCGCGTTCGGTACTGAGAGAACGACGCTCCCGCCAGCACGAGGCCGGCGCTCAACTTCGCGATCTCGTGCGCAGCGACGAGCGTCGCCACGTTTTTGTGCGGCTTGTCGTTGCCGACGAAGAGGAAGTACTCGCCCGGCGCACGACGGCCCTCGGGCCTGAAGCGCGAATCGACGCCGTTCGGCGTGACGATCACGTCCTGCGCGCCCAGGGTCGTCTCGATCTCCTGCTTCATCGCGTTCGTGACCGTGACGACCGTCTGCCTCGCCGCGCGACGGAGCATCGTCCACGCGTATGCGCGCTTCAGCGGGTTGCGGAGGTGAAGGTGGATGAGGTCGTGAATCGTGACGACTGTCGGGGCAGACGTCACCGGGACGACGTAGTGCGGCGCGTGAAAGACGTCGGCGCGCAGACGGCGCACCGCGGCGCCGATCGCCACGATCTCGCGCAGTGAGTACTTCGGAGCGTCGGCGACGACGTGCTCGAACGGGATCAGGTCCCGCGCGTTCTCCGGCGCCAGCACGACGTATTCGTCGTTCGCGCCGAGCTCCTGGAGTCCGCGGAGCAGTCCTCGGATGTACGTCCCGATTCCGTAGTCCGCGATCTTGCGGCCGTCGATGACGACTCTCAACGCGAAGCCTCCGCGACGAGATCGGTCATCAACCGCGCGCTGGCGTCCCATCGGTAGTGTGCTGCCCGCTCGACACCGCGCGCTGCCAGCTCGTCGCGCCGGCCGCGATCGGCGATCAACGCCGCCATCGCGTTGCGAAGCGCGCCGCGATCGCCGATCGGGACGAGCAGCGCCGCTCCGCCGGCGTAATCCGGTATCGCGCCGACTGGCGTGGCGATCACTGGCGTCCCGCACGCCATCGCCTCGAGCGGCGGGATCCCGAATCCTTCGTGGTGCGACGGATAGACGAACGCCAGCGCGCCGCGATAGAGCACGCGCAGGCGCTCCCGCGAGACGTAGCCTGTGACTTCGACGTCATTCGGGATGTGCGTGCCCCATCCTTTGTCGCCGCAGAGCACGAGGCGTGGCCGCGGCGCCCGCAGCATCCGCCAGGCTGCGATCAGGTCACCGATTCCCTTTCGCGGCTCCAGCGTGCCCGCGTACAGCAGATAGTCGCGCGAGCCGATGCCCGGCGAGAAGAACTCGTCGACGCCGTTCGGCACGATCTCGATTTTCGACGGCGCGACGGCGAAGCCGCGCAGCAGGTCGTCGGCAACGGTCCTCGACACGCAGGCGATCTTCTTCGCCCGATCGATGCTTCTGCCGACGAAGAGGTTGAACGAGAGGAGCGTCTTCACCTCATGCCGCAGCGGCATCGTGATCGTGGTCAGATCGTGCATGGTGATTACCGCCGGCACGCGGGACGCGAGCGGCAGCGTTCCGTGCGGACACCAGAGGACGTCACTCTTCATGCGCGCCAGCACCGTCTGCTGCCAGAGGACGCCGAGGGGTATGGGATCGACGCGGAAACGGCAGTTCTCGATGCCGCTGCGGTCATCGATCGGTGCGTGCGACGCGACCAGCGGCGGCGGCTCGACGGCGAGACGCCGCGCGATCTCCGCCGTGTGCACCCCGATCCCGGTGCGGTTGCCGACCAGCGGCCGGCCATCGATGACGACTTCGAGCTGCACTCCAGTCAAGTGTACGCACGAGCCGGGTACGATGTCGGCGCTAGTTCGCCGTGTTTCGCAACACGGCGAGCGTCTTCTCCGCCGCCGATGCCCAAGAAAACTTTGCCGCCTGCGCTCGGCCGCGCGTCGCGAGATCGGCACGCAGAGCGGTATCCGTGAGAAGCCGCGCGAGTTGCGCCTCGAGGCCGGACGCGTCGGACGGCTCGAAGTAGAGGGCGGCGCTTCCGCCGATCTCCGGCAATGACGACGAATTCGCCGCGATTGACGGCACACCGTGCGTCATCGCCTCGAGCAGCGGGAACCCGAAGCCTTCGTAGATCGACGGCATCACGAACGCGGTCGCATCCCGGTAGACCGACGCGAGCCGCGCCGGATCGAGGTAGTCGAGGTGGACGACACCCGGCCGCCGCAACCGCGGGACGAGCGACTCCGACTTCCAGCCCACCTTTCCGACGACCACCAGCGCGACGTCGGGATGAGCAACTCGCACGCGCTCGTAGGCATCGAGCAGCACGCCCAGGTTCTTGCGCGGCTCGATCGTCGAAACGAAGAGGATGTAGCGCTTTGGCAACCCCTCCATCGGAGCGTACGCGCGGGGCGGCGCGATGCCGGAGAGAATCGCGAATGCCCGCGACGGATCGACGTCGTAGAAGTGCAGCAGGTCGCGGCGCGTCGACTCCGAGACGCAGACGATGGCGTCGGCCTGCGCGATCTCCCGCTTCATCTGCCGCTCCAGATTGTCGAGCGTCTCCTTCTGCAGCAGCTCCGGGAACCGCTTGTACGTCAGGTCGTGAATCGTGATGACGCGGCGCCGTGCGATCGCCGCGTGGAGGCGCGGGAGAAAGTAGTTCGCGCCGAAGACGACGTCCACGCCGGCAAGCTCCATCCACCCGACGTACGCCGCCGCCGTGAGCGGCCGCGCGAGCCGAGACTTCGGCTGGGCGCGCAGATCGAACACCAGCAGCTCAGCGTTCGCCGGCAGTTCGGCGTGCAGCGACGGACCTTCGTCGGTGATCCGCGCATCGCCGAACAGCACCAGCTCGACGTCGTCGCGCTTTGCGAATTCGTGGAGAAGGAAGTACAGATACCACCCGACGCCGGTGAGCGGCTCGTAAAACGACCGGATGTCGACGCCGACGCGCAGCCGCCGCTGGCGCGACGAGGCACGGCGTGCCGCGCGACGCACGCGCTCCACCACGGCGTGGCCTAGAGTGTGAAGAATGAGGCCGGTCGGCATCGGCCGCGGAGTTTACGTGAGAACGTTTCTGGTCGTCCTCCTCATCGTGCTCGTCGTGATCGGCGCGGCTGTCGTCTACCTAATCGCGACGACGCCGAAGGAAAGCGCGGGTATTCGCCTCCCGCTCACGCCGGCCCAGCGGGCGCTGATCGCGACCGTGCCCGCGAGCGCCGAGTCGTTCGCGTTGATCCCGAACGCCGCCGCACTCGAGGCGAAACTGCGCGTCAATCCGGTCACGCGCGATGCTGTCGACACGTATCGCGAACGGGCGACGCTGCCGTCTCCCTGGATGCTCGGCGGTGCCGACGTCATCGCGTGGCGTAGCGGAAAAGCGACAACCTACTTCGTCCGCCTCGATCCCGTCCGATCGCTCCTCGCGCACATCTATCTAATGGTGGCGGGCGACGCCGGTCCAACCCGCGTTCTGATCAACGCCTCGGACGAACCGCCGGTAACCGCCGCCGAAATCGACCAGTTACTCGCCCTCGGCGCGTCGTTGCCTCCGGGAGAGGCATTGGTCGTCCAACGCCAGGAATCGCGCGGCGCCTATCCGCCAATTGGCCGGCCGGCGGTGAGCACTGTTTCGATCAGCGCCGCATCTATAGATATAGCGAGTGTGGCGCCGGCGACCTCCGCGGCGAATGTCGAGAGCGCCGCCGGGTCCGCGGCGCCACACAGGTTCGCGCGGAACGCCATCCTGACCGCGACCTTCACCTCCGCGCCTCGCCTGATCGAGGAAGCGAACCGCCTGATCGGGACGAAAGCGTCGATGCTCCTCCGCGACGGCGGCGCGGTTGCACTCTACGCCGTTGATGCCGGGAGGCTCCTCCCCCGTCCGCGAGAGGTCGTCATCGTCCCCGATACGCCTGACCGTCGCGCCATCCTCGATGAGCTGACGAAGTACCAGGTCGCGTTTCCGGTCCAGACGGCGGAGATGAACAACGAACTACTCGTCGCCTTCGACGACGACTCGATCGCGAAGTACAAGAGCGACACGTTTGATCCGCCGGCGCTCGCCAGCAATAGATGGTCGATCCGCATCGATCCGCAGAAGGCGCTCCCGATGCTGGAGCAGCTCAGCGACAACCCTGGCCTCCGCCTGATCGCCCCGCGCCTTTTCCGTTCCGCGCGCGACCTGAACGACTGGATCGAGCACCTAAAGTCCGCCCGCTCCATCGAAGCGGCGGCGAGCACGACGGCCGCGGGCGAGGAGTTACACGTCCGGATCACGGCGAAATAGTCTTGCCGGTCAGGAGGTTACTCAGCTTTCCGGCTGCGGGCGAAGTGTGTCCGCGGCGTCTCCCACACGCACAAAATGGCCAGAGACATCATCAATTTCGACGAGATCGACGAGCACGGGCCGCAGGAGTACAGCGCCAAGTTCAAGATCGATGTCTCCCAACTTGATCGCGAGGAGGTTTCCAACCTCGCCCCGGTCGATGTGGAGGCGCGCGTCGAGACGGGCAATTCGGCCGGCGAGTACCTCGCCGACGGGAGCGTGAAGTTCACTGCCGACTTCGAGTGCTCGCGCTGCCTCGATCCGTACCCGGTTGCCGCCACCTCGACCTTTCACATAAGATTTCAGCCTCGTCCCGAGGTCATAGAAGAGAGCGAGGAAGTCGAGATCACTCAGCCCGAGGAGCTCGACGTCGAGTTCTACTCGGAGCGAACCGTTCCGCTGCGCGACCTCGCCATCGAGCAGGTTCAGTTGTCGATTCCGATGAAACCCCTTTGTACTGAGAACTGTCTCGGCCTCTGTCCCGAATGCGGCAAGAACCGCAACAAGGACGGGTGCGCCTGCGCGCCGGCGACGGACCAGCGTTGGGGGGCCCTCACCGAGATCCGAAACCAGCTCGCGAAGAAGACCAACAACTAACAGACATCACGATCAGGAGCTCTGACGATGCCAAATCCAAAACGACGCCACTCCAAAGCCCGCACCCGTACGCGCCGCGCGCACGACTTTCTCAAACAGAAGTCGCTTTCGACCTGCCCGCAGTGTCACGAGGCGAAGATGCCGCACCGCGTCTGCCCGAAGTGCGGCTACTACAAGGGCCGCGAAGTCATCGCGGTCAAAGACGTCCTCTAGATACGAGGGTGCCGCGTTGCCAACTTGCCGGATCGCTCTTGACGCGATGGGCGGCGATCACGCGCCGCTCGAGATCGTCAAGGGCGCGCTGATCGCGGCGCGCGAGTACCCTGCCGTCCACATCATCCTCGTCGGCCGCGAGGAGGCGATCCGCCGCGAGCTCGGCTCGGACGTTCCCGCGAACGTCGAAGTCGTCCACGCTGAGGAAGTCGTCGAGATGGACGATACCGCGCTGGCGCCGATCCGCAAGAAGCGAAACTCCTCGATCCGCATTTGCGCGAACCTCGTTCGCGACGGACGTGCCGACGCCATGGTCTCCGCCGGCCACACCGGCGCTGCGATGACCTCGGCGTACATGGTCCTCGGCACGATCGAGGGGGTGAATCGCCCCGCGCTCGCGGCAGTTCTCCCGAGCACAAAGGGGCACACCGTCCTCCTCGACGTCGGCGCGAACGTCGATGCGAAAGCGTCGCACCTCCGCGAATTCGCCGTCATGGGCCACTTCTATGCGCAAATGATCTTCGGCATCGGGGAGCCGCGCGTCGGACTCCTCTCGATCGGCGAAGAAGAGGGGAAGGGCAACGAGCTGACGAAGGAGACGTTCCGCGTCCTCAAAGAGACGGGCCTCAACTTCATGGGGAACGCCGAAGGCCGCGACATTTACAACGGCAACGCCGACGTCGTGGTCTGCGACGGCTTCATCGGCAATATCGTCCTGAAAGCGTCCGAATCCCTCGGCGAGTTTGTCTCCAAGACGCTCCGCGCCGAGGTGACGCGCACGCCGATCCGCAAGCTCGGCGCCCTCCTGACCAAGCGCGCATTCGACGACCTGAAGAAGCGGATGGATTACTCCGAGTACGGCGGGGCTCCGCTCCTCGGCGTCAAAGGCGGCTGCATCGTCTGCCACGGCCGCTCGAACGCGAAGGCGATCAAGAACGCGATCCGCGTCGCGCGCGAATTCGCCACCAACCGGATCGACGTGAAGATTCAGGAGCGCGTGGCCGATCTCCACAAGCGCGAGCACGAGAGCGCCGCGCTACTCGAAGATCAGGCGACCTGAGGGAAGCGCGCGCGGATCGTCTCTTTCGGCGGCGCCGGGTCCCAAATCGGGATGATGCGCGCGAGACCGTGACCCGCCGCCTTGCTCCGGAAGTAGAGCTCATGCTCCCACTCTATCTCTGCCATCGACAGTAGACAGTCGATGAGATCTTCGCGGCCGCACGCGAGCGCGTAGTCCGCCGCGACCTCGTACTCCACGATGTTTCCGCGTTCCAGCTTCCCGGCGCCGTACATCGGAAAGAACCACCCGCCGATCCGGCAGAGGCCCGCGATCGTGTGGCCGATCGTCCAGAAGATGACCTCGCGCGCTTTGTTCGGCCGCCCGCCGAGGCCGCGCAGCATGTCGCCGACAAGCCGGCGGTGCTCCCACTCCTCCGCTGCGATCTCCTGGATGCGCGCACGCTCGGCCGGATCCTTCACGCTACGCCAGTGCCCCGCGTACGCGAAACCGGCCGCGAGCTCGCCGGAGTAAGCGCCTTGGAGCTGCCGGACCAGCAGCCGCCGTGGATCGTCGCGCACGTTGCAATTGTATGATTCGCCGCGCCATGCAGCATCACACCGCATTCGTCTTTCCGGGGCAGGGGAGCCAGTACGCCGGAATGGGGAAGGACGTCGCCGAGAAGTATCCGGTGGCGCGCCGGGTGTTCGACGACATCGACGCCGCCCTCGGCTTCTCGATCTCCCAGCTCTGCTTCGAAGGTCCCGAGGACCAACTCAAGCTGACCGAAAACACGCAGCCGGCCATCCTCGCTGTCTCCTCCGCCATCCACGCCGTGCTCGAAGACCTCGGCGCGACCCGGCGCGACCTCGTCGCCGGCCACTCCCTCGGCGAGTACAGCGCGATCGTCAGTGTCGGCGGCCTCACGCCTGCCGAGGCCGCGAAGATAGTGAACATGCGCGGCAAGTTCATGCAGGACGCCGTGCCGGTCGGCACTGGCGCGATGGCGGCACTGATCGGGCCGAGCGTCGAGGACGTGCGTGCGATCTGCGAAGAGGCGGCGCAGGGCGAGGTCGTCTCCGTCGCCAACATCAACGCGCCGGGACAGATCGTCATCGCCGGAACGAAGGCGGCCGTCGACCGCGCGATCAACGTCGCGAAGAAGCGCGGTGTCCGCCGCGCGCTGCCGCTCCCGGTATCCGCACCTTTTCATTGCGAGCTCATGAAACCGGCCGAAGAGCGGCTCAAGCCCATACTCGACGATGCTCCGTTCAAGGACCTCTGGTTCTCGCTCGTCTCGAACGTCGATGCCTCACCGATCGGCACCGCGACCGCGGTGCGCAACGCGCTCGTGCGCCAGGTCGTCTCGCCGGTGCGCTGGGTCGAGTCGGTGCAGAAGATGATCTCGATGGGCGTGCAGCGCTTCGTCGAGATCGGGCCGAAGAACGTCCTCGCCGGATTGATCGGCCGGATCGACTCGACCGTCGAAGTGATGAACGTCAGCGACGTCCCCTCGATCGAGAGTTTCGTGGAGAAGACGCGTGAACATTGATCTGACCGGAAAGAACGCGCTCGTCACCGGCGCTTCGCGCGGTATCGGCGAAGCGATCGCGCGGCGGCTCGCCGAAGGCGGGGCGCAGGTGACGCTCGCGGCGCGCAGCAAGGAGCGCGTCGAGCAGATCGCGAGCGAGATCGGCCCGAACGCGCATCCGCTGGAGCTCGACATCACCGCGGCCGACCTCCGCGACAAGATCAAGGCGGTACTCGAGCAACATCCGATCGACATCCTCGTCAACAACGCCGGCGTCACTGACGACCAGCTCTTCCTCCGCATGAAGCCGCAGTCGTGGGACACGGTTCTCCGCACGAACCTCGACTCCGCCTTCCACATCACGCAGGAAGTGGTGAAGAAGATGCTCCGCGCGCAGTGGGGGCGGATCATCAACATCTCGTCCGTCGTCGGCCTCATGGGCAACCCCGGCCAGGTGAACTACGCGGCGTCGAAGGCGGCGCTCATCGGCTTCACCAAGGCACTCGCGCTGGAGATCGGCTCGCGCAACATCACCGTGAACGCCATCGCCCCCGGCTTCATCTCGACCGCCATGACCGAGCAGATGACGGACGAGGCGCGCTCCACCCTCGAGTCCCGCATCGCCCTCCGCCGCCTCGGCACCGTCGACGACATCGCGTACGCCGTCGTCTTCCTCGCCTCGGAACAGGCGAGCTACATCACCGGCACAGTGATGAACGTCAGCGGCGGACTCTATACGTAGTAAACCGAGCTGGGTCGCCGGCTCCGTGGTTTCGACGAACGCGTGGAGCACTTTGAACAAACCATCCACTAACTCAGCGTCTGGCGCGGTAACGCGCCGCGTTCACGACCGCGTACGCCGCGTGGCGTAGCTTGTCGACGCGCTCGTGTAGCGCGGATTCGACGCGCATCACGTCCCCTTCCGAAATATAGAAGTGTTCCGTGGCGCGTGCGTAGGCGAGGAAGCGCTCGCGGCTCAGGAGGAGCTGTGTGGCGTGCTCGCCGATCGCTTCGCGTTTCTTCCGCTGCTCCGTTTGGCTGAGCTGGATCGTGAAGCGTGTCCGTACGGGCGGCACCTGGCCGTGGATGACGTACGTCGCAATGATCTGCGGATCGATGGCGCGGTAAGCGAAGTACGCCGCGGCGCGGTGGTCGCTGTGAAAGTCGAAGAACGACGGCACGATCGCGATCGACGGCTGGAAGTCTTTCGCGTGATTCGCGATCGCCGTGCTGACTTCCTCGTCGCCTCGCCGAGCCATTGACGAGAGCTGTTGATCCGGGAAGCGAAGGAAGTGCGCGCAGCCGCCGGGAGCGCCGAGGAGCTGGAGTCCGGCGACAGCTTCCGTCGCACGGACGGCAGCCCATCCTTCGCGATCGCTCGCGGTGATGCGCCACTTCCGAAGTTGCGCGCGTTGCGGCCACGGATTGCTTTCGCCATTCGTGAGAAAGAGCACGCGGATCTCGCCGCCCTCCGCGAGCGTGCGCTGAATGAGACCGCCCGCGGAGATCACGTCGTCGTCGGGATGCGGCGCGATGATCAGCACGCGGCCGAGCGGCGGCAGATCGGACATCAGAAGTCGCGGTCCTTCAGGTGGAACGGCGAGAAGCCGCGCTCGAACGCCGGCGCCCAGAGCACGGCGTAGTGCGAATCATTCGGCGGCGCGAAGCGGTGCGCGCCGGCCTGCAATGGCCGCGAGCCGGTCATCGATGTTCCGTCCACGGTTCCGCGCGCGAGCCCGTTGCGGCCGATGACGACGTACTCGCCCGGCATCGCGATGGTGAACGTCCCGTCCGGTTTGATCCACTGTCCGGAGGCTCGCAGGCGTCCCATATCGAGAAAGTTAGCCGAAAACAGCGCCCGTGACCGCGGCGGCCAGAAGGGGCCGTCGGCCTGTGCGACATGGCAATCCGCGCGCATCGCGTCTTCCCACATCGTGTCCCGCAGCAGATTGTGGCGCATCGCCTCGCGCGTGATCGTCTCGAGCACCCAGTATGTCGGGCGCCGGCGATAGACCGTCTCGCCTTTGAAGTCGCTGAGCGGCTCTCCTGGGCCGGCGAGCCGAAGCGCCTGGTGCATCATCGTGACCCACTCCGTCGTCTCGTCGCGGAAGCGGTCGGTGTAGTGAAGCAGCCCGGCGAGGCACAGGAGCGCCGCGACGACATATGCGGCGGCGAGCCGCATGTTCGTCGTGCAGATCCGCGTCAGCCATGCGACGACGAAGATGGCGAGAAGCGGCATCATCGGGAGGACGTCGCGTGGCGAGATGAGAATCCAGAAGCCGCCGAGCGTGATCGTGAACATCCCGAAGAGCGTGCCCAGGTAGAAGCGCGAGCGGGAACGATCATCGAACGTCCGCTGCCGCGCGAAGTGGCGCGCGTAGCGGAGGAGCAGGAACAGTTCGACCGGGTAGAGGTAGCGGAAGAGGCTGACGTTCGAGTGCGTCGCCGCTACGAGCTCATTGAACTTGAAAACGCAGTAGACAAGGTTCGACCACGCGCCGAGGTGAACGAAATACGCCGCGATCAGCGCGGGAGGGATCACGAAGCCAGCGATGAAGACGAGCGCGTTGACTGTGTAGGCGCCGGCCCTCCGCCGGCACGACTCTTCGCGGATCAGAAACGGCAGCGCAACGGCCGCGAACGCGAGCGAGATCACGAGGAGCACCGTCTTTAGCGAGACGCAGAACCCGATTCCCAGGATCACGCCGATCGCGAAGATGCGCGCCAACGTCATCGGACCGCCGGTCAGGACCACCAGCGCGACGACGCAGACCGTGTTCCAGAGGTTGTCCGTTCGGTACTCGATCGACTTCAGAAAGAACGGTGGAAAGAAACTGAGGAGCACCGTCGATCCGATCGCGACGCGGCGCGTCCAGAAGCGGCGCGCGATGACGTACGTCGCCCACAGCACAACCGCGTACAGCGGCAGCATCGGCGCGCGCATATACAGGAGGATGTTGTCGCGCTCCCCGAGCGGTTTCAGGATCCACGACGTGACGATGTGGAAGAGGGGTGCGTGGTTGTCGAAGTAATCGCGGTACTGCACCAGCCCCTGCGTCCACCCCCAGGCGACGTGGAGGTGCTGCGGCTCGTCCGAGTCGAAGCGGTAGCGGAAGTAGCAGACCGCGCGCAGCACGAGCGACGCTGCGGCGATGCCTGCGAGCGTCCACCGCTCGGGCGCGGAGAGTCGATCGTTCTCGTGCAAGAAGGAGCGGTGGTGCGCCCTGAGGGATTCGAACCCCCAACCGGCAGATCCGAAGTCTGCTGCTCTATCCAGTTGAGCTAAGGGCGCTTCCGGTGGGAGTGTAGCAGGTGGAAGTGCAACGAGCCGCGCTTGGCGTCCGTTGCGACGACCTTTCCCTTGAAGTCGAGGGCCAGCGTCCCATTTTCCGTCGTGATGCAGATGTCGTCCTTGCCATCCTTGTCGAGGTCGGCGATCTCGATTCGTTTCACCCTCTGCCCTCGCGGCGTGATGTGACCGCTCCACAGCGGCTTTCCTCGTGCGAGCTTTTTCGCGTCGAACGTCATGACGGCGTTTCCGGCCGCGACGATGATCTTCGGGACGTACCGCGAACTAGGGCGGCCAACGATCAGGTGTTCGAGCCGTTGGGGAGAGTCGAAGAAGGCCAGGCGTTCTCCTTCCGCGGAGTAGATAGCGAGCCTCGAGGGGTCGTCACCCCAGAGGACGACCAACTCGCGTTGATGGTTCCGGAAGAGATCGCCGGCCGCGATCGCGCGAAGTGGTTTCTCCTCGCGTGCGCTCCATACCTCTCTCCCGTCCGCATCGAACGTGTGGATACCCGACTTCGTCGCAACGACGACGTCATTCGAACCGTCGGCATCGATGTCCTCGACGAGCGCCTTCTTGATTCTTTCCCCCGCGTTGTGGCGCCACACCTCGGCTCCGTCGCTCTTGAATGCAATGACGGTCGGACCGTTGGTCGCAACCCGCGTGATCTTGCATGCGTCGTCGCCGGAACACGTGACCCAGCATTGCGAAAGTGGCATGTTCCGGGCGTCACCGTCGATACTCGACTGGATGGCGGTCCCGGCAACCCCGTCGCGGTGTTTTTGAATCCACTGCCTGACCCTGTTGTCGACGTACGTTCCAAGTGTCGATGCCGTCACGAGTCCGCGGGGTTTGGCAGCGTTGCATTGCAGCCCTTCAATGAAGGCGTGCGTGAAGACGCCGTTTCGGCTGACGTCGTCATCGTAGGCGTACTGACCGGCCGCGGCGGCGTAGAAGATTGCCTGTCCGTGTGTGCGGCTCATGCCGCGCAGAAGCGGCGCAGCCGTATCGTCTTGTCGCTCGACGGAACGCGTGGCTGGGCTGAGTCGCTCGCGGCAAGCATCGATCAGCACTAATGATCGAGAGGACCTCGAGGCAGTATCGAGGATGTTCGCGACCGAGATCGTCGTCCGCGGCTCCTGCACGACTGACGAAGCACCGAGTATGTAAGGCACGCCGGCGCGCGTAAAACCGTGACTGGAGATGGACACGATGAGGATACCCCCGCTCCGCGTGAGGCCGGCCTGGTGCTCGAGAAGCGAAACGATGGTGGTCGGATCCGCGGTCGTGATCTTCGCGCCGGCGTGCCGCAACAACTCCAGCTTTTTTCTGGACTCGTCTTTGTATGGCTGACCCGATAACGCAATGACGACCCGATCGGCCCGGACGAGTCGCACGCGCCGGTCGCACACAAATAGATACGCGAGATTGACCGCGTCGTCGGCGGCATAGGGCACGGGCGCCAGTTCGCGGTGGCTGAACCTGCTCACGCCGACGAACAGCGCTGCCGACTGGTTGCGATCGAAACCCGCCTTGACCGGTGGCGAAGCGGTTACCGGCTGCGCAGAACGCGCGGCGAAAAGGAAATGCGGTCCGATCGCAATCGCAACCGCGATTCCGGCGAGGAACACCACTCTGAACGCTTTCACCCGCAGCTATTTTGACCCGCCCGCGCTGAAGTGTGCCCGAGCCTCTCGCACTCGAAGACACCCCGCTCGCGAATTTGTGGGGTCACCCCACAAAAGAAACGTGTCGGTGTCTTTTCCTTTTCGAACGTCAGGGAGAGCTCATGAGACGCCGATTCGTGCCTGCGGCTGTACTCGTTTTCATTTCATTGGTCGCGCAAGCTCAACAGCGCGGCGCCGTCGACTGGATTTTTCTGGTCGATACCTCAAAGTCCATGCGCGGCGTTGGGTCGCAAAACATCTTTCCGGATGTCAAAGCGAGCATCGACTCCTTCATTCGTCGAACGAACGATGGCGATTCGGTGGCGATCTTCACATTCGACCGCGACGTCCGTCTCCACTCTGCCACCGACATTCACGGCGCCGCGCGCGACGATCTCACCTCGATCGTCGATGGTCTCGATGCGGAGGGCACTCGGACACACCTCGGCCTCGCAATCGAGAGGGGCCTCGAACGTGCGGAGTCCCTTCGCAAGGCAAAGGATCCGTCACGCGCCCAGGCCGTCGTTCTGCTTACGGATGGTAAGGAGGACGTGCGCGGCATCGACAACCCCGTTCCGATCTCCTCAAGCCTGCGGCGAGTCGGCGAGACCTACGTGTTTTTCGTCTCGATGGGGGAACACGAGCACGAGACCCAGCTCGACGACTTCGCCACGGAAGTTCCGCGCGCCCGCGTGTTGCGCGCCCCGACGCCGGAGGCGATTGGCCGGGTCGCGGACGAAATCCGCACGGCCGTCGTCCCGCCGCCTCCTCCACCCGCGAAGCGTCGCGTGGCGCTGAGGGCTCCGGTCGATCAGGAACCGAAAGCATCCCCCTTTCGATGGCTCATCTTGCTGTTGATCCTTGCGGGAGCCGCCGTTGCGATCTTCCTCTCGCAGCGGCACAAGAACGGGCTGGAAGGCGAACTGGAGATCGTTCAGCCGCGAGTCACCCCTGAATCGGCGTTCGTCGGCCTGTCGCGTCTCGCGAAGAACGAGGTGAGCCTCAGTGCGCTCCTTCCGCCGGAATCGCTGGACGGCGGCGACGCGCGCTTGTTCGTTCGCCGCACCAATGGAGTGAAGAAAGTCTGGATCGCGGCACAGAGCGGCACGTTGCGCGTGAACGACATCGAGACCCCCGCCAGTGAGTTGTTCGACGCCGACGTGATCCAGCTCGGCACAACGAAAGTGCGCTTCAACCGCGCCGGATTTGAGCGCCAGGAGGAATCTTGAAAAACAACGTCGTCTTTCGTCCCACCGTCGTCATCGGCCTCGGCGGCACCGGATATAACACGCTGCTGAAGCTCAAACAGCGCTTCATCGACGCGTACGGCTCCGTGCCGCCGATCATTCGCTTCCTGTCGTTCGATACGACGGAGAACGCCGAGGGCGCGGCGGGATCGGAGCAGCAGACCGCTGGTCCCCAGCTCGATCACAGCGAGGCGTTCGTCCTGCAGGTCGGCAATCCAGCAGGGCTCGTCGGCAATGGGACGAATCCTCACCTCGACGAGTGGTGGCCACCTGAGATCCCGACCCAGTCAATCATTGCTGGTGCCGGACAGGTGCGCGCCCGCGGCCGGCTCGCTCTCTTCGCGCGTGCCGCCGACGTCTACTCGCGCATCCGGAGAGCAGTAGATGACGTGCGGAACATCCGCAATCAGAAACAGATGTACGCCGATCAATTTCAGGTCTCTTCACGCGCCGGCGTCGAGGTACACATCGTGAGCAGTATCGCGGGCGGCACCGGTAGCGGTACGTTCCTCGACGTCGCTTTCATGGCGCGCGACGTCGTTGGGAGCGACGAGCAGTCGAACTTCACCGGCATCTTTCTCCTCCCCGGGATCTTCACGCGGTACGCCGGCGTGGCGCTCGTCAAGCCGAATGCCTATGGCGCACTCAAGGAGATCGAGTACCTCTCGACAATGAAAGGAAGTTTTCAGGTCGACTACGGAATGCGAAAAGTCGACGTCACGAGGCCGCCGTTCGACCTCATCTACCTCCTCGACAACATCAATGAGCAAGGGCGTGTGGTTAGCTCACAGGACGATCTTCTCACGCTCATTGCGGACGGCCTTTACGTCCAGATCGGCTCGCAGATCGGTGCCGATAGCGCGAACGCGGTCGACAACATCAAGACCCAGATCGCGGTCGCGTCCCGCGTGAAGGGCCGTTCCCCTCAGTACTGCAGCTTCGGTGTCGCATCCCTGGTACTGCCGAGCTTCGACACGTTGATGTACGAGGACGCCAAGCGTCTCGTGAACGACGACCTCCTGAATGGCGCCGTCGTCGATTCGGAGATCGAGGACGAGGTACAGCGATTCATTGACGCGAACCGTCTCCGCGAAGACAACGCGGACCAGGTGATCGAGGTACTCAGCCAGCGCGACGGAGGGGGCCAGCTGCGCTTCCCGATGATGCTCGGACAGTTGAAGTTCGACAACAAGGCGCTGAGTGCGATCAAGAATTTGCACACGGTCCATCGATCGCGAGCCGAACGGCAGGTCGCGCAGGCGATTGCGGCGAATTTCGAAAAGCTGCGGGACACCTGCGTTGCGGCGATCAGCGCATGGTGGGAGACGACGGTCAGCCGCGTCAACGGGATCACTCACGCCGAGCGCTTCTTCGAGAAGCTGCAGGCAAAGCTCGAGTGGTACCAGAACATGATGGACGGTGAGGCGCGAGACGAGCGTACGAAGCTGAAGGCGATCAACTTCAAGCCTGCCGAAGACCAGCTCGGCGAAGCGATCGGCGCCTTCTTGCGGCGGGAAGGGCGGGTCAAGACCGCCTGCGAGGTGTATCAGGGGCTCGTCGACCGCGAGTCCGAGCTGACGATCTCGGTAGCTCGGCTCGAGAAAGCGGCCGAGCTTTATTCAGCACTCCACGCACATACCCAGTCGATCCTTCACTCCTGCTACCGGATCCGTGAGAACCTCAACGCGGCCCGGAAACAGTTCGAGCAGCAGTATCTCGATGCTGCGAACCCGCGCGGTGCCTCCCGCCTCTTCGAGCAGGTCATCCCGTTTGACCCAGGTGACCAGCGGCCGAAGATCACGGGCGAAGACTTCGTCAAGTGGTACTCCGATCACCACAACGCGTCGTTGTCCCAGTGGGCGACCCTCCGCGCCGATGAGGTGTACACGGACATCGAGCACTTCGTCCGCACCTGTTATGACCCGCTGATGTCGCTCACCATGGACGACGTCCTCCGCCGCTCGTCGCCGGAGGCGGTGTCGCAGGAGCTCGCCCGTGTCGACAATCTCGCTGTTCCACTCTGGCGCTACGACCTCGGCAAGATTCCGGTGGTGAATCAGAACGTCATCAATGAGTTCTACCACTACGGCGTTGCCGACGCCGACGCCGCGATTCTCAAGGAGTCGCGTTATGACGCCGGAGTGCCGAAGGGAAACTCGAAACCGTCGATGGTCTCGACGCACGACGCTCGCCGCATCCTCCTATTCAAAGTGAAAACCGGCATTCCTCTCTTCGCGCTCGCCGAGATCGACGACATGGAGCGGGCATATCTCGACCCGAACAAGGTCATCTCCAATCACGTCGACAAGAGGTGGGAGGACATTCCGAACGTGATTCCGCGGAGCGGTGACGGCGAGGCGCTTCGCTGGTTCGCCCTCGCCCAAGCGCCTGAGCCGTTCGGGATCATCCGCCGTGACGGTGCCTGGTACTCAATGAAATCTAAGAATGGCCGTCGCGTCGAGAACAACTTGATTCGCCTCGGCCAAGGACGCGTTCCGGCGTATGTCGCATTCGAGAAGAACCGCGAGCTGGTGCAGGAAGCGCGGGAGGTGGTCGACGCAATCGTGACTCGCGAGGGCGCCTCGCGGGTGATCCAAATCCTGAAGGACTACGGCGACTCACTCTCGAAACAGATGTCGGGCGCGGTCGACGCGGCGGTGAAAGATCAGGTGGAAAGCGAGGTTCTCGCAATCGAGGACTACGTCCGCCGGATGGAGACGCTCTCCTGAGCTTGCATCGATCATGCTGAAACCGGTCAGTATCCTTGCGCTTGACGACCGTTCTGCCGCACTCGCCGAGGCCGTACAGGCGCGTGTCTCGGAGCTTTACCGGCTCGAAGACCTCGTGCAGTGGCGACGGGTTACATCCGACGTTGACGATGCCATCAATGCGATTCACGCCCAGCGCCAGCGGCCCGAGAGTCCGCTTCGCCTCCGCGACGACGTGAGTGCACGGGAGCTCGTGCTGGTCATCGTCGACTCCACCGGATCAGCGCGCACGACGTTGATCAAAACGCTATGGCACGTCCGCCACATCTACGAAATGCGTCGACTCGCCCCATTCTTCGCGGTCGATCTTCTCTGCCTGCTTCCGGAAGTCGTCGGAGCGACACACGCCGAGGACTACGCGGCAGCGTACGGCCTGATGAAGGCTCTCAGCGACGCGACTCCAAAGCCATTTGATGAAGCATGGCTGTTCGACGCCACGAACGGCAGCCGCGTCAAGTTCCCGCCGCTGAATGCCGCTCTCGAGGCCCATGCCGGCGCGATTGCAGGCATGCTGGTGTACGAGCCTGAGATGAGTGGCGCGCTGCCGGGCAGCAATCCGCGCGGCAAAGCGCCGGTGTTCAGCGCTGTCGGTTTTGCCGAGCTGGTGTTTTCGCGCGAGGTCGCCTTGCAACGCGTCGAGACCCGTTTCGCAGCGGAGATCTTGTCCGGCGTTCTCGCGAGGAAGGTCGCCGGAGATGGGCAGCCTTCCGCACTGAGCGCCAAGCAATTCGTGGTCGGATCCGATTTCGCCTTGCCGTTGTCGCGGATCGGCATCGACGCAGGAGAGTCGCTCTTTCATCGTTTTCAGCCGAAAGCACGCGTCAGCGAGAGGACCAAGAGTGCGGAGGAGGTGATCGCCGCGTGCCACGCTGAGCTGACGCTGCACCGCGAGTCGGTCCAGCTCGAGAATCTTGCGAAGGTCGCGCGGCAGGGCGACGAGATCGCGGACGGCGCCGTGACTCTCCTGACGCGCGTCGTCGACGATATGCTCGACAGGGTCGACTACTCCAGCGCGACTCGCTTTCTCGACGCGCTTCTCGATCCGCTCGCCGACATTCGCGGAGAGGTCGATGTCGCGCCTCGAAATCTGGTCACGGAGATCCAGTCTGCAACGGCGGCGTTGGATGCGCGGCTCCACTTCAGTCCGAACACCGGGACCAGCGGGGCCGCGCGCAAGCGTGTTCGCGAGTTGGCGTCGCTGCTCAGGGACCAGCGCCTCGTCGCGGTAACGATCGCCTCGACGGGCGCGGATGAGCACATCGCGGAGTGGGAAACGGAACGGGACAGGCTCGTCCAGGAATTGCCTGACATCATTTTCCGCGAGGAAGCGGAGAACAATGCCGCCCGCGCCGCTGCGCGCGAAGCCGAGGCGGGTCGATTGAAGGGAGAGACGGAATCGGGCGAACAGCAGTTGCGCGAGCTCTTCGCACAGCTGCCTCGAGCCGAGCAGGCTCTCCGGGAGGCGATCGAGGAACGCCGGCTCTGGCTCTGGCGAACCGTGGCGTGGGGTGTGGCCGGGCTTACCGCGATCTACGCGGTTCCGTTCCTGTTCGGCGCGCTCCGCGACAACCTGTCGCGTCTCAATTGGACCGCTGGGATCGGTGTTTCGCTCTATGCGATGTGGTCGGTGATCCGATACGCGATGAACGTCGCACCGCCTGTTCGCGACGGTCGCGAGGCATTAGAGCGCCTACGCCAACACATCCTCGTTTCCGACAAAGCGAAGAACGCCGCATACAACGACGAGCTGCAGTTCGAATACGACGTGGCACATCGCCGCGCGACGACCGGCATTCTGAGGCGCACACATGAAGCAGCGAAGCAGATGGCGGACGGACTGCGCCAACGAGTCGAGGCGATCGAGGAGCTCGCGGCCGGGCTGAAACCTCCCTCGATCGCTGTAACCGGACTCGAAGTCGCCGTCGTCGACGACACGGACATCGACGCTTGGTACGACCATACGGCACAGGATCGCGCCATTCTTATCCGTGACCTTCCTGTCTCACGATCGGAGTCATTCCATTGCACTCTGGATGACCTGCGAAGCCGTGTTCTGTCGTACACGGCCGGGGCTTTCAATGGTATTCGTCAAATGACGCTCGCCGGCGCGGCGCTGACGCTCACGCCCGAGGCAAAGCTTACACAACAGTTGAAACGCTTCGCAGAGATCAGTGCGCCGCGGATCGAAGTGCGAGACGACGACCTGCTTGCCCAGCAGACGATGCAGCGTGACGCCACATTGTGGATGAATTCTGCGGACACGGCGTGGGTCCGCCGCGTCCAGTATCGCTTTCCCGAGGCGCAGTTGAAAATTTCGGATGACGCGGTACGCATCCATGCAATCACCCGTACGCTTCACTTTCCCGCATTTGTGATCGGCCAGATCGATTATTACCGGGCGCAATATGAGGCAGCGGGCGATCGTGAGTTCAAAGATGTGCCGGATCTGCTTCCGATGGAGCTTGCCCTCGCCGCGCCTGTGCGAGCCGCATACGACCAGGTAGTTCTCGGCCGCGCCGTGGGCATCATCGAGATCGCGGCTGACGGGCAACTTGCCGGCGCCGGAATCGCCCTCGGCGACTCATGTCTCGCCGCGGCACAGCGCCTGGCCGCCGCGGACGCGGCTTCGCTTCGGACAACCTTGGCCGAGGCGCTCGCTCCCCGTCTGTCGACCGCGGCGGAGGTAGCGCGCGATCTCCGCAACTTTCAAGGGCATCGATCGCTCTCGGCCGGCGATCGTGTGGTTCTCGACGGACTCCTCCGCCACTACGCGTCGCTCTTTTGAATCGCGGCACGGAAACCCGCTCGGGAATTCGATAGATTGAACCGGAATGGCCCGGCCGAGATGCTCTTCCGCATATGAAGGGCCGCATGCCTTCGTTTTGAAGCGCGACCTTCCGTGGCGACACGCGCGCCGTCGTGCCATACAGCGAGCCTGCGCGCGCACGGGAAGGCCGCGTCACTCAGACACATTGGACGGTGTTTTGTGGCGGTGGGGCGGGACGGACTCCACCAACACACGTTCGATCGACCAGTCGGCCGGCGTTACGATCGAAGTTGGCGAACGCATCGAGGAGCTTGCTTCGGTCAGCAGCCGTTCGAGTGCACTGTGCGTCTTGGGGCGCTCGCCGCGGATGCCATCCCATTGCAGTACCCAGGGATCGAACAGAGGCTCCGCGGTCGTGAGGAGAAAGTAGGCGTCCGTGCCATATGGAGGTGTGATGCGGATCCGGCCGAGCGGGATTTCGGGTGGCGGGAGATCACCGATCGGGAAACGGTTCTCGACCGAGCCGCTCGGTGGAAATAGAAGCGTCCCCTGGCCGTACGAGTCGATCGCGAAGACATAAACGTGTCGCTTCGAAAGCCGCCCTGGTCCGTGCTTCAATGACAGCGGGTACGTTTCGTTGCCGGTTGCTTTCTCCGGGACGACGAGATGAAACGGCCATTCAGAGCGTGGCGGCGACTCGAGCTCACTCCAGGCGATGATTTTGTGAAGTTGGAGTGCGCGGTACTGTAGCGCCACAGCGTCGTCATCGAGCCACGTTGTCCGTAGCGGAAGCGGAGTCTTGTGTCGATCTGTACGCGAGACACCCGGGCGCACCCACGCGTACTCGATCCGTCCCTTGTCAAAGCGGCCGGCGAGAATGTAGTCGGCTTCCTCAGGCGTGGTCTCGACGACGGCATTCCCCGGGAAGCGGATGTCTTTCGCGAGCTCGGGGGGGATTGGCAATTGGAAGAAGAAGGAGCTGCCGGAGGGAACGCCTTCAATCGCGGCTCCTGGCGATTCGTATCGAATCCCCCTTTGGCCGTGCAGCAACTCCCATCCGCCAGCGTTCCACCGCAACGTGAACTCCGGCGTCGCGGCGACCGGATCGGTGATCCAGCGCAGGTTGCGCGACTTCGCTTTCACTGAGGCAACCAGCTCGCGGAGATCGTCACCCGAGACGTTCGACCGAGGAATGGCGACCTTCAGTTGAGCCGGCGGTGGGGCGGCCCATGCGACGATTTCGAAAAGAGCTCCGGAGGAGGGAGGTCGCCCCCCTTCGATACGCGCCGTACTGCGGATCAATCCTTCCACGGACGTGACCACCAGCCGAGCTCCGTCCGCCGATTGCAGTTCACTTCCGATGGAGAGACCGTTGGCCCAGCCGCCTTCGAGAACCACCGTCCCGTCGCTGCGCGTGCGCTGAACGCCGACGACGCTTCGTACCGCTCGCTCGGCGGCTCCTCCCAAGAATGGCGCGCGGCGGGCAGCATCATTTCCTGCGACCACGGGGTCTTGAAACGGCGTCTCCCCCCGCAGGCGGGCCTGCGCCCGCGCGAACGTCTCGATCGCCGGCTCCTCGGCTGCGGCGTCGCGTAATGAGCGCATCCACGCCCACGTGAACGCGCCGTGTGGGCGGCGCTGGTCGTCGCGGGTTTCCCATGCGGAGTCGAAATCGTGGGACGCAGTCAGGACGAGAGCGCCGCGGTTCTCGGGACGGGGTCCTGTCGGTCCTCCGTCCGCGACATCGCGCAAATCGGGAGCGACACCCCTCGGTTGCGCCCCCGTCGGAAGGCCGCGCGCACCCGATCCGCTGTGGCATGCGTCGATGAAGACGGTCAGCCGCGCGCCTCGATCGAGAATCTCGTTGAACAGTCGTCGCAGTTCCTTGTCACGTATATCCCCCGCTCCGCGTCGCGAGTCGGCCGGCACGATCGATTCGTCCAGCTTGTCCGCCTCGTCCGATTTCGAATTCCGGACCTGCGATCCGTGGCCGGCGTAATAGAAGAAGACGATGTCGCCCTTGCCCACGCTTGCCACGAGCTTTGTGCGGATCGCCTGCAGAATCGCATCGCGTGTCGCCGCTTGATCCGTGAGCGTCGCGACCTCGTTCGGCTGAAACCCGGAGCGTGCGACGAGCATGTCGCGCATCCCTGCAACATCATTGACGGCGCCCGTAAGATCCGGCCAGTCTCGGGGAGACGCCGCCTGTGCGTGCATAGCCGTCAACCGGGAAGCGGTGTAATCGTTGATGCCGATCAGTAATGCGTGACGATGGATTTGGAGCGACGCCAGGGCTGCGACGATGATCAGTGACATGGCTTGAGCGACTCCGCTTCGGTTTGAGAGACGTTTCCGTACCGCCAGAGCTGACCCGATCCGTCGCGGTATGCAATGCCTCGGAACCCGCGCGCGCGACCGAACTGGTTGACGCCGCCCTTATACAGATCGTATGCGCCGGTTCCGTAGTGCATCGCCTCCACGACGGCGTCCTCGAGGATCATCGGTGTCTCGATGAGCAGAATCCCGCAGTCGTTACCGGCTGCGCTCCCGCGGACATTCCACCCGGCCAGGCGCGAAGCGGCGCAAGTCGTCGTGAATGATCGCGCGGCAATGACATGTTGTTTGACGTTCGCGCCTCGTTCCGGGCGCTGATCACAATGAGCGAGCATCGTAAACGCGAGAAGTGCAGTGATTGTCGTGCGCATGATGTTCGTCCTCGGCAGACGAACGGCCCGCCTTGCGGCGAGCCGTTCGCAAATTTCAGAACATCAAATACCGCCCGGGGGACAGAGCAGCCGGTCATACGGGCCGCGGCCGACGTCGAGCCGCAACGCGTTGAGGAGGTCCGACCCCAGCACGCTCGACGGGTGAACCGACGTCCAGGTCACCTCGGAGTACGAAGGCGAGCCGGAAGCGGGCCCAGCGAACGGCACCAGACGGTCGGCCTGTGACGGAGGATTGGTGAAGAGGTCGTAATACTTCTCGAAGTGCTTTCCGACCTGTGGAGCGTCGTTGTTGGGCGACGACGGCGGGACGAACGGCGGGAGGTTGAGGACCGCGACCTCGACGGTATTGTTCGAGTCGGGCGTCAGCGTCATCGTCCGGCCGGGATCGCCATTGAACTTGTCCTCGGTGATCTCGACATCGCTGCCGGAGACCTCGATCTCCGCTTCAACCCATGTCGCGATTGCCTGCGAGTAGGAGGAGGCGCTGCCGGTCCCGTCGAGACGCGCGAACTTCGCCGGTGTGACGTTCGAGCCGATGCGCGCGACCGAATATGTGAGGAGGCGGCCGTTGCGGAGGTGCAGCCGTGCCGCGATCGTGTCGGGTGGCTGCGACGCGAAGATGTTGCTGTCCACCGTGCACGTGGAGCAGAGCTGCTTCAGGTCGGTGACCCAACTGTAGTCTTCGCGTTCACCCGAGGTCGATGGAATGATCGAGCTCGAGCTACGAGCGTCACGGACGACGCTGAGCGCGGGGAGGTCCGGATCGCTCGACGACGACTTCACGATCGAGATGTCCGATCCGTTGAGCGTCCACGCGCCGCCGCCGGCGACCGCCGACTCGAGCGAGTCGGCCGCCACGGTAGACGACTGGTCTGCATAGACGAACTGTGCGATGTCAGAGTCGCGCGTGGGACAGTCGCCGCTGCAGTTGCCGGCGCGCGCGATGAGGAGCGGCTTGTGGTCCTGCATGGCACTGCCGTCGGAGAGGTGGTGGGTGTGGCCTGCGTTGAGGAGCAGGACGGTGACTTCGGTGCCGTTCTGGTTCGGGCTGAATACCATCATCCCGCTGAACAGAATCTTGAGTATGAAGCTACTCATGGTGGTTTCTCCTTTTTCATGTCTCCCGCGGGAGGGAAGGGCGAGGATGCATAGCCGATCGCCTCATACGCCGCCCACGTGAGCTCCGAGCTAAGCCCGGGGTTTGGTCCTGTAAGCAGTTCGATTTGTGCGGCCCTCAGTGCGGCCGCTGCATCGCTGCCTTGTCGATAGTGACGATGAAAAGACACGAGAACCTCCTTCGCTGTGGCGTCGTTGATGTCCCACAATGTGCCGATCACGCCGGGAACGCCCGCCGCGAGAAATGGACGGACGAGCGGCCCGACACCCTGCGGTCCGACGCTCGCGCTTTCTCCGCTGCGGCATGCGCCGAGGACGACAAGACGCGTGTCATTCAGCCGAAGCCCGGTCAGTAGCGTTTCCGCGTCCAGCACGCCAGTGTTCCTGCCCTCACTCGCGAGGAGGAGGAACGATTGCCTGGGCGCGTCGCCTGCCGTCAAAGCGTGAGCGGCAATGTGAATGATCTGATTTCTCGGCGCATCGCGGAGGAACCGCGATGGTGTCGCCTCGCGACCGACCAGCACCTCGGTATCGCCGCCATACATCGGCGCAATGGTGCTGACTTCAACGCGCGCTGAAGGCAACCTTTCCAAGCCAGGAGCGATGCGGCTCTCGAAAGCAGGATCGCCGATGAGCAAGGCGGCGGTTTTCGGAGTTGGAATGGCCGCGTCGCGCAGGAGCGAGTAGACATACAGCAGTCCGCTGCCGGATATCGAGAGCGGTGCGCGCTGGACCAGGTACTGATGGCTGATCGGGTCGCGCAGGGCGGCGAACGGCAAACCATGCATGAATTCGTCAGGAACGAGAACGATGCGGGTTGCCCTGCTGCCGATCGTTGCCATCACCGGCGCGATCAGCTTGTCGTATGGCGCATAAAGACCGTCCGCGAATCGGCTGCGGTCTCCGTATGCCGCCGCATCCTGCAACGCCGTTGTCCAACGTTCGATGTCACTCCGTTTCGCTGCGAGCGGAAGAATGCGCGCGCCGTCGCGCCAGACGATCCACGCGTACGTCAGGTCGTCCAGTATTCGGTATTCGATGATGAAGGTGCCTGCTGGCAGGAAGGCCCGCAACTTCTCTCGGAGCGAATGGGCATCCGCGGCTGCGATCTCGCGAAATGCAGCTGGCGTGTCCTTGCGGCGGAGAATGAGGTCGCGGGGCTCGAAGGCATGCGCCTCCTCGTTATATGCGAACGCCTCCGCCTCGCGTCCATCCTCGACGAGCTGGCGAATCAGGAGGTCGTTCGCGTCGCGGAATCGCTCGAAGTACTCCTTCCAGACCGGTTGCTCCTCGCCAGCGCTGCGCTGTTGAAGCGTTCCGGCTTCCTCCCGATGAAGACGGTCGATCGCGGCGCGCAGCGTTGCCTCGGCTTCATCGCGCCGATCTGCGCGCCGCAGAGCGCCAGCACGCTCGACGAGCAGCGCGACCATGAAACTGTTGTAGTCATCGCCTGACAGATCCGCAGCGCGCTGAAACATTGCGGCCGCGCCGTTTGGATCGCTCCGCAGAAGACTCTGGCCTTTGATCTCGTCCACCCGCGCTTCCAGAAGCCGTCGCGCCGTCGGGTCCGTAGCCTTACTGGCGAGACGACTCGCTTCTTCGATATCGGCCTGAGCGTCTCTTAGCTCGTCGAGCTGCACCTCGACGGCGGCACGACTTCGCCGGGCGATCGCGACGTGCGATTCCAGGGTATGCACCGTCTCGGGGTCGGCGGACGTGCGTTCCTCCTCCTGAAAGTGGCGAACCTCGGCATTCATGTACGCCAGGGCACTGTGCGGACACGCTAGTTTCGTCGCGATCGCGGCCGTTTCGCCAATGAGGAGATGATGTGTTCTCAGATCGACGATCGATGAAGCACTCCGCACAACCGGCAGCGCATCGCGATAGGCCTGCTCGTATTCGCCAAGAACGCGAAGCATGCCGATTCTGCGCGCCTCAGTGCTTGCGATTCCTTCGGAGTCGTCGAGCCGGTTGTAGATGCTCAGAACCTTGTCGTATTCCGCGAGGGACTCGACGTACCTGTCGCGCGCGAAGAGCACATACGCGCCGTTCGCTTCCGCGCGGGCCGCGAGACGAAGGTAGCCGGCCATCGCCGCTTTTCTCGATATTTCGCGGAGTGCGTTCAGGTCGCCGGCAGCCGTCGCGAGCACGATTTCCGCTGACAGCGCCAGTGGTGTGCCGCCTTCCGCGAGCAGGCGCGCCGCTTCAGGATAGATATCGGCTGCGGCTTTCGGCCTCAACTTCCGGTCCTGTGAGCGGCTGTTGGAAAGGGAGTCCTGGCCCGCCTTCAACGCCACGAGCTGGCGCGCCGATGCTTTCTCGAGGGCGTTGACCGTATCCGCCGCGAAGCGGTCTCCCAGAGCTCGCGAGAGCCCATTTGCGAAGACGCGAAGCGCCGCAAGCGAGCGTTTGTGAGGCCATTCCGGCAAGAGCTGATTTTCGAAGTATTTCTCAGCAGTCAACGGGAAAGGCGCTACTGCCGCCGCAACCGCCGCTTCGTCGTTACTCTCCAGCGCACGCTCAATCCTTTTCTCGGCTATGGCCCACCGGCGGTCGCCCGTCTCGGCAGTCACCGTGGCCAGCACATCGTGCCGAGCGCGCGCCTCGCGCGCCCAACTACCTCTCTCGCTTCTCGCGGCGGCACCCCATTCGGCGAGCGCGTCTTCGTTGAGTCCGAGCGACTGAAGTATGAGAGCTCGATTGAAGTGTGCACCCGGTGGCACCGGACTGATTGCGACGGCCTGCTCCGCCGCGTCTAGGGCGCGGAGCAGGTCGGAGGCGCGGTCTTCACGCTGCGCGCGAACGTAGTACGCCGCGGCGAGATCGTTCATCGCGCGCGCATCCCGTCGCGAAGCCCTCTGCAGAAAACCGATTGCGCGGTCGAGGCACGGCGACCTGAGCGCAATGGCGAGCCGCGCTTTCCCGGCATCCATGGCCGTCTCGTCGCACGCGGCCATCTTGGGCGGCGGTTGACATTGCGCATCGGCGACCACGTGTCCAGGACGTAAGATCTGCCGGCACGGCTGCCAGACCGTGGTTGCGCTCAGCCGCGGCTCGATGACCCGGGGCCACACATCCTTCGAGCCGGTGTCCTTACCGTTGCAGCCGGCGAGGATCGCGAGCAGCAGCAGGCTGGCCGAGGTGGATCGACGGATGATGAGCACGGGCGGCACTGGCCTCAATGATGATCGATTCGAAGCGATCTATCGAAAACACTATGCCCGCGTATGGCGGTATTACCGCGCCTGCCGCGTAACGGATGATGAGTCACACGACCTTGCACAGGATGCATTCAAGCGCCTTTATGAACGAATGGAGTCCATCCGGAACGCTGACGAGTGGCCGTTTCTCGAAGCGATCGCACGGTCCGTTCTCTACAACCACATCCGAGCCAGGAAGACGGGGAAACGCAGCGGCGCTATCGTCGAGATCGACGACCCCGAGCTCCTGTTCGAAGTTCCGGCGCCGCCGGAGCCGGACTACGCGGAGCGGGAGACAGCCAGTCGCCGGCGCAAGGATCTCGCGGCCGCTGTACGCGAGCTCTCGGCCGGACAACAACAGTGTTTGCGTCTCTGGATCCAGGGTTTCAAGTACGAAGACATCCAGAAGACGTTGGGGATCACCCTGGACGCGGTGAAGTCGCGGCTTCGCGATGCGAAGAAGCTGCTGCGCGACCGGATGGGGGAAAAATCATGATCACGAAGTCTGACTGGGAAGCCGTGCTCGACCAGCTTTCCGCCGAGGATCGCGACAAGCTCGGCATGCCGCCGACCGCGGACGAGCTGGTGGCGTTTGGAAGAGGGGAGCTTTCTCCCGAGGAGACGGAGCGCGTTCAGCGGCTGCTCCTCGCGTATCCCGACCTCGCGCGGGCAGTCGCCGAGCCGTTCCCGGAAGAGGGCGAGCGCCTTCCGGACGGAGAGATCGATCGCCGCTGGTCGGAGTTCCGGGGCCGTCTTCACGCGGCGCCGGAATCGGGACGCGTCCTCGTCTTTTGGCGCGCACTCGCGGCGGGCCTGGCGATCGTCGTTGCGGGTCTCGCATGGCAGCAGCAGCATGAGCGGAACCGGCCGTTCGTCATCGGCGAGGAACAGTTGCTGGAGCCCGACGGAAGCCGTGGCGCCGAAGGGCCGCCTGTAACCCTGTCGTCAACCTCCGACTGGGCACTCCTCACCGTGCCGATCATCGGCGCGACCAGCTACGAGGACTACCGCCTCGACCTCTATGCGCCCGATGCCGGCAAGCCGGCGTGGCGAAGCGGCGTCCTTCCGCGCCGGAGCAACGACGCCTTTGCGATCGCCGTCCCCAAGCGGTTTCTTTCGGCGGCCGGTACGTACCGAGTCGTTCTCGTGGGGGTGCGCGGAGCGAGCGAAGAGACGCTCGCGACCTACTCGGTTCGAGTCCCGAAGAGCTGATCGCGTCTGGTGGACACCGGCAAGAGGCGTGAATAGAATGCGCGCCCGCTCTGTTCTAGCGGTTCCTGCCGACCCCGCCGATGTAGCTCAGTTGGTAGAGCAGCTGATTCGTAATCAGCAGGTCACCGGTTCGAGTCCGGTCATCGGCTCCAATGTTTTCAACGAGTTACGCGTAGCGGCGAGTGCCGAGAGAGCGTTTTGCCACGCAAAATGCCACGCAACGATGATTCGTCGCAGCAGTTTGTCGTCATCGTACGCTGCGGGTGCGGCGCATTCCTAAACGCCACTTTCGTGTAGCGACATTGTCTCATCGTCAACGGTAGGAGATTTCCGTTTTCAGTCACTCCTACTTCGAAAATCACTGCAACTGGACGAGCGGAGGCAAAATCTATGGGTAGTTCGGGAACCGGACACTTCACAGATTACAGCAGAAACCGCCGACGCAGGGCGGCGGCGGCGGTTCCGATGATGACGATATCTGCTTGCATGACTTCGACTCGGACGTCGAAGAGGTTGGGGCAAGTGAATACCACCACACCTACGGCCGGGTTCCTCCCAAGGGAACCGCCGTCCGCGTTGAGGGGCGAGGCCGACCGGCTATCGTGACTGATGAAGGCGTGGTCGTCGCGTACCTGCCGACGAAGTTCAACTATGTAATCTCGTGCATGAAGAGCGGTCATCAGTACTCTGGCCAGGTGACGCAGTCGCCAACAAACCGATCCCGAACGCCTTCGTCAGCATCAAGCCTGTCGCGAAGTGAGGCGCCATGAAACTCTGCCTCATCGGAGAGGTAATCGTCGACGTGACGCTGCCGACCGCCGGCGCGGGTTACAAACTGCGGTTCGGAGGCATCATCCACGCTGCACGATGTGCGTGGGCACTTGAGATCGAATACGACCTGCTCTTTCCCGTGGCATTCGTCCTCGAATGCTGGACGGTCTTCCCGGATTCGAGCAGTGTCTTCGGATGACCGTTTGGCAGCAACCGGTCATGCGTGACGTTTTGGCGGTACTCGGGTCGATTGCGAAAATCTAGGTATCCTCGGTTCGGCCACGCCTTCAGGGAGCGGCCGCGAGGCTGTGCCGCGATTCACGTGGCGAGGTTCAAAAACGGTCGCTTGTCGAAGGAGGTTCCTCCGTCGAGCGAGTCGCACGGCTGCGCCACGCGTCGTACAACCGCTCGACCGGCTTGCTGCCGAGCCGCGTTCGCGCCAGACTGATCGGCGACTCGCCGCTCACGTGTGCTGCGGCTCCGCGAACTACCTGACCGCCCCTATCTGACGAAGATCTTTCACCAAACCACCGGCGCGACGATCGCGATGGCGTGTGGGTGGCGCGTAATCTCTTTCGGAACAGTACTGGCGAGAAAGCCGGAGCCATACCAACTGTTCTGTTCCATTCTCGATCCCAGGAAACCTCCGGCGACCACCTCTACGCGCGGCGGTGGACAGTCGAGACCACCTTCGCTGAGCTCAAAACTCGCCTTCGCGTAACGGCCGTCGTGCTCCGCCGCCAGACCCGAACATGTTCGGCAGGACGTCTACGGCATGCGATGCGTTGCGCAGAGTAGCGTCGTGCATGGAGTGCTCATACGACAAAGGGGGCCAGAAGGTGGCCTCTGCGAGAGTATACAAGATAGTAATTGTCGAAGATTAGATGGCGGCGGCGTGTATCTATCTTCCTCGCCTTGAACAGTAACCGCGGTCGCGCCGAGGTCATGCGTCGGAGACGCCGTTGGGTATCTTAGGCTTTGACGCCAGGACGGTGGTCGCGATGCCATCAGCGCGCCGGCGAAGACGCAGGAGGTTCAAAGGGGCCGAAGCAATCGTCGATTTGCGGTGTTACGCGAATCGAGAACTGAGCGCCACAATCGAGCGATCTCAATCGTTGCTTTCTGTGCCGCCGGCACTATGCCGGTCAAATGCATGAACCCGTGCGGCAGCGATGCGTATCGCTTCGCGCCTACCGCCACGCCCGCGGCACGCAGCTTCTCTGCGTACGCCTCGCCTTCGTCACGAAGAATGTCGAAACCAGCGGTGATGACGAGTGCGGGCGGTCCCTGAGCGAGATCCATCGCGACCAGCGGTGAGGCGCACGGATTGTTTGGATCGGCGCCGTAGCATTGCTCGAATTTTTCACGATCGGCGTTGGTGAGCAGGAAGCCACTACCGAACAGCTCGTGTGATCGCCGCAATTGTGTTGCGTCTACTGCCGGGTAGATCAGCAGTTGCGCGCGCGGCTTTCGCGGTGCGATGCGCGCGGCGACCGTCGCGAGATTGCCGCCAGCGCTGTCGCCGCCGATGCCGACGCGATTCGGATTCGCGCCGAGCTCTGACGCATGATCTTGCGTCCAATTGAGCGCGGTCATCGTGTCGTCGAGTGCTGCGGGAAATGGATGCTCCGGCGCAAGACGATATTCGATTGCGATGACATGCATGCCGCCGTGACGGCAGAGGATGCGGCAGATCTCGTCGTGGGATTCGAGATCACAGAGGGCGAAGCCGCCGCCGTGCAGATAAAGCGTCAGCGGTGCGGAAGCAGGAAACGGCGCGTAATGCCGTGCGCGCAGATCGCCGATCGCGAAGTCGTGCACCTCCGAAACCTTCGTCATCGGCCCGCGGAAGTCGAGTGCTTCGCGGCGATACCGCGCGCGGCCGCGCTCCACCGTCGGCTCGAGCCAACCGCGTATGCCCATCTTCAGGCGCATGCAGATGAGGAACTGTACCTGTGGATCGAGGAGTTGACCGTCGATCAGGATCGGTGGGGATCCCGAGAGGCGGACCTGGACCTTGTTCGGAAGACGCGACACGAAACGCGCACCGAGGTACGCGAGACGGTTTCTTAGGTGCATACGTATTCGTGCTCGTCGAACTGCATTGCGCGGCGGCGGAACTTCCACGTGAAGTCCGGCCAGAGCGTCGAGTTGCGGCCGGTGCGGTCGATGTACCAGCTCGCGCAACCGCCGGTCATCCACACCGTGCCTTGCATGCGCTCGTCGATCTGCGCATTGAAGGCGGCTTGCACGTCTTCGCGCGGCTCGATCGCGCTGATGCCGTTCGCGTGCATCCATCGGATTGCAGCGATGGAGTGCTCGACCTGCGGCTCGATTAGGCATAGAAGAGACGTGTGACCGGTGCCGGTGTTCGGCCCGGGGAGGATGAAGAAGTTCGGCAGTCCGGCGATCGTCGTCCCGAGGTGGGCGCGCGGGCTGCCATTCCACAGCGCGGCGAGCGTGACGCCGTTGCGCCCGCGAATGAACGGCCCGAGAGGAGGCTCGGTGGGGCGGAAGCCGGTGCCGAGAAGGATCGCGTCGACTTCGCGCTCGATGCCGTCGCCGTCAACGATCGAGTGCTCGCGGTATTCCGCGATACCGCTCGTCACGACTTCGACGTTCGGCCGTGCGAGCGCGGGATAGTACTTGCTTGAGAGCAGGATGCGCTTGCATCCCATGACATAGCGGGGCGTGAGCTTCTCGCGCAGCTGTGGATCTTTGATCGCGCGGTTGAGGTTCCAGAGCGCGAGTCGTTGCACGCGGCGCATCATCGCGGGATGGCGGAAGAGCGGCATCGTCAGCTCGCGGTAGAGATAGATACGCCATCTCTCAAGGCGCTGCAGCCATGGCAGAGCGTGGAAGAGTCGGCGCTGCCAAAGCGGAATGGTGCAGCCAAGGCGCGGGAGGACCCATGGCGGTGTTCGCTGGAAAAGGTGAAGCTTCGCGACTCTGGTTTGAATCTCGGGGACGAATTGAATCGCGGAGGCGCCGGTGCCAATCACGGCGACGCGTTTGTTCGTCAGCTCGTACGCATGATCCCAGCGCGCGGAGTGGAATATCTTCCCTCGAAAGGTTTCGATGACAGGCATCGCCGGGTCGCTCAGCGGGCCCGTGGCCATAATGAAGAACTGCGCGGTGAATGTCCCGTGGTTCGTCTCGATCTGCCACTGCGCGCCGTCCCACGTCGCCGTGCACACTTCGTGATGAAAGCGGATGTGTTCGAGGACGCCGCTGTCTCGAGCGCAACGTTGCAGGTAGGTCTGGATCTCCGGCTGCGGCGAGTACCACTGCGTCCACTGCGCGCTCGGCATGAAAGAGAATGAGTAGAGGTACGACTCGACATCGCACGCGCAACCGGGATAAGTGTTGTCGCGCCATGTGCCGCCGACCTCGCCTGCGCGCTCCAGGACGACGAAGTCGATGCCTTGGTTCCGGAGGCGCATCGCCGCCCCGAGGCCGGCAAAGCCGCTGCCAGCGATGGCTACGGTGCTCACGCTGCGGACAGCCCGCGTCCCGCCATCTGTCGCGGCGGCGTCGCGCGTCGCGGCCTCGGACGGGTGGGCGCTGTCGTTCACCACGGATATCTCCCGCCGTCGTTCACGTTGTCCGCGATACTCATTCGTGCGACAACGGTATCCACTAGGCCCGAGATAGGCAATCCTTGTGATCCGCGCCGAGCGAATTTCCTTTGTCTCACAGCCCAATGACGCGTAAGATTTCGACGCGCCGTGACGAATCCTGATCTTCTCCTCTGCGCTATCCACATTGCGCTGTGGGCGTCGTTCTGCGTGTCATGGCTGTGTCTGCGCAATCGCGCTAAATCCACGAAACCGAGTGCCGGGCCGGTTGTCACGTCACAGTACACTGCGCGATACTCCCGGTCGGTCTTCGCGTTTCACCTCCTCGGTTTCGCCGCAATGTACGTCGGAATCATCAATGCGGTTCTTGCCGGCCGCGGCGCGTCATGGTTTCCGGGCCAGCGCGCCATCGGCACATTTGCGATCACGGGTGGCGCTGCCCTGCTCGTGTGGGCGATCGGTTCGTTTCCTTCGTGGCGCTTTCGGGCGAAACTGGATCGGGGCCACGAACTTGCCATGGGCGGCGCGTTCGAGATCTTGCGGCATCCCATGTACACCGGCGTCAATCTCATCGGCCTAGGCTCCGCGATCTGGACGCCGACCGCGGTCACTTGGATCGGATTTTTCCTGATCGTTGTTGGGAGCGAATTGCGTGCTCGAACGGAGGAATCGGTGCTGAGCTGTGCGTTCGGCAGCAGATACACCGAATACTGCGAGCGTACGAAGCGGTTCGTCCCCGGTGTCTACTGAGGCTCACCCGACGAAGTGCTGCCTCGTGTGGCATCTTCTTGGGCCAAATAATTCACGTCGACTAAGGTGTCGTGCTCCGGTCTCTTTTTCTTTCGACCGGGTGGGAAAAGTGGCCGCGGTGTCACTCCTAGGCAAGGAATGGATATGCTTCAGATTCGATAACTGAGGATTATCGACGAATGACTTTGCACGAATCATGAGCGCGGCATCGGATCGTAATCGGCGCGGCCGAGGGGGCTGGCGATCCGTGCCCGCGAGGGTGCGCCGGAGGCTGGTCAGGCTCGCAACGCGCGTCTCCGCGCCGTTCGCGTTTCCCGAGTTCACGGACGCGGTGATCATGATTGTTGCTGCGCTGATACCCGCCGGAGTCGTTGCCGGCGTCTTTCAGTGCCTCGTTTCGCGCGACGCAGTTGCACAGATCTGCCGTACGGATCGGCTCACGCTCGCCGGGCGTGATCTGTCGCAGGTGTTCGACTACTACATATCCTGGGTCGGGCACGTCGTCGTGACGCTCGGAGTCGGGCTCGTCGCTACGCGTGGCGCTCTCGCGCGGGTGAACGTTAAGAAGCGGCGAGCGCTATGGGGGCTCGCAGTCGCGGCGGGTGTTCTTGCTACTGGTACGGTTATCGCCGGCGACGCCCTCCATACCAATCTCGCAATGCTGTCGCACGAGCGTCTCTTTCGCGTGCTGAGCCGCGCGCCGGCGATGCGATGGTTGTTCCGCGACGAATGGACTTTGGCGGGACACGTGTGGTCGCGACCGACGTATTTCGCGTTCATACCGGTTTCGGGCGTTGCCGCGCCGCTCTTCGTCACGGCGACTGTGATCGTGTGCGCGAGTCGTTCGCTCGCGAACTTCCGGTGGGATGCGAGCGCGGGCAACACGATCCAGCGTATCGCTCAACTCGATGAATCGCTCGCGGCGCTCCGGTCGTACCTAGTTGGTCTCGCAATCGTGCTTGTGACCAGCACGATCGGCACTGAAGCCTATCTGCGAACGCCGCTCGGTCTTCTGAATCCATCAGATCAGAACACCTTGAAGTCGACATCGGACGCGATCGGCCTCGTCTGGGGCGGGACGTTTTCGCTCACGCTACTCACGCTTTGCATCTACCCGATCATTGTCCTCCGGCGCAGGTTCTCGGAACTCGAGCAGCTCGCGTTGCATAATCTTTCGCTCCAGCGATGGCTCGAGAAAAATCGCGCACCGCTGCTCATCCCCGATCTGCAGGTCATCGTCTCCGTACTGTCGCCGGCAACGGTGGCAATGCTCTCAAAACTCGCTTCAAAGTGACGCCTGCACGATCCGAAACGCACTCACCTTGAGGCCGGAGGCGGCGACCCAGGCCAGCGGAACGTCATCCGGCTGAATGATGCGTTGGTCTCTCGCGCGCGCGACGCAGCTTGGCAGCGACGAAGTTGCGACGTTGCCCATGTCCGAAAAAGTCGAGAACACCGTCAGATGAGGGCTGACACGACGCACGACGGATTCGATATAGGGACCGATGACGGAGTGCGGAAACACGATTCTAGGTGAGTCGTCGCCCATGAGCGCGTCGCGAAGAACGCGGACGGCAGGCTTGTACGTTTGCAGGGCGAGCTCGCTTCCGTACGCCCGAAAGCTGCCACGCGGTTCGTCGCTCAGCCGCGCACTCGCGCCCGCATAATCGTTTGCTGGCGCGAGCGCGACGCTGCAGAGATCAGCAAACTCATTGTGTGCTTCGTGACTGTACTGCCACGCTGGTCCGTCACCCACGAGCACGCTCGCAGTGGCAGCCTCGCCGAGTGTGAAGGCGGGAAACTTCCAATCCAGCTCTTCATGCGTCGCAATCGTGAAGCATTCCGGGAGCACGGCGCCGTTCGGCCGCATTGGAAACTCGGCGCTCACGACCAGCGCGATGGCGCCCGGTGCCGAAGCGAACATTCCCTGCGCTATCTCCGTTGCGGTCGACCAACCGAGACAAGCGTCAGCGACGTCGAACGTCCTCGCGTCACGCATGCCGAGTTCCTTCGCGACGAAGCAGGCGTTCGCGGGCTCGGCAAAGCCGCGGTCGACTCCGGCGTAGATCACAAAGTCGACTTCGGAGGCTGTGACTCCAGACTTCGCGAGTGCCTCATCGCAGGCCCGGCGCAGGAGGGCGAACGGCCGCTCCTTTGACGTTCGCCAGTGACGGCTCACGATTCCGGTGCGCGCGATTTTCGCGCCGACCTCGGTGAGCATCGAACGCAGGTTGCCGTCATAGATGCCGCGGCTGTGGTAGTCGATCAACTCGACGATTTCATGATTCCGTACCATCGCCTCCGGAACGACGCACGCGACTCCGGCCAAATACATAATCCTCAGTTATCTGCGCTGCGGTTCGGCGGAACGCAACGAGGATCGGGTGGGCGGTCCGCATCGGGCCGCAGGTCGGAAGAGACGATTCTTGGGCGTCGCTTCAAGAGCGCCGCCGGCTCAAGTCAGATCGGTGCAGAGCCATCGTGGGCTGGCCATGGTCGTGTGGTGCGCGCGGCGATCCATGGCTAGTTTGCCGCGGTGCCTCGCCGTCAGACGAAGAGCGAAATGGGCGCGCGATTCGGCGCGACGCTTCGGCGTTTCCGCACCTCACGCGGGTTTAGTCAGGAAGCGCTTGCCGAACCCGCCGGGCTAGCCGCCGATTACCTCGGCTTCATCGGCGGGGAGAGAACGTGCCGACGCTGATCGTGCTGCTGAAGCTCGCCCGGGCGCTCGAGGTGGATGCGTCAGAGCTGGTCGGCGAGTTCAGGGTGGCGGCACTGCGGGACGTCCATCTTTACCGGCGTTTCTGCCACGCGATTTGCCACACGCCGAAAACGAAATGTGACTGATCGGCCCTGTCGCAGTGTTTGCCGCCTCGCCCGTTCCGCAACCCGTTCATCTGCGAAACGTTATGTTTGTCGCGCCACGTCCCACCACGTCCCGCATTCGGCCATGTTCGGCCATATCCGGCGATTCGTAATCAGCAGGTCACCGGTTCGAGTCCGGTCATCGGCTCCATAATTCAGAACGACACGCCGTAGAATCGCCATTCGGTGGCTTCCGGCTCAGCGAACCTCCTCGCCCTCCCCTGGGCACTCATCGCGATCGTCTTGATCGTGCTCGCGATCGTCATCTTTCGGCGGCAGCGTGCGTCCCGGGTGGCGGTGTTGTTCTGCGCGATGATCGTGCTCGTCGCGGTGTGGTTCGGTGGGTTCGCGGCGATGTTCGTGACCGGGCGGGAGGCGTTCGCGAAGATCGCGATCGCGGGGGTGTGTCTGCTGCCGGCGGCGATCTACGACTTCACGGCGACGGCGCTTCGGGTGGGGCGGCGGCGGGAGACGGCCATCCGGGCGATTTGGGTGGGCGGGGGAGTATTCGCGATCGTCACGTTGACGACCAGCCTGATCGTCGAAAGCATGGAGGAGCACGCCTGGGGGTTCTACCCAAAGGCCGGAAAGCTCCTCCCTCTCTTTCTTCTTTTCTTCGTGGGCGTGCTGATCGCGCAGCTCGTCGAGGGCGTCAGAGAGTGGCGGAAAGAGCCGGACAGGAAGCGGAAGAAGCGGATCGGCCGGCTCATGCTCGCGTTCGTCGTCGTCTACATCGCGAGCGCCGACTTTGCGCCGATGTTCGGGGTGCACACGCGGCCGATCGGATACATCCCGGTGCTCGCATTCATGATCATCGCGTGGACGAGCATCGTGCACCACCGTCTTCCGCCGATCACGGCGGCGCGAGCGGCGCGGGAGATTCTCGACACGATGGCCGACGCGCTCTTCGTGATCGACGCTGACGCACGGATCCGCGTCGTCAACGGCGCGGTGACGCACCTCCTCGGGTTCAAAGACGCGGAGCTCCTCGGGCGATCGATCGACACGCTCGAGGTGACGGAGAGCGAGCAGACGATCTCGCGGACGTTGAAAGACCTCGCCAGGCGCACGCCGATCCGCGACCAGGAGCGGTTGCTGCGGCAGAAAGGTTCCGACGAGCCGGTAGCCGTCAGCATCTCGATCTCACCGGTCAGCCACGGCGACGTGGAGCAGGGTGCCGTCGTCATCGCGCGCGACATCCGGGAGCGCAAATCGGGCGAAGCGGAGCTGCACGAGGCGATGCGGCGGCTCGAGCAGAGCAACCGCGAGCTCGAGGACTTCGCGTACGTCGCGTCGCACGACCTGCAGGAGCCGCTGCGGAAGATCCAGGCGTTCGGCGACCGGCTGCACGCGAAGTACGCCCCCGAGCTGCCGGAGCAGGCGCAGGACTACATCGTGCGGATGCAGTCAGCGGCGAAACGGATGCAGGTGCTGATCAACGACCTCCTCGCGTTCTCGCGCGTCACAACGAAGGCGCAGCCGTTCGTCCCCGTCGACCTGGAGCACGTCGCGCGGGAGGTGGCTCACGACCTCGAGATCCGCACGCACGAGGCGGGCGCGCACGTCGAGATTGGGAACCTTCCGGCCATCGACGCCGATCCGCTCCAGATGCGGCAGCTCCTGCAGAACCTCATCTCGAACGCGCTGAAGTTCCATCGCGAGGGGGTGCCGCCCCATGTCGCCGTCACCGGCCGCGCGGATGGCGAGACGGCGCAGCTCATCGTCGCTGATAATGGCATCGGGTTCGAGGAGAAGTACGCGGAGCGCATTTTCACGATGTTTGAACGTCTGCATGGACGCGGCACTTACGAAGGGACGGGTATTGGACTAGCGATTTGTCGCAAAATCGTGGAGCGACACGGCGGCGAGATCGTGGCGCGCAGCGCGCCGGACGTCGGATCGACCTTCACCGTCACGCTGCCGATGCACCATTCGCATGAACACCATCAGGGATTGGAGAGTGTGCATGTCTGAGAGACACAGGGTTGCCGATGGCCAGTTGCCGGTTGCCGGGCTCCCGCCCTTCCCTCTGACACCCGGCAACCGGCAACTGGCAACTGGAGTTTTCGATGCCTAACGGTGGAAAGCCGATCGTCATCCTCCTGGCGGACGATGACGAAGAAGACCGGATGCTCGCGAAGGACGCGCTCGCGGAGAGCCGCGTCCTCAACGACCTTCGTTGCGTCGAGGACGGCGACGAGCTGCTCGACTACCTCTATCGCCGCAAGAAATACGAGGGCGAGACCGCGCCGACGCCCGGCCTGATCCTGCTCGACCTGAACATGCCACGTAAAGACGGCCGCGAGGCGCTGCGCGAGATCAAGGCCGATCCCGACCTGCGCCGCATCCCGATCATCGTCCTCACCACGTCGAAAGCCGAGGAGGACATTTACCGGACGTACGACCTCGGCGCGAACTCATTCATCACGAAACCGGTTACATTTGAGGGGCTCGTGACCGTCATGCGCGACATCGGGCGCTACTGGATCGAGATCGTAGAGCTGCCACCCGACCACATTGCCTGACCGCGACCGCAAACCGATCCGTGTTCTCCTCGTCGAAGACGATGAGGATGACTACGTCCTGACGCGCGATCTTCTCGCGGACAGCCGGCGTACGCTGTTTCTCGTCGACTGGGTCAATTCGTTCGACAACGCGCTGACGGCGATCGCGCACGGCGCGCACGACGTCGCGCTCATCGACTACCGCCTCGGCGAGAGCGACGGCATCGAGCTCATTCGCCAGGCGCGCAGCCTCGACATCGAGGCGCCGCTCATCCTCCTGACCGGCCAGGGCGACGGCGATATCGACCTCCTCGCTATGCGCGCCGGCGCCGCCGACTACCTCGTGAAAGGCCAGATCGACGCGCAGCTCCTGGAGCGCTCGATCCGCTACTCGCTCGAGCAGAGCCGCACGCTGCACGCGCTCCGCGAGAGCGAGGAGCGCTACGCCCTGTCCGCGCGCGGCGCGAACGACGGCCTGTGGGTGTGGGACCTCCGCGAGGACGACGTCTACTTCTCGCCGCGCTGGAAAGCGATGCTGGGGTATTCGGAAGACGAGATCGGCGGCGATCCCGACGACTGGTTTACGCGCGTCCATCCCGACGACGTCGTCCTGCTGCGCGCCACGATCGACCGCCACCTGCGCGGCGAGACGCCGCACTTCGAGCACGAGCACCGGATGCGCGAGTGGGACGGCAACTATCGCTGGATGCTGACGCGCGGCCTCGCGATCCGCGACGCGAACGGCATTGCGACGCGCATCGCCGGCTCGCAGACCGACATCACCGAGCGCAAGCTCGCCGTCGAGCGGCTGATGCACGACGCCTTTCACGACGGCCTCACCGAGCTGCCGAACCGGGCGCTGTTCATGGACCGGCTGCAGCGCGCGATGGAGATGCATCGCCGCCATAAAGCGCTCTTCGCGGTCCTCTTCCTCGACCTCGATCGTTTCAAGGTCGTCAACGACTCCCTAGGCCACACGTTCGGCGACGAGCTGCTGATCGGCGTGGCGCAGCGCCTCACGTCGATGCTCCGCGCCAGCGATACGATCGCACGCCTCGGCGGCGACGAGTTCGCGATGCTGATCGAGAACATCGACCGCGACACGGACGCCGTTCGTGCCGCGCAGCGTGTGCAGGATTCGCTCGCCACGCCGTTCCATATCGGAGCGCACGACATCTACACCACCGTCAGCATCGGGATCGCGCTGAGCAGCAGCGGACATGAGCGCCCCGAGGATGTGTTGCGGGACGCCGACATCGCGATGTACCGCGCGAAGGCGCGCGGGAAGGCTCGGCACGAGGTGTTCGACACGGCGATGCACGAGCGTGCCGTGAAGCTGATGCAGTTCGAGACCGATCTGCGGCGCGCCATCGAACGTGGCGAGTTGCGCGTCTGCTACCAGCCGATCATCGCGATGGCGACCGGGAAGCTCGCCGGATTCGAAGCGCTCGTCCGCTGGCAGCGCGGCGATGAGCTGATCGGCGCCGACGAGATCATCCCGATCGCGGAGGAGACCGGGCTGATCGTGCCGATCGGCGAGTGGGTGCTGCGCGACGCGCTGCGGCAGCTCGCGGCGTGGAACAACGGCGTCCACATGCACGTGAACCTCTCGCCGAAGCAGTTGCTGCAGCCGAACGTGATCGACCGCATCGCCGGTGCGCTCGCGGACCACAGCGTCTCCGCGCAGCGGCTGCATCTCGAGGTAACAGAGTCGGTGCTGATCGACAACGCCGAGGCGGCGGGCGAGCTGCTGCGCGAGCTCCGGTCGATCGACGTCGGTCTCAGCCTCGACGACTTCGGCACCGGCTACTCGTCACTCAGCTCGCTGCGCCAGTTTCCGTTCGACATGCTCAAGATCGACCGCTCGTTCCTGCTCGACGCCGACGCGCGCCGCAGCGACGAAATCGTCCGCACGGTCTCCGCGCTCGCCCGCAGCCTTGGCATGGCGGTGACGGTGGAAGGCCTCGAGACGCAAGACCAGGTCGACCGCATGCGTTCCCTAGGCGTCGACTACGCGCAAGGCTTCTACTACGCGCGGCCGCTCGACGCGGTCGCGGCCACGGCGCTCCTTCACGGGTGACATCACCCTTGGGCCACCTTCTCTCCCGTAGGGAGAAGGATTGGATTTGAAATCAGGCGTGACGTCTCGCCCAGAACGGCCGTTCGCGCCACCTTTGCTCGATCGAGTAGTACTCGCGCTTTCTCGCGAGATACGACTGGAAGTGGGCGGCGACGTCGGCGGCGTAGGCGGGGGCGCCGTCGCCGCCGCTGAGCGAGCTTGCGGCGACGCGGGCGGCTTCGATCCCCGAGGTGAGGGCGTAGCCGATGCCCATCGACGAGAGCGGGTCGAACGCGATCGCCGCTTCGCCCGCGGCGATCCAGCCGTCGCCGTATGGCTTGTCGAGGAGCTGCGATTGCGCGGGACAGACGATGGGGCCGTGGACGATTCTGTGTGGCGGCGCTACACAGAGGCGTTCGCGCGTTGAGCGCGACGTATCGAGCAGGCGGAGAAACTCGGACGTTTCGTGCAGCCGTCCCTCACGAACGACGTCGGCGTCGCTCATGAACGCGACGACGGCGCGATCCTCGGGGAGGCGCGCCGAGTACCACCACCCGTCCGGCGCCGCCCCGACGAGCGTCCCTCCGTCGTAGCCGTGCTGGCTCGCGACGATGGCGACGACCCCGGTGAGGTTGTCATGCGCGATCACGCGTGCGCCGCGGGCGCGGGCGAACGCGGCGTGGCGGCCGCTCGCGTCGATCACGTAACGCGCGTCGACGTTCGCAGTTTCGTACGTGCAACTCGTCATCACCGTTCCGCCCCGCTCGCGAACGAGTGCCGCGAGCGAGCGGTCGAAGCGGGCCCGGTCGAGGTGGCGCCCCTCGCCGGCGGCGACGAAGAGGAAGTCGCGCGAGACGGTGTCGTCGCCTCCCCACGACGCGGCGGTGCCGTAGTTCGTCAGGTGGCCGTCGTCGTCGATGATCGAAGTCGCGTCGAGATAGCGGAGCAGCGGGCGGACGCCGGGCGAGAGTGTCTCGCCGACGCGCCATCCCTCGTAGTCGCCGCGCTCGATCACGACGACCCGCAGTTTCGAGTAACGCAACAGCGTCAGGGCGGCGGCGCATCCGGCAGGCCCGCCGCCGATGATCGCAACGTCGAAAGTGCCGGCGCTCAAGGTTTCTGATCGCAGTCAGGGATCCCGTTGCACTCCGCGATCGCCTGCTCCTCGCGCAGGTACCACGTCTGCGAGAAGAAGTTCGACGGCGTGTTGTAGCTCCCCGAGGCCGACAGTTGGTTGACGGGGCTGCCGACGGCGACCGAGCTGACGACGAACCGTTCGTGGTTGCGCTCCGCCTCCGTGAAGTACGGGTAGAGATTCCCTTCCTGCGACGTGTTCTCGTTCACCACGAAGCCCATGTACTTCCAGGCGATGACGAGGTTTGCGATGTTGTTCGCGCCGCGCGCGTAGTAGACCGAGAAGCCGGCGGGAAGGCCGGCCGCCTCCTGATCGTGCCGCGTCATGCCGCCGGTGATGACGTTGACCGGTGCCTGCGGCGGCCACCAGTTGGCGTAATAGGTCGGTGCCGGCGGGATGCCGCTGAGCGACAGCTCGTTTGTTGTGCCCTTGAACGAGACGTACTCGATCGCGCACTGATAGAAGTCCGACATCCACGGCGACGACATCCGCTTCGTCAGGTCGCCCGGCTCGCAGCCCTCCTGTACGACGCAGTGCTTCGGTGTCTCGAGGCCGTGATCGCGATACCAGCTACCGGTCTCGTCGCCGTCGGCCGAGAGGCCGTGCTCGCGGTAGTAGTCCTCGTTCTGGGAATGCTTGATGCGGTACGCCGCCTCGTAGATCAGCGGATTGCGCGTCGTCCACGTCACTTCGATTCCTGGAGACATCGGATGGCCGACGCAGTTGCCGACACTCGCCGCATCGCGCGGATGCACCGGCAGCGGCGCAAAGTCGCCGCTCGTGAAGAGTCCCTTTGCCCACTGCCCGAGCAGGAAGTACTGCGTGTTCGTGAGCCCCATGAAGCGGTCGATGTTGTCGCTCGTGACCGAGTTCGAGCCGGAGTTGAGCGGCATCAGCGGGACGTTGTTGTAGAAGAGGACGTTGTGCGGCGGCGAGACCTCGTTGCCGCTCGAGTCGCGGAAGTAGCGGTAGAACGTCTCGCGGTTCGCGCGGTTGCCCTCCGAGCTGTCGCGTGGATTGAAGCGCGGCGCGGAGAAGGCGACCATCGACGGCACGTTCGCGACCCAGATGTAGTCGGCGATGCGGTCGAAGATCGGTTGGATGTCGCGCTCGTAACTCGCGTGGTACGACGGGTTGAACGCGCCGCCGCTGAACATCTCCGGAACGAGGTTCTTGTAGCGCACGCCGACGTCGAACATGACGTCGTCGAGCGTGGAGATGTTGCGCAGCTCCGGCGCGTACTTCGGCGAACCGACCAGCGCCCAGGCCGTGAGCACGATCGGTTCGCTGCGGCCTTTCAGTTTCAGGCGGCAGGTCACCGGACCGTCGGAGATGTCGTCGAACCAGGTGTCCTGTCCCGTGTACGTCACGATCGCCTCGGTGCCGCCGGCGAATCCGTGGCCGCCGAGGACGACGAGGCGCCCGTTGCGGTCCATCAGGAGATTGCCGAGGGTGTTGATCTCGTACGGCGCACGGGGATTGTCCTTGTCGATCTTCGGGAAGCCGCCTTTGGTGTAGTCGGGCGGGATGTTGTCGCGCGAGAAAGACACCTTCTCGCCGGGGCGGGAGACCGTGCGCGGGCCCGGATCGATGATCCACCGGCTGCGCGGGTCGCGCGTGTCCGGCTTGGAGACGTCCCAGTTGTGGAAGGAATCCTTCTCGTAGTAGTTCGGATAGCCAGGATGGGCGAGCATCACGTCGCCGATCAGCTCATCGTTCTCGTACCAGACACCTTTCTTGTTTGCGAGGTGGACGGTCCACTCGACGCTCTCGATCATCGGGTCGTCGAGCGAGATCTCGCGGCCGGGATCGCCCGGATCGGCGGAGTCGCAGGCATAGATCGCGAACTGCGCCCCTTGCCGTTTGATGGCGCCGCGGTCGTCCTTGAATTTGCGGACGTAAACCGGCTGGCCGTCGCGCATGACCGGGTTCCCGCCGGAGTCGCACTCGATCGGAAGCCCACCGATCGTCTGTGGCTCTAGGTAGAAGGCATCCGGGCTGTTGCCCAGCCGCGCCACTCCGACCGCGGGGTGGATCTGGTACTGGACCCGCTCCGGCGGCACCGGCCCCTTCGCCTTCTTCGCACGCCGGTTCTGGGCGTTGAGACGGGTCGCCGCACTGACGGCCACGGTGGTCACGGCAATGAAATCGCGACGTGAGAATCGCATTCGGACGCTCCTTCACCTTGGGGGGATTTGTCTAAGGAGGGCCGGGCGGAGGGGGAATCCCTACCCTAAGGGGTTGATTCTGTGTGGCGCCGGCAATCCTGCCGGCGCGGACCGGACCGCCG
>DASXHZ010000025.1:0-1757 GCA_036488085.1 Thermoanaerobaculia bacterium
GCAGGTCGGGGGGCCGTAGATGGTGACGTGCGGCATCGAGGCTAGCTCGCTGAGGAGGATGTAGGTCAGCTTGCAGACGTGGGCGGAGAGGCGGAGCATCTTGACCTCGTCGAGCAGGGCGAAACCGGGTTCGAGCGCGGCGATGCTGAGGAAGTTCGTAGTGCCGTCTTCGAAGCCCTCGCGGCCGGCTTTCAACTGGTGAGTCTCGTTCGCGACCGAGACGTATTCGATCGTGCCGCCGGCGAACCAGGGGCGGCGCAGCTTCGCGAGCGACTCGTGACGCGCGATCAACGCGCCGACGCCTGTCGGATAGCCGAACAGTTTGTAGAAGGAGAGGGCGACGAAGTCGGCGGGGCACGCGCGGAGACTCAGTGCGTGAGTCGGTGCGAAGGCGGCGACGTCGAGGAGGACGTCGAAGCCGCGGCTCTGCGCGGCGGCAACGAGCGTGAGCGGATGGCGGACGCCGGAGAAGTTCGACTGGGCGGGAAAGGCGAGCAGTCCCGGGCCGTCGCCGAGGTGATCGAGAGGGCGGTCGAGGCGCAGCTCGTGGTCGAGCGGAAGCAGGCGAACCTCCGCGCCGGCACGCCGCGCGTATTCGCGGATGCCGTTGACGGAGTTGTGATTGTCCGCGGAGAGCGCGCAGGACGTTTCGGGCGAAAACGGATACGACTCCGCGACCAGCTTGACGGCGGCAGTCGTGTTCGCGGTGAAGACGACGTCATGCGTCGACTCGTCGACGTCGAAGAACTCCAGCACGCGCCGGCGCGCCTTCACCATGATCGCGGTGCTGGCGCGCGACGGGTCGGAATCGGAGTGCGGGTTCCCGAACACTCCAGACGCGAGCAGCGCCTGATGGGCGCGCAGCTGCGACGCGCCGTAGAGCGCCGCGCCGGTGTAGTCGAGATACGCGTGGTTGCCGAGGCGTCCGAACTCGCGCGCGCGAAGCTCGGTCAGCATCCGTCTCTCCCCGGTTCGTAACGTCGCCCCGAAATGCCGTTACGGAGAAAGTAGACGTTCCGGAAGCCGCGCAACTCCAGGATCACCCACGCTTGGGCGGCATGCGCGCCCCCCTCCGACAGCAGCACGATCGTGTCCGCGCTGTCGAACGCGGCTCTCGCGATCTGTTCCATCGGGATGCTCTCCGCATTCGCAGTGTGGCTCTTCGCGAATTCGGCCTTCGAGCGGACGTCGATCAGGCGCAGTTTCTTTTTCTGCTCGAGCCACTGATTCAGCTCGGCCTGCGTGACGTGGTCGTCTTCGTGTGCGATCGCCTTCGCGAGCCGGTCGAGCGGGAGGGCCGGCGCGCTGGCGGCAGGGGTGCGCGTCAGAAGCGCCAGCGTTGCTGCCGTCGCCGCGATCGTGGCGAGCGTCCGTCTCACGATACCGGCCTGAATCTTTCTGCCAGAGTGAAGAGCGTCAGCGCCATCGCGACGACGGCGAAGACCACGACGCCGTACGGAACATGGAGAAGCTGTGGGAGGGTTTCAGGGCCTCTCGGCGTGGTGTTGTAAAGACCGACGCCGCCGAGGTCGGCGGCGCCACACAGAAGCACGCCGGTGAAGAGGCCGAGGACGACGGCGAGGCCATCGGCGCGTCCGGAGGCGGCTGAGACGCACGACGTTCCGGGACAGAGGCCCGCCGCGACGAAGCCGGCGCCGAAGATCAATCCGCCCAGCAACTGCGGGACGAGATACGTCTCGGGGACGGAAATGCTCGCGAGGCTGATGACGCCGAGGCGGACGAGCCAGAAGACGCCG
>DASXHZ010000069.1:0-51428 GCA_036488085.1 Thermoanaerobaculia bacterium
GAATCGGAGCACTAGAGCGATGGAAACGTTCGACTATGTGATTGTGGGCGCCGGCTCCGCCGGCAGCGTGTTGGCCAACCGTCTGAGCGAGGATGGCAGCACCACCGTTTGTGTACTGGAAGCGGGTGGCCGCGACTGGCATCCCTACATTCATTTGCCGGCAGGGTTCATCAAAACTTTTCATATGAAGGGCATCAACTGGGCGTATCAGCAGGAGCCAGGTCCCTGGACCAACGGCCGCAGCATTTATGCTCCGCGCGGCAAGACGCTGGGCGGTTCGTCCTCGATCAACGGCCACATCTATAATCGCGGTCAGCGCCAGGACTTCGACACCTGGGCGCAATACGGCAATCAGGGCTGGGAACGAGGTGCGATGCCACGGGCATCGCACCTCGTTCCCAGCCCTGTTTCCGACCATCAGTCCCTCGGCGAGCGGACCGCCGTAATGCGTGCACGTCGCGCCGATCGCGAACAGCTCGTCGCCGCGGCGCGCGACCAGCACCTGCTCCCCTTCGAACTCGCCCGCCAGCATGCCGCCGTCGGCGATCTCAGTGAACGCCACACCCTCGTTGAAGTCGATTGCCATGGCCGTCTTGATAGAGTGCGCCAAGATCGCTTACGTGACAAAAACGGAGGGGCGGACGCCCTCGTCCGCCCGGCGCGGCGAAGCCGAGAAAAGGAAAGTCCGATGCTTCTGCGGTCCATTGCGATTGCCACGCTCATGACCATCGCTACCGGCGTTTACGCCCAGACGACGTTGCCCCTCGACACCGTCGAATCCGATCTCGTCGCGAAGTACGGCGAAGCGCAACGCGCGCGGGCGCATCGCGGCATCCGCCAGGTTGCCGAGTTCTGGCGCGCCGAGGATGGCGACCCGGCTGCGTTCCATGACTTCGTGACGACCAACTTCGCCGGCGATCAGAAGACGCTCGACGCGATGTTCGACCGCTTCCAGTTCGCGCTCGAGTCGCTCTACGGGTACTCGTCCGAGATCTCTCGCGACTGGAAGCGGCAGTCCGACCTCGACCGCGGAACCATCTACCCGTTCGACGAAGTGATGGCTGCGTACGACCCGTTCGCGCACATGAACGACGACCTGTTCGGGAACAAGCTCGCGTTCGTCGTACTGCTCAACTTCCCGCTCACGACGTTGGAAGAGCGGCTGGCAAACGGCGAGACGTGGTCTCGGCGGCAGTGGGCGGAGGCAAACCTGGCGCTCTCCTTCTCGAAGCGCGTACCGGCCGAGGTGAGCGTCGAAATTTCGAAGGTCTCCGCCGAGGCAGGACAATTCGTCGCGACCTACAACATCTGGATGCACCACCTTGTCGACGGCAAGGGAACGAGGCTCTTCCCACCGAAGATGCGGCTCCTCGAGCACTGGAACCTGCGCGACGAGATCAAGGCGGACTACAGCGACACGGAGAACGGCCTCGCGAAACAGCGAATGATCCAGAAAGTGTTCGAGCGGATCGTCGATCAGACCATTCCGCCGCAGGTCGTCGACAACCCGCACGTCGACTGGAACCCGTTCACGAACGAGGTGACGGCGGCGAAGGTCGACGATTCCGGCGGCGCACCCGCGCCAACACCGCGTACGACCCCGGCACCGCGTTACGACGTGATCTTGAAGATGTTCCGCGCCGTGCGTCTTCTCGACCGCTATTCGCCGACCTACTCGAACCCGATCGAGCGGCGGTTCAGTGAAGGCGACCAGCTTCCGGAGACGCGCGTGCGCACCATGCTCGAGCAGGTCGTCTCGTCGCCGCTCGTCCCTCGCGTCGCAAAGGTGATCGAGAAACGCCTCGGACGTCCGCTGGAGCCGTTCGACATCTGGTACAACGGCTTCCGGCCGCGCGGCGCGTACACCGAAGCACAGCTCGACGAAATCACGCGCAAGAAATACCCGACCCCCGAGGCCTATCACCAGGGGATGGCGGCGCTCTTCGAGCAGCTCGGCTTCACCCCCGAGCGCGCGAAGTACCTCATGGACAACATCGTCGTCGACCCGGCGCGCGGCTCCGGGCACGCGCTGCCGTCGTTACGCCGCGACGACAACCCGCACCTCCGCACGCGCGTCGGCGCCGAGGGGATGGACTACAAGGGCTACAACATCGCGGTCCACGAGATGGGCCACAACGTCGAGCAGGTCTTCTCGCTCAAGAACATCGACTACTACACGCTCGGCAGCGTACCGAACACCGCCTTCACCGAGGCGCTGGCCTTCGTCTTCCAGAACAAGGACCTCGAGCTGCTCGGCCTCGCGAAACCGAGCGCAAAGAACGAGGCGCTCAAGACGCTGAACGACTTCTGGGGGACGTACGAGATTGCCGGCGCCTCGCTGGTCGAGATGAGGATGGCGCACTGGAACTACGACCATCCGAACGCCACGCCCGAGCAGTTGCGCGATGCGGTCGTGCAGATCGCGAAGGACGTCTGGAACCAGTATTACGCCCCAGTGTTCCACCAACGCGACGTGACGCTGCTCGCCGTCTACGCGCACATGGTCGAGATCTTCCTCTATCTCCCCGACTACCCGATCGGACACATGATCGCGTTTGAGATCGAGGAGCAGATGAAGAAGGCGGGCAACATCGGCGCAGAGTTCGAGCGCATGGCGAAGTTCGGCAGCGTGACGCCCGATTATTGGATGAAGCACGCCACCGGCGCCCCGGTCGGGCCGGAGGCGCTGTTTGCAGCTACGGAACGGGCGATCGACAATATGAAGTAAATGTTTCCGGAAGAATTCGCCGACCTGTTGAATGCACGCGGGAAGCGCCTCCTCGCGCATCCGCCGCGCTTCGAGGAGTTCGAGAAACGCGGTGTGACGCCGATCGTCGTCCTGGACGACATCGTCGACCGCAAGAAAGTCGACGGCTGTGTAGCGGCGCTCGACCGGACGATGTATCCCGCCCTCATGAAGATGCACTCGCCGATTCCGCGCGAGGCGCTCACGAAGCTCCGCGAGAATTACGAGGAGAAGCTGAAGAAGACGAGCCGGGTGCGCACGGCGACGCTGAACTCCGGCAAGTCGCGCGCACTCGACGCCGCGCGGAAGATCGGTCTCGCGCAGATGATGCGCTCGGAGTCGTTCGCGCGTTTCGCCGAGGCGGTGGTCGGTGGGTCACTCGACGGCAAGCACTGGGGACGACAGGTGATCTGTTACGGACCAGGCGACTACACCGGCCCGCACAACGACCACCATCCGCAGTCCAAGGTCGCGCGAAACGGCTTCGTCGACGTCCACATCATGTTCTCGAACAGCGCGGTCGCGTCGCAGCTCCTCGTCTACGAAGAGCACGGCTTCCTCTCGAAGACGCACGAGGTCGCGGTGCCATCGAGCGTCGCCGTCTATCGCCTCCCCTTCTGGCACTACACGACGCCGCTGCTCGCCAAACGCGGGCGCGAGGCCGAAGCGCGCCGCTGGCTGCTTCTCGGCTCGTTCGACTACGACCCGCCGTTGGCCAAGCTCAGGTATCGCTAGCGCTCATCCCCGCCAGCCGTCCGCTCGCCCACGCCCACTGAAAGTTGTAGCCGCCGATCTTGCCGTCGACGTCGAGAATCTCGCCGCAGAGATAGAGGCCGGGACAGACGCGCGACTCCATCGTCGCCGTGTCGATCTCCGACAGCGGGACTCCTCCCGCCGTCACCTCGGCATACTCGAATCCGCGGTCGCGAACGATCGGCAACGGCAGCTCGAGCAGATCGCGAATGAGGCGCCGCCGCTCTTCGCGCGTCGTATCTTTCGGCGCGAGCATCTCCCATAGCCGTGACGGCAGCCGCTGGCGAACGGCACGCGTAGAGTCGAGCAACATCGCATCGAGCGACTCGAACGTCTCGCCTGGAAGGAGGCTCGCCGTCAGCGTCAATGGCTGATTGGCGATCCAGTGGCGGCTAATGTCGAGCACCACCGGACCGCTGATGCCGAAGTGCGTGAAGAGCATCGAACCGCGCTCGCGGTGGACGACTTTCCCGGACGGCGAGCGAACCGCCAGCTCGGCGTCGACGCTGAGGCCTGACAGCGTCGTGAGCGGGTGCTCGTTCGGCAGTACGAGCGGAACGAGTGCGGGAAATGTAGGCGTGACGCTGTGGCCGAGCGAAGTCGCGAGCGCGTAGCCCGAGCCATCGCTGCCGGTCTTCGGCACGCTCCGGCCGCCGGACGCGAGGATCACCTTTCGCGCGTGCAACTCATCGTTGATCACGAACCCGCGCTCGACCTTCGTTACCTTGTAATCGGTCCGCGTCTCGACCCCTTCAGCTGCCCGAAGCAGCGCATCGAGCACCGTGCGCGCTTTGTCGGTTGCCGGGAAGAGCTTCCCGCCCTCCTCGCGCTTCAGCGTGACGCCGAGGGTTGCGAAGAAGGCGATTGTTGCAGGGACGTCGAACGTGCGGAGGATCTTCGCGATCGCGTTGCGCGACCCGTTGAAGTCGGAGGGATGCACGATGTCGTGCGTGACGTTGCACCGCCCGCCGCCCGAGATCACGATCTTCGCGCCGAGCTTCTTTGCCCCGTCGAGCGCCACGACCTGCGCCCCGCCGCGCGCCGCGAAGATCGCCGCCATCAGCCCGGCAGCGCCCGCTCCGATGACGGCGATGTCAGACATCAGAGCGCAGACGGCAGAGCGCAGAGCGCAGGCGATTCATCGCCAGATCGTAACCGAGACGCATCTGCGCACTGCGCTCTGTGCACTGCGCTCTGCTTTACCATTCCCCGCCATGTTTCGACGAACCCTCGCCTTCGCCGCGCTTCTCGCCCTCATTTCCACGGCCGCAATCGCGGCCCCGCCGCGCGACTCGGCGGAGATCGAGCTCGCGCTCAAGAAGTTGACCGTCGTCGGCAGCGCGCTTTATGTCGGCGCCCATCCGGACGACGAGAACACAGCGATGATCGCCTGGCTGTCGCGCGATCGCCTGGTCCGTACGGCGTATCTGTCGATGACTCGCGGCGACGGCGGGCAGAACCTCATCGGCGACGAAAAGGGAGAGCTCCTCGGTGTCATCCGCACGCAGGAACTGCTCGCGGCGCGCCGCGTCGACGGCAGCGAGCAGTTCTTCACCCGCGCCATCGACTTCGGCTATTCGAAGGGCCCGCAGGAGACGCTCAGCATCTGGGGCCACGACACGATCCTCGCCGACGTCGTCTGGGTCATCCGCAAGTTTCAGCCCGACGTCATCGTCACGCGCTTCCCGACGACAGGTGAAGGCGGCCATGGCCACCACACCGCTTCCGCGATCCTCGCCGGCGAGGCATTCACCGCCGCCGCCGATCCGACAAAGTTCCCCGAGCAGCTCAAGTACGTTGCTCCGTGGCAGGCACGCCGCCTCTACTGGAACCACTTCGGTCGCTCGTTCCAGCAACCGAAGCCGGACGATCCGGAGTTCGCAAACGACATCGAGATCGATCTCGGCGCCTACAACGAGCTCCTCGGCCGGGCGTACACCGAGATCGCGGCCGACAGCCGTTCGATGCACAAGTCGCAGGGCTTCGGCGCGGCGGAGCGGCGCGGCAGCGTCGTCAATTACTTCAAGCTCATTGCCGGACAGCCTGCAAAGGGCGATCTCTTCGAAGGCATCGACCTCACGTGGGGCCGCTATCCGGGCGGCGAGGCGATCGGCAAGATCCTGCAGCAGGCCTACGACACCTTCGACGAAAAGCATCCCGACAAGACCATCCTGCCCCTCCTCGACGCGCTCGAAGGCCTCGACCGCATCGGCGCGACGCCCGCCTGGGCGCCGAACGTCAATCCGTGGATCGAGGAGAAGCGGAACGAGATCCTCGACGTCGTCCGCGCCTGCGCCGGCCTTGCGATCGACGTCAGCGCGGGCGACTCATCGGTCGTCGCCGGCGGCGCGATCCCCATGACTGTCACGGTCGTGAATCGCAGCGACTATCCGTTCGTCCTCTCCACGGTCGCCACGCTCTACGCGAATCCCGGCAAAGCACCGGGGGCGAAGCTGGCGAACAACGTCCCGGTGAAGACGGAGATCTCGATCAAGCTGCCGTCCGACTACGCGATCTCGCAGCCGTACTGGCTCGTGCAGCCGCCGGCGAAAGGGACGTATCGCGTTGACGATCAGCGGCTCATCGGGCTCCCCGAAAACCCGCCCTCCATTCCGCTCTACGTCACGCTCACCGATCCCCACATGCACACGCTCATTTTCACGGTTCCCGCGGTCTACCGCTGGACGGATGCCGTGCGCGGAGAACAGACGCGCCGCGTCGACGTCGTTCCCGACGTCACGGCGAACGTGGAGCAGAAGGTCTACCTCTTCCCCGACACGAAGCCGAAAAGCGTCGCGGTGACGCTGCACAACTTCGACGGTACGACGCCCGCGACCGCGAGGCTGATTCTGCCGAATGGCTGGTCCTCGGAGCCGGCGAGCGAGCCCGTGAAGTTCGACGCCAAGAACAGCGACATGCGCGCCACGTTCACCGTCACCCCGCCTGCCGCGGAGTCGAATGGCGAGGTGAGAGCGGAAGTGCAGCTCGCGGATGGCCGGAAGATCTCGAAATCGATCACGAACATCGACTACCCGCACATCCCGGCGCAGCGCGTGTTCGGCGACGCGTCGGCCAAGCTGCTGCGGATGAACGTCAAGAAGCTCGGAACACGCGTCGGCTACATCATGGGGGCCGGCGACGACGTCCCCGATGCGCTGCGTCAGATCGGATACGACGTCACCGTGCTGACCGACGCCGACCTCGTGCACGGCGACTTCTCGCATTACGACGCCATCGTCACCGGCGTCCGCGCCTACAACGCGCGGCCGGCAATGAAGGAGGCGCATGCGAAGCTGATGAAGTACGTGGAGAACGGCGGGACGCTGGTCGTGCAGTACAACTCCACCTCCCCGCAGCCGCTCCTGATCGACCCCCCCGGCCCGTATCCATTCAAAGTCACCTCGGCGCGCGTGACGGTGGAAGAGGCGCCGGTGAAGTTCACGAATCCTTCGAGCCCGCTGCTGACGACCCCGAACAAGATCACGCAGGCCGATTTCGAGGGGTGGGTGCAGGAGCGCGGGCTCTACTTCCTCGACAACGTCGATCCGAAGTACCAGACAGTCTTCGAGATGCACGACCCGAACGAGCCGGAGCGTACCGGCAGCGAGATCTACACGCGGTACGGCAAGGGAATGTACATCTACACCGCGCTCGACTGGTTCCGGGAGCTCCCGGCGGGGGTGCCGGGGGCGTACCGGCTGTTCGCCAACCTGGTGTCGGCGCGGTGAGGTGACAGGCGGCAAGCAGGCCGTCTGTCACCGAAAGCGGACGGTCTGCGGGTGAAAGCGGACCGTCCGCGCGTGAAAGCTGACTGTCTGCGCGTGAAAGCTGACTGTCTGCGCGTGAAAACTGGCCGTCTGCGGATGCAAGCTGCCTGTCTGCGCGTGAAAGCTGGCTGTCTGCGCGTGAAAACTGGCCGTCTGCGGATGCAAGCAGACGAATTGCGCGCGAAAGCTGGCCGTCTGCGCGTGAAAGCAGACGAACTGCACGTGAAAGCTGAGGAATTGCGCGCGCAGGCTGACGAACTGCGCGTGCAGACTGCCGATCTGCAGCTGCAAGCTGACGATCCGCCGGTGCAGACTGCCGAACTGCACCTGCCGACTGCCAAACTGCACGCACCGACTGGCGAACTGCAAGCGCCGGCTGACCGTCTGCGAGCGCAGACTGACGCACTTCGATTACGGACCGGCTGTCTTTGCTTAGGGAACCTCTGAAGAAGTTCCGGATCCCGTCATCCTGAGCCGCGAAGACGGCGAAGGATCTCAAGATTGCAGGCGTCTCGTATCTTGAGATCCTTCGGCGCGCTACGCCGCCTCAGGATGACGGACGTGTTCAGAGCTTCTTTAGGGGCCGGCGGCCGCCGGCCCCAATCAACCTACTTCTTCCACTCGGCGATCTGTTTCTTCACCTCGCCGACGAAATCCTTGTTGTCCTTGTCCGTCTGCTTCGAGAGGGCCAGATCGGCGGTCTTGATCGCCTCGGCGGTATGGCCTTCCTTCTGCTGGACGCGGGCGCGCAGCCAGAGGGTGCTCAGGTTTTCATTCGCCTTGACCGCGGCGTCGCTCCACTCCTTCGCGGCGGCCATCTGGCCGTTCTCCAGCGCGAAGGTGCCGGCGCGCAGCGGGGTCGAGAAGTCGTCAGGCTTCGCGGCCGCGACGGCTTCCCGCGCGTTCGCCATGACGTTCGCGGTCGTGTTCGCGTCGATGTGAATCGGAATCGCGACGTCGGCCCAGCGGAGCATGAGCGTCGCCGAGTCGGTGCTGATCTTCGGGAAGTGGTACTCCAGCCACTCCGCCGAGTGCGCCGCCTTCTCCGGCTTGATCGTCACCCGGAGGGCGTCCTTCGCCTGGTCGTAGTGGAAGCTCCCCCACTGCCCCGCATCCTTGTTGAAGATGACCGTCCACTCATCGTGGCCGGGAATCGTGTGCAGCGAATACGTCCCCGCCGGCAGCTTCTTTCCTTCGATCGAGACGTCGGTCGTGACCGTGAACTGCGTCGCCAGGTTCGCGCCGCTGCGCCACACCTGCCCGTACGGCACGAGGCCGCCGAAGATCTGGCGCCCTTTCACACCGGGACGGCTGTAGATCACGGTGATGTCGGTCAGACCGATGGTCTGCGTCACGACCGCGTGCTGGCTGACGGCCGGCAACTTGAGCTGCGCGGCAGCCGGAAACGCGATGAGCGCGGCGGCCGCTAAACATTTGATGGCTTTCATGCATCCTCCTTTTTCGGCGGGATGCTAACTCAGTCGTTCCAGGCGATAAAGCGTCCTTCCAGCCACGTCTTCGCGCCGCGGCCGTCGACGATCTCCACTTGGACGTCCGTGTCGCGCGGGACGCCTTTGGGGCGCTGCTCGAAGAGCGCGGCGTAGCGCGGTTTCGGGGTTGCGGGGTAGAACGGCATCCCTTTGGAGAGACCGGGAAACTTCTCGAGTTTCGCGGGGACGCGCACGCGGCCGTTCTCGAAGAGAAAGTCGACGCTCCGGATGCCGTACGGCGACAACGCCCAGCCGTAGAAGACCGCGTGATGCCCGATCGGCCGATCGCTCGCGGGCGAATCGAGAAGCCCGAACGTGTCGTCCTGCGCGACGTAACCGTGGTGGAGCATCGTCGCGAGGTCCGTCGTCATGCTCGCGCCGGCGCGCGTCGAGAAGACCCAGTCGCCGTCGATCGCGATCGGGTTCGTGAATCGGCGGACGAAGAAGAGCCGTCGCCGCGCCAGCGCCCGTCCGATCCAGTCGCGGTCGGAGAATTGATCGAGGTGGATGACGACCGTCTCGACGCCGATGCGCTGTAACTCGTCGATGAGCGCGTCGCCGACGGGCGGGGTCGCGAGAGCGCGCAGCTTTTCGCGTTCCGGCGTCATGAACCCCGCGCTTCCGTTGACCATCGGCAAGTGATGCACCGTCGCGTGCAGCATGATCCTGGCGTCGTTGGGTCCGGCGTCGAACGGCAATTCGATGATCCGCGTCTGTTGCGTCGCGAGCCAGCGATCGACCGGCGGTACGTTCGGTGACGTGCAGTACCAGCCGATCGGCGCGGCATGCAGCTCGATGACGAACAGCGCCGCGGCCGCGAGCGCAATCTTTCGGTGCTTCGCCAGCGCCATCGCGATGAGCATCGACATCCCGACGTACGCCACATTCGCCCACCGCGCCGGAACGCGAATGGCGCGGAATCCGGGAGCGTGGCTGAAGAGAAACCGGTGGAAGAAGGTGTAGGTACCGAACGATCCGAGGACGCCGAGGAAGAGCCAGACGAGGGCGATCGCGAGCGTGCGCCGGTCGCGGCGCGCCGCGATGATGATGCCGGCGATCGAGATCGCGATCGACAGCGCGCCGGGGAAGAGCCAGCGCTCGGCGTCGACGCTCGTATCGGCGAAGCGACCGTAGACGCGATTCGCCGTTCCGGGATTCAGCCAGTCGCGCGCATGTGCCGAATAGAACTTCGTCTCGTGCCATCCGCGCGTCATCCCCTCCTCCGCCGCGAGCTGCCGGTACGGGAGGAGAAACGGAACGAGCAGCGCCGCCGCCACCGCTCCGGCCACGATCAGCCGTGTTGCGCCGGCAAGCCTGCCGGCAATCGGAATCGTGCACGCGATCGCCAGCGTCCCGAACAGCAGCCAGTGAATGTTGCTCAGCCCGTTGAACAGAAAGGCCGCGCCGAACAGCGCCGCGTTCCGCCACGATGGCCGGCGGCCATACGCGATCAACGCGGCGAGCATCAGCGGCAGCCACCCGCTCCAGACATGCTGCACGTGCGGAAGCTGCGTGAAACGCCACGGCACGAATGCGTAGAACACTCCCGCCGGAAAGCTCGCCATCGCCGACCGAGTGATCGTCCAGCCGAGGATGTAGGCGCCGAAGCCGGAGAACGCGAAGCCGAGAAGGATCGCGAGGTTGTGCGCGACGAGCGGCGGCACGCCGGCCGCGCGGAACGGAGCGAGAAAGACCGCGATGCCGTACAGATTTTCGCTATACGCCAGCGCATGCTTCGACGGATAGAACGCATTCGCCTCGAACAGCGAAAACGGCTGGTGCAACGTCGCGTACCAGTCCCAGTCGAGGATCCAGGTATTGATGAACGGATCGCCCGGATTCGCGACCGCCCGATCGAGCGTCACGGCCAAAGGCCACGTCATCGCGACGCTCAGCGCAATGAACAGAAGCGCAGCAGCCGCGTGTTTTCGCACTGAGCGCGATGATTGCACAATGACCGCGTCATGACTCCGATCGTCCTCTTCGGCGGCCCCTCTGACGAACGCCACGTCTCGGTCGCCTCGGCGCAGAACATCGCGCGCGTCCTCCCGGAAGCGTTGCTCTGGTTCTGGGCCGCCAACGGCGCCGTCTACGACGTCTCGTCCAAGGAGTTGCTCGCGCACGAGGACCCGTTCGACCGCGACTACGCTCCGTCGCGTCCCGCGATCTGGCCCGACATAGAACAGGCGCTCGACACGCTCCCGGTCGACGACCCCATCTTCATCCTCGGCGTCCATGGCACGGCCGGCGAGGACGGTACGTTGCAGCGGCTGCTTGAAGCGCGCTCGCTCCCGTTTACCGGCTCCGGCTCGGTCGCCAGCGCAAACGCGTTCGACAAAGAGCGCGCGAAGTCGATCGTCCGCGATCGCATCCGCACCGCCGAGTCACGCGTGGCGCGGGACGGCCATGAGCTCGAGCAACATGCTCGCGAGATGCTCGCCCGCTTCGAGCGCATCGTCGCGAAGCCGGTCGCGGGCGGCTCCAGCCGCGGGCTCTATTTCCTCAAGCGCGACGCCGCAATCCCGCAAATCGGCATTCCCTACATCGTCGAACAGTTCATCGCCGGCCGCGAGCTGACGGTCGGCGTCGTCGACATGGGCGATGGACCGTTCGCGCTCCCCGTCATCGAGATCGAAGTCGATCCCGGCTACGAGTTCAACTATGCCGGCAAGTACCACGGGACCGGCACGCGCGAGATCTGCCCCGCAAACATCCCCGACGACCTCCGCGACGAAGCACAACGCGTCGCCGTGATCGCGCACGAGGCCCTCGGGTGCTCCGGCTACTCGCGGACAGACTTGATCGCGGCTCCCGAAGGCGTCTACTTCCTCGAGCTCAACACGCTTCCCGGACTCACGAAAAGCTCACTCGTGCCGCAGCAGCTCCGCACCGCGGGCATTGGAATGCGCGAGTTCTTGGAGGAGCAGATGAAGCGTGCCATCCACCGTTATCCGTTATCCGTCATCCGACCTTCATAACGGATAACGGATAACGGATAACGGATAACGGATAACGGATAACGGATAACGGATAACGGATAACGGATACCGGCCTCTCACGGTTGCACGGGCCGCCGTTCCGGGCCGTTGACCACCGTCACGCGGCCGTCGACTTTCGACACGATCGGCTGCGGATGCTTCTGTAGCACCTCGATGATCACGTCGCGCATCGTGCGGTTGTGGTCGATCTGAATGCGGTCGGGCGGAATCGTCTGCATCACGCCGAGGAAACCGTCGCCGCCTTGCACCAGGAAGTCCGGCATTGCGACGCGGTACGTCTTGTTCGGATCGACGTCGGAGGCCGTCACGGCCTGCGCCTTGTCGTCGCGCGTGTAGTGAATGCCGCTGACCTGCAGCACCCCGCGAGCGCGCGAGACGTTGTCATGCAGCACCTGCTGGAGCTGCGCGCCGGTCATCGTGACCACCGCGGCGAGGTTATCGAACGGACTCACCTCGAAGACGTCGCCGTACTTCAGGTTCCCGGCCGGAAGATTCGCGCGGATGCCGCCGGAGTTCATCACGCCGACGTCGGCCTTCCAGTACTCGCGGAGCACGCCGGCGATCAGATCGCCGAGGGGCGATTCGAAGTCGAAGTCGCGCTTGATCTCCGTCGTCGTCGAAATGCCGGTCGCCTCGTTGCGCTTCGCGGCCGTCTTGTCGAGATACGGCTGGACGACCGCGGCAAGCTGCGCGTCGGCGGTCATTGTTTTCCCTTCGAAGACGCGCGGTACCAACGTCGCCCCTTTCGGCGCCGACCGCGGATAGCAGCGATCGGTGCCAGCGTAGACCGACGTGCACAGCATCGTGTGCGGCCGTAGCTCGCTCCGGACGACGTGATGCGTGCGCGCGTCGATCCAAAGGTCGACGCTCGAAAAGTACTGGCTGTAGCTGAACGCCTGGAGCGTCGGCGTGCCGTTGATGATGTTGTGGACGTTTTCGTGCGTGTGGCCGCCAAAGAACGCGTCGACGGTGCCTTTCGGCAGCGCCTCGACGAGCTTCATCACGTCCTGCGTCGGGTCGCATTTCGAGAGATCGTTCGGATCGCCGCCTTCCTTGCACTTCCCGCCGATATGCGCGATGGCGATGACCGCATCGGCGCCGTTCGCGCGGAGCTTCGCCGCCTCGTCGATCGCCGGCTGAACGGGATCGAGGAAGTCGAGCGACGCGACGTTGGCCGCCGTCGTCGTGTTCGGCGTGTCGGGTGTCGATAGGCCGAGGATGCCGACCTTCACGCCGCCGGCATCGACGATGATCGACCGCTTCGCCCAGGCGGGCGTCTGGTGCGTCGTCTTGTCGACGACGTTTGCGGCGAGAAACGCGAACTTCGCCATCGCGGCGTTCTTCTTCAACGCGCCGAGCGGATCTTCGTCCGGCCTCTGCGCCACCGAGTCGGGGCCGACGGGACCGAAATCGAATTCGTGATTGCCGACCGCCGAGGCCGTGTAGCCGAGCGCGTTGTACGCCTTGACCACCGGCTCCCCTTCGAAGAGGTTCGACTCGAGCGTCCCCTGAAAGAGATCGCCGGAATCGACCAGCACGACGCGGCCGCCATTCGCCGCGCGGAGCGCATCGACGTAGCTCTTCATGATCGCAACGCCGCCCGAATGAACGCCGTCGAGATCGCGTCCGGCGAACCATCCATGAACGTCGGTCGTCCCGACGACGACGACATGCACCGGCGCCGCCGGCGGCGGAGCGGCGGTAGCGCACGAGAGGGCGAAAAGAGCGGCAAGAACAGCGATTAGCCAGCGGCGCATGGACGCGAAGGATAAACTTGTTTCCATGCTTTACCGCGTCCTCGCCACGGCGACCGCGATCGTGCACTTCGCGTTCATTCTTTTCGTCGTCCTCGGCGGCATCATCGTGCTGCGCTGGCCGCGCGTTGCGTGGGTGCATGTCCCGGCCGCGGTCTGGGGCGCGCTCATCGAGTTCGCGGGGTGGTACTGTCCGCTCACGCACCTCGAGAACTACTTCCTGCGCAAGGCCGGCCGTGCCGGCTACACGGAAGGCTTCGTGGCGCACTATCTCTTCGCCATCATCTACCCCTCCGGACTGACACGTGGATTCGAGATCGCCATCGGGTTGTTCGTAGTGGTCGTGAACGTCACCATGTATGTGAGGCTGATTCGTTAGTGTTTACCGGCGGCATCCCTCAGCACCCCGTCCCAACGACCGACCAGAGCTTCTCGGCCCTCGGCCTGTCCGACACCATCGTGCAGTCGGTGACCCGTGTCGGCTTCGAGCATCCGACGCCGATTCAGGCAGCCGTGATCCCGCTCGCTCTCGCCGGAAAAGACGTCATCGGTCTCGCGCAGACCGGCAGCGGAAAGACGGCCGCATTCGTCCTGCCGATCGCGCAGAAGATGACGCACGGGGAAGGCGTACGCGCGCTCATCCTCGCGCCGACGCGCGAGATCGCGCTGCAGACGAAGGCCTTCCTCGACCTCTTCGGCGCCCAACACGAGCTCTCGACCGCGTGCCTCATCGGCGGCGTCAAGATGAACCCGCAGACGCGCGACCTGCGGCAGACGCCCGACATCGTCGTCGCGACGCCGGGCCGGCTCCTCGATCACGTCCGCCAGCGGCATGTCGCGCTCGACGCCATCGAGCACCTCGTCCTCGACGAAGCCGACCACATGCTCGACCTCGGGTTCCTCCCGCAGGTGCGCGACATCCTCCGCCGTCTGCCGCGGAAACGGCAGACGATGATGTTCTCCGCGACCATGCCCGACTCGATCGAGATGATCGCGAACGACTTCATGCACGACCCCGTCCGCGTCGACATCACGCCGGTCGGCGGCGCGGCCGAAGGGATCAGCCATCGCGTGTACATCGTGAAGGAAGAAGACAAGCGGAAGGCGCTCATCGAGCTGCTCAACGAGGAGCTCGGATCGACGCTCGTCTTCGCGCGGCGGAAGATCGACGCCGACTGGCTGTATCACGTCCTCGAACGCAAAGGCCACCCGGTCACGCGCATCCACTCCGATCTCTCGCAAAAGCGCCGCGTTCAGGCGCTCGACAGCTTCCGCGAAGGACAGCACCGCATCCTGGTCGCGACCGACATCGCCGGCCGAGGCATCGACGTCCCGGGCATCCGCCACGTGATCAACTTCGACATCCCGGAGAACGTCGAAGACTACGTCCACCGCGGCGGCCGCACCGCCCGCGGAAGCGCCGAGGGGATCGTGTCGACCATCGCGACCTGGCAAGACCTCGCGATGGTCCGCCAGATCGAAGAAACCCTCGGCGACAAGATCCCCCGCTGCACCCTCGGAGGCGTCGAAGCGTGGGAAGAGTCGGAGAAGAAGCCGAGCCGGGGGCGGCGGCGGTTGTGACGGGTGACGGGAGTGGCGGACGCCCCCGTCCGCCGGCGCGGCGTCAGCCGCGCTGTCGCGCGGCGGGCGCACGAGGGCGTGCGCCCCTCCGTGCGCCCCTCCAATGACTAGTGACCGTCATGCGCGCGCTTGCGAGCGGGTGCGGTACATCGCCTGATCGGCGGCTTTCATCGCGCTGTCCAGCGACGTGCGGTCGCCGAATTCGGCGCCGCCCCACGAGATTCTGAAGCGGACCGGTGGACCGCTGGGCGAGACCCGGGCGGTGATGCCTTCCGATAGCGGCGCGAGGCGTTCGCAGACCGTCGCGAGCGTCGAGTTCGGGATGATCGCTACGAACTCGTCGCCGCCCCACCGGAAGAGGAGGTCGTCGGCGCGAATCAGCGTGCGGACCGAATTCGCGGCGGCCCGGATGACGGCGTCGCCCGCGGCGTGGCCGAACTTGTCGTTGATGCCCTTCAGGTTGTCGACGTCGATCATCACCGCGACGCCGGAGAGCACGCCCTCCGTCTGCACCTCGTCGCCGTGCTGCATCGAGTGGAACGCATGGCGATTCAACGCCTCGGTCAGCGGGTCGATGTTCAGTTTCAGCTCGGCGCGCGCCTTCGCTTCTTCGAGCTCGTGGTTCGCCGCCTCCGCCGTGACGATGATCATGCAAAGCCGAGGATGGCGGCGACGAAGAGGTCGGCGAGCGATGAGTACTCGAGGAACGGGAACTTGGCGACGTGCGTGAAATAGGCGTACGCCGGCACGTACGCGAAGTAGAGCCCCGCCATCAGCGCGAGCGAGATGCGCATGATGCTGCCGCCGATCGAGCCATCGGTCCGGCGGTTCAGCGTCATCAACGACGCCGTCGCTCCCGCGCCGACGATCGCGGTCTGCACGGTGAAGAGATCGTCGAATGACGGCGCGAGCCGCGCGAATACGACCGCGGCAACGATCGCGAGCGGGATCGCGTACGCCGCGTGCCGAAACTCCATCCGCTGCTCGGTGAGAACCTCGCGGCACCCCGCCCAGAGGAGATACAGGAACACCCACTCCATGAAGAGGTAGGGGATCCAAAAAACGGCGGTCTTGTAGTGGATGTAGAGGCGGACGCAGAGGAGCGCGACGAACAACGCGCTCCAGCCGATCGCCCACCGCCGCGCATAGCTCCGCCGGAAGATCCGGCCGAGCTGCGCCAGCATGATCGCAAGCAACAGCGTGCCGATCGCCTGCACGGTTACGGCGAGCGGAGAAAAATCGATTGTGCCCACTACGAACCCGTAGCCGACGGTAATGGGAAAGTGCCTAAGGATCTGTGCGGTGGGTCACGTTTCGTTCACCGTCCATAACGCACTCCGAAGCGGATCGTGCGCGGCTGGCCGAGGGTGATGACCGGCGTTGCAGCCGTCTCGATGCGGCGATCGAAAAGGTTCTCGGCGGCGAGCGTCAGTGCCACGCGCGGAGCCAGCGAGTACGACGCAAACGCGTCGGCGACAACGTACGACCGTAGGGGGAACTGATTGAGATCGTCGTCGAACTGCATCGACGACCATCGAGCCTGCGCGCCGACGGTTGTCCTCGACGGCGAGAAGGTCGCCTGCAGTGTCGCCTGATGACGCGGCACTTGCGGAAGACGCTTTCCATCGTTCGTGTGCGCGTCGGAGAGGAGATAGCCTGCCGAGGCGCGAAGGTTCGTCGCGATGCGCCAGTCGCTCTCGATCTCGATCCCGCGCGTCTGCGACGAGCCGAGATTCCGGCGTTGGCGCGTGACGAGAGACGGCGTCGAGGTCAGCGTCACGTTCGCGATCGTCTGATCGACGTCCATCACGAACGCGTTGGCGCGTACGCTGCCGTAGCGGGCGCCGAGCTCGAACGCGTTCATGGTCTCGGGGTCGAGCGCCGCATTCGCATTCGTCAGCACGTTGCCGACGCGAAAGCTGCGATACAGCTCGTTGAGCGTCGGAGCGCGGAACGCGCGATACGCCGAGGCGGTCAGCGCGAGGCGATCGGTGGCGCGAAAGAGGGCCGAGAGGCGCGGCGACCACGAGACGTCGTGCCAGGAGTCAGCGCGGACGCCGGCCGTGACCGACAGGCGCGACGAGACGTCGATGACGTCTTCCGCGAAGAGCCCGCCCATCCGCTGGCGGCCTCCGTTCCGTATGTGCGAGATAGCGCCGCTGACTGGGAACTGCTCTTCGTTGCTGAAGCCGCTGACGTCGCGCAACTCGCCGCCCGCGACGAGCGCGTGCCGCGACCCGAGGACATGCGCGTACTGGACGCTCCCGCCGCTGCTGCGCGACGGCACCTCCTGATCGACCGTGAGCCGTTCGGTCGAACGGTCGGCGGAGATCGCGGAAAACGTCTGCGCATACTCGTTGTCCGACGCGTACGCGCGAATTGAGAGACCGTCACCATCGTGCCCGAGCGCGATTTGACGGATGGTCGTCTCATTCGTTTGCTGCGGTGTCCCATTGTTCCGCGACTCGTGATAGCGCGACGCGCGTAGGAACGTCGACGCATACGCGAGCGTCGCGTCGAGCGCCTCGTGCCTGGAGTTGGCATTCACGTCGACGGCGCCGCGCGCATCCGGCTCGACGAGCACATAGCCGTCGGTATCGAACAGATCGGCCGCCAGCGACGCGCGCCATCCGTCGGATCCGCGGGCGACGAAGAACGACGCGTCGCGCGTCGCCTCCGATCCGCCGGAGACGTCCGCGATGACCGCATCGTCACGGCGCCGGACGAACTGGACAACCCCGCCCATCGCGCCGCTTCCGTAAAGGTCGGACGCGCCGCCGCGCAAGACTTCGATCCGTTCGAGCGACGTGGGCGGCACGCGTCCCCAGAAGATCCATCCGCCGAACGCGTCGTTCAAAGGAATTCCGTCGTCGAGCACGACCGCGCGCGATGCGCCGCTCGCTCCGACGCCGCGGAGCGAGACGCCCTGCGCGGTCGGATTCGCGACGCGCGATCCGCTGCGCCGGAAGAGCGTAAAGCCGGGGACCTGGCGCAGCGTGTCGTCGATCAACGGCGACGCGCTCGCCGCGATCGCCTCCTTGTCGAGAATCACGACCGATGACGGCGTATCCGCAAGCCGCGTCTCGGTGCGTGTCGCGGTGACTGTGATCGCGTCGCTGGTGGCGGCCTGCTGCGCGAAGAGGGGCGTGGCGAGGACCAATACGAGCCAACGCACGCGGGCGATTCTACGTAGAATCCGCCGCGCATGCCCGAGTTCACGCCGCCGTGGTGGCTCCGCAACGCGCACGCGCAGACGGTCTTCGGGCGCATCGTCCGTCCCCGCCGGCTCGTGGAGCTGGAGCGCGAGACGATCGAGACGCCCGACGGCGACGAGCTCGTGCTCGATCACCTCGGCGGCGACGAGAAAACGCACTTCATCCTCTTGCACGGTCTGGAAGGCAGCTCCAACTCCGTCTACATGCAAGGGCTGCTCTCCGCCATCGCCCGCCGTGGCATGAGCGCGACCGCGATCAACTTCCGTTCCTGTGCCCGCGACCCGGAGCACCTCTGGCGCATGCTGCCGAACCGCCGGCCGCGCTTCTACCACTCCGGCGAGACCGGCGACTTCGACTTCGTCGCCAGCACGCTGTCGAAGCGCGCTCCCTCCACCACATTTCTCGCGATCGGCTCCTCGCTCGGCGGCAACGCGCTCCTCAAGTGGCTCGGCGAACATCCCGGCCAGACGACGATCGCCGCCGCGGCGACGATCTCCGTCCCCTACGACCTCGGCGCCGGCGCGACGTACCTCGAGCAGTCGTGGGCGGGCCGCCTCTACGTCAACCGCTTCCTCGTTACCTTGAAAGAGAAAGTAAAGGCCGTCGCGAAAAAGTTTCCCGAGGCGAACCTCGATCTCGATCGCGTCATGCGCTCGCGCACGTTCCGCGAGATCGACGACTCCGCCACGGCACCGCTGCACGGATTCCGCGACGCCGACGACTACTACACGCGATCGAGCTCGATCCACTTCCTTCCGAAAATCACGACGCCGACGCTCTGCATTAGCGCCGAGGATGATCCGTTCCTGCCGCGCGAGGCGCTCGACCGCGCGCGCGCGGCGGCTTCGCCCAGCGTCCAATTCGTGACGACGCCGCATGGGGGACATGTCGGCTTTGTCGGGGCGTCGATGACCTACTGGGCCGAGGAGCTCGCGGTCGATTGGTTGCTCGCACGATGACTGCCGCGATCAAACGTCCTCTCCTGACGCCGGCGCAGCGCTCGATCCTCCTCTCCGTCTGCACGGCGGCGTACGGCGTGGCGGTCGCATTCTCGACGTATCAGCACTGGCTGAAGCCGGCGCCGGACGGACAACTGCAGGGATACATGACGAGCGAGCATTTGAATGCGAACGCCTCGTTCCGCTTCTACTTCACTCTCGTCATCGTGCCGATTCTCTCGACGCTGCTCCTGCGGCCGGTGGTCGAGCGGCTGACGCGGCCCGACAGCCGCGCGTGGGCGCGGAACGCATTCGCATGGTCGCTGCTCGCGGCGCCGTGGTACGTCAGCGTCGCGCGCCAGGACGTGCTCTGGACGGCGCTCCCGGCGGCCATCGCGGCGACGCTGTTCGTGCTTCTGCGCCGCGTCGACGCCGGATTCAGCCGCCGCGACGCCATCCTCCTCCCGACGTTCATCGCGACCCTGATCGGCACCGTCGACATGACGAAGCTCCCGGTCGAGCGCGTCATGCTGATCGCGGCGGGCATCGTCATCGTCGTTCGAATCGCGATAGTGTTCATCCGCCGCGCGGATGGCATCTCGCCGGCGCTCGCATTCGCCGCCGCGCCACTCGGGCTCGTGCTCCAGACACACTTCTTCGCGCGCGATCAGCGGTATGCCGGATGGCCGGCCATCGCCATCGCCGTGATCACGCCGTTCGTGTTGCGCACGTTCGTACGAAACTCGACCGACATTCGGCGGCGCATCCGGATCGCCGTGGCGTTCGCGGTCTTTCCGATCGTCGCCTACTCGTACATCAGCGCCGTGAGCCTCTTCACGGCGGAGCACTTCCAGCGCGTCGACCTATTCGAGGACAGCCACCACATCGCGCCGGGGTGGGAAGTCTTCCACGGCGCGAGGCCGTACAAAGATGTCGTTCCGATGCACGGGCTGATCGACGACTCGCTGCTCGACGCCGCGATCATGCGCTTCAGCAAACCGACCGTCGGCAGCGTGCTGAAGATCCGCGGCACGATCGCGACGCTCATCGGGCCGTGCCTCTATTTCGTCGCCTTCGCCGCCACCGGCTCGCCCGAAGCAGGCATCCTCGCCTTCTTCACGACCGTGATGATGGGCTACAGCGTCGGCGGGATACGGTTCGTCCCCTCGCTCATCGTCCTGGCGTTCGTCGCGGCGGCGGTGCGCCGGCGGAACGCGCGCCTGCTGGCGTGGGCGGGCGGCTTCTGCGTGGTCGCCGGACTGACGAGCCTCGACATGGGCCTCTACAGCGCCCTCGTGACGCTCGCCGCCACTTTCCGCTTCCACGACCGCAAGCGCGCGTTCAAGCAGACGACCATCGGTGTCGCGATCGTCTTCGGCGTCGCACTCCTCGGCATGCTCATCGGCGGCTTCCTGCTCGACTTCTTCCGCGTCACGCTCTTCGAGATCGCGAGCCTCGGCCCCGTCTACACGCTGCGTCCGCTGGAAGGCGGCCCGCCGCAGTCGCTGGACCGGCAATTCCCGGAGATCCTCACGGCCGTCTTCGATCAGCGCGGGATGATGTACCTCGCCTGGACGTTCGCGATCATCCTGTTCGCGGTGATGCTCACCCGCCGCAGCACGCGGCGCACGGAGCCTCTCTTCGTGATGGCCGCGTTCGTGATCGCGACCGGCATCTCGTACGCCGAGCGGCAGCACATCTACTACCACTTCATCCTTCCAGCCTTCATCGTGACCGCGGCCTTCGTCTTGATCCGACGCCGCAGTACGTTCGCGCGCATCGGCGGCGTAGGGCTCGTCGTGGCGCTCGTCTTCCTCACGAACTTCACGATCCATTTCGCGATCGACACCTACCTGCGCCGCTCGGGCGGCCCGACCGATCCGTCCTGGCGCGAGGTCGGTCTGCCGACCGGCCGCTCCGCGCTCTATCACGCCGACGACATCGAATTCATCGACACCGTCCACCGCTGGCTGGACAGCCACCTCGGCCCCGGCGACACGTTCTACGACTTCACCGACCACACGATCCTCTACATGCTCACGCAGCGCCGCATGCCGGTACGCCAAGTGGAGGTCGCGACGTGCGAGAAGCCGGAGTGCCAGCGCGAAGTGATCGCGCGGCTCGACGGGAACCCGCACGTGAAGGCGGTCCTCGTCTCGGCCGAGAAGAACTCCGGCGTCGATCTCGTGCCGAACTCGAAACGCGCGCCGCTCATCTGGCAGTACATTCAGGAGAACTTCGAGCCCGACATGACCGAGGGTAGAGTGACGATCTGGAGGCGGAAGTGACGGCGCAGCCGTCATCCTGAGCGCAGCGAAGGATCTCAAGATGCGACGACCGCGAATCTTGAGATCCTTCGCCGTCTTCGCGGCTCAGGATGACGGGAGCGATCGTGTAGCATCCTCCAATGTCGGTTCTCGGCCGCTTCGCCGCGTTCATCTCGGAGCGGCACCCGTTCGCTGTGCGGCCGGCCGTGACGGCGCTCGACATGGCGATGGCGGGGCGGAACGTCGACGAGCGCGACGCGCAGTCGATCGACGCGCTGCGCGATCCGTTCCGCCGCGCGCTTCTCCAAACGCTCTCGGACGTCCTCACGCCTGACGCCGCCGCGTCGGAGAAACTGACCGATGTCCCCGAAACGACGCCCGGCGTCTCGGTCCGCGAGCGTTTGCAGCAAGCGGTCGTCGAAGTGGCGGCGTCGTGCGACGGCTTCCTGCGCCGCGAGGCGATCGCCGCTTCACTGACGCCCGATGAGAAGCGCGAGATCCTCCGCGGCATGGTCCTCACCCGCGCGACGGACAATCGCCTCAAACAGTTCTTCACCGGCGGCGAGGTCCGCTACGGCAACGCCTCGTTCCAGGGAAAGGGCTTTCGTTCGCTCGGCCAGGAAGCGATCTATGCCGCGGCGATCCGTCTTCGCCGTGGCACCAACGGCGATGTCATCTCCCCCATGATCCGCGACCTCGGCGCGGTGATCGCGATGCACAACACGCCCGAGACCGTCCGCATGGTGCTCAACGCACAGATGGGAAAAGCCGGCCCGCCGATGAACGGCAAGGACCTGCACGTCGGCGACTTCGCGCACGGCATCGTTCCGGCCATGGCGCCGCTCGGCAGCCCGGCGCTGACGATGACCGGCATGGCAATGGCCTTCGCGCTGCGACACGAAGAGCGCGTCGCCGTCTCGTTCGTCGGCGAAGGCGCCACGTCCCTTGGCGAGTGGCACGAGGCGATCAACACCGCCGGCGCCCGCAAGCTCCCGATCATCTTCTGCGTCCAGAACAACCAGACGGCGCTTTCGACGCCCGTCCACGAACAGTCGGCCGTCCGCGTGTTCGCGGAGAAAGGCGCCGCATACGGCATCCCGGCGATCACGATCGACGGCACCGACGCCGACGCCGTCGCCGCTTCCTTCGCATGGGCCGCCGAACGTGCCCGCGGCGGCTTCGGCCCGACGCTGATCGAGCTCGTCGCCATGCGCATGTGCGGTCATGCCCATCACGACGACATGCTTTACCTCGGCAAAGAGCCCGCGATCTCCTGGAACTATCCGCCGCTCACCGAAGGCGGCTACGCCAATCGCGACCTTTACGACTTCTGGTGCCGCCGCGATCCGATCACGACCTACGCCGCCAAGCTGGAGCACGAAGGGATCATCGAGAACGACGAGCTCGAACGACTGCAACGCGAAGCCGACGATCTTGTCGAGCGCGAAGCACGTGCCGTGATCGATGCGCCGTGGCCCGATCCAGCATCGGCGCATGAAGGCATCCTGTCGTCGTCCGCATCCGGCCACCGGCCACCGGCCACCGGCCACATCGAACCAGCTCCCCCCTTCGATCCCAAAGGCAAAACCCTCCTCGACGCCGTCATGCTCGGCGTCGGCGACGCGCTCCGGGCGCACCCGGAGGCATTCGTCTACGGCGAGGACGTCGGCGGCAAATACGGGAACGCGTTTCTCCTTCTCAAGCCGCTGCTGAAAGAGTTCGGCGACCGCATCATCAACTCGACGCTCTCCGAGTCGGCCACGATCGGCGTCTGCATCGGCGCGTCGCTCGCGGGGATGCGTCCGATCGGCGAGATGCAGTTCAACGACTTCGTAGCGACCGGATTCAACCAACTCGTCAACAGCGCCGCGAAGATCCGCTACCGCTGGGGGGGCGCGCCGCACTTCGTCCTCCGGATGCCGTGGGGCGGACTCCGTCACGCCGGTCCGTATCACTCGCAGAACACTGAAGCGTGGTTCTACCGCACTCCCGGCCTCGTCATCGTCGCGCCATCGACGCCGCACGACGCCCGCGCGCTCATGGCCTCATGCGTCGCGGCGGATGATCCGGTGCTGTACTACGAGCACATCGCCCTCTACCGCGACCCCCGAATCAAACAGCTCCTCGGCGACGACGCACCCGAACCGATCCCACTCGGCCGTGCCGCACTCCGCCGCACGGGCAACGACCTTGCGATCATCTCCTATGGCGCCTACGTCCACGCCTCGATGCGCATCGCCGAGAAGCTCGCCGCCGACGGCATCGAGTCGTCCGTTCTCGACCTCCGCACCCTCGTCCCGCTCGACCGCGAAGCCATCCTCGGCCTCGCGCGCCGCTGCAACCGCGTCCTCATCGTCCACGAAGACACCCGCCGCGGCTCCATCGGCGAATCGATCGCCGCCGTCATCCAGGAAGAAGCCTTCGACTACCTCGACGCCCCCATCCGCATCCTCGCCGCCCTGGATACCCCCGTCCCCTACTCCCCCCCGCTCGAAGAGGAGTTCCTCGTGAACGAGCAAGACATCGAGAGCGCCGCGCGCGAGCTGGTGCGCTACTAGGAGAGGCGGACGCCCTCGTCCGCCTGCGCGGCGTCAGCCGCGCTGTCGCGCGGCGGGCGGACGAAGGCGTCCGCCCTCCAACGTCAACCCTGATAGAGCGAACGCACCCACCTCGCGTCGCTCTCGCTGAGCGCGTCGCCGGCCTTGGCGGCGGCTTCCGTCTGGCGCGCGTTGCGTTGGCCGAGGAGGATGGTGGCGGTGGGGTTGCCGGTGAGGAGGGCGCCGGCGACTGCGGAGAGCACCGATTCTTCGCGGTCGGCGAATCGGCGGCGAACCTCTTCGGCAGCGCGGCGATAGCGGGCGATCGCCGCGGGATCGCGGAAGTCGGCGACGCCGCTGCGGAAGTCGCCTTCGGGAAACGTCCGCGGCTCGGTGTACTTGCCGAGAAGGAGGCCGTGTTTCAGTGGCGAGAAGAACGCTACGCCGAGGTCGTGCGCGTCGACGTATGCCTTCAAACCGGACGGCTCGTACTGGTCGTCGACCAGATTCCGGTACGGCTGCACGACGTCGGGATCGACGCGATCGACGAACTTCATGATTCGCGATTCGTCCCAATCCGAGAGGCCGATGAAGCGCACTTTCCCCTCATCGCGCAGCGTGTGCATCATCGCGAGGGCATCGTCGAAGTACTCGTCGCGGTCGCCGAACATGCAGTGGTGGAAGTAGTAGAGGTCGATCACGTCGGTCCGCATGTTGCGCAGCGACCGCTCGCACTGTTCGCGCATGAACCGCGGGTCGTACCAATGGCGGGACGGTCCCTTGACCCAGCCAAACTTCGACGCGAGGAAGATCTCGTTCCGCGGCACCTCCGAGGCCAGCACCTCGCCGATCAACTCCTCGGCGTGCCCGTCACCGTACGCGTCGGCCGTGTCCCAGTGCGTGAGCCCCTTGCGCCACGCCAGAACCAGCGCTTCCTTCGCCTTCGTGTCGTCGTGGCCGCTCCACCCGACGGCGTTCCCTTCGCTGACCCGTTCGCCGCCGTGTCCCCAAGTCCCGAGGGAGATCACCGGGACTTCGACGTTCGTGCGGCCGAAGCGGACCTTGCGCATGGCGCGCGATTATATTCAGCGCATGGAGTGCGTCTTCTGCAGCGATGTCACCCGTTCCGGCGACGTGATCTTCGAGGATCAGCGAACCTGGGTCGTGCTTCACGAAGACTGGAGCGTCCGCGGGCACGCGATGGTCGTCTGGAAGCTGCATGTCGAGAACCTCAGCGATCTCACCCCAGATGACGGCGCACACTTCGCCCGCGTGCTTCGGCATGCGGAAAAAACGCTCGTCGAGGCGACGAAAGCCGACCGCGCGATCCTCATGAAGCTCGGCATCGCGACCCCGCACCTGCACGTCCACATCTATCCGGTGAGTGCGACCCTCGATCGCGCCGCGGTGATGCGGATCATCAATGCGGAAGTGCGCGAACCGCGGGATCAGGCCTTCATCGAAGCCGCGCGCCACTTGACACACCGGCACTGAATGAGCATTCATTCATGGCGTGAGCCGACGCGCAGCTTCCGTCACCGTCAACGCACCGACCTCATTCCAGGGGACGTCGAAGCGCGAGCGCATCCTTCGCGCTGCCGTCGACGTCTTCGCGAAGAACGGTTACTTCAACGCCAAGGTCGCCGAGATCGCGAAGGCGGCGGGGGTCGCTGACGGAACGATCTACCTCTACTTCGACGGGAAAGAGGACGTGCTCCTCACGATCTTTCGCGAGCACACGCGCAACTACCTCGCCTCGCTGGAGCGCGAGATCGCCAACGTCCGGCGCCCCGAGGATCGCGTGCGCGTCGCCATCCGCCACCACCTCGAGGCACTCGGCCGCGACCGGAACCTGGCAGTCGTCTCGCAGGTCGAGCTGCGGCACAGCCTCAAGTTCATGAGCCTTCTCTCGCAGCAGGAGGTGAAGGACTACCTGAACATGATCAGAAAGATCGTCGAGCATGGACAAACCGAGGGAGTTTTCCGACGGAACCTCCACCCGCAGATGGTGGCGAAATCGGTCTTCGGCATCCTCGACGAGATGGTGACGTCATGGATTTTGTCCGAGAAGGATTACGCCCTCGCGGATACAGCCGACCAGATCGCCGATTTCATCCTCACCGGATTGCTGTAGCAGTCCTGCTGCTGTCCCTCTGTGGGGCGGCGGCGGCCTCGCCGCCGGCCGTGAACTGCGCTGCCGAGGTTGGCGGCCCGCCGGTAACCTCGGTCAAAGCGCGCGCGCACGAAGTGTGGTGCGACGCCAAAGACATCTTCCCTGCGCCGGTGAAGCGCTGGCGCCTTCACGAGTGGGGGCGATTCGGCGAAGGGCTGGCGCTCGTCGTCGCCATGTACCCACTCGACCAGGAGATCTCGAACGCGTTCGCGAAGAACCACAGCCGTCTTGCCGACAAGTACCTCCACGCCGTCACCCACCTCGGCGGTGGCTACGGCCAGGACATCGTGATTCTCACCATCGCCGGCGGTTATTTCGGACACGATCAACGCCTCCTCGACACCGGCTTCGACGCGCTGGAGTCTTCCGTGTTCGCCGCCGGGATCGTCACTCCAGCGATCAAGACCGCGGTTGGACGTGCGCGGCCGATCGCCGACCTCGGTAGACACTCGTTGCATCCATTCGATAAGGACCTGTATCAGTCGTTCCCGTCGGGGCATTCGACGAGCGCATTCGCCATCGCGACGGCGATCGCCGGCCACTATGAGGACCATCCCTCGGTCGCCGCCATTGCATACACGCTCGCCACGAGCATCGCCTTCGCCCGGGTGTACGACCGCGCGCATTTCCCGAGCGACGTCGTCGCCGGCGCGCTGATCGGCCACACGATTGCGAAGTCGATCGTTCACAATCACGTGACGGTTGTTCCCGAACGTCGCGCGTTGCTGGTGAACGTCACGTTCTAGACTGCGCAGTTGATGGACCGGCTCAACCGCCGCGACTGGCTCTTCATCGGCGCCTGCGTTGCCCTCTTCGCGATCGCGCTCGTGGTCGCGCTGACGAACTTCACGCGCGCGTTCCCGGAGGCGTCGATCGACTTCAAGGTCGACCGCGGTGCGTCGCGTGTCGTCGCGGAGCGCGTGCTGCAGCGCGAGCACGTCGGCTTCGCAGGCATGCGCAACACCGCGAGCTTCGACACCGACGACTCCGCGAAAATCTTCCTCGAGCGCACCCTCGGTCTCGACCGTGCTCAGAGCGTCATGCGCAACGACGTTCGGCTGTGGGCGTGGCATCACCGCTGGTTCAAGCCGCTGCAGGAAGAGGAGTTGAGCGTCGACGTCGCGCCGACCGGCGAGGTGATCGGCTTCGGCCACAAACTCCCGGAAGACCGCGCCATCCCGACGCCTGACATCGCCGCCGCCCGCGGTCTCGCGGAATCGTTCCTCGTCCGCAACGGCATCAAGCTCGAGAGTCTGCAGCTCGTCTCACAGAGCGAGCGAAACCTGCCCCATCGCATCCAGCGCATCTTCACGTGGGACTCGAAATCGATCCGTCCCGCCGGCGCGCCGTATCGGACCATCGTCACCGTCGACGGCAACGTGATCGGCAGCTTCTCGCAACACATCCGGGTCCCGGATGACTGGCAGCGGTCGTACCGCGAGCTGCGCTCGAAGAACCTCCTCGCAGGCCAGATCGACTCGATCTTCCTGCTGATCACGATCATCGCCGCGCTGGTCGTCTTCGTCGGGCGGCTGCGCCGCCGTGACATCCACCTCCGCTTCCTCCTCGGCATCGGGATCGCGAGCGTCATCCTTGTCGTCGGCGTCGCGCTGAACAACTACCCGGCCGCGCTCGCCGGCTACGACACGGCGACTTCGTTCGCAGCTTTCATAGCCCAGTTCGCGGTTTCGACCGTATTGCAGGCATTCGGCACCGCCATGTTCCTCGCCGTCCTCGCTGGCGCCGGCGAAGTCTTGTTCCGCGAACGTTCGCCGCAACAGATCGCGATCCCGCGGATCTGGAGCACGCGCGCGCTCGGGTCGAAACGCGTCTTCCTCGCGTTCATCCTCGGCTACACGCTGGTCGCGTTCTTCCTCGCCTACCAGGTCATCTTCTACATCGTGGCGTCGAAGTTCGGCGCCTGGTCGCCGATGGAAGTGCCGTACGACGAGATGCTCAACAGCGCGCTGCCGTGGGTGGCGGTGCTGTTCGCCGGCTTCTTCCCGGCATTGTCCGAGGAGTTCATGTCACGCGCGTTCTCGCTGCCGTTCTTCGAGCGCATCTTGCGCTCGCGAATCGCGGCGATCGTCGTCGCCGGATTCATCTGGGGCTTCGGCCACGCGACGTATCCGAACCAGCCGTTCTACATCCGCGGCGTCGAAGTCGGTATCGCGGGCGTCGCGCTCGGATTCCTCTTCTTCCGCTTCGGGCTCCTACCGCTGCTGATCTGGCACTTCACTGTCGACGCGTTCTACACGGCGCTCCTGCTCTTCCGCTCGCACAACGCCTACTACATCGTCTCCGGCGCGGCGGCGTCGTTCGTCTTCGTCGTCCCGATGCTGATCGCGATCGTGCTCTACCTCAAGCGCGGCGGCTTCATCCCCGACGACGACCTCACCAACGCCACGCTTCCCGTCAGTGCGGCGCCCGCAGTCCTGCCAGCACGTCCGAAAGCCGACCTCCCGCCGCCGATCCCGGTCCGCCGCCCCATCGTCATCATCTGCGTCATCGCCGTGATTCTCGCCGCGATCCTCGTCGCGGTCGGACCGTGGCCGCTCGACGACGCGATCGACTACCGCATTACGAAAGAGCAGGCGAAGCAGATCGCCACAGCTCACCTGAAGCGCGTCGAGCCGAACGCGTCGTACCAACGCGTCATCGCCACCACGCTCGAAGGTTTCCGCAACTGGAACGCCGCGTCGGGCCGCGAGGATGGCGGCTCGCCGGGCGGCTTCGACTCCACTGCCGCGGAGTACATGCTCGCGCACGGCCTCTCGACGAAAACGCTCGCGGACATTTTCAAGTCGCGCGTCGTCTCCGCAACGTGGACCGTCCGCTTCTTCACGCCGATGAAGAAGGAGGAGTACTTCGTCGAGGTCGACCCGCACACCTCGCGCGCGATCGGCTTTCACAAGTACCTCGATGAGAAGCTTCCCGGCGCCACGCTCGATCAGGCGCACGCGCTCGCCATCGCCCTCCCGTCATTTGCGCAACACGGCGTCGATGCGAGCGCATTCGAGCTGAAGGAAGCGCTCTCGTTCCAGCAGCCGATCCGCCGCGACTGGCTCTTTCACTTTCAGGAGAAGAGGCCGCTCGTCGCCGACGCGTACCGCCGCGAGACCGTCCGCGTCGATGGCGCCGAGGTGACGCAGTTCACCACGACCGTACACGTGCCGGAGGGCGTCTACCGCGCGGCGACCCAAGAGACGCTGCGCAACGTCGTCCTCAGCGTGCTGCGCGTCGGCGGCGGCATCGCGCTCCTGGCGCTCATCGTCACCGGCGTCGTCGCCGCGTCGATGCGCCATCGTCCCAACTGGATGCGCGCGCTCCGCTGGACGCTCGCGCTCGCAATCGTCCCGGTCATCGGAATCGCGGCCGACTACGAGTCGTCGCAGTTCGGCTATTCGACGTCGGTCAAGTGGGACACGTTCATCACCGGCTACGCCGTCGATATCCTCCGCGACCTAGGCATCCGCCTCGGCGGTCTCTTTCTCGCCCTCGTCGCGATCGACGCCGCGGTCCCGCACGCGCTCGACTCGCTCACGCGCGAGGCGCGGGCGCGTTTCGGCCGCAGCGCGCTCGTCGCCGCGATCGCGTCGCTCGCGTCGTTTGCCGCCGTCCGCGCGCTGCTGCACCTCATCGAGGCGCAGTTCCCCGCCGCCGTGAACGTCTCGCTCGACATTCCGAGCGCCGTCGCGATCCGCTTTCCGGCCATCATCACGATCGGCGAGGCGTTCTTCGATGCCGTCATCGCCTCGGGCGTGGTCGCCGCGTTCGCATACTCCGTCTCGTCGTTCCGGAAGATGCCGTGGCTGCGCGACGCGATCACCATCGCGGTGATCTTCTGCGCGAGCATGCGGCCCGACGCCACGTTCGTACAGACGCCCCTCATGCTCATACGCGGAGCTGTTCTCGCGTTCCTCACCTGGTTCATTGCGCGGTTCGTGCTCGACGGCAACGTCCTCGCGTGGCCGCTCGCGGTCTTCATGGCGGTCATGCTCAACGGCATCGACGCGATGGGGCAGCACCGCCTCGATCTCCACGTCAACATGGCGGTCGTCGCCGTCGCGCTGGTCGCGATGACGATCTGGATCGCGTACCCGAAGCCGTATAGATTCGCGGACGATGAACCTCGGAATCCCTGATTTCACGTGGAGTGATCTCCACGACTACGACCGCCTCCGCGATCTCTCCGCGGAGTTCGATCGATTTCTCGGCGATCGCGGCGGCGATCCCTCGAACCTGATCGAGAAGGCGCGTCATCTCGGCGCGTTCCTGGTGCGGCTGTTCGACACCGACGACAGCGCCATCCGCGGGCGTGCCGCGCGCGATGCCGAGGTCGCGAGGTTCAAGAAAGAATTCGTGCAGCGACGGGTGGCGAAGATCGCTCCCGGCGCGGCGGACGCCCTCGTCCGCCCCGATCTCGATGAGGCCGATCCCGAGCTCTCACTAGCCAGAATCGCCAACGCCCTCCACGACGCCAACGACAAAGAAAAGCTCGACGCGCTCGCGCAGTGGGCCGCGAGCGCGTGGAAGCGCGGCGCGTTCCACGGCTGGACGTCGTTCCGGCTCCCGAAGCCGCTCGTCTTCGACAAACTCGTGGCCACCGAGCAGGAGGATGACGTCCGCTTCGGCGGTCCGCACCAAGAGTTCCGCCGCCGCGACGCGTTCCACCTCACCGATCCGCGCATGACGCCGCGCGAGATCGCCGACGAGTCGCACTACTGCATCTACTGCCACGAGCGAAACAAAGACTCCTGCTCGAAGGGCTTCCCGGAACCTCCCGACAAGTTTCGCGTCAACCCCATCGGCATCGCACTCGAGGGGTGTCCGCTCGACGAAAAGATCGGCGAGATGAACCTGCTGCGCGCCGGCGGCGACTCCATCGCGGCGCTCGCGATGGCGATCATCGACAATCCGATGTGCCCCGGCACCGGCCACCGCATCTGCAACGACTGCATGCGGTCGTGCATCTTCCAGAAGCAGGAACCGGTGAACATCCCGCAGATCGAGACCGGCGTCCTCACCGACGTCCTCTTCCTGCCGTGGGGCTTCGAGATCTATTCGCTGCTCACCCGCTGGAACCCGCTCAACGCGCGGCGTCCGATCGCGCTCCCTTACAACGGCAAGAACGTTCTCGTCGTCGGCCTCGGACCCGCCGGCTACACACTCGCGCACTACCTCGCGAATGAAGGCTACGGCGTCGTCGCGATCGACGGCCTCAAGATCGAGCCGCTGCCGGAGAAGTGGATCGCGGAGCCGATCCGCGACGCGCGCGCCGAGCTGTGGGACGACCTCAACGACCGCGTGCTCGCCGGCTTCGGCGGCGTGTCCGAGTACGGCATCACCGTCCGCTGGGACAAAAACTTCCTTAAAGTCATCCGCATCGCGCTGGAGCGAAAAGCGAATCTGAAGATGTACGGCGGCGTCCGTTTCGGCGGCACGATCACGATCGGCGACGCGTTCGACGACCTCGGTTTCGATCACATCGCCATCGCCGCGGGCGCCGGTACGCCGACCGTCGTCCGGATGAAGAACAACCTCATTCGCGGCATCCGCAAGGCCTCCGACTTCCTCATGGCGCTGCAGCTCACCGGCGCGTACAAGCAGAGCTCCATGGCGAACCTACAGGTGCGCCTGCCGGCGGTCGTCATCGGCGGCGGCCTCACCGCGATCGACACGGCGACGGAGCTCTTCGCCTACTACCCGGTGCAGGTCGAGAAGGTGCTGCACCGCTACGAGACGCTCTCCGGCGATCTCGGAGAAGCGATCGTTCGCGCCGGGTACGACGCCGAGGAGCTGGCGGTGCTCGACGAGTTCCTCGAGCATGGCCGCGCCGTTCGTGCGGAACGCGCGCGCGCCGCGGACGCGGGCGAAGAGCCGAACTTCATCCCGCTCGTTCGCGGCTGGGGCGGCGTGACGATCGCGTACCGCAAGTCGCTCTACGACTCGCCGGCGTATCGGCTCAATTACGAAGAGGTGATCAAGTCATTCGAAGAGGGAATCTGGTACGCGGAGAACCTCTCGCCGTCCGAGGCGATGGCAGACGAGTACGGCCACGTGCGGTCGCTCGTCTTTCAGAAGCAGGTCGTCATCGACGGGAAGTGGAAAGACTCCGGCGAAACCGTCGAGCTGCCGGCGCGCAGCGTCATGGTCGCTGCCGGAACGAGTCCGAACGTCATCTACGAAAAGGAGCATCCGGGGACGTTCAAGCTCGACCAGTGGGGACAGTTCTTCCAGGCGCACGCACGCTCCGGCAACGAGCTGATTGAGGGCGAAGGCTTCTTCACGTCGTACCAGCACCCGTCGACGCCCGACAAACTGATCACGTTCTACGGCGACAACCACCCGAAGTACGCGGGGAACGTGGTGAAGGCGATGGCGTCCGCGCGCGACGGATATCGCGAGGTGGTTGCCGTTCTTGCCGCCGGCCAGGAGGGGCGGACGCCCTCGTCCGCCCGGCGCGGCGATAGCCGCGCTGACGCCGATCAGTGGAACAACCTCGTCTCGCGTCTCGACGATGGATTACTCGCGCGCGTGCATCAGGTGAACCGTCTGACGCCAACCATCGTCGAAGTCGTCGTCCGCGCCCCGTTCGCGGCGCGGCACTTCGAGCCGGGGCAGTTCTTCCGCCTCCAGAACTTCGAGACGCACGCGCGCGGCGCGGGCGACACGAAGCTCGTGATGGAAGGGATCGCCCTCACCGGCGCGTGGACCGACAAAGAGCGCGGCCTCCTCTCGATGATCATTCTCGAGATGGGCGGCTCGTCCCGCCTCTGCGCCATGCTCGAGAAAGACGAGCCGGTCGTCGTCATGGGCCCGACCGGCGCGCCGACCGAGCTGCCCCAGAACGAGACGGTCCTCCTCGCCGGCGGAGGCCTCGGCAACGCCGTGCTCTTCTCCATCGCGAAGGCGTTGAAGGACAACCGCTGCCGCGTCCTCTACTTCGCCGGCTATAAGAAGAACGCGGATGTCTTCAAGCGCGACGAGATCGAAGCGGGGACCGACCAGGTCATCTGGTCCGTCGATTTCGGCGATGCCATCGAGCCGCGCCGCCCGCAGGATCGAGCCTTCGTCGGCAACATCGTCCAGTCGATGCTCACCTACGCGGGCGACGCCGGCTCCATGTTCGACATGAAGCAGGTCTCTCGCATCATCGCCATCGGCTCCGACGGCATGATGCGAGCCGTGAAAGACGCGCGCCACGGCGTCCTCGCGCCTTACCTCGACCCGGCGCACGTCGGCATCGGCTCGATCAACTCGCCCATGCAATGCATGATGAAACAGGTCTGCGCCCAGTGCCTCCAGCGCCACGTCGACCCAGCCACCGGCAAAGAGTCGTTCGTCTTCTCCTGCTTCAGCCAGGATCAACCCCTCGACGAAGTCGACTTCATCAACCTCCGCGCAAGACTCCGCCAGAACACCGTCCTGGAGAAGATGACCAACCTCTGGCTGACGCGGCTGCTCGCATAACAGTGGCAGCGTGCAACCCGCCCTTCGTCGGCCCGTATCACCATCCATGGGAACCCATGCTTCGGGATCTCGGTGGCTGACGCTCGATGCGGACAACGCGTGGGCCGCGCGTGTCGCGGCGGTCGCGGAGCCGGGTTTCGTGCTCATCGCGGGGACGTTGCTCGCGCAACTCGCGCTCTCGCGGCTCCGAGTGGGGAGCGCTGAGCACTACCTCTATCAGTTGGCGCGGCCCGACTTTCGGTCGGCGGCGGTGCTGCAACTCGTCAACCTGACCGTGCGCTACGGCATCATCCTGGCGCTTGCGGCGGGGCTCGGCGCATGGCGCGGACGTAAGAGCGCCGCGTCGTATGGATTGACGCTGCCGAGGCGGCGGTTTGCGGAGCTCACCGCCATTGGAGTGGTGCTCGGTCTGATCGCATCGCTCCCCGAGCAGGTCACGCGGCTGATCGCCGACTACGCGCATCTCGGGCCCGGAACGCGCTTCTGGGCGTTGGAAGCTCGGGTGCCATGGGACGCCTCGTTCTGGCTCTACATGGCGGTCGGAAGCTACGCCGTCGTTCCGATCTTCGAGGAGCTCTTCACGCGCGGCTACCTTCTGGGCCGCATCCGCGAATCGTTCAGCGCCGGCGGCGCGCTCCTCGCGAGCGCCGTCTTCTTCACCGTCGCACACGGCCAATACCGCCACGCCGATCCGCTGGCGATCAGCTCGCAGGCGAGCCTCTTCGTCTGGGCTGCGATCGTTGCCTACGCGGTCTATCGGACCGCTTCGCTTTTACCCGCCATCATCGCGCACGCCATCATCAATGTGCCGATGAGCGCGGAGTTCCGATGGATCGTGCTCGCGCTGAGCGTCGTTGTCCTGGTCCTGCGATGGAAGGCCGTTTCATCGTGGACACGCGGGATCCAGGAGATGTTCCGCCGCGTCGATGACTGGCCGGCGACCTCGCTCGCGCTGATCGCGATCGTCGTCATTCTGGTCTCCATCGGCCTCTCTCCAAACATGCCCTACGTCTGGCTCGGCCTCCTCGGCGCCTGCTCGCTACTCGGTTTGAGCCGCCGGTCGCCGTGGCGGAACACGTAGGCCGCCGCGCTGAGCGTGAGAAAGCAGTCATCCAAGATTGACCCGCTCTGCGACCTCCTCGGGGTGCGAGAAGAGGCAGGCGTGCGCGCCGGGGACGTCGATGACGCGGACGGCGGTGCGGTCGACGAGCGGATCGCGGGTCCCGGCGATCATCATCATCTCCGGTGGCGGCGCGGTCGTATCGTCGAGTTGTTTCTCCCACGTCCCGAGCCAGCGCGCGATTCCGACTCGCCAGTACGCGGGAAGGATGTAGCGCCACAGCCGGAGCGGCTCGCGAAAGGCGTCGAGCGCGATCCGCGGCATGTAGTGGAGGTCGGGATGCCGGCTGCGCGTCCACAGCGGTCCGATCGCAATCGGTCGTCGAACGAGATCGGGCCGTCGCGCGGCGAGGTGCGCGACCACCGCGCATCCCGCCGAGTGGCCGATCCAGATCGCGTCTTTGACCTCGAGTGCGTCCGCCCATTGCGCGAGCCGCTCGCCGTGCTCGTATGACGTCATCGGCCGCGCGTTCGCGCTGGCGCCGAAGCCCGGTAGGTCGGGAGCGATCGGCGAATGGCCGCGGGCGAAGAGCGCTCGCGCGAAGTGGACGAAGTACGCGCTCGACATGCCGAGGCCATGAAGGAGGACGACGTCGCGGGCGCGCCCCGCTTCCCGGTGCGCGATGCCGTCGTGAAATCCCGCCAGGCCCCAGGCGAATGCGCCGCGGTCGTCGGGCGGGCGATGCAGCGCGTCGACCTCGTTGACGAAACTGAGAAGCGCTCCGTTGAACGCCGTCGGGCTCTCCCACATCGGGACGTGTCCCGCGTTCGGCAGGATCACGAGACGCGATTGCGGAATCAGCTCGTGCATCTGTTGCGCGTACGGCACCGGAACCAGCGGATCGTTCTCGCCCCACAACAGCAGGACCGGCATCCGAAGCTCGCGGAGGAGCGGACGCGCGTCGTCGCGGAGGAGCCGCGCGAACGCCAGTGCGAGCGTCGTCGGTCCGGCGCGGAAAGCGTCGCGCATCAGCACGCGTGCGAACGCCATCCCGCGATGCGGCAGCGCGCCGTACTCGAAGTGCGTGCGCGGATCGAACGCAAACGGGATCCCCGTCGAGTCGATCAGGATCAGCGACCGCACCAGATCGGGACGTTTCGCCGCCACATGAATCGCAATGTGGCCGCCCATCGAATTGCCGGCGAGATGCACCGGCTCGTCGAACGAGCTCTCGATCCATCGAGACAGCAGCGCCGCGATCTCCTCGAAGACGAGAGGCCTCCGCGCATGCGTCCGTCCGAAGCCGACCAGATCGGCCGCCGCGACGAGATGACTCTCGGCGAGAACCTCGACGTTGAACCGGAACCAGTCGCTCGATCCGCCGAGCCCGTGCAGCAGCACGATCGGCGTCCCATGTCCCGCACGCGTCTCCCAGAAACGAAACGGCGGGAGGACGACCTCGCGGGTGACCCGTGATGCGTGATCGGTCATCCCGGAGAACGTTACTCGTTATTCGTTACTCGTTACTCGGGGACCGTGATCGGTGAGGGTGATTCGAGCGGCCGTCGTCGTGACGGATGACGCATGACGAATCATGCTCCCCGAGTAACGAATCACGAGTAACGAATCACGAGTAACGAGTCACGAAAATCATCGTCCCAGCCGCGACTCCTCCACCATCAAACAGCGGTCCTGGACGACTTTGATACCGGCGCGGGCGAGTTGCTCGGCGGCTTCGTCGTTGCGGATGCCGAGCTGGAACCAGACCGACTTCGGCTTGGCCGCGAGAATATCGTCGACGTGCGGCGGGATGTCGCTCGGGCGGCGGAATACGTTGACCATGTCGATCGGGCGTCCGACGTCGGCGAGCTTCCGGAACACCGGCTTGCCGAGGATCTCGGTGACCTCGGGGTAGTAGACCGGAACGGGAACGATTTCGTAGCCGGCAGCAGCCATGTGCGCCGCAACGTAGTAGCCTGCCTGATCGGCATGCGACTCCGGCTTGATGCCGAGGACGGCAATCGTCTTCGTCTCGCGGAGCAGTTGCGCGATTCCGTCCCCGTTCTCGATCAGGTTCCTTTTCCAGTCTTCCATTTCTCTCCCTAGCGTCCTCGAAGCGGCGGAGATTAACATATGCGGAATAACATTATCGGCGGCGGGACTTCTTCAATCATCTAATCGGACGAGTGACGGCACATACAAGATGAGACGAATCGGCATTTCGCTGTTCCTGTTCCTTCTTTGTTCCTCCGCTTTCGCGCAGAGCAACTACCAGCACTACATCGTCGGGACCCGTCTCGCGCCGCGTCAGGTGGCCGACGACGTCCTCGCGAATGATCTCCCGGAGCGTCCATGGCGCCACAGGGTCACGCCGTTCCACGCGTTTCGTTCGGTCGACGCCTTCGAGGCCGACATGACGTGGGACGAGGCGCAGGCGCTGAAGAAGCGGCCGGACATCGCGTACGTCGAGATGGACCAGGAGCGTCATATCCTCACCGACTCCGTCACGCCCGGCGCCGAGACCACGCCGTACGGCATCACGATGGTCGACGCCCCGCAGGTTTGGCCGGTAACGAAGGGCAAGTCCCTCGGCAACGGCGCACCGATCAACGTCGCCATCATCGATACCGGCATCTCGTATGACGACACCGAGCTCGCCGCCGCGTACAAGGGCGGCTTCAACGAGCTGACCGGAACGACCGATCCGCGCGACGATAACGGCCACGGCACTCACGTCGCCGGCACGATCGCCGCGGCGATGAACAGCGACGGCGTCGTCGGTGTCGCGCCCGAGGTCAGTCTCTACTCGGTCAAAGCTCTCGACGCCTGCGGCTCAGGGGCCGTGTCGAAGATCCTCAACGGCATTGACTGGGTCATCCAGAAGAAGCTCGAGGTCGGCGGCAACTGGATCATGAGTCTCTCGCTCGGGTCCGACTCCGCGTCGACCGCCGAGGCGACGGCGTTCCAGAACGCCTACAACGCGGGGATTCTCACCTTCGCGGCGGCGGGCAACGGCTATCCCGACTCCGTCGGCCTCTCCTACCCCGCTGCTTACTCCACCGTCGTTTCCGTCGGTGCCATCGATTCAACCGGCACCGTCGCGTCGTTCTCGCAGCGCGGTGCCGACCTCAAAGTCGTCGCGCCGGGCGTCTCCGTCCTGTCGACCTTCGTCGACGTCTCCGAGCTCGACAACGTCGCTGACAGCAGCGGCATCTCGGTCGACGCGCACAAAATCGCCGCAACCGACACCGTGGGAAATGCGCTGAATTGCGCGTCGCTCACCACGGCGACCGGCAACATCGTCAACTGCGGCAGCGGCAACAAGAGCGAGTTCCCGTCCTCCGTGAACGGAAACATCGCGCTGATTCAGCGCGGCGGAACGAGCACTGTCACCGGACAGACTCTGACCTTCGCCGAAAAAGCGCTGAACGCGAAGGCGGCCGGCGCCGTTGCGGCGATCATCTATAACAACCGCGCGACTGAGAATCCGACCGACACTCCGGGATGGGGCGTCAGCGGTGTCTCCGCCACGACCATCCCGAAGACCGTCGTCGGCGTCACACAGGTCGACGGCCAAAAGCTCCTCACGGCCGCCGGCGCCTCCACCGTGCGTTACCTCATGAACAACAACACCCTCGGGTACGCGCTGCTCAACGGCACGTCGATGGCGACGCCGCATGCGGCCGGTGTCGGCGCGCTCGTGTGGGCCGTCGCTCCCGGTGCGACGAACCAGCAGATCATGCAGGCGCTCCAGACCAACGCTCACGACCTGGGCGACGCCGGACGCGACGACACATACGGCGCAGGGCTGGTCGATGCGTACGCAACCGCGAAGGCTCTGAACCCGGCCGCATTCGGCAACGGATCGCAGCCGACGCCGCAGACCCCGAGCGGACGCCGCGGATTGCATCGCGGATAACGGATCGTTAGTTGCTCGGCGCGTTGGCCATGTATCTCCCGTGGCCAACGCGCTTCAGCTTCTTCGACTTCACCATCCTCGAGAGGCGCATGCGGATGTGTGCGAGGTCGCGGTAGTCCATGGCGGCAGCGACGTCGCGCGGGCCGAGGTAGCGATCGGGGAAGCGATGAAAGACCCGCATGATCTCCGGGTCAACGCTACTCGACGGCTCCAAACCTGAGTGTCCGGCCGCGAGAGCGGTGAACCTCGTGTTGAAACAATTTGCGCCGGCACTATCCATGTTCGAGTCAACGTAAATGGAGCGGCGAAATGACGGCCCCCGTCGAGTAACGAATCACGAGTAGCGATTAACGACGATAGAATCCCGCGATTGGAGACCAAGACATGCGGATCGGCGTACCGACCGAGATCAAAGACAACGAGTTTCGCGTAGGAATGACGCCCGCCGGGGCGGCGGTGCTCTCTTCCGACGGACATCAAGTCCTCATCCAGAAGGGCGCGGGGAACGGCAGCGGCTTCGCCGACGAGGAGTACGTCGCGGCGGGCGCGACGATCCTTCCCGACGCCGACGCCGTCTACGACCAGGCGGAGATGATCGTGAAGGTGAAAGAGCCGATCGATCCCGACTTGAACCGGCTCAAAGACGGCCAGCTCCTCTTCACCTACCTCCACCTCGCCCCCGTCCCCAAACTGACCGAGTCGCTGCTGAAGAAGAAGATCATCGGCGTCGCGTACGAGACGATCACCGACGAGCGGCGGCGCACGCTGCCTCTCCTCACGCCGATGTCGGAAGTGGCGGGACGGATGTCGGTGCACGTCGGCGCGTACTTCCTTCACAAGCCGCTCGGCGGACGCGGCATCCTCCTCGGCGGCGTTCCGGGCGTCCTTCCGGGTGACGTCGTCATCATCGGCGGCGGCGTGGTCGGCACGAACGCCGCGAAGATGGCGATCGGCCTCGGCGCACGCGTCACGTTGCTCGACACGAACCTCGACCGTCTTCGCCAGCTCGACGACATCTTCCGTGGAACCGTACAGACTCTCGCGTCGAACAGCGCGCACATCGCCGACGCCGTCACGCATGCGGACCTGCTCATCGGCGGCGTTCTCATTCCGGGAGCCGCGGCGCCGAAGCTCGTGACGCGCGAGATGATCGGGACGATGAAAAAGGGATCGGTCATCGTCGACGTCGCCATCGATCAAGGCGGCTGCGTCGAAACCGCGCATGCGACCACGCACTCGAATCCGGTGTACGACGTCGACGGCGTCACGCACTACTGCGTCGCGAACATGCCGGGCGCGGTGCCGCGCACGTCGACCATCGCCTTGACCAACGCCACGTTGCCGTACACGCGTCTGCTTGCTAAGAAGGGATTTGCCGCGGCGGTGCGCGACGACGCGGGACTGGCCGAGGGGGTGAACGTGTACAAGGGGGCGATCACCTACAAGGCGGTGGCGGAGTCGCAGTCGCGCGATTACACCGCACTTCAGTCTTTGCTCTAATAATCGACAAAACAGAACAACCGTGATGTGATCGGGCGTGGAGGTTTCCGCGCCCGATGACGTCCGGCCGTTTCGCTCTCTTTTTCTCCGTCTTCTCCCTCTTCCTCTTCTCCGCTGGCAGCGCCCTCGCGCAGACCGCGGACCTCTACGTCACGAAAGACGGCCCCTCCAACGTCACGAAGGGAACCAATTTCGCGTACACCATCGTGGTCGGAAACGTCGGACCGGATGACGCGGCCACCGCGACGATGAACGACGTCCTGCCCGAGGGTCTGACGTTCGTCTCGATCTCCCAGACCGGCCCGGATCCCTTCATCTGCTCAACGCCGGCGGTCGGCTCGGGCGGGACGGTCACATGCACCGCGGCGACCTTCAACGCCGGCAATCAGGACACCTTCACCCTCACCGTCAGTGTTCCGAGTGACGCGGCGGACGGAACGACCTACATCAACCGGGCGACGATCGCGAGCGACACGTTCGACGACGACGACGAGAACAACAGCTCCATCGTCGGCTCGTCGACGCCGCCGGACACCGCGGACCTGGTGATCAACAAGAGCGGCCCGAGCGCCGCGGCAGCCGACACCGACGTCACGTACACGATCACCCTGACGAACCTCGGGCCCGCCGACGCGACGACTGTCTCGTGGAAGGACACCCTCCCGAACAGCGTTCCTTCGATCTCCGCGTTGACCTTCGTGAGCCTCACGCAGACGAGCGGACCGGCGTTCACCTGCCCTTCTCCCGGTGCGACGATCAACTGCGCCATCCAGGTGTTCCCCGCAGGATCGACGGCCACATTCCAGTTGGTCGCGCACGTTCCTCCGGGGACGGCCAGCGGGTCGACGTACACGAACATAGCGACCGACACGAGCGACAACGACCCGAATCCGGAGAACGACACGTCGTCGACGACGCTGACCGTCTCGTCGTCCGACGTCACGGTGACGAAGAGCGCGCCTCCGACCGCCAATGCCGGCGGGACGATCGCCTACACGATCATCTTGTTGAACAACGGTCCCGACACGGCGGTCGACGCGATCTTCACCGACGCGCTGTCGAGTTCCGAAACGTTCGTCTCGGCCGTCCAGGACAACGGGCCAAGCGGTTCGTGCACTCCGCCGCCGCTCGGCCTCGGCGGTAGCTATTCGCCAGGCGGCACGGTCACGTGCGGCGTCGCCACTCTCGCGAACAGCCAGAGCGCACAGTTCACGATCACGGTCGCCGTCTCGCCGTCGACACCGGATGGAACGATCATCACGAACACGGCGAACGCGAGCTCCAATTCGGCGGACTCGAACCCGAACAACAACACGTCGAGTGCCAGCACGACCATCAGCGCCATCGCCGACGCCGCGGTGGTGAAGACCGGCCCCGCGAGCGCGACGGCGGGAACGGATGTGCCGTACACGATTTCCGTCACGAACAACGGCCCGGCCGATGCGTCTTCGGTGACCCTGACAGACGCCGTCCCCGTGAACACGACGTTCGTCTCGTTCGCCCAGAACAGCGGGCCGGCGTTCAACTGCACGACCGGTGCGACGATCACCTGTTCGATCGGGACGCTCACGCCCGGCTCGACGGCCACCTTCACCATGACGGTGCACTTCAGCCCGGGCGCAACAAGCATGATCTCGAATACCGCGAACGTTTCCAGCACGACGGCGGACAGCAATGCCGGGAACAACACTTCGACCGTGAACACCACGACCACCGCGAGCGCCGATGTGTCGATTACAAAGACAGGCGCGTCGACCGTTAATGCCGGCGCGAATCTCACTTACACGGTCACGGTCGCGAACGGCGGCCCGTCGGACGCGCAGAGCGTGTCGTGGACCGACACGCTGCCGGCGAACACGACGTTCGTCTCGGAAAACCAGACCATCGGCCCAGTGTTCAACTGCACCACCGGCGCGACGGTCACCTGCTCGATCGGAACGCTCGTGAGCGGCGCGACTGCGACGTTCACGGTGGTCGTCGGTGTCGCCAACACGACGCCGAACGGTACGGTACTTTCCAACACCGCGACCGTCACCAGCACCACGCCGGACAGCAACGCCGCGAACAACACCTCGACGGCGAATACCACCGCCACCGCCAGCGCCGATCTCTCGGTCACGAAGAGCGGGCCGCCCACTCCGACCGCGATCGGCTACGACATCGCCTACACGATCAACGCCGCGAACAACGGCCCGACCGACGCGTTCAACGTCACGCTCGCCGACACGCTGCCGGCGAATACGACGTTCGCCTCGTTGGCGCAGACGAGCGGCCCGACCTTCAACTGCACCACCGGCGCGACGGTCACCTGCACGATCGCGACGTTCGCGAACGGCGCGACGGCGTCGTTCACCCTGACCGTGCACAACACCGCCACGGCGGGAACGACAGTGACGAACACCGCGACGATCAGCTCGACGACCAACGACCCGAACGCCACGAACAACACCTCGAGCGCGCCGGTGACGGTCCTCGCCCAGATCCCGCTGCTCTCGCCGTCGATGCTGATGCTCCTCGCGTTGGCGCTGTCGGCTGGAGCGTTCATCGCGATGAAGAAGACGTAGCGCCAGGGGGCGCAGACAGGAATGTCTGCGCTCCACTTCGTCGCTTTGGAGCGCAGACATTCTTGTCTGCGCATCCTATGATCCGCGCATGACAGACTTTCGGGTCGCGCTGCTGCGCGGCGAAGAGGAACTGACGCGGGGAGGGCTGGAGGTCGTCAACTCATGGAAGGCGGGCTCCGGGGCGAAGCTCTGGATCGATATAGCCGAGCCGACACAGGAGGCGATCGAGCCGCTGCTCGAAGGACGTTTCGGCTTCCACGAGCTGGCGGCGGAAGACACGTTGTCGCCCGAGACGCTCCCAAAGTACGACCCGTATCCGAACTACGATTTCTTCGTCTTCCGCGCGGTCGACGTCGACCTCGGCGAGCACGCGTCGCAGTCGTACAAGCTCGCGGCGTTTCTCGGCGGCGACTTCCTGGTCACCGTGCACAAAGAGCTGCACAACCGGATGAACGAGATCTGGGAGCGGTTGCCGGGCGACAAACGACTCCTCGGCTCGGGACCCGACTTCCTCCTCCACGCCATCGTCGACGCCATGGTCGACGAGCACTTCCCGCTCCTCGAGAAGATCGACAACTGCGTTGACGACGTGCAGGACGCGATCTTCACCGACCCGCGGCCCGGGCAACTCGACGAGCTGCTGCACCTCAAACGCGACGTGAACCTGCTCCGCCGCCACTCGCTGCCGCAACGCGATCTGCTGAACCAGATCTCGCGCGGCGACGCGCAGTTCATCCGCCGCGAGCATCTCATCTACTTCCGCGACGTCTACGACCACATGTTCCGCATCACGGAGACGATCGACGTGCAGCGCGATGCGATGGCCGGCGCGATGGAGGCGTACCTCTCCGTCATCGCAAACCGCACGAACGAGATCATGCGCGTGCTCACTGTCTTCTCCGCGATCATGCTGCCGCTCTCCCTGATCGCCGGCATATACGGCATGAACTTCGAGCGCATCCCCGAGCTCCACTGGATCCGCGGCTACTGGTACGCCCTCGCACTCATGGCGATCGTCGCCGTCGCGATGCTGGTCTTCTTCCGCCGCAAAGGATGGATCGGCCGCGGCGCCGACCTGACGAGACCGCGTCCGCGCGTCTAGTCACAGTTTCGTCACCCCGCCCCCCTTCAACGCGGGATTGACCGCGCAGTATAGAAAGTTGACTGAACGGTCAATGGCAGCTCGAAAACTGGCGTTAGCGGACGAGAACGGGCTCTGGCAGTCGTACAAGCGGCAGAGCATCCAGCAGGCGGTGATCCGCCTGATGTGCCGCGACGGGCTGAAGAGCGTGACGATGGACAACGTCGCGCAGGAAGCCGGCATCGCGAAGGGAACGGTCTACCTCCACTACCGCGACAAGCAGGAGCTCCTCGACGCGGTGAAGGAGTCGTCGCTGGCGCCGATGGTCGAGAAGGTCGACGAGGTGCTGCACGGCGGCGGGACGCCCGAGCGGCGGCTGCAGGCGTTCTCGCTTCGTTATCTCTCCTACTTCGACGAGCGCCGTGATCTGTTTCGCATCCTCATGTACGAGCGCGAGGTGACTCGGGTGCAGGGAAGCCGCTATCAGGGCGACCGCTACCGGCATCTCGTGCAGGGAGCGGCAAAGTTGATTCGTGAAGGAATTCGTAAGGGACACTTCCGCGACGTCGACTCCGACAAAGTCGCGGCGATGTTCGTGGAGTCGAACATCGCGACGATGCATCAGCGGCTGTTGGAAACGAAGCCGCTGCCGGTCGAAGACGATGCGGTGCTGATTTCCGATCTCTTTTTGCGGGGATTGGCAGCGGAATGAAGCGCCTGACAAAGCAACTGATGGTTCTCATCGCGTTGCCGCTCGCGGCATGTGTCTCGAGCCGCAGCGTCGGCACGTCGGATGCGCCGGCGAAACCGTGGACGCCGCCGGCGAACACGGTGGCAGCGGCCGAAAGCAAGGTTGTGCTGCCCTCGAACATCGCTGCCGGCAGCACGCTTTCGCTTTCGCAAATCATCGACATCGCGCTCTCGAACAATCCGCAGACGCGGATCGCGTGGCTCAACGCACGCGCCGCCGAGGCCGGCGTCGGAGTGGCGCAATCGGGCTACTACCCGGAGGTCGATTTGGATGCCGCGCTCACGCGGTCGCGAACCGCGGCGTCGACCGGTGCGAGCACGGCGACCGTTTTCGGTCCGTCCGCCACGCTCAACTACCGATTGCTCGACTTCGGCGGCCGCGCGGCGGAAGTCGAAGCGGCGCGGCAGACACTGATCGCGGCGGACTTCCTCCACAATCAGGCAATCCAGGATGTGATCCTCCGCGTGCAGCAGGCGTACTACGGATACCTCGACGCGAAAGCGCTCCTCGCCGCGCAGGACGCCACGATCAAAGAACGCCAGACGTCGCTCGATGCAGCCGAGGCGAGACACAACTCCGGCGTCGCGACGATCGCCGACGTTTTGCAGGCGCGCACCGCGCTCTCGCAGGCACAGCTCACGCGCGAGACGTTCGCCGGAAACGTGCGGACGTTCGAGGGAGAGATCGCCACCGCGATGGGACTCCCCGCGGCGACACACTTCGAGTTCGGCGATCTGCCGTCGGAAGTGCCCTCAACCGCTGTCACCAACGCCGTCGATGGACTCATCACGCAGGCGGTGCAACAGCGGCCCGATCTCGCGGCGACGCGCGCCGAGGCGGAGAGCGCGCAGGCGCGCGTGACGCAGATCCGCTCGTCGTACCTCCCATCGCTCACCGCCACGAGCTCCCTCGGCGAGACATGGTTCGGCACGAACACCCGCGTGGCGCCGTACTCCGCAGGCGTCGCGGTGCGCTGGCCGGTCTTCACCGGATTCCGCAACGTCTACGACGTGCGACAGGCGCAGACCGAGGCTGACATCGCGCGGGAAACGATCCGAAACACCGAACAGCAGGTGATGCTCCAGGTGTGGACGAGCTACTACTCGCTCCAGACCGCGACGCAGCGACTGGCGACGTCACGCGACCTCCTCGCGAGCGCGCAGCAGTCGGCCGACGTGGCGCAGGGCCGTTACCGCTCGGGCGTCGGCTCGATCCTCGACGTCCTCACAGCAGAGTCCGCGCTCGAAAATGCGCGCGCTCAGGAAGTCCAGTCGAGGGCTGACTGGTTTCTCTCCGTGGCCCAACTCGCACACGACACCGGAACGTTGGAAGTGAAATGAAACGAGCGCTGATTCTTTCGATTGCTCTTGCCGTTGCTATCACCATGGCCGCCTGTTCGGGCGCCAAACAGAAACCTGTCGAAGAGAAGGTCCCGGTCTCCGTCGCGACTGCCGAGCAGAAAGACGTGCCGGTGCAGATCCGCGTGATCGGCAACGTCGTTCCCGTCTCGACCGTGCAGGTCCGCGCGCTCGTCGGCGGCCAGCTCGACCGCGTCTGGTTCAAAGAAGGCGACGAGGTCCAGCGCGGGCAGCGCCTCTTCACCATCGATCCGCGGCCGTACGAAGCGGAGCTGGCGCAGGCAAAGGCGAATCTCGCCCGCGACGAGGCGAACCAGAAGAACGCCGAGGCGGAGCGGGCGCGGTATGCCGACCTCGTGAAGAAGGACTACGTGACGCACGAGGACTTCGACCGCATCAGCGCGGCGGCCGAGTCGGCGCATGCAGTCGTCGCGGCCGATCGCGCCGCGGTGCAGAACGCGGAGCTGCAGCTCTCGTACTGCGACATCCGGTCTCCGCTTGACGGCCGGACGGGACAGCTCGTCGTCCATCAGGGCAACCTCGTCAAAGCGAACGACACGACGGCGCTCGTCGTCATCAACCAGGTGCAGCCGGTGAACGTCCAGTTCGCGATTCCCGAACGGCAGCTTGCCGATCTGCGCGCGCGCGGGTTCTCGAACGTACCGGTGACGGCGATGCCGCAGGGCACGGGGATGCATTCCGAAGACGGAAAACTCTCGTTCGTCGACAACACCGTCGACGCGACCACCGGCACGATCAACCTCAAAGCCTCATTTCCCAATGCCGACCGTGCACTTTGGCCGGGGCAGTACGTCAACGTCGCGGTAACGCTCTCGACCCTTTCGGGCGCGACCGTCATTCCGGCTCAGGCAGTGCAAAACGGCCAGCATGGGCAGTACGTCTATGTAGTGAAGAACGACCAGAGCGTCGACATGCGGCCGGTCAACGTCGTCCAGCAGGTCGACCAGAACGTCGTCGTGAGCAAGGGCGTCCAGCCCGGCGAGAGCGTCGTCACAGATGGGCAACTTCGGCTCACGCCGAAGAGCCACGTGGAGATCAAGGGAGCACCATAGGAAGCGTTATCCGTTAACCGTTATCCGTTAACCGTCGTTAGACGGCGCCTTACGGAAAACGGATAACGCATAACGGATAACGGATAACGGACATGAACATCGCCGCACTCTTCATTCGCCGTCCGGTCATGACGACGCTCGTCATGGTCGCCATCCTTCTGTTTGGCGTCATGGCGTACCGGCAGTTGCCGGTGAGCGATCTGCCGAACGTCGACTTCCCGACCATCCAGGTGTCGGCGTCGCTGCCGGGCGCGAGTCCGGAGACGATGGCGGCGTCGGTCGCCACGCCGCTGGAGCGGCAGTTCTCGACGATCGCCGGTCTCGACTCGATGACCTCGGCGTCGGCCCTCGGGAACACCAACATCACGCTGCAGTTCGCCCTGTCGCGCAATCTCGACGCGGCCGCGCAGGACGTGCAGTCGGCCATTGCGGCGGCAGCGCGTCAGCTCCCGCCCAACATGCCGGCGCCGCCGTCGTACAGCAAGGTCAATCCCGCCGATACGCCGGTCATCTATCTCGCGCTCAGCTCGCAGCAGATGCCGATGAACGAGCTCGACGAATACGCCGAGACGCTGATGGCGCAACGCATCTCGACCGTGGAAGGCGTCGCGCAGGTCGCGGTGTATGGGGCCCAGAAGTACGCGGTGCGCATCCAGGTCAATCCGGAGCAGCTCGCGGCCCTCAGCATCGGCCTCGACGAAGTCGGTGACGCCATCCGCAACAGCAACGTCAATCTCCCCACCGGCGTCCTCAACGGCCCGTTCACCGCCTACACCGTCGAAGCGAACGGCCAGCTCATGAAGGCGGCCGACTACAAGAACATCACCATCGCCTGGCGCAACGGACGTCCTGTGCACCTCGCCGACGTCGCGACGGTTCTGGATGACGTCGAGAACAACCAGACGGCGGCGTGGTTCCGCGGCAAACCGGCATTCGTTCTGGCCGTGCTGAAACAGCCCGGAACGAACGCCGTCGAAGTCTCCGACCGCGTCAAAGCACTCTTGCCGGTGTTCCGTAAGCAGCTCCCGGCGTCGGTCGAGCTCGAGATTCACCGCGACCGTGCGGAGTCGATCCGCGCGTCAGTCAACGACGTGAAGTTCACGCTGGTACTGACGCTCTTCCTGGTCATTCTCGTGATCTTCCTCTTCCTGCGGAACGTGTCGGCGACCATCATCCCCAGCCTCGCTTTGCCGATGTCGATCGTCGGCACGTTCGCGGTGATGTACTTATGCGGCTACTCGCTCGACAACCTGTCGCTGATGGCGCTGACGCTCTCGGTCGGCTTCGTCGTCGACGACGCCATCGTCATGCTCGAGAACATCGTCCGGCACATGGAGATGGGCGAGCCGCCGTTCGAGGCAGCGGTCAAGGGATCGAGGGAGATCGGCTTCACGATCATCTCGATGACGATCTCGCTGGCCGCGGTCTTCATCCCGATCCTCTTCATGGGCGGCATCCTCGGGCGCCTCTTCCACGAGTTCGCGGTGACCATCGGCGCGGCGATTCTCGTTTCCGGCTTCGTCTCGCTGTCGCTCACGCCGCTGCTGTCGTCGAAGTTCCTCCGGCCGCATTCAAAGGAGGAGCACGGCGCCATGTACAAGGCGACCGAGCGCTTCTTCGACGGCATGCTGCACTTCTACGAGGTCGGATTGCGCGCCGCGCTGCGGCATCGCTTCACGACCCTCATGGTCTCGCTGGCGGTGCTGGCCGGCACGGTCTGGCTCTTCATCGCCGTGCCGAAGGGCTTCATCCCGAACGAAGACGCGAACGAGGTCCGCATCAGCCTGGAGTTCGCGCAAGGCGTCTCGTTCGCCGATCAGGTGAAGCACCAGATGCAGGCGATGGACATCGTCAACGCCGACAAGAACATCGCCGCGTTCTTCTCGTTCGTCGGACGCGGCAGCAGCGCGAATAGCAGCGTCATCTCGACGCGTCTCGTTGCGAGACCCGAGCGCAAGATGACGATCGACGAGGTGATGGCGAGCCTTCGCAAGAAGCTCAGCGTCATCCCCGGCATCCGCGTCGCACTCCAGAACCCGCCGCCCATCCGCCTCGGCGGACGCAGCGCGAACGCGCAGTATCAGTACACGCTGCAGGCGTCGGATACCGACACGCTCTATCCCGCCTCGGAAGCGCTACTCGAAAAGATGCGCAAGATGCCGGGCCTAACCGACGTCAGCACCGACCTCTTCATGAAGAACCCGACGCTGTCCGTCGACGTCGACCGCGACCGCGCCGCCGCCCTCGGCCTCAACCTCCAGCAGGTCGAGGACGCGCTCTACTCTTCGTACGGGACGCGGCAGATCTCGACGATCTACGCTCCGACCAATGCGTATCAGGTCATCATGGAAGTCGACCCGCGGTATCAGGCGAATCCGCAGGCGCTCTCGGTCATCTACGTCCGCTCGACCTCCGGGCAGCTCGTACCGCTGAGCACCGTCGCGAAGTTCACCAAGACCTTCGGGCCGCTCGCGGTCAATCACTCCGGCCAGTTACCGTCGGTGACGATCTCGTTCAACGCGAAGCCGGGCTACTCGCTCGGCGAAGCCGTGAACGACATCACGAAGGTGGCGAGACAGACGCTCCCCGCGAGCATCACGACCTCATTCCAAGGCACCGCGCAGGCGTTCCAATCATCGCTGCAGGGCCTCGGCATCCTGCTCCTCATCGCGATCGCTGTCATCTACATGGTCCTCGGCATCCTCTACGAGAGCTTCATTCATCCGCTGACTATTCTCTCCGCCTTGCCGTTCGCCGGATTCGGCGCTCTTCTGACGCTGCTCGTGTTCAAGGTCGACCTCTCGATCTACGCGTTCGTCGGCGTGATCATGCTCGTCGGCCTCGTGAAGAAGAACGGCATCATGATGGTCGATTTCGCGATCGAGGCGCAGAAGGCAGGCGTGACTGCCGAGCAGGCGATCTACGACGCCTGCGTGGTCCGATTCCGCCCGATCATGATGACCACCATGGCGGCGCTCATGGGAACGCTCCCCATCGCGCTCGGCTTCGGCGCCGGCGCTGAGTCACGCCGCCCGCTCGGTCTCGCCGTCGTCGGTGGCCTGATCTTCTCGCAGACGCTGACGCTCTACGTGACGCCCGTCTTCTATGTCTACATGGAGAAGCTGCGGCGCCACAAAACGAGCTCCGGCCCGGCATCGCTTGAAGAACTGGACCACATGCCGGAAGCCGTCGAAGCGGTTTAACTCCAGTCTCTGCTGTGTTTAGCTTCTCCCTTGACAGAATAATTCTGCGGCCATATTGTTAGCACTCGATAGTACAGAGTGCTAACAACTCACGGCAAAGGAGAAGCAATCATGGCAGTCGCTACAGACCTCAAGCTTCGCCCCCTCTACGACCGGATCGTGGTCCGGCGTAAGGATGCGAAGGAACAGGTTCGCGGAGGAATCATCATTCCGGACACCGCGAAAGAGAAGCCGCAGGAAGCGGAAGTGATCGCCGTCGGCGAAGGAAAGTTCGACGACAACGGCAAGCGCATCAAGCTGGACGTCAAGAAGGGCGACACCGTCCTGATCGGCAAGTACTCCGGCACCGAGATCAAGCTCGATGACGTCGAGTACACGATTCTTCGCGAAGACGAAGTGCTCGCGATCGTCGAAGGATAAGGAGACACAGCATGGCAAAGAGAATCACATACGGAGAAGAGGCTCGCCAGTCGATCCTCAAGGGCGTCAACAAGCTTGCTGACGCCGTCAAGGTGACGCTCGGTCCGAAAGGCCGCAACGTCGTCATCGAAAAGAAGTTCGGCTCGCCGACGATCACCAAGGACGGCGTCACCGTCGCCAAGGAGATCGAGCTGAAGGACGAGCTCGAGAACGCCGGCGCGCAGATGGTCCGTGAGGTCGCTTCGAAGACCTCCGACACCGCCGGCGACGGCACCACCACCGCGACCGTCCTCGCCCAGGCGATCTATCGCGAGGGCATCAAGAACGTCACCGCCGGTGCGAACCCGATGGACGTCAAGCGCGGCATCGAGCTCGCCGTCAAGGCTGCCGTCGAGTCGATCGACAAGCTGGCCAAGCCGGTCGAGGGCAAGGACATCGCCCACATCGGCACGATCTCCGCGAACAGCGACGACGAGATCGGCAACATCATCGCCCAGGCGATGGAGAAGGTCGGCAAGGACGGCGTCATCACCGTCGAAGAAGCGCGCGGCCTCGACACCGTCCTCGAAGTCGTCGAGGGCATGCAGTTCGACCGCGGCTACCTCTCGCCGTATTTCGTCACCGACCCGGATCGCATGGAGTCGGTCCTCGAGAACGCCAAGATCCTCATCTACGAGAAGAAGGTCTCCTCGATGAAGGACCTCCTGCCGATCCTCGAGCAGGTCGCCCGTCAGGGCAAGCCTCTGCTCATCATCGCTGAAGACGTCGAAGGTGAAGCACTGGCCACGCTCGTCGTCAACAAGCTC
>DASXHZ010000103.1:0-3362 GCA_036488085.1 Thermoanaerobaculia bacterium
ACCGATTCATGGCTGGGAATTTCTAGTCGCTATATAAAGTATAGTGACAGTGGAAAGGGAAGCTTATCATGAATACAGATACAGGACTCCTCATCGCCCGTCTCGTTCTCGGGCTCCTCATGGCCGGACACGGCGCGCAGAAGCTCTTCGGGTGGTTCGGCGGACACGGCCTCGCCGGCGTCAGCGGCTATTTTGAAAAACTCGGCTTTCGGCCCGGCCGGCCGTTCGCCATCGCGGCCGCCGCGAGCGAGACGGTGAGCGGGATACTGATGGTCCTCGGCCTCCTTGGACCGGTCGGCCCCGCGATCATGATCTCGGTGATGATCGTCGCCGCCGTCACCGTCCACTGGCGCAACGGCGTGTTCGCTACGAGCAACGGCATCGAGGTACCGTTGCTCTACGCAACCGGCGCGACAGCCCTCGCGCTCACCGGCCCGGGACGCATCTCTCTCGACGCACTCCTCGGCCTCACCGCCCCGTGGACGCCCGTAGTGACCTGGACGGTCCTCCTCCTCGGCGTTGTCGGCGGCGTAGTGAACCTCGCGGCGCGGCGGCCGGTTACGGCGTAGGCGGCGATCGTCATGGCCCGAGCGGTTCGGCGATGAAGCGGAAGCCGATCCACGGCTCGGTCACGATGTAGCGCGGGTTGGAGGGGTCGGGCTCGATCTTGCGGCGCACGGAGCTCACGTGGACGCGGACGGCGTCGTTGGACGTGCCCGGCGCCCCCTTCCAGACGTTCGCGACGATTTCGTCGAAGGAGACGGGGCGGCCGGCGTGGCGGGCGAGGAGCTCGAGGATCGCGAACTCGGTCGGCGTCAGGTGAAGCTCGCGGCCGCCCTGCATCACGCGATGACGGTCGACGTCGATCGAAAGGTCGTTGAACTCGAACTGTGAACGTGCGGAGGCGCCGGTGCGGCGGAGCTGAGCGCGGACGCGCGCGAGCAGCTCGGGCGTCGAGAAGGGCTTCGTCACGTAGTCATCGGCACCGAGGTCGAGGGCGCGGACTTTGTCGAGATCGCCGCCTCGAACGGAGAGGACGACGATCGGCGTGGCGCTGTTGCTGCGGATCCGCTGGATCAGCTCGAAGCCGTCAGCGCGCGGCATGGCGAGGTCGGTGAGCACGAGATCCGGCCTCGTGCTCGTGAATCGCTCCGCCGCCTCGGCGCCATCGGCCGCGCCGATCACGTCGAAGCCATGCGTGCGAAGGTTCTGCGCCAGCATGGCGCGGATGGTCTCGTCGTCGTCGACGACCAGGATGCGCGCGCTCACGCCGGCACCTCGTCGACCGCAGGGAGCTGCGCCGCTAATAGGTCGATGCGCGCGACGGCGCCGCCTGCCGGCCGGTTCGCCAGCGTCACCTGGCCGCCGCTCGCGGTGCTGAGGCTTCGCGCGATCTCGAGGCCGAGGCCGCGGTGCGCCGTGTCGCTCGCCTCGGCGGCGATGCCGCGGCCACGATCCGCGACTTCGAGCCGGACGCGCTGCGGCTGCACCGGATGACGGAACGCGGAGAGCTCGATCGGCGCGCCCGGCGGCGACGCCTGGTGGGCGTTCTCGATCAGGTTCACCAGGATCTCGAGGGCGAGCGACGGATCGACATAGACCTCGGGGCAATCGGGCGCGACGCGTACGTCGACGGGCCGCGATTCGACGATGAGCGGCAGGTGCTCGCGCGCGGCGCGGAACAGGTCCGCGGCCGGCGTCGGCTCAGGCCGAGGGACGACGTTGCGCGCTTCGAGCCGCGCCATCGCGAGCAGGTTCTCGATGCGCCGTTGCAGGCGCGCGGTCTCTTCGGCAATCGCGTCGACCGACGGATCGTGAATGAGCGTCCGCAGCCGCTCCACCTGCAGCGAGATGGCGGTGAGCGGCGTCGCGAGATCATGCGACACGGCGCGGAGAAGCGACGTCTTGAGCGCGTCGCCTTCCCTGAGCGCCTCCAGGTGCGCCGCTTCGAGCGCCTTCATCCGCGCCTCGGTCACGAGCCGCGTCGCGACGATGGATGCGATGAAGAACGACGCCAGCGCGACCCAGTTCGCCGGATCGTCGATGTCCAACGTGTGCAGCGGCGGGAGGAAGAAGAAGTTGTAGCAGCCGGTGGCGAGGATCGAGCTGACGAGCGCCGTCGGGAGGTTCGTCCAGATGGCGATGCCGAGGATCGTAATCAGAAAGGCAAAGCCGACCGTCGCCGCGTTCGCGCCGAGGCGCAGGGCGATTCCCGTCACCGCGACGACGATGACCTGCGCGAGGAGGGCGCGCGTGAAGGTGCGCACACTGAGATCATCGCTCACTCGAGCACTCGAATGGGTAATACGATCGCCTGAATGCCCTGAAACTGGAGGCGGCGCTGGATGGCGTTCGGGGTCTCGTTGTGCAGCAGGCGGTGGAACCACTTCTCTTCGCGGAAAACGAGCCGTCCTGTGAAGAAAAGCGCGCGCGGAAACTCGTCGGCGAGGACGCGGCACATCTCCTCCACCGTCTCCACCGCCTCGGTTCCGACCGCCATCCTGTAGTCGGCATCGAGCCCGTGCCCCTGCGCCCACGCAACGTATTTCTTCAGCGACTCCTCGGTCGTTCGCTCCAGGTACACGAGCTCCTCGGCGCCTTTGAAGTTGCCGGAGTCGACGACCGCGGCCGAGATGAAGAGGAACTGTTTGAAGTAGCCGGAAAACGCCTTGTGGATCGAGAGGATCTGGTGGATGCCGAAGCCGGAGAAGGTCTTGATGCTGATGATGGCCGTCGCCAATTTCGGATCGAGCTCCGACGACTCCACCTCCGCGATCTGCTTCGGCATCGGCACGGAGATCAGGATGTCGTCCATCCTGTGCAGCGATCGGCGGACGCTCTGGTAGTGGCGATGGATCGCGAAGCAGAGCGCGATCGTGAGGCTCGTGATGACGACCGTGATCCAGCCGCCGTGCGAGAACTTCTCGTAGACCGTCACGCAGAGGATGGAGAGACACATCACAAGGCCGGTGCCGTGGATCGCGAGCTGGCTCTTCCAGCGCGGTTCGTTCGCGCGGTCCTTGATCCAGTGCCGCGCCATGCCGAGCTCCGTTAGCGAGAACGTGATGAAGACGTTGATGGAGTACATGACGACGAGCGTCCCGATGTCGCCGCGGGTGTAGAGGAGCGACGCCGCGGCCGCGATTCCCATCACGTAGATACCATTCTTCGTCACGAGGCGGTCGGAGAGTTGGCTGAAGCGATGCGGCATCCAGGAGTCGATCGCCATGTTCGCGAGAACGCGCGGCCCGTCGAGGAAGCCGGCCTGCGCCGCGACGAACAAGAGCGCCGCCTCCGAGGCAAGGCTGACGATCACGAAACCGTGTCCCCACGCGAACCGGTCGAAGAGGTTGGCGAGCATG
>DASXHZ010000002.1:0-24467 GCA_036488085.1 Thermoanaerobaculia bacterium
CTCACAGTGACACCCCCGACCCCCAATCCCCCGGAACCTCCGACGTTGACGCGGTATCAGCAGATCGCCACCGAGCTATTCGGCGACCTGCAGACCATCCGCGGCAAGCTCCCGGAGCTGGAGGCCCCCCATCCCGAGACGAAGACGTTCGTGGACGCCATGCGCAGGATTCCGCGCTCGTTCGTCGACACGATGGTGGGTCAGGTCCAGCAGGTCCCCGAGTACCAGTCGGCCAACCGGCTCGACGTCCAGAATGCCCTGAGCTCACTGCAGCTCGTTGACGGGCTCCGGCCCTTCATCGACGCGCTCCGTACGCTGTTGACCGTCGTCGAGAACACCGTCGACGTCAACTACGCGCGCGTCGCGAACTCGGCGCTGGAGCTGTACCAGATCGCCAAAGGGCTTGCCCGCGGTCTCAACTCGCCGCACATCGCGACGTCAGTGGAGATCCTGAGCGAAGCACTCGGGCGAAAGGGTATCGGAGCGCATACGCCGAAGCCGCAGCCGAACACGGGCTCGATTCCCCCATCGTTTCCCGCTCCCGCTCATATGACGACCATGCTGGTCGATGACGGCATCGTCATCACCGGAAAGGTCTCGAAGATGGAGCACTAACCCCGAAGTGAAGTGAGTGGCCGGGCCGCGTTTGGAGACGCGGCTCGGCCCAACACAGCCCCTGGTCAACCCGACAGTTGAAGAAAGGAAAGTGTCATGCGAAATCTACATCAGCTTCGCTATTGCGGCGCAATCCCGCCGCACATCCTGACCCGCATCGCATCACGGAGCGGCCCCGAGACCAGCAGCCGCGCCCTGGCGACCCTCGAGCAAATGCGCGAGATCATCGCCGCGCGCGGCTTGCTCCCGGAAGCCGCCGAGGTGGCCAAGAAGGGCCCTACGAAAAACCGGCGCGTCTACGACGCCAAGCATCGCCGGCAGACGCCCGGTCACCTCGTGATGATGGAGCACTGGCCGCGCATCGCCGACGTCGAGGTGAATGAGTCGTTCGACGGCGCCGGCACGACGTACGACTTCTGGTTCCTGACCTTCGGCCGCAGTTCGGTCGACGGCAAGGGCAAGCGTCTCGACAGCACGGTGCACTACGGCACCCGCTTCGACAACGCGATGTGGGACGGCCGCCAGATGATCTACGGCGACGGCGACGGGAAGATCTTCAAGCGCTTCACGGCGTCGCTCGACGTGATCGGCCACGAGATCACGCACGGGCACACGCAGTACCTGTGCAATCTCGGGTACAGCGGCCAGACCGGCGCGATCAACGAGCACATCTCCGACGCGTTCGGCTCCATGGTCAAGCAGTGGGCGCAAAACCAGACCGCCAATCAGGCGGACTGGCTGATCGGCGCCGAGCTGTTCGGCCCGGGAGTCGCGGCGCGCGGGATCCGCTCGCTCGCCGCCCCCGGCACCGCGTATGACGATCCGGTCCTCGGGAAAGACCCGCAGCCGGCGCACATGCGCGACTACGTCGTCACGCAGGACGACAACGGCGGGGTCCACATCAATTCCGGTATCCCGAACCACGCGTTCTACATCCTCTGCACGACCCTCGGCGGGTACTCGTGGGAGAAGGCCGGACGCATCTGGTTCACCACGGTCGCGGAGCGTCTCTCCTCCGACGCCGACTTCAACGACTTCGCCCGCGCAACGGTCGCAGTCGCGGGAGAGCTGTACGGCGAAGGCGGCAACGTTCAACTGACCGTCGCACAAGCATGGGCCTTGGTCGGTATCGGCGTGCCGCTCAGCGGCAAGCCGGTCCCGGCCAGCAATCCCCCCCACCCGACGCTCCGCCCGAGTGCGCATGCGGCCCAGCCGCTTCCGCTCGCGGCATGAGCAACGACAAGAGAAAGGAACACCGACATGTTCTTCATGACCTACAGAATGATCCATCGCAGCATCGCTGCGCTCCGGATCGAAGAAGTCACTTTCCATTCAGTCCAGGCGGAGACGTACACCTCCCTGGTCGATCGCGTTCTCAGGATCTACAAGGCGCTGATGCCGTTCCTGACCGCGCTCGCCGGCATCCCGCTGATCCCGCCGACGTGGCGCGCCGCTCTGATCGCGTTCATGCAGGCGCTCGACCTGCTGACCGCCGCGTCGTCGTCAGACGCGCCGGTTCCGGCAACGCCGATCACGGCATCCGCCGCCGCCGACACGACGCTGTCGACGACCACCGACCCGTCGTTCAAGGCAGGAAAGGACCTCTGATGCGCTCGAACTGGATGGAATACACGATCCGACGCAACGCCCACATGAAGCGCTTCAAGCCGAGGGTGTCGCCGCCGCGACATCCAGCGGCGCCGGTCTTCGGACGCAATCGAAGCGGAGAGCGCAACAGGTAACCCCAACCCCCGGTGCAGTTCGTGAGGCCCGCGCAAGCGGGCCTCACGGTTTGGGGGCCGACATGGGCAACACAGTCCCTCTACCCTCGCATTTTCGGATGTAGAACTGGCCGGGATGTGACGGCCAAGATTGCAACAGCGTCGACGCCGTTACGCCGGCGATACATAGCAGCACTACTGCCGGACCGGAGCCGACCGGCCGGCTTCACGCCAAAGTTAGCCCGTGACGCACTCGCGACCGAGACGGTATGATGTGGGCGTCGATGTCAACGAAACGCAAGAGATCAAGACCTCATGTTCCGTGGCAAACTACTGATCCTCCTGTAGTTACACTAACGCAGTCTTTTGCAACAGCATATGCGGAGCCTTCGCAGCTCCGAGGGATGACCGACGCTTATTTTTCCGCCGATGTCGAAACAGACGGGCCGATTCCCGGGCCTTTCTCGATGCTGTCGTTTGCTCTCGTATACGTCGGGACTTTTGACGGCCACACGTTTGAGGCTGATCAATCTCTACATCGAAGCTTTTATGCCGAGTTGAAACCCATTTCCTCGGGGTATGAACAGGAAGCTCTTGATGTTAATGGCATTGATCGCCAACGCCTACAGCAAGAAGGCGAAGTCGCGAACGACGCGATGACACGGGCTGCAGCATGGGTACAGCGATTGTCGGACGGCAGGAGACCAATACTCGTTGCTTATCCTCTAAGCTTTGACTGGACTTTCCTCTACTGGTACTTCATCGCATTTTCCGCGCTTGGTTCGCCATTTAATCACTCAGGCTGCTTCGATCTAAAAACCGCGTTTGCGGCTAAGGCGGGCGTGCCCGTTTCATGGGCCGGGCGTGATCGCCTATTACAGTATATTCAACCCGAGCGAGAGCATACGCATCACGCGCTCGACGACGCTCGGCAACAGGCCGAGCTGTTCATTGACCTGTTCAAATGGCGCGTTCATGAGTGATGTCGGCAGCGTTTTGGGTGAGCGTCGAACGCTTACCAACGAACGCGTTCAGCACCTGCGGAAACGTTTGGAAAGTCCGGATGTCGAGGCTTCGCTCGGAGAACACTCATGCATCTACGCTACCGGATCGGTGGGCAGAGGAGAAAGTTCCAGCCACAGCGACTTGGATCTTTTCATCGTGTCACAAGTCGGCACCGCTCAGCCGGATGCTGTTGCGAATTCAAAGTGCGTCGTCGATCGACTCGCGGAAGTGGCAAAAGAATTGGGATACCCCCCTTTCTCGAAAGAAGGCGAATACCTCAAGGCCCACCCACTCAATGACCTAATTGGCCACCTTGGCACGCGTGAAGATGACCATACCAACGTTTTCACTGCGCGAATGCTCCTATTGCTGGAAAGCCGCGCCGTGATCCATGAACCGATTTATAACCGCGCTATCGAAGCGGTTGTGAAAACTTATTGGCGCGACTATGCCGGTAACGAGAAGAACTTTATACCGGTTTTTCTCACAAACGACATCACCAGGTATTGGAAGGTGCTTTGCCTGAGTTACGAAGCACATGGTGACGATTCGCCAGAAGAGCGACGCCTTCGTAATTACAAGCTGAAGCATAGCCGCCTTCTGACGTGTTACTCGGCGATTCTGTACCTTGCATGGGTACTCCGCGCACGCGAGACAGTGACGCCCGAGGATGCAACTGCAATGACGGGCCTGAGTCCTACTGAACGACTTGAGTTCATAGGAAGGGACCCAGTCTTCGTGCCTCAAGCACGCCGGCTTCTTGAGATGTACGCCAAGTTTCTGGAGACCGTGGACGCGCCGAAAGCGGACTTGCTGATCCGTTTCGCAGATTCTACGTACCACGCGACACGTCGCACGGAAGCACGCGCGTTTGGAGGCGCTGTATTTCAGCTTCTAATCCAGCTTGCCGAACCGACGGAGTTGCTCCGTTTTCTTCTCGTCTGATTATTATCGGCCCTGCTTTGTGCAGAAGAAGACTTCTCCCGGAAGATGCCGATCGCGGCGGTTCGGGCGGTCCCACTGCCCCCACCGACGCATCCGGCCGCTCTAGCGTCTCTCCAGGAACCCTCTCCCCTCGAGTATCGCCGGGATCGCCTTTTCGATTCGCGCGGCGCGCGTCGCCGACTGCTTGGCCGCGGCGAAGTGATAGAGGTAACTCCGCTGCCGCCCCGGCGTCAGCGCCTCGAATGCGCGCTTGAAGCGTGGATCCCTTCGGAACCGCTCCGTCAGTTCCGGCGGGACCGGAAAATCTGAGGTCTTCTTTCGCTCCATTCGCAGCCCGGCCTTCTCGACCGCGATCGCCTCGCGCACGTAGGCCTTAATGGTGGCCGCCTTAGCCGCGATGTCCTTCACGCCGGTGAACTTCATCACTCGGCCGGCCTGCACCTGACCGAGTTGCACCAGCATCTTCTTCGGGTCCTTCAGAAGGGCGCCCTGAAAGAAGCCGAGCGCGAAGTAGTCTTTGAAGCCCTGCAGAATGACGATGTTCTTTCCATCCACCGTGTAGGTGGGCTTCCCCCACTTGCACTCTTCCTTCATCTTCAAGCCGGCGAGCACCCGCCGCATCTCCGCGATTTCCGCCTCCCACCGCTCTCGATACGCCATCTGCATGCTGGCACCATCCTCCACGATATTTGGCACGATCAAACCATGAGAATGAGCTGTGCCCGGGCAGTTCAGAGTCGTCGGTCTACTTCGAATGGCCGGTCGGGGTCTCGTCGCATACGGCGACGTGGTCTCAGGGACGGTGGCAATTCGGGAGACCTTGGCCATCCCGCTGAACAGCAGTATCTCGATATCACCGGAAATCAGGTCCGTCGAGACAGTCGACGGCACTCCGACCGGTTCTCACGTCGCGCTGTTGATCAGTTCGAGCGATGAGATCGACGTGGCGCTTCTCGAGGCCCTGGACTTCGCTGACGAAGTGCTGGAGGTCGTACCGCCGGAAGCCGATCCCGGGACGGCGACATTCGACGAAGCAGTTGCAAAACTGCGCGACCTCCTCGTCACGATCGGCTGGCCGACTACCGTGACGTGGGTCGCCAACGCGGACGTCATCGCGTTTCCGAAGCGGACATACCTGTTCCGGCCCCGAGCCGGACAACCCTCCATCGAATCCGCTCGTCAGACGTTCGAGGCTGCGCTGCGCGACTTCATCGCTGTTCGCATCGCTGCGATCGGCCATCGGAAAGGCGTCACCTTCGCCACGGTCTGGCCAATCAAGGAGTTGGGACAGGGTGAAGATATGTTCGCTGAACGGCGAGTCAAGGTCACCGCGGCGAGCGTTCCACCGCTCGTGATCACCGTTCGGTTCCGCTGGCGTTGGTCGCTCCTGAGATGGGCGTACGAGGCTTGGAGAGGCACCACGCCGGCAGGATTGCCGGCGCCACACAGAGGCAGCTAAACCCCCGCGGTCAGCCGGCTTTTCGCGACTCGTCCGCCACTCTTTCCTGCAACCATAGATTGAGCAGCGTCTCGGTCGAGATACCGTGGATGGAAGCAACCGCGCGTAGCTTGGTGGCCAATTCCCGATCGACAGGAAAATAGAGCGAGGATGACTGTATGTCTAATTCGAATTCGACAGGATGCGTTTGATCCCAATGGTCGGCGAGGCTGTGCGTGTCCCAGTATTCGCTGAGCTCTTCGTATGAGCGGCTGCCGGAGAGTGATGATCTATTTTCGGCCATAGCGTTTCTTTTCAGCGTCGTCCATGCTTCGTGCGGAGATGATCAACGCGCGCCCGTCCAGCATCACGCCCGCGTGAGCTTCGCGTACCTGGCGACGAACTTTTTGGAGCCCACCCCATCGAAGTAGACGGTGAGCTTGGCGTCGGGCCCGGAGCCTTCCATCGTCAAGATGGTGCCGACACCGAACTGTTCGTGGCGGACGCGCGAGCCGCGTTTGTACTCCATCGTCGCGCCGCTCTCCCCGGGCTGGGACGGGCGGGCGGCGGGGCGGATGGCGTTCGGGTCGAACTGGACCGGCTTCTCGTTGTCGCGGAAGAAGGAGAGGACGCTGTTGACCGACTCGGTGGACTTCGGCTTCGGCGGCGGCGGCTGTCGTTGCTGCGGCGGCGGGGTGTAGCGCTGCTGCTGCGGCGGCTTCGAGAAACGGTCGCCGTACCGGTCGTTATACGTGGGGCGGTCGCGCCAGCTCGGCTCGGCCGGCGTGTAGCGCGCGCCGGCGAGGCGTTGCGCGTCCTTCACCTCCTCGGGGATCTCGCCGAGGAATGAGGAGGGGGACTGCTCGCGGAAGCGGCCGTGGAGGCGGCGCTCGAGGGAGTGGAGGCAGTAGAGCTGCTCCCGCGCGCGGGTCATGCCGACATAGCAGAGGCGGCGCTCCTCCTCGACGTCGTCGATCTGTTCGAGCGAGTTGGAGTGCGGGAGGATCCCTTCCTCCATCCCGGCGAGGAAGACGATGCGGAACTCGAGACCCTTGGCCGCATGGAGCGTCATCAGCGTAATGCCCTTGGCCGAGTCGTAGCGGTCGAGATCGGAGATCAGGGTCAGCGAGTCGAGGTAATCGCCGAGGGTGGCGTTGGGCGTCGCTTCCGTGAACTCGCGGGCGGAGTTCATCAACTCGTCGATGTTCTGGAGGCGCGACTCGTCCTGCACGTCGCGCGACTCGGCGAGCATGCGACGGTAGCCGGTGCGCAGCACCAGGTAGTCGAGGAACTCGGGGATCGGATTGGTCGCGGCACGCTGCAGGTCGTGCACGATCTCGCGAAACTCGCGCACCGCTTTCGCCGCGCGCGACGGCAGGAACGAGAGCTCGCTGTCGATCACCGTCCAGAGCGTGTTGTTCGTGTCGAGCGAGCGGCTGTTGAGCGCCTCGAGGGTCGTGTCGCCGATCCCGCGCGACGGCACGTTGATCACGCGCTCGATCGACGGCGTGTCGTGCGGCCGAATCGCCAGACGCAGGTACGAGAGGACGTCCTTGATCTCGGCGCGCTCGTAGAACTTCACGCCGCCGACGACGCTGTACGGGATGTTCGCGCGGAGCAGCTCTTCTTCAAACGGCCGTGACTGGGCGTTCGTCCGGAAGAGCACCGCCATCTCGGTGAGCGGCATCCGCCCCCGCAGCGAGACGATCTTCTCGATGACGTACTGCGCCTCCTCGCGGTCGTTCCCGGCCGTGACGATGCGCACCTTCTCGCCGCGGCCGCTCTCGGTAAAAAGCGTCTTCCCCTTGCGCGCCACGTTGTTCGCGACGACGCCGGTGGCGGCATCGAGGATGTTCCCGGTCGAGCGGTAGTTCTGCTCCAGCTTCACGATCGTCGCGCCAGGAAAGTCGCGCTCGAAGTTGAGGATGTTGTTGATGTCGGCGCCGCGGAAACGATAGATCGACTGGTCCTCGTCGCCGACCGCCATGACGTTCCCTTCCTTGCCGGCCAGGAGCTTCACGAGGACGTACTGCGCGCGGTTCGTGTCCTGGTACTCGTCGATGAGGAGGTGCTGGAAGCGGGAGTGCAGCTCGTCGCGGACGTCTTCGTGTTTCTCGAGCAGCTCGACGTACTTGCCGATGAGGTCATCGAAATCCATGGCGTCGAACTCGCGGAGACGTTTCTGGTAGAGCTTGTAGATCTCCGCGACGCGCGCGCCGAAGAAGTCGAGGTTGTCCTTCTCGTACTGCTCCGGCCCCATCAGCTCGTTCTTCGCCGCCGAGATGCGGTTGAGCACCGAGCGGGGGGGAAAGGCGTCGTCGTTGACGTTCAGCTCGCGCATGCAGCGGCGGATGAGCGTCAACTGGTCGGCCGTGTCGTAGACCACGAACGACTTCGTGTACCCCAAGCGGTCGGCGTAGCGGCGCAGGATGCGGAGCGACGTCGAATGGAATGTCCCGATCCACGGTCTATAGCCGCCGCTCGGGACGAGGCGGTCGACGCGCGACAGCATCTCGTTCGCCGCCTTGTTGGTGAAGGTGACGGCGAGGATGTTCGCCGGGTTCACGCCGAGCTCACTGATCAGATACGCGATCCGGTAGGTGATGACGCGGGTCTTCCCGGAGCCGGCGCCCGCGAGGACGAGCAGGGGCCCGCTTCCATGCGTGACGGCGTCTCGTTGCTGGGGGTTCAGTCCGGTGAGATCGATCATGGGTCAGAGGGCAGAGCGCAGACGGCAGAGGGCAGAGCGCAGATGAGTGCGCGAGTGTAACCGCTTGCCTCGTCCTTTTCTGCCCTTGGGTCAGAGCGCGGAGGGCAGAGCGCAGAGCGCAGATGAGTGCGCGAGTGTAACCGCTCGCCCCGTCCTTTTCTGCCCTTGGGTCAGAGCGCAGAGGGTAGAGCGCAGAGCGCAGATGAGTGCGCGAGTGTAACCGCTTGCCCCGTCCTTTTCTGCCTTGGGGCAGAGCGCAGAGGGCAGAGCGCAGAGCGCAGATGAGTGCGCGAGTAACCGCTCGCCCCGTCCTTTTCTGCCCTTGGGTCAGAGCGCAGAGGGCAGAGCGCAGAGCGCAGATGAGTGCGCGAGTGTAACCGCTCGCCCCGTCCTTTTCTGCCCTTGGTCAGAGCGCGGAGGGCAGAGCGCAGAGCGCAGATGAGTGTGCGAGTGTAACCGCTCGCCCCGTCCTTTTCTGCGCTCTGCGCTCTGCCGTCTGCGCTCTGCCCTCTGCGCTCTGCCGTAAACGCCTGAAATCACCTTCCCCTCGGCAGCGTTGCAGTAGACTACGACTCTCGTCTGCTCGGAGGCTTCATGTTCGGACTCGGATTCCCGGAACTTCTCTTGATTCTCATCATCGTGGTGGTCGTCTTCGGCGCCGGGAAGCTTCCTCAGCTCGGGAAGGGCCTCGGCGAAGGGATCTCCAACTTCCGCGACGGTCTCAAAGGGAAGAACGAGCCGGAAAAGCCCGCTCTCGAAGAGAAGAAGTAGTCTCCAGCGAGGCCGGCGTTGCCTTTCGGCGATCCATCACAGCAGAGCAGCGCCCCGATCTATCAGACGGATCTGGCGCAGACGCCGCTGCCCGAAATCCTGGTCACCATCCATCGTTACAAGGCGCCCGGCGCGATCGACTGCCGGCGCGGCGATGAGACGAAGCGCATCTTTCTCGACCACGGCCGGATCATCTTCGCGTCGACCAACCAGCGCACCGAGTCGCTCGGCGACCGCCTGGTGCGCGAAGGGCGCATCACGCAGGAGCAGTACGACGCGAGCCTGGCGCGGATGAAGATCACCGGTAAGCGCCACGGCGTGACGCTCGTCGAGATGAACATCCTGACGGCCGAAGACCTCTTCGTCCTCGTTCGCGACCAGATCCAGGCGATCATCGACTCGATCTTCGGCTGGACCACCGGGACGATCGGTTTCACCCCCGGCCGCGACAAGAATCTCGAGTTCGTGAAGGTCGACATCTCCGTCCCCGACGCCATCGTCCGCGGCGTCCGCCTCATCCCCGACGCGAAGACCCTCGTCTCGCACGTCGGCTCGAAGACGACGTTCTTCGATCGGACGCATGCGGCAATCGAAGAGATGCATCTGAGCGCGGACGAACAGCACCTGCTCGACGCCGTCGACGGCCGTCACGCCCTCGGCGATCTCGTGACCACGCCTCCACTGCCTGCCGGCGAGAACGCCCGCATTCTCTACGCCTTCTCCGCCCTCGGCATGATCGCGCCGTGCGACCCGCGCGGCGTGAAGGTGCAAGTCAAGGCGAAGTGACGCAACGCCGGCTGAACCGTTGGCTGATCACGGGAGCGGGCGGGATGGTCGGCAGCGATCTGCGCGACGCGCTCTCCGAACGCGACGAGCCGTTCATCGCGCTGACGAAGTCGGATTTCGACATCACGAACCAGCGCGCGGTCGCCACGGTGATCGCGGAGGAGAAGCCGACCATCATCATCAACTGCGCCGCCTACACGAAGGTCGACGCGGCGGAGGAGGACGAGCGGCTCGCGAACGCGATCAACGGCTCGTCGGTCGAGTTCCTCGCCCACGCCGCGAACGACGTCGACGCGCTCCTGGTGCAGCTCTCGACTGACTTCGTCTTCGACGGCAGCAAGCGGACTCCGTACGAGGTGAACGACACGACGCATCCGCTCTCCGCGTACGGCCGCTCCAAGCTCCTCGGCGAGCAGGCAGCGACGCACGCCAATCGCCATTTGATCGTTCGCACCTCGTGGCTGTTCGGCGTCAACGGCCCGAACTTCGTCGAGGCAATCCGCAATCAGGTCCGCAAAGGAACGAACCCGCTCCGCGTGGTCGACGACCAGCGCGGCCGGCCGACGTATACGCCGCACCTCTCGAGCGCCATCGTTCGCCTGGCACAGCTCGACACGCGCGGCATCGTTCACTACGCCGACGACGGGGAGTGCACTTGGTTCGATTTCGCGAAGGCGATCGTCGAAGAGAGCGGCGCAGACGTGAACATGAAGCCGGTGAGCACCGCCGACTTCCCGCGCCCCGCAACGCGGCCCGCGTATTCGGTGCTCTCGACGGAACGCTACGAGCGTGTCACCGGCGTATCTCCGGAGTCGTGGCGGGATGGGCTGCGCGAGTACCTGGGGCGCCGCAGTCTCTCCTGAGCGAAGCGAAGGATCTCCGGTGCACCTGCCTCGAACGGCCGCTACGGCAGCGAGGGTGCACTGGAGATCCTTCGCTTCGCTCAGGATGGAGTTAGTTAGTGACCGAGAGCCCACATCAAATACTCGACGTTCCCCTCGGCACCTTTGACCGGACTCTCGATCACGCCTTTCACCTCAAACTCGATCTCGCGCGCGAATGCGACCACCGACTGAACGGCCGCTTCACGTTTTGCAGCGTCACGGACGATCCCACCTTTGCCGACCTCGGCCTTCCCGACCTCGAACTGCGGCTTGATGAGTGCGACGAGCTCGCCGCGCAGGAACGTCGCGACGGCAGGAAGGATCAGCTTGAGCGGGATGAACGAGACGTCGATCGAGACGAAGTCGATCGGCTCGTCGAACGACGACGCGTCGAGATAGCGCGCGTTCACTTTCTCGCGATTGATCACGCGCGCATCGTTGCGGAGTGACACATCGAGCTGGCCATAGCCGACGTCGATGGCGTACACCTTCGCGGCCCCGTTCTTCAGCATCACGTCGGTGAAGCCGCCGGTCGATGCCCCGATGTCGGCGCAGGTCTTCCCTTCGACGCTGATCCCGAACTCCTGCAGCGCATGCGCGAGCTTCATCCCGCCACGTCCGACCCACGGATGTTCGAGCGCCTCGATCGCGAGCTCGTCTTCCTCGGCGACGTTCGCTCCCGCTTTGTCGACGTGCTGCCCGTTGACGAGAATCCGCCGCGCCATGACGAGCGACTGCGCTTTGGCGCGGGAGTCCACCAGCCCACGCTCGACGAGCGCGACGTCGAGACGCTGCTTCTTCGGCATGAGCGCCACTGTAGCAGCGTGCCTATAATCGTTCGATTGCGCGGCCGCATCGATGTCGCCGTCGCGGGCGTTCTCAGCGTGGTTGCCCTGGCGCTTCACGCTGAGTTCTTCGTCTCCGCGGGACCGCTCTGGCGTGACGAGGTGGCGATTCTGCACGTCGCGACCTCATCGCCCGCCCTGCTGTGGGAGCGGTTGAACTTCGAGTCATTCCCTCTCGTCTGGCCGCTGCTCCTTCGTACGTGGTGTGCCGTGTTCGGGCAAGGCATCAGTTCACTCCGCACGCTGGGACTCGTGATTGGAATTGCAAGCGTGGCGGCGCTCTGGATCGCATCTCGCGCGCTGCAACTGCGTGCTCCGCTGATCGCGCTCGCCTGCGTCGCTCTCAACGGAGCGGTCATCCGCTTCGGCGACATGCTCCGCGCTTACGGCTTGAGCTGTATCGTCGGTCTGCTCGCTCTCACGGCCGTTTGGAAGGCGGCGCGTTTCGGGACGCGCCGGAACTGGCTGATCGCGACCCTCGCCTGCGTCGTCGCGGTTCACACCACGTTCTTCAACACGATCGTCGTCCTGGCGATCTGCGTCGCCGCGATGATCGCGTCGCGGGAAATCGTGAAGCCTCTCCTCGCGGGAGGCGTGTCAGCCGCGTCGCTGCTGATTTACCTGCCGGTGATTCGAGCTCGCGCGGCGTGGTCCGCGATCAACACCGTGCGCGTCACACCGCGCGACGCCGCCAGAGGCTTTCTTGTGGCGCTGGCGAAGAACGGCGCGTTGAGCGCATGGATGACGGTGGCCGTGATCGCAGCCGCTATGGTGTGCGCGGCGATGAGGCACACGAAATCCGGTGAGCGGACATTCGCGCTCGCTACGCTGCTGATCGTTCTCTTGGGGGAAGCGATCTTCCTCGTCGCGCTCCGCAACCCGCCGGTGCCGTGGTACTTCGTACTCCCGCTCGCCATTGCCGGCATCTGTGCCGACGTGCTCCTGGCCGGTGTGCCCCTTCGATTGATCCTCGCGGTCGTCGTCGCCGCGGCCGGCCTTGCGCCGGCCGTCGCGTACGTCTCACTGCGCTCGACGAATGCCGATGGCATCGCCCGCGCGCTGCAGACCCTTGCGCGTCCGGGCGACGCCATCGTCGTCTATCCCTGGTACTGCGGAGTGACGCTCGCGCCGGACCTTCAGCAGCCGTGGACGACACTTCCGCCCATCGCAGACCACAGCGTCCATCGTTACGATCTGCTCCAGCAGCTCGCGGCGCGGAACGACGCCGCGCAGCCGGCGGTGAACGCGACAACGGCGGCGCTCCGCGGCGGCCACCGCGTCTGGCTGGCTGGTTTCCCGCTCGGTTCCGAGAACAGCGGACCTTACGACCGCATCTGGTGCGCCGCGCTGAGCGACGCGCTTCGCGCAAACGCACGCCGCGCGATGATGGTCGTCGCTCCCGATCCGAAGACGATCGCAAACGAGCGGATGCAGCTCGTCGTGTTCGAGCGCTAGGCGAGGGAACGGTTCAACGGCCGCCGAGGACGCGAAGCGGCTCTTCGCCGCGCGCGATGAACTCGCGCACCCGGCGCGCGATCCCCTCGGCGTGCAGGTCGTACTGCGCGCGGAGGATGTCCTGTGCGCCGTGGTGGACGTACTCGTCGGGGATGCCGATGCGGTGGAAGTCGACGTTCTCGATGCCGAGTTGCTGCACGCGCTCCATCACCGCTGAGCCGAAACCGCCCGCCAGCGAGCCTTCCTCGACGGTGACCACCTTCGAGTACGGCTTGCAGAAGCGCGCGATCAGCGCGTCGTCGAGCGGCTTGATGAAGCGCGCGTTCACGACCGCGACCTCGATGTTCTCTTTGGCGAGCAACTCCGCCGCGTGGAAAGCCGGCCAGGCTTCGGTGCCGATGGCGAAGATCGTGGCTGCGCTTCCCTCGCGGAGCACTTCGCCCTTGCCGACCGGAAGCGACTTCAGCTCCGAATCCATCGTCACACCGACCGCATTGCCGCGCGGGTAGCGGAGGGACGTCGGATGGCCGGTCTCGAACGCCGTCTTCACCATGTGCCGCAGCTCGTTCTCGTCCTTCGGCGCCATGCAAACCATGTTCGGGAAGACGCGGAGGTACGCCATGTCGTAGATACCGTGATGCGTCGGCCCGTCCTGCCCGGCGATTCCGGCGCGGTCGAGCGCGAAGACGACCGGGAGGTCCATGATCGCTACGTCGTGGAAGACCTGGTCGAACGCGCGCTGCAGGAACGTCGAGTAGATCGCGGCGATCGGCTTCATCCCCTGCGTGGCGAGGCCGCCGCAGAACGTCACCGCATGCTCTTCCGCGATGCCGACGTCGAACATCCGGCCCGGCAGCGCCTTCGCGAACTTGTCGAGGCCCGTTCCTTCCGGCATCGCCGCCGTGATCGCGACGATCTTCGGGTCGTTCTTCGCGAGCTCGGTCAGCGCGTCGGAAAAGACGGCCGTGTATGAAGGCGGCTGCGGCTTGTCCGATTTCTTCACGACGCCGGACTCGCGGTCGAACGGCGTGACGCCATGCGACCAGATCGGCTTGTCTTCCGCCGGCGTGTAGCCCTTCCCCTTCTTCGTCATGACGTGAATCAGGAGCGGGCCGTTGTAGTCCTTGTTCTCCTCGAACAGATCGATGAGGAAGTTCAGGTCGTGGCCGTCGTACGGCCCAAGGTAGCGGAAGCCGAGCTCCTCGAACAGCGTCCCGGGGACGACCATGTTCTTGAGCACCGCTTCCATGTCATGCGCGAGGCCGTGGAGCTTGCCGCCGATGAGCGGGATGCGATCCATCACGCCCTTCGCGAGGTCCTTCGCCTGGTTGTAGCGCTGCCCTTTGATGATCGAGTTCAGGTAGCCGGACATGGCGCCGACGTTCGTCGAGATCGACATGTCGTTGTCGTTCAGGACGATCATCATCTTGCGTTTGAGGTGGCCGGCCTGATTGAGGCCTTCCAGCGCGAGGCCGCCGGAGAGCGCCCCATCGCCGATGACCGCGACCACGCGGTAGTCCTCTTTGCGGAAGTCGCGAGCGACCGCGATGCCGAGGGCCGCGGAGATCGACGTCGACGCATGGCCCGCGTTGAAGACGTCGTACACCGACTCCTCGCGCTTGCAGAACCCGGAGATGCCGTCGTGCTGGCGGATGGTCGGGAATGTCTCGCGCCGTCCGGTGATCAGCTTGTGTGGATACGACTGGTGCCCGGTGTCGAGCACGATCTGGTCGCGCGGCGTGTCGAAGACGTAGTGCAGCGCGAGCGTCAGCTCCACGACGCCGAGGTTCCCGCCGAAGTGGCCGCCCACCTTCGACACCACGTCGATGATGGTGTCGCGGATCTCCTGGGCAAGCTGCGGGAGCTGCTTGCGGTCGAGTTTGCGGACGTCTGAGGGAGTGTTGATGCTGTCGAGAAGTCGCGTCATGAGTTTCGCGAGCAGATGTAACGCGCGATAGGTGCCAGATAGTTCTGTGACGGACCGGCGACTATATCAGCGTTCTGAAGGGCAACTTCGAGTAGCCGCTGAGCTTCCGCGCGGGCGGCCTCGACACCGACTAGCGATGGATAGGTGAGCTTTCCCTGCGCGACGTCTTTCCCCGCCGTCTTGCCGAGGGTCGCCGATTCGGCCTCGATGTCGAGCAGGTCGTCGACGATCTGGAACGCCAGCCCCACCGAGTGTCCGTAGCGACGGAGCGCGTCGATCTTGTCGTCGGCGGCGCCGGCGAGGATGCCGCCGAGGACGACGGAAGCGGTGAGGAGCTTGCCGGTCTTGTTCTCGTGGATGAATTGAAGCGCATCGAGCGTGTGCTGCGCCGAACCCGTTTCCTCGATGTCCGCAACCTGACCGCCGATCATCCCTTTCGAGTCGACCGCGACCGCGACTTCGTGAATCGCGCGAAGGTTTCCGCCCGGCGCCGACAGCCACGAGAAGGCCTCGGTCAGCAGTGCGTCGCCCGCGAGGATGCCCATCGCTTCGCCGAAGACGACGTGCGTCGTCTTCCGTCCGCGCCGCAGGTCGTCGTTGTCGAGCGCCGGCAGGTCGTCGTGCACGAGCGAATAGGTGTGGATCAGCTCGAGCGCCACGATCTGCTGCAGGAACGGCGTCGCATCGGCGCCGCACGCCTCGGCAGCCGCGATCGCGAGGATCGGCCGGATGCGTTTGCCGCCGCCGAGGACCGCGTAACGCATCGCTTCATGGATGACGCGGGGCGGCGTGGCGGCGGGAGCAAGATGGCGATCGAGCGCCGCATCGACGAGCGCGCGCTTCTCGCGCAGGTAGGCGTCGAGCGTCATTCGGCCGATTCGTCCGCGGCGTCTTCGTCCTCGTCTTCCGCTTCGAACGGCTCGACGCGCGGCTCCCCCTTCGCGTCGGCGAGGATCAACTCGATCTTCTTCTCGACCTCCGCGAGCCGCTGATGACAGAAGCGCGAGAGGCGGATCCCCTCTTCGAAGAGCAGCAGCGACTCGTCGAGCGGCAACTCCTCCCCCTCGAGCCGCCGGACGATCGACTCGAGCTGCTGAAACGACTGTTCGAATTCGTTAGGAGGGCGCGATGCAGCCATCGGCGCGAATACTACTGTCATCCTGAGTCGCCGGAGCGAAGCGAAGGACGGCGAAGGACCCGGTTACGAGGTTTCGGGGTTACGAGGTTTCGGGGTTGCGAGGTTTCGGGGTTTCGGGGTTTCGGGGTTACGAGGTTTCGGGGTTACGAGGTTTCGGGGTTGCGAGGTTTCGGGGTTGCGTGACTTCGCAACCTCGTAACCTCGAAACCCGTCCCGAGTCGCCGGAGCGAAGCGAAGGACGGCGAAGGACCCGCTTACGAGGTTTCGGGGTTTCGTGACTTCGCAACCTCGTAACCTCGAAACCTGTCCCGAGTCGCCGGAGCGAAGCGAAGAACGGCGAAGGACCCTGTTACGAGGTTTCGGGGTTACGATGTTTCGGGGTTGCGTGACTTCGCAACCTCGTAACCTCGAAACCTGTCCCGACGGATCGTTATCCGTTACCCGTTATCCGTCATGCGTCATAACGGATGACGCTTGATCCGGCCAGACGCTTTCGATGCCGAGCGTTTTGGCGTCGACGGAGCATTGCAGCGCGCCCTTCTTGAGCTGCACTTCGATGCGGTCTCCGATCGCGACGGCGTTCGAGTCGAGGATCGGTTTCTTGCGCTTGCGCGTGCGCGAGAATGCGATCGCGTAGCCGCGCGAGAGGACGGACAAAGGCGAGACGGCTTCGAGATGTCCGCTCAGCGACGCGAGGCGATGGCGGGCGCGTTCGACGCGTGAGGGGAATTTTGCCAGCGGCTCGTCGCAGAGCGCCAGACGGCGCCGCAGCCGCTTCGCCTGCAAATCGAGCATGCGGTAAAGAGTCACGCGGCTCCGCTCCAGGGCGTGGCGCTTCGCACGTGCGCGCCCTTCGACGAGATGCCGGATCCGATGCACCGCAGCGTCGATCTGGTTGCAGATTTCGCTCTTCGCCCGAATCACGATCTCGGCGGCGGCGGAGGGTGTCGGCGCGCGAAGGTCGGCGACGAAGTCGGCGATGGTGAAATCGGTCTCGTGGCCAACGCCGGAGATCACGGGAATCGGAGAGGAGGCAATGGCGCGCGCCACGATCTCCTCGTTGAAAGCCCACAGGTCCTCGAGCGATCCTCCGCCGCGCGCGACGATCACGACGTCGTGCAGGTGCCATCGCGACAAGTGCTTCAGCGCCGTCGCAATCTCGCGTGCGGCACGCTGACCCTGCACGGTGACCGGGTAGATTTGCACATGAAGACCGTCGTGACGGCGGCCGAGGATGTTGAGGATGTCGCGAATCGCGGCGCCGGTCGGGCTGGTGATGATCGCAATACGTTGCGGCAGCGCGGGAAGCACTTTTTTTCGAGCCGCGTCGAACAGTCCCTCCTCCGCGAGCCGCTGTTTGAGCTGTTCGAACGCCAGTTGGAGAGCGCCGAGGCCCGCCGGCTCCGCTGCAACGGCATTGAGCTGGAACTCCCCTTTGCCTTCGTAGATCGTGAGTCGTCCGCGAACGATGAGCTGCAATCCGTTCTCGATCCGGAAACGGAGAAACCGCGCATTGCCGGCAAAGAGCACGACGCGCATTTGCGCGCGCGCGTCTTTGATCGAGAAGTAGAGATGACCCGACGACGCGCGCATGAAATTGGTCACCTCGCCCTCGACCGAAACATCGTTGTACCGGAAGAGATCGAGGTTGATTTGACGGATCAGCTCGGTCACGGTCCACATCTGCATGGGGGTAGCGTAACAACTCAGGCATTGCCATTGCTCTATCCGTCTAGCGAAGCCACGCAAATGGAGGCTGGCTCAACTGACGTAACTGACAAGGAGTCATTGGAGATGAACGTTCGAACGATCCTCAACAAGACCGCCACCGCGACGGCACTCGCGGCGATGTTTACATTCGCGGGCGCTTGCGCTCACCACGATTCAGTAGCCGCCGGCGACAACGACTACGGCCGCGTCGACCAGAATCAGCCGGCAACCGCGGCATCAACCGGCAGTTCGGTGACCCCGATGCCTGGACCCGTCAAGGTCGACAGCACCGGCGCCGCCTACACCTCGAGCGCCGCGCCCGGAAACGGCAACGCGTCGGCAGTCGGCACCAACACCAACGTCAACGTGACGCCGCAGAGCACCGCGAGCGGCTCGAGCAGCGTTACCTACACTGAGGCGCAGAACACAGCGCCCGCTCCTGTCGTCGTCGAGACCGCGCCTGTCGTGACGGCTCCGACTACCTCGGAGACGACGACCACGACCGAGACGACCACGACCACGGTTCCGATGACCAGCTCCACGACTGAGACGGTCACGACTCCGGCGCCGGTCGAGGAAACCCCGGCCCCAACCACCACGACTACGCATAAACGGATGCGTAAGGACTAGGCGGTTCGAACTCTCCCGATGTGAGGGCGCGCGCGTAGCGCGCCCTTTTTTTTGTCTCTAATCTTCGAGGCTCGAGGTGAGCGGACCCTCGGCGCGCCCTTCGATGAATTGCTGCACGATCGGGCTCTTCGACGCCTGGAACTGCTCCGGCGTCCCGTCCTCGATGATGTGCCCGCGGTAAAGCATCGCCACGCGATCGGCAATTTTGAACGCGACCTTCATGTCGTGCGTGATCGTGACCGTGGTGGTGTTCAGCTTCACATCCATCTCGCGGATCAGCTCCGCGATGACGTCGCTGATCACCGGATCGAGTCCCGTGGTCGGCTCGTCGAACAGCAGGATCTCCGGCTGCAGCGAGATCGCGCGCGCGAAGCCGACCCGGCGCCGCATGCCGCCCGATAGCTCGGATGGACGCTTGTCGTCGACGCCGTGCAGGTGCACCTCCTCGAGGCACTCCTCCACGCGCGCGTGAATCTCTTCCTCGGTCATCTTGGTGTGGCGCCGCAGCGGGAAGGCGATGTTTTCGAAGACCGACATCGAGTCGAACAGCGCCCCTTCCTGGAACGCCATTCCGAACCGGCGGCGAAAACGATTCAGCTCCACCGGCGGCATGTGCACGATGTCCTGACCGTCGATGAAGACGTCTCCGCTGTCGGGCTTCAGCAGTCCGATGATGTGCTTGAGCGTGACGCTCTTTCCGGTGCCCGAGCCGCCAACGATCACGACGGACTCGCCGCGGGCGATCTCGACCGACATGTCGACGAGCACCGGTTTGTCGCCGAAAGCCTTGTAGACGTGTCGTAGCGAGATCATGACGCAAATGCGCAATGCAAAATGCAAAATGCAAAATGCAAAATGAGTCCCGGCCCAATTTTGCATTTTGAATTTTGCATTTTGAATTTCCTCAGAACAGAAGCTTCGTCAAAAAGAAGTCACTCAGGAGAATGATGAGTGATGCGTTCACGACCGCGGCGGTCGTGGAGCGTCCGACGCCCTCGGCGCCGCCGCTCGTGTAATACCCGCGCACGCAGCCGGTAAGGGTGAGGATGAGGCCGAACGCCGCAGCCTTGATCAAACCGCTCCAGATGTCGTTCATCTGCAGATACTGGTAGGTGTTGCTCTCGTAGACGACCGGGTTCGCCCCCATCATCCGCACTCCGACGAGATAGCCGCCGAGGATCCCGAGCGCGTCACCGAGTACGACGAGGAACGGGAGCATCACGATGCCGGCGATGACGCGCGGAACGAAGAGGTAGTGCACCGGATCGGTCGCAAGCGCCTCGAGGGCGTCGATCTGCTCGGTGACGCGCATCGTTCCGATCTCGGCGGCCATCGACGAGCCGACGCGGCCCGTGACCATCAGGCCGACGAGCACCGGCGACAACTCGCGGAGCATCGCGAGCGCCACGACGCTGCCGACGAAGTTTTCGGCGTGCACGCGCTGGAAGCCGTTGTACGTCTGGAGCGCCAGCACCATGCCGGTGAACATCGCGGTCAGGAAGACGACCGGGATGGAGTCGACGCCGAGGCGCACCATCTGCCGCATCCATTCCTTGATTTCGAACGGCGGGCGGATGCCCCACGAGATCGTCCTCCAGAGCATCCGGAACCACAGGCTGGTGCTCTCGAAGAGGCCGATGAACGCGCGGCCGATCTGGTCGAACAGTTGATTCATCGATAAACGCGCGGCACCCGCGCACTGATGCTACAGAACACTTCGTACGAGATTGTATCGATGCGCGCGGCGATCTCGTCGGCCGTGATGCCGTCGCCGAGGAGGACCACCTCGTCGCCGGCGGCGGCGCCCTGTATGTCCGTGACGTCGATCGTGACGAGATCCATCGAGACGCGGCCGACGATCGGCGCACGCCGGCCGCGGACGAGAACCGTCCCGTTGTTCGACTGGAGGCGATTGAATCCGTCGGCGTAACCGACCGGCAGCGTCGCGATGCGGCTCTCGCGCGTGGTGTGAAAAGTCGTCCCGTATCCGATCGCGTGGCCGGGAGGGAGCGTCTTGAGCCGGGCGATCTCGGTGCGCCACCGCATGACGCCGTCGTACAGCGCGATGCCGACGCGGGCGAGGTCGCCCGGCCGCACCAAACCCCGCAACGTCGCCGCGCTGTTGGCGAAATGCTGCAGCGGCGCGTCGATGGCGGCCCGCATCCGGTCGAAGCGCTCGATCTGTTCTTGTGTGAATTCGGGATCGTCGTCGGCGCTCGCAAAGTGGGTGTAGACGCCGTCGACGTGCAGGCGCGGTGTCGCGCGAATCTTCTCCACCACGGCGGGAAGCTCCGTTTCGGTAACGCCCATCCGCCCCATTCCGCTATCGAGCTTCAGGTGCACGTGGACGTCGCGCGACCGCGCAACCTCGCATGCGATCGCCAGCTCCTCGGGACCAGGGACGCCGAGGGTGATGTCGTTGTCGCCAGCGGCAACGATCCCGCGTTCACCGACCGGGCCGAAGACGATGATCGGAAGCGTGATCCCGGCGCGCCGGAGCTGAAGCGCCTCCTCGAGGAGCGCGACCGCGATCATCGCGACGCGGCCGGGATCGCAGAGGCGCGCCAGCTCCACGGCGCCGTGGCCGTACGCGTTCGCTTTCAGCACCGCGACGAGGCGGGCGCGCTCGGGAAGCCGGCCCACGATCGCGTCGATATTGCGCGAGAAGGCGCCGGTGTCGACTTCGGCCCACGTCGGCCGGAAGCGTTCAGCTGCTCCAGACATTCAGGTTCTGTCCGTTCATCGGCCGCGAGTCGGAGGAGGCGAGGAAGCGGATCGCACGCGCGATCTCGTCCGACGTCATCGCCGCCGGGGCGCCTCCGCTCACTTCCGCCCACATCGGCGTATCTACGGAGCCGGGGCTCACGCAGTTCACTCGCACGCCCGCGTTTCGCACTTCGACCGCGAGCGCCTCGGTCATCTCGATCACGGCCGCCTTCGACGCGCAATACGAGACGAAGCCGGGGAACTTCTTCGGCCCGATCACTCCCGAGATCGACGCGACGTTCACGATCGCCCCGCTCCTGCGCGCCAGCATGGCCGGCAGCGCGCGTCGAGTCGCGAGGTACGTGCCGCGCACGTTGACCGCAAACATGCGATCCCAACGATCGGGCGGGGTGTCGAGGAGCGGCGCGACGTCGGTCATCCCGGCATTATTGACGAGCACGTCGCAGTCGCCGAACCGCGACTCGACGTCATTGAAGAGCCCCTCGACGTCCGCTTCGTGTGCAACGTCGCCGGCGACCGCCAGTATTCGGTCTCCCGCAAGCTCCGTGAGCTTCTCCGCCGATCGCGCGAAGATCGCGACTAGCGCACCCTCGCGCGCGAACAGCTCCGCCGTGGCGCGGCCGATGCCGCTCGACGCGCCGGTGACGACGACGACCTTGTCGGTGAACTCGCTCTTCTCCATCCGCATATAATCCTTTCACTGCCCGTACCCGATATATCCCACCAGGGGCAAGCGATCTTTGAAGGAGAGGCAATGAATTCAGATGTGAACACTCTGCTTCAGGCCATTTTTCGATGGGCCCACGTCGTGGCTGGTATCACTTGGATCGGCCACCTTTACTTCTTCAACTGGGTCAACGGTCCCTTCCAGGGAAAGATCGACGGCCCGACCAAACGCGCCGTCAATCCTGAACTGATGCCGCGCGCACTCTTCTGGTTCCGCTGGGGCGCCGCGTGGACATGGATCACCGGCATTCTCCTCGCGGGGCTGATCTACTACCAGAGCAAGGAAGTGCTCTTCGAGCAGGACCACGCCGGCAACCCGTGGCTCTGGCTCGCCATCCTGCTGGTCTGCTGGGCGGTCGGCTTCGTCGTCTACAACGCGATCATGAAGGCGCTGGCGAACAAAGTCGTCGGCGCGATCATCTGCATGGTCCTCTACGCGGGTGTGTGGTACCTGCTCGAGTGCGTCGGCCACTACAGCGGCCGCGCGCTCTACATCCACGGCGGCGCGACGTTCGGCACGATCATGGCCCTCAACGTCTGGATGATCATCTGGCCGTATCAGAAGAAGATCCTGACCGCTCTGAAGGAAGGCAACCCGCTGCCGGCCACCGATCCGATCGTGGGGATAGCCGGACTTCGCTCGCGCCACAACACGTATATGTCGGTGCCGCTGGTGTTCTTCATGATCAGCAACCATTACCCGACGATCTTCGCGGCTACGTATCGCGATGCCTACGCGGCGGTCGTGATCATCGTCGCGTTCCTGATCACTCGCGCCATGTACGCAAAGGCCCCGAAGGTTCCGGGAATCTAGGTTGCGGCTTCTCCAGGTAGACGCGTTCACCGATACGGCATTCAAAGGCAATCCCGCCGCGGTCTGCATCCTCGACCGCGAGCGGGATGCCGCCTGGATGCAGGACGTCGCGAAGGAGATGAACCTCTCCGAGACGGCGTTCCTCCTCCACCACGCCGACGGCTTCGGCCTCCGCTGGTTCACCCCTGCGGTCGAGGTTGCACTCTGCGGCCACGCGACTCTCGCGAGCGCGCATGCACTGTGGGAGGAGCGGATCCTCGAGACTGACGCGCGCTTCCATACGTTGAGCGGACTCCTCACGGCGTCACGCAATGGCGACCTGATCGAGCTCGACTTCCCGGCGAAAGCGGAGGAGGCGACAGACGCGCCGCCGCTGCTGCTCGAGTCGCTCGGCGCCAAGCCGGTCTACGTCGGACAGAATCAGTTCGACTATCTGGTGGAAGTCGGCACCGAGGAAGAGCTCCGCGCGCTGAATCCCGATCACGCGCGGCTGCGCACGATCAAAGTACGCGGCGTGATCGTCACCGCCCGCTCATCCGATCCGCGATTCGACTTCGTCTCCCGCTTCTTCGCCCCAGGCTCCGGCGTCGACGAAGACCCGGTGACCGGCTCGGCGCACTGCGCGCTGACGCCGTACTGGTCGAAGAAGCTGGGCAAAATGCAGATGACGGCGTTCCAGGCCTCCGCGCGCGGCGGCGTCGTTCACGTCCGCCTGGCCGGCGATCGCGTGAAGCTGGGCGGCCACGCCGTCACGGTCCTTCGAGGCGAGCTGCTGGCGTGATCGAACTGTAAATGGACATCCGGCACCTCCTCGAGAAGATCGAATACGAGACGCTCGTCCCGCGCGCCGCGAAGAGTGCGGAGACGCGCGGGCGCGACCGCGACGAGCCGGAAGACGACCTCCGCCCCGCCTACCAGCGCGACCGCGACCGGATCATCCACTGCAAGGCGTTCCGCCGCCTGAAGCACAAGACGCAGGTCTTCCTCGCGCCCGAGGGCGATCACTACCGCACGCGGCTCACGCACGTGCTCGAGGTGATGCAGATCGCGCGAACGATCGCGAAGTCGCTCCGCCTCAACGAGATCCTCACGGAGGCGATCGCGCTCGGACATGACCTCGGGCACTCAGCCTTCGGCCACGCCGGAGAAGCGGCGCTCAACAAGCTCGTACGCGGCGGCTTCGATCACTACCGGCAATCGGTCCGCGTCGTCGAGAAGCTCGAGAACGACGGCCGCGGGCTGAACCTGACGGTCGAAGTGCGTGACGGCATCCTGAAACACTCCAAGGGCGAAAAGGGCGAACTGCTCCGCACGCGTCCGAAGTCGCGCGCGCTCACGCTCGAAGGCGACATCGTCCGGATCAGCGACATCATCGCGTACGTCAACCACGACATCGACGACGGCATCCGCGCCGGCGTGCTGACCGAGGACGACATCCCGAAAGACATTCGCAAGGCGCTCGGCAACAAAGGCGGCGACCGCATCGACCGCATGGTGCGCGACGTCATCGATTCGACGCTGGCCTGCGATTACGACCAGATCGCGATGTCTGCCGAGGTGCTCGATGCGCTGGAAGAGCTGCGGACGTACATGTTCCAGAACATGTATCTGACGCCGACG
>DASXHZ010000060.1:0-67349 GCA_036488085.1 Thermoanaerobaculia bacterium
CCTCGTAACCACGTAACCGCAGCTCACATGGTTTCGAGGTTACGCGGTTTCGAGGTTACGCGGTTGTGGTCGTAACCACCGATCTCGTAACCTCGTAACCCCGTCACGCTCACATCTGCAGCCGCGACTGCTTCACGGCGAGCATTGGCTGCTCGACGAGAGCGCGCGTGATGCCGTCGGCGTCGACCGGCCGGCTGAAGTAGAAGCCCTGCGCTTCGTCGCATTGGCGACGCTGCAGGAAAGCGAACTGGTCCGCCGTTTCGACGCCTTCGGCGACCACTCGCAAACGGAGCGTGCGCGCGATGGCGATGACCGCCGAGACGATCGCGCCGTCGCTCTCGTTCGTCGCGACGCCACCGACGAACGCGCGGTCGACTTTCACCGCGTTGATCGGGAAGCGCTTCAGGTAGTTGAGCGACGAGTAGCCGGTGCCGAAGTCGTCGATGGAGATCGCGACGCCGATGTCGCTGAGCGACCGCAGCACTTCGATGCTCAACTCGGCGTTCTGCATCGCGGTGCTCTCCGTGATCTCGAGATCGAGCACCGCGGGATCGATGCGCGCGTCGGCAATGGTGCGGCGCACGAGATCGGCGAGGTCGTACTGCTGGAACTGGCGCGCGGAAAGGTTGACGGCCATCCGCAGCGGCGGCAGCCCGCAATCCTGCCACTCGCGCGCCTGCATGCAGGCGTTGCGGAGCACCCATTCGCCGATTGGAAAAATGAGCCGGCTCTCCTCCGCCATCGGGATGAACGCCAGCGGCTCGATGAGGCCGCGCTCCGGATCGTTCCACCGCACGAGCGCCTCGACGCCGATGATCCGGCCGCTCGCGAGGTTCACCTGCGGCTGGTAATGCAGCACCAGTTGGTTGAGCTGCATCGCCTTCCGCAGCCGCGTCTCGAGCGACAGCCGCTCCAGCGCCCGCGTCTTCATCTCATCGGTGCAGAGCTGGTAGTTGTTCCGTCCCGACTCCTTCGCCCGGTACATCGCGCTGTCGGCGTTGCGGAGCAGCGTCTCGACGTCGAAGCCGTCGACCGGATAGAGCGCGATGCCGATGCTCGCCGAGAGCTCGATCGGCATTCCGGAGATGGTCATCGGCATTTGCACCGCCTCGAGGATTTTCTGCGCCACCTGCGCCGCATCCTCGGGGTGTCGGAGCTCCGAGAGAATGATCGTGAACTCGTCGCCGCCGAGGCGCGCGACCGTGTCGTCCTCGCGGATGCAGTCGCGCAGCCGCTGCGACATCTCGAGCAGCAGCTCGTCGCCCGCCGTGTGGCCGAGCGTGTCGTTCACGCTCTTGAAGTGATCGAGGTCGATGAACATCACGGCGAGCGATTTGCCGCTACGCCGCGCGCGGTTGATGCCGAGGGCCAGGCGGTCGGTGAAGAGCCGCCGGTTCGGGAGGTGCGTGAGGACGTCGTGGTACGCGTGGAACTCGATCTGTTCTTCCGCGCGCTTCCGGTCGCTGATGTCGACGACCGTCACGTGGATCATCGCCTGCTCGCCCTGGCCGACGAGGCCGAGGTTCTGGAGAACCCAGACGCGTCCTCCATCGACGCGCCGCAACTCGATCTCGACGCCGTTGAGCATCCCGGCGTCCTGCAGCATCGACGCGAGCTCGTCGCGCTCGACTTTGCGCTCGTAAAGGTCGCGGACTGACTTGCCGACGAGGTCGTTCCGCTTCGCGCCGACCAGCGTCGCGAAGGTCGAGTTGCAGTCGACGATCTCCCCTCTCACGTCGGTGACGTAAACGCCGGCGGCGTTCTGCTCGAAGAGCAGCCGATACCGCACCTCGGACTCCCGCAGCGCCGCCTCGGCTGCGAATCGCGCCGTGACGTCGCGGAAACTCCAGACGCGCACCTTCGCGATCCCCTCGATCGTGCGGCCGATCGAGTAACGCTCGAAGCGGCGGCCGTCCCTGAACTCGAGAAGCTCGAAGCTCTCCGCCTCCGGCTGCGCGTAGAGCGTCGCGATGGTGCTCTCGTATTCGGCCGGCTGCGAGAGTTGGTCGACCACCGTCGAGCGGACGAGTTTCTCGTCGGCGGTGTCGATGATGTCCTGCGGGATGCGCCACATGTCGACGAAGCGCTGGTTGTACGTGAGGATGTGGCCGCGATCGTCGGTGACGAGGATGCCGTCCGCGGTCGAGTCGAGGGTCGAGTGCAGGAGCGTCACGGCGCGCCGTGCCTCTCGCTCGGCGCGCTTCCGCTCCCGCATGTCGCGTCCGATGATGATCGCTCCGGCCGCCTCCCCCTGGTGAATGACCGGCGAGATCGACAGCGTGAGGTCGACTTTGCCGCCCTCTCGCGATCGGAACGCGTACTCCGCGCTGCGGACCGAACGGCGGCGCAGCGTCGAGTTCAGATCGTCGTCGCGCGAGGCGAGGATCTCTTCGATACGACGTCCGGTCAGCTCGTCGGGCTTGTAGCCGAGGAGGTTCTTGGCAGCGTCGTTCGCAAACTGGATGCGGCTGTCGCGATCGCAGACGAAGAGGACGTCGACCATCGTGTTGATGATCTCGTTGGCGGCGAGCGACGGCGTGATCGGCATGAGGTCGTAGTGACGCACGACGTGCGCGACGACCGCCACGAATCCGAAGATCGCCAGGAAGCCGAACGGGTAGACGGCGAAACCGAACTTACCGAGGAAGTCGACGCAGCCGAAGTAGGCGATGGCGAACGCGATGATCAGGAGGCGGATGCGCTCGCGCTCCACCCCGCGGGCGTCCGGCCGCGCGCGGACGAACTCCGCCAGCGCCGCGATGAGGAAGCCGCAGAAGAAGAGAAGGAAGGGGATGCTGGTGACGAGGCCGTAGCGCGGGTAGTAGCCCCACCAATACCGCTGCACGCCGGTGATGAGGTCGCGCGTCTCGAGCGCGATGGCGCTGAACGCGGCCGCGATGATCCACGATCCCCACACGACGCCGCGCCGCGACGGAAAGACGCGGAGCATCTCGACGCTGAAGTGATAGATCGCCGGCGCGAGGAACGGAACGCCGAGGTACGCGAGTCGCGCCCAGTGGAGGGCCGTCTTCGCGTCTGCCGACAGGTACATCATCGTGAACGCCGCGAACCAGATGGCGGCGCACACCGTCAACGCGAAGAAAGCGACGCTGACGCGCGAGACACGCCGCAGCATGACGCGCAGCCCGAACAACAGCATGAGCACCGTCGTAGCTGCGGTCGGAACCGCAAACGGCGAAAATACGTACACCGGTGTTTCGATCGTGGGCACGATGCTATTCGCTGAAACTAGGGAGAGAGGCCTTATTCTGAGCGTCCGAGGTAGGTTTTGTCGAGGTGAGTGTGCGCAAGGCGGTTGACGTGCTGATCATCGGAGCGGGGGTGACCGGTGCGAGCATCGCGCATCACCTCGCGTCGCTCGGCGTGCGCGACATCGCCGTGATCGACCGCGCGCCCGCGATCGGCGGCGGCAGCTCGCCGCGCGCTACCGGCGGTTTTCGCGCTCAGTTCGAGACTGAGGTGAACGTCAGACTGTCGATGCTCTCCCGCGAAAAGCTGCTCCGTTTCGAGGAGGAGACCGGCGTCAATCCCGGCTTCGCGCAACACGGATATCTGTTTCTGGCACGGTCGCCGGAGGTGCTCGACGGCCTCCGCGCGGCGGTTCGGGTACAGCACGCGTGCGGTGCGACGGAGTCGCGAGTCATCAGCGCCGAGGAGGCGCGCGCGATCAATCCTGCGATTCACGACGACACGATCATCGGCGGCACTTACTCCCCTGCCGACGGTTTCATCCGGGCCATGCAGATCCTGCGCGGCTATTACGAGTCGGCGCAGCGGCAGGGCGTCGAGTTCCACTTTGGCGCCGATCGGCGCGACTTCTCCCCGCGCGTGATCGTGAACGCCGCCGGAGCCTGGGCGGCGGAGATCTGCGATGTGCCGATCGCACCGGTGGAACGGCATGTGGCCGTGACCGTCGAAACCGAGGTGCTCGCCGAGTCGATGCCGATGACGATCTGGACGGACGACGGGTTCCACCTCCGTGTCCGCGATCGGCGAGTACTACTCCTCGCGCCGCCGCCGCTGATGCCGTCGATCGAATCGATCGCGCACGAACGCGTTCCGGTTCTGCGCGATGTGCCTCTCGATGCCGCCGCCGCGTGGTCCGGCTTCTACGAGATGACGCCCGACCGCCACGCCCTCATCGGCTGGATCAGCGAAAACCTCTTCATCGCCGGCGGCTCCTCGGGACACGGCGTCATGCACGCCCCCGCCATCGGCCAACTCGCCGCCGAGATGATCGCCGGCAAAACGCAGTCAATCGACATCCACGCGCTAAGGCCGCAACGGTTCGCCGAGGGAGAGGCGATCGTGTCGAGCGAGTTGTTGTAGGCGTCGGCCACGTTTGTCGCGATGGCACGCCCCTCACCCGGGGCGTCCGGCCCTACGAAACCGTGTTCACGATCGCGTCCGCGATGTCCCGGACGTACGCCGTGAGCCCGTGATCGCCCTCGTCGAACACGACGAGCCGCGACCCAGGCGCGAGGCCGATCGACTCCCAACGCTGCCACGTCTCCTCGACCAGCTCGAACGGCACGGTCTCGTCGCGGCGACCCATGAAGGCGATGACGCGGGTACGCGGCGGCTGCGCGTCGGCGTCCACCTCGTTCATCTGATCGAAAAACGCGCGATGGATTGGGGCATTCGCGTTCAAGTCGTGGTTCCACACCATCACCGGATCGCCCTCCGGGAGCCGCGTCTTCCACTGCGCCCCGACCCCGATCGCCGGCGCGATCAAGACCAGCGGCAGTTCGACGCCGCGCCGCACGATCTCGAGCGCGACAAGCGCACCTAGCGAGCTGCCCGCGATCGCTTGCGGCGGATTCGCCTGCGCGCGCTCCATCGCGCGCTCGACCATCGCGTTCCAGTCGAGCTGCGAAAACGACGGAACATTGAGGTCGGGCGTGTCGAGCTCGATCCCATGCGGCTTCAGTAAAGGCCGCAACGCCGTGATCTTCGCACTCGCCGGCGATGACGCGAATCCGTGAAAGTAGAGAACGCGCGTCACTCCTTCACCGCGGTGTACTCGCTGAACGTCCCCAGCTCGACGTGGCGTTTGGCGTCAACGAACCCGGCGGTGCGGAGGGCGTCGAGGATGGTTTCGGGCGGGACGCACGAACGAATGGTGTCCCAGTAGTAATGCATCAGCTTCTCCGCCTCGGCGTTCCTGCTGCGGAGGCGGGCGAGAAACGGAACGATTGTGCCGAGGTGAAAGCGGAGGACGGCGTAGCCGAAGCGTGAGCGAGGCGGCGTGATCTCGAGGATCAGGACGCGGCCGTTCGGCCGGAGGACGCGGAACAGCTCCGCGAAGAGACCGCGGAGATCGGCGAAATGGCGGAGTGCGAACCCGATCGTCAGGAAGTCGAACGAGTTGTCGCGGAACGGCAGCCGCTCTCCGGCGTTCTGCACCAGCGGGAGACGATGTTTGTGGCGGCCGGCTCGCAGCATCCCGATCGAGGCGTCGCTGGCGACGATGTCCTTCGCGATCCCCGCCGCCGAGCGTGCGACGACGCCCGTCCCCGTCGCGAGATCGAGCATCCGCATCCCCGACGCGAGCCCGGCGCGCTCCAGCGCCATCGTCCGGTAACGGTTCCCCGAACCGAACGACAGCATCCCGATGATGTCGTCGTACCACTCCGCCGTTTCATCAAAGATGTTGCGGACGAAACCCTCACGCTTCGAGGCGTCCCCGTAGTACTCGCCGAGGACGGGATGAGGGGGAAGGGCGTCAGGCATGTGGCGCAAATCATAGTTTCAGTTCACCGGGCATCCAATGTGATATCCAACGCTTCGGAATGCCGAAGCAATCTCTCGATGAGATGGCCCATGAGCTGATGGGGCATCTCGAGGTCCTGACGAAACGGTTCCTCCTGCCGGAGAAGACGGCGCAGCTCAGCCGGAGCGAGACGGCGGTTCTGCGGTATCTCTCCGACCATGGCGCCGCCACGATGAGCGACCTCTCCTCGTTCCTCGGGCTGGCGCTCAGCAGCACCACGGGCGTGGTCGACGCCCTCGCCGAGAGGAAGCTGGTGGAGCGCAAACGGGGGGAAGGAGATCGCCGGCAGGTACGCGTCGCCCTCACCCGGGGGGGAACGCGCATGCACGATGCCTTCATGGGCGCGCGTTGCGGCCTCGGCATCGGCATGCTGGAGCCGCTCACCGAGGCCGAACGGAAGAGGCTCCTCGATTCTTTTCGCAAGATGACCTCAGGATTACTTCGGTAATCCGAAATATTCGGAATGTCGAAGTGTTGGTAAGGAACTCCGTGAAACGCATTCTCACACTCGTATCCGTCCTGTTATCGACTGCCGCATTCGCGCAGACGCCTCCCGTCCCGCTGCCTCAGCCGATGGCCCCGCTACCGCAACAGGTACCGCAACAGGTACCGCAACCGATGCCGCCGCCGGTAGTGCCACCGCCACCGCCAGCTCCACCGCCGGTCGCGCCGCAGCCCGGTCTACAGCCGGAGCCGCTTCCACTGCCTCAGCCGCTGGGAATCGTCAATCAGCCGCCGGCTCCGGCGCCGCAGGTCACGGCGGCCGGCACTGAGGCGACACCGAACCCGCTTCCGCTCACGATCGCAGGCGCGATCCGGATGGCGCTCAACGAAGGGACGCAGGCGCGGCTGGCGCGATCGGGTGAGGAGCGTGCGCTGATTGCGCGCCGCGAGGCGCTCGACGCGATCCTGCCGCAGGCGAACGCGAGCCTGTCGCGCTACAACCAGTCGATCAATCTCGCGACGTTCGGCTTCACGCTGCCGGGCATCCCGCAGATCGTCGGGCCGTTCAACGTCACCGACGCTCAGGTCACGGCGGCGATGCAGTTGTTCAACCTCGCGGCACTGCGCGCCTATCAGTCCCGCAAAGCCGGCGTGAACGCGAGCCGCTACGACGTCGAGCGCGCGGAGAACGACGTCGCGGCCGCCGTGGCGCGGCTGTACGTCCTCGTGGCGCGCGCCGAGGCGCAGGTCAATGCGCGGACGGCGGACGTGAAGCTTTTCACCGAGCTTGCACGCGTGGCGAACGACGAGTTCAAGGCGGGAACGGGAACGCGGCTCGACGTCGCGCAGGCTCATGTCCAGCTCTCGCGTGCGCAGCAGTCGTTGCTCTCCGCGCGCAACGACCGCGAGACCGCGCGGCTCGCGATTCTCAACGCCATCGGCGCCGACGAAGGGACGGACGTGATCCTCACCGACGCGCTGAACGCGCCGTCGAACGTCCCGGACACGGCCGCGGCAATCGCGGCAGCACGCGACCGTCGCCCCGACCTCAAGGCGTTTGAAGGGCAGGAGCGGGCGGCGCAGCTTTTCGTCGAGGCACAACGCGACCGGCGTCTGCCAAGCGTCTCGCTCGACTTCGCGGGCGACTACAGCGGCAACAAGAGCACCGACCTCCTCTGGTCGCGGCGCATTGCCGCCATGGCTTCGGTGCCGATCTTCCGCGGCGACATCAACTCGGCCATCGCGCGCGCGAAGGTCGACTTGGAAGACATCCGCACGCGGCATCACGCGGCCGAGCGCGACGTCGAGCAGGAGGTCCGCTCCTCGCTCCTCACGGTGCAGAACGCGAACGCGCGTGTCGCCGTCGCGGCGGAAAACGTGAAGGTCGCCGAAGAAGCGCTCACCATCTCGCGCGACCGCCGCGCCGCCGGCTACGGCTCGCCCGTCGAAGTCGATCGCGCCGAGGATGCGTACCGGCAGGCGCATGAAGACCTGATCGCCGCGCAGGCGGACGCCTCGATGGCGTGGTACAGCCTGCAGCACGCAACCGGCGACATCAGGACGTTGTTCGGAGAGCCGTCGAAATGACGACTGCCGCCGTCACGGCCGGCTTCGCGCCGGCGGTGCCGACCCGTCCGCCGGTCAACAAATGGCTGGTGACGGTGTCGATCACGTTCGGGACGCTGATGGGAGCGATCGACGCGTCGATCGTCAACGTCGCCGTGCCGCACCTGATGGGCGCCCTCGGCGCCACGGTCGAGCAGATCACGTGGGTGACCACCGGCTTCGTCATCGCGACGGTCATGGTCATGCCGCTCACCGGCTTTCTGGCGCGGCTGTTCGGCCAGAAGCGCGTCTACATGTTCTGTCTCGTCCTCTTCGTGGTCGGGTCGGCGTTGTGCGGCATGGCGCGCACGCTTCCGCTGCTCGTCATCTTCCGCGTCATCCAGGGCCTCGGCGCCGGCGCGCTCCAGCCGACCGAGCAGGCCATCCTCCGCCAGACGTTTCCGCTGAAAGAGCAAGGGATGGCGATGGCGGTCTTCGGGATGGCCGTCGTCCTCGGCCCGGCGTTCGGACCGACCCTCGGCGGCTACCTCGTCGACAACTACTCGTGGCCGTGGATCTTCTACATCAACATCCCGATCGGCGCTGTCTCGCTGTTGATGGTCTCGCGCTTCGTGCACGAGCCGGAGGACATCCGCGTCGCGATGCACGCGATGGCGGAGCGCCAGCGCAAACACCTCGACTGGGCGGGCATCGGCCTGCTGATCGTCGGCGTCGGCACAATGCAGTACGTCCTCGAGGAAGGAAACCGGAACGACTGGTTCGCGTCGGGCGAGATCAAGACAATCCTGCTCGTCTCGATCGTCGTGCTGATCCTTCTCGTCATACGCGAGTTGAGTGCGACCGTGCCGGCAGTCGACTTCTCGCTCTTCAAGGACGTCGTCTTCATGTCCGGGACGATGATCGGCGCCGTGATGTTCGCGATGCTGATGTCGGTGACGTTCCTCTTGCCGCTCTTCATGCAGACGCTCCTCGGCTTCTCGGCGACGCAGTCGGGCATCGCGCTGATGCCGCGATCGCTATGCATGCTCGTGGTGATGCCGATCGTCGGGCGGCTCTACAACAAGGTGTCGCCGCGCATCGTCATCGCCTTCGGAATCCTTCTCTTCGCGTACACGGCGTGGCTCATGGGCCACTACACGCTCCAGACCTCGAACCGCGACATCATGACGGTCCTCATCATCCAGGGCGTCGCGTTCGCGTGCCTCTTCATTCCGCTGACGACGGTCGCCCTCAGCACCATCCCGCGGCATCGAATGCCCGATGCGACCGGTCTCAACTCGCTGCTCCGCCAGATCGGCGGCTCGATCGGACTGGCGGTCATGGCGACGCTGATGACGCGTTTCGCCACGCGCGCTCGAGACGCGATGCTGCCGAACGTCACGCTCGCGCGGCCGGTCGTCGCGGCGCGCATCGGCGCGATCACGGCGATGCTGCAGTCGAAAGGATACGATCTCGCCTCCGCTCGCAGCACCGCGGCGCAGATGCTCGATTTCCAGATCCGGCAGCAGGCGATGGTGCTCTCGTTCGAGCGGCTCTTTTACGTCTGCGGAATCGCGTTCCTCTGCGTCCTTCCGCTCACCCTCTTATTGCGTTCGCCTCATCACGGGCCGGCCGAGAAGGTCGACGTCCACATTGAAATGTGAGTTGGTAATTCATGGCTGAAGACTTCGATACATCAAAACGCTCCACGCTCCACGATGTTCAGATTCACGAGCCCGTGATCGAACCGAAACGCGCGAAGCGCCTCTACATCATCATCGGCATCGCCGTGGTGGTGCTCCTCGTCGGGTACGGTTTGTACGCGATGCTGACGTCCGGCAAGGAAGGAACCGACGACGCGCAGGTTTCCGCGGACGTCGTTCCGGTCGCCTCGCGCATCGCGGGACAGGTGACGGCGGTTCACGTCGTCGAAAACCAGCCGGTTCATCGCGGCGATTTGATCGCCGAGATCGATCCGCGCGATGCCGAGGTGAAGGTGGCGCAGGCGCAGAGCGACCTCGATACGGCGCGGGCACAGGCAGCGCAGGCCGACGCGACCGCCACGGTCATGCAAGCGAACGCGCGCGGCGGACTTCAGACGGCGCAAGGTGCGGTCGAGAGCTCGCGTCAGGCTGTCGATGTCGCCGCGGCGTCCGTGACCGAGGCGCATGCCGCGATCACACGCGCTGAGGCGAATGCGCAGAAGGCGGCGAACGACTGGAAGCGCGCGGAGGAACTCGGCGCGAAGGGCGACATCTCACGGGCGCAAGTCGATGCCGCACGCGCGGCGAACGAGGCGGCGCAGGCTGACGTCTCGCAGGCGCGCGCCCGGCTGCGCGAAACGGAGAATCAGCAGCAGGCGGCGTCGGCGAACGTGCAGCAGGCGCAGGGTCGTTTGACGGGCGCCGCGCCGGTCGAAGCGCAGCAGCAGGCGGCGATCGCGCAGGCAACTCTCGCGCACGCGAAGGTGGCGAATTCGACGGCCGCGCTCGAGGCCGCGCAGCTCGCGTTGTCGTACACGAAGATCTACGCGCCGACCGACGGCATCGCCTCGCGCCTCGGCCTGCACGCCGGAGCGCTCGTCGCGCCCGGTCAGGCGATCGTGCAGCTCGTCCCAGCGCGCACGTACATCATCGCGAACTTCAAGGAGACGCAGGTCCGCGCCATGCGTCCCGGACAGCGCGCGGCCATCCGCGTCGATGCCCTCGGCCGCCAGGATTTCGACGGTCGCGTCGAGAGCCTCTCCGGCGGTACCGGCGCCACGTTCTCGCTGCTCCCGCCCGACAACGCGTCCGGCAACTTCGTCAAAGTCGTCCAGCGCATCCCGGTCCGGATCTCATGGAACGGTCCGACCGCCGACCGCGTCCCCGCGGGCTCGTCGGCGGACGTGACCGTCTATACGAAGTGACCGGGCGCAGACAGGAATGTCTGCGCTCCACGACGCAGGGTTCTTGGAGCGCAGACATTCTTGTCTGCGCCGTTTCCAGAAGCTAGTGATCCGCGCAGCAGGTGTCGATGATGATGATCGGGTCGGCCGGCTTCGCGCTAGTTCCGTTCGAGATCTGATACTCGCATTGGGTACGGGGCGGCGCGGTGTCGACGACGGTCGCGAAACAGGCTCGCTTGTCCGGGCAGGCGACGCTCTTGATGCAGTTCTGGGACGAGCCGGTCATCGTGACGTGCAGGTCGGCTTTCGGATCGGGTGATGCCCACGTGATCTGAGTGGCGGCACCGTTGCGGCCCTTTGCGTAGACGTGGACCGGGTCGACGAGCGGTGCGGCGTTGGTTCCGTTCACATTCACGCAGACGAGCGGCCTGGTGTCGTCGGCGTTGCCGAGATATCCGCCCGTGCAGGTCTCCGTGGACAGTACGGTCTGGTTGCTGCTGCGGCAGGCGGCCGCGGCGAAGATGGCGGCGATCACCAGAAGTTTGCTGACTGATTTCATCTTTCCTCCCTCAGTTCAAGCGGACATGCAGCGGTGCGAGCTCCGGATCGTGCGCCGCTTCGGCAGCAGAATACCCGTTGCCGACGGCGCGGCGCAGCCAGTTCGTCGCCGCGTCGGAATCACCGCGCAATTTCGAGACCACCGCCGCGTCGTAGAGGACGTACGGGTCGGTCGGGTCGATGGTGAGCGCGGCGCGGATCTCGGCGCCTGCATCCTCCAGCTTCCCGTTCTTCGCGAGACAGCTCGCGATCACGGCGTGCGCGAGGGCGTCATTTGCGTTCACCGACAGCGCGGACCGCGCGGCGGCGATCGCTCGCTCGTGCGCCTGCGGTGCGTCGGCGTTCCGCGCCGGCGTCCAGCGATAGGCATCGCCGAGGTTCGCCCAGACGCGGTAGTCGTTCGGCGTCAGGGCTGAGGCTCTCTCGAGCGCCACGCATGCATCGGCATAACGCCCGCTGTCGTAGCGAATGAGGCCGAGGTTCGAGTACGCGGAGCCGCTCGGCGCGAGTGCGATCGAGCGTTCGTACGCCGCCGCTGCCTCGTCATACCGGCCGAGCGCCTGCAACGCGGCGCCGAGGTTCATGTGACCGCGGGCGCTGTCGGGAACCATCTTGGTCACGCGGCGAAAAAGCTCCGCTGCCTTCTCGTAGCGGCCGCGCGTGAAGCAGAAACCGCCGTAGAGCATCGCCAGGTTGGTGCTGTCGGGAGCGAGGAGCAGCGCTCGCTCGAATGTGCTCTCCGCCTCCGCCGCACGTCCCATCGCCGCGTACGTCTGCGCCAGTCCGCCGAGCGACTCGGCTGATTTCGGATCGAGGTCGATGCTGTGGGTGAAGCTCGTCGCCGCCTCGGCGTACCGGCCGCCGAGCCGCTGCGACGTGCCGAGCGCGTCATACCCATCGGCGAGACTCGGATCGAGGCGCACCGCACGGTCGGCGTACACGGACGCCTCCTCGAGATAGGCGCGCTGGTGCGACAGCAGATATTTCGACATCAGTGCGCGGGCGAGCGTGGCGTTGACCGGCGCGGAGTCGCGCTCGTCCTTGAGCACCGAATGCAAGGTTCCGATGACGGCATCGACCGAGCGCTCGTCCTTGACGTGCACGAGCCGGTCCCTGGCGTTGGCGACCGCCGCCAGGGAGGCGGGTGACATAGCACGCGGCGCGGTCAGCTTCGGCGCCGCGTCACGCATATGCAGCGCGTACCACGAGGCACTACCGAGGAGCGCGACGCCCGCGGCGACGGCAGCTGCGGCCCAGACGTTGCGGCGTCTCTTCGCCGGAAGCGGCGGGAGCGTTGAGCGCGAGCCCGACGTCAGCGTCAGCATGTCGCGGACCTCGCGTAGGTCGCGCGCGAGATCGATCGTCGAGCCGTAGCGGTCGCGCGGCTCCTTCGAGAGCAGCCGCGTGACGATCCGCTCCAGCTCCGCCGGGACGGCGGGATTGACCTGCGAGACGGCGGGCACCGGATCGCGGATGATCGCCGCCATCGTCTCCGCGCCGGTCGCCTCGTTGAACGGGCGGCGGCCGGCGAGCAACTCGAAGAGGATCACGCCGAGGGAGAAATGATCGGTGCGGAAATCGGTTTCGAGCCCGCTCGCCTGCTCCGGCGACATGTATCCGACCGTTCCGAACACCGCGCCGGGATGCGTGTGCGGGAGCGTCGTGTCGTTCGGATTGAGCGGACGCACGAGTTTCGCGAGACCGAAGTCGAGGATCTTCACGTGGCCGCTGTTCGAGACGTAGCCGCCCGTCGAGATGATGATGTTCTCTGGCTTCAGGTCGCGATGGACGATCCCGCGATCGTGCGCTGCGGCCAGGCCGTCGGCGACTTTCGAGATGATGCGGACTGCCTGGTTCAGCGTGACCGGCGCCTTCGACGACATGGCGCGCAGGTCCTGTCCCTGGATCAGCTCCATGGCGATGTACGCAAGCTCGCCTTCGAAGCCGACGTCGTAAATCGTGACGATGTTCGGGTGGTTCAGCGACGACGCGGCGCGCGCTTCCTGCTCGAAGCGGCGGAGGTGCTCGGCGCGCGACGCGAGCGTCGGTAAGAGGACTTTGATCGCCACCTCGCGGTCGAGCCGTTTGTCGCGCGCGCGGTAAACCTCGCCCATTCCGCCGCCACCGATCGGCGCAATGATCTCGTACGGACCAACGGTCGTTCCGGGCTGCAGATTCAAGAGTGAAGGAAGGATACACCTCGCTCGCGGCTATGATTCGCACACCGATGTCCTTCAGCCGCCGATACGTCACGTCGCTCGTTGCGCCGCCCGCGATCGTCACGCTTCCGCTCGCTTTCCTCTTCATCACGCAGGTGGTGCAGCTCGCGCTCGGACCGGCGTTCGTCGTCGTCGCGCTGCTACTTCTGCTGGCCGCGGGAACCGCAGCGGTGCTCTTCGCGACTCTCACACCGTCCGCGCGGGTGGTTGAGGAGGCGGTGGTGCGGAAGCAGGGGGTCTCCGAGGCAGTATCGGAGTGTCTGAACAAAACAACGACGCTCGCGCTCGTGGTCTGGCTCGCGGGCGGACTGGTGTTCGCAGTGCTGGCGACGCTGTTCGTCATGCGGACACCCCTTGGCTTCGGCTACTTCGGCGTCGCCGCGCTCGTCGTGGCCTTCCCGTCGATCGCGTGGAGCTACGGAGCCGGGAAGCATCGCCTCGTCGAGTACGCGACCGGCAGCGAGGACCTCCGCTACACCGGCCGCGAGCTCTCCCTCGGACGCAAGGTCGCGATCGTCTTCATGGGATCGCTCCTCGTCGCCGCCGCGGTGCTGATCGAGCTGATCTCCTCGAAGGTGTCGACCACACTCGAACAGCTCGCGATCTCTTCGTCGAGCGAGCGCTTCGACCGCGTCTACGACAGCGCGAATCTCATGGCGCACGTCGACGCGCAGGCACTCGACACGCTCCGCGAATACGTTCCGTCCGACTACTCGCTCTACCGCATCGATCGCAACGGGCAGATGCTCAGCACGAAGGACCCGCTGACGGCGGACGAGGTGCGCGAGATCGTGCGCATCCGCAAGGGCGACAGTCTCGCGTTCATCTCGCCGCACGTCGTCCGCTTCGCGCCGCTGAAGGATGGATCGATCCTCGCCCTCTCGATTCCATGGGCGCCGTACAAAGGCATCCCGGTCCAGATCACGTTCTATGCGATCGTGATCGTCCTCTTCACGATGGCGGCGTTCGCCGCCGCGGCGTTCTTCCTGTCGCGCGACGTTACGCGGCCGCTCAACGATCTGCAGGAGATCGCGGAGCAGATGGCGGTCGGCAACTTCAATCAGGCGTCGCGCGTCTTCTCCGACGATGAACTGGGGCAGCTCGCGATCAGCTTCGGCGAGACGCGCGCGAATCTCCGCCGCCTCCTCGGGCGCATCGGCGGCAGCGGCAGCATCATCACCGACGGCGTGCGCGTGATCACCGGCGGCACGGAGTCGCTTCTCGTCCGCGCCCGTGACCAAGCCGAGATCACGGAGAACTCGTCCCTCGCCGTCGAGAACATGCGCGGCGGCATCAGCATGGTCCTCGGCGCGGCCGACGGCGTCACCGACCTCACGCAGGACGCTTCGAGCCGCTCGCTCCAGATGCAAGCCTCGGCTGAGGAAGTCGCGCGCAGCACCGAGTACCTCTTCCAGTCGGTCGAGAAGACGTCGTCGTCGACGACGGAGATGAATGCGTCGATGCGCGAGATGTCGCAGCGCACCGACGTCCTCGCCGGGATCGCGGACGAGGCGCTGTCGTTCGTCAGCGAGATGGATTCGACGATCGAACAGCTCCGCCAGACGGCGCAACAGACCGCCGACATCTCGCAGATCGTCGCCATCGACGCCCAGGCCGGCGGCGAGGCCGTGAACCGCACCGTCGAAGGGATCAATGCCTCCGAAGAACTGACCATCCGCACCGCGGAGACGCTCGACGAGCTGCAGCGGAGCGTCGGACAGATCAGCCAAATCCTCAACGTCATCGAAGAGGTGACCAACCGGACGAACCTCCTGGCGCTGAACGCCGCGATCATCGCGGCGCAGGCCGGCGAGCACGGCGCCGGCTTCACGGTCGTCGCCGACGAGATCCGGCAGCTCGCGGAGCGGACGCGCGGCTCGACGAAAGAGATCGCCACGATCATCAAGGCGGTCCAGAACGGATCGCGGCAGGCGGTGATCCGCGTTCACGAAGGCGTCGAAAAGGTGCGCGAGAACGTGGAGCTCGCGAAACGCGCCGCCGCGTCGCTGGAAAAGATCGTCGGCAGCGCCGCGCGATCGCAGGAGATGGCGACGACGATCTCACGCTCGCTCGACGATCAGGCGAAGGCATCGCGCCATCTGCACGAGGTGACGTCGCGGATGTCGGATCACATCGCGGAGATCAACCGCGCCACGCGCGAACAGGCGCGCGGCACGCAGCTCCTCGCGCAGGAGGCGGACCGAGTCCGCGAGATCGCAGGGCAGGTGAAGACGGCAACGGACGAGCAGTCGATGGCCGGCCGCGGCATCACCGTGGCGCTCGAGAAGATCGCCGAGGATGCGCGCAACATGCGCGACCTCCTCGATCGCCAGCTCACCGAAACCGACCGCATCGCCGACGCCTCCCGCACCATGCTCGACATCGCGCAGCAGAATGACTCGATTGCCCGTGAGTTCAACGCGACGGTGCAGAACCTCGTGCGCAGCGGCCAGGAGTTCGAGAGCGAAGTCTCTCGATTCAGGGGGTAGATTCTTGCAGGTCGTCGTGGTCTAACTGTTGCGCGAAACTGCGCACGGTGAGGATGGAAACGACCGACGCCTCGATTCGATAGACAACTCGGTGCGAGCGATAGACGACCTCGCGAAACGTCTCCGACCCAATTTCCGGCACGGCGCGTCCTGATTTCGGGAACCGCGCTAGGCGGTCGGTGACTTTGAACAAGCCGTCGAGCCACTTGAGCGCCGCCTCTGGCTTGTCTTGCGCAATGTACCGCGCCTCTTCGTAAGCTCGCTCAACAGCGAGCGGCGACCAGATGACCCTCAACTGCGAAATCGCTTGCGAAGGAGGGCCTTGGCTTCGCGATTTGAAATACCCGTGCCCTTCTCGATTTGCTTGACGGCGGTTCGGACATCCCGTAACAACTCGAGCTCTTCCACAAGTTGCGTGTAGCCGCCAACATCGATGAGCACCGCCGCGGCTTGCCCGCGCTGTGTGAGGACAAGCGGACGGCCACTCCGTTTGACTTGCTCAATGAGTTCCGCGGCATTGGCCCGAAACTCGGATACGGGCTTGATATCGGTGTCGATCCTAGGCTGACGCATGGTACCTCCAGTGGTACGTGCGATTGTACGCTAACGACCCCTCCTCCCGCCGCATGCGCCGATCTTGTTGGTGACTCAGTCGACGCCGATGGAGCTACAGATCAATACGTTACGTTTGAATTGAGCCGGCTCTATCCTGTGTTCAGGTAACTACTACCTGAAAACAAGTCAAATGAGCATCGCACGTACCGCCGCCTCGACATGAATGCGCGTCGTGTCGAGCATCGCCACCCCGCCGTACTCAGGCTCGCGGAGGATGAGCGGAAGCTCGGTGCCGCCGAGGATGACCGCGTCGATCGGGGTGCGTGCGTGAATGGCGTGGATGATCGCGATCAGTTTCTCGCGCGTCTCATCGCGGAATATGCCTGGCACGAGCTCGCCGAGGTACTTCTCGTGGATGAACGCCTGCTCGTCTTCGGACGGCACGATCATCTCGATGCCGTCGCGGCGCAGGCCGTCGGGATAGATCGATGACTGCATCGTGAAGCGGGTCCCGAAGAGCGCGACACGCTTCATCCCGCGCGCCGCCGCGGCGTGCGATGCCGCTTCGACGATGCTGATCATCGGAATCGGCGATGCGGCGCGTACACCATCGAACACCAGATGCGGTGTGTTCGCCGAGATCAGCGCCACCTCGGCGCCGCCCCGCGCGAGACGCTGCACGGAATCGACGAGGTACTCCGTGAGTCCGTCCATGTCGCCCGCGCTGACGAGCGCGATCCCTTTCTGGATGTCGAGGCTATCGATGATCAGCGGCGGATAGCTGCCGTCGGCTCGCTCGCGCCCCCAGACCTCGACGAGCGCCTTGTAATAGTCGATCGTCGATTCCGGTCCGAGGCCGCCGACAACGCCGAGTCTCCGCATGGCGACATCTTACGTTTCAAGCCACCTTGTGCACCGCGTCGGCCGTCCCGGCGACCCACAGCAGATCGCCGGGCTTCACGTGCAGATCGCTCGTGAGACGGATGATCAACTCGCCGTCGCGCTCGAGAGCGAGCGCGGAACAGCCATGCGTTCGCAGCGGCAGATCATGAATGGAGAGCCCGCTCCAGCGCGAAGCGGCGATTCGTTCGACGCGGCGATGCTCCTCGCGCGGCCGTGTGGCGCGGCCGAGGAGGCGCGAGGAGAGCATCTCGCCGGAGATGTCGGAGATCGAGAGCGCGAAGTCGGCGCCGGCGCGATGGATGTTCGCGACGTTCCGCGCGTGATTCACGCGTGCGATCACCGGGATGTCGGGCGCGGTGTCGCGTGCGATGACTGTCGCGAAGAGCGTCGCGTCATCGCTGTCGAGCGCGAGCACGATCCCGCGCGACTCGTTGATGCCGGCGCGCGCAAGCACCGAGGAGTCGAGCACGTCGCCGACCACGTCGACATCCGCCGCCTGTCGCCGCTCAATGACGCGCACTTCTTCCCCCGCATCGCGAAGAACCTCGTGTACCTTGCGCCCGACTTCACCGAAGCCCGCGATGAGGAACGGCCCGCTTTGGCGCAGAAGCGGGCCGCCGATGACCGCGAGGGCGCGCGCGATGCTCTCGGCGTCGCCGACCACCTCGAGCACTCCATTCGGCTCGATGCGCATGTCGGCGGTGCAGCGTGTGTCGAGCCGGCTCCCGCACCATTGACCGACGACGACCGCGCCGCTCTTCGCGCCAACCTCCGCGTCGCGCAGCGTCTTCCCCGCGGCCGGACTGTTCGCCGGGACGCGGATCTCGCGGCGCTGCAGCGACGGCAGCGCCTCGATCCCGGGCAATCGCGGACTGAGCGCGTCACTCGCGTGCGCCGCGAGTGCGGCGGCGATGATGTGCCGCGGCGTATAGCTCGCGGTCGCGCCGGCGAGCTCGATCGGCTTCCGATGCGTCGGGTCTTCGACGAACGCGAAGACCTCGCCGCGGAAGCCCATCTGCCGCGCGCGCAGGATCACGCCGGCGTTCTCCTCGTCGCGGCCGTTCGCGACGAGCGCGCGCGCCGCCGTGACTCTGCAAGCATCGAGGATGTCGTCGTCGCTGCGGCTGAAGACGACCGGCTGTCCGCGTTCCATCGCGTTCCGCGCCTGCTCCTCGTCGGTCTCGGCGACGAGCGTCGGCACGTCGCGGTCGCGCAGTCGCTGCAGCAGCATCTCGACCGCCGGACCGTAGCGGTACACGATGACGTGCTCCGCGAGCTTCGCGTCGGCCGCGCGCGGAAGCCGCTCCTCGAATCGTTCGGCAAAGTACGGCAGCACGAAGAGCGCGATGATCAGCGGCGCTGCAACCATCCCTGAAAACTGCACCAGCATCACGAGCCCGATCATGAACGGATGCGACCACGTCGTGTCGCGGCCGTAGCCGGTGGTCGTGAACGTGTCCGCCGCCCACTCGAGCGCCTGCAGGAGCGTCCGCGGCTTCCGTTCGAAGTGCGCCATCCCGAACTGGTACGCGAGGGAGATGAGGATGAGGTACACCACCACACTCGCGAGAAGCACGCCGAGGCGCCGGGACCGCATCGGTCGATTGTAGACTCGTGGCGCCGTGGTCACGCTCCTCTGCACCGTGCGCGAATGCCGTGCGCCGCTCACGCGTGAGACGGCTCGCGTCGTGTGCGAGCGCGGCCACTCGTTCGACATCGCGCGGAGCGGCTACATCAACCTGCTGCAGCCGCAGGACCGCCGCGCGAGGAATCCGGGCGACTCGGCGGACGTCGTCGCCGCACGGCGCCGCTTCCTGGAGCACTACGCCGTCCCGCTCGACCTCTCGCATGTCTCCGCTCCCACCGCCCTGCTGGATGCCGGCTGCGGCGAAGGCCACTACCTCGGCGTGGTGAGAGCGCAGTTCGGCTGTGAGGCGCACGGCGTCGATATCTCCGTTCCCGCGATCGACGCCGCGGCACGCGCTCATCGCGACTGCGCGTTCGTCGTCGCCAACGCCGACCGCTTTCTCCCCTACGCCGACGGCTCGTTCGACCTCGTGATGTCGATCAACGCCCGCCTGAACCCCTGCGAGTTCCGCCGCGTCCTCCGCGACGGCGGCACCCTGCTCGTCTCCATCCTCGCCGCCGACGACCTCCGCGAGCTCCGCGGCGGCCCCGAGCAGGACCATGTCGAGCGAACGATCTCGCTCTTCGCGTCGCAGTTCACCCTCGTCGGCCACGACACCGTCCGCCGCACCGTTCACCTCGACCGCGGAGGCATCCGCGACGCGCTGTTGTCGTCGTACCGCGGGATCCGGGACGTTCCCGACGAGGAGCGCGACGTGACGCTGTCACGCGACGTGCTGACTTTCGTCGCCATCCGCTCGGACTCGGATTATTGAGGAGCACCGCGTCTGTCATCCTGAGCCGGCGGAGCGAAGTGCAGGACGGCGAACGACCCCTTGCTGAAACGATCGGTACGTTCCAGCAACGGGTCCTTCGATGCGCTACGCGCCTTCGGCGCTCCGCCAGCTCCGGAGGATCGAGTGTCCCGCTTCTCTCTGCTCGTGAATAACCCGCTGCTAGATTCGGGCAAATGGAAAAAGCTGCACAGCCAGACAGCCGCGCTTCTGAGAGCGTGCGGCGCGCAGTCGCCGGACTTCGCGAATTGCAGCGGCGGATCGCTAAGAGAACGAAGTCTGACCTATCAGATCGCGAGGTTCGATCCGCGATCGAGCACAGCCGGTCTTAGCAATCAACATATCCTTCCCCGGTGCGCACCGACATCGCGCTTCTCTTCGCCACGCGGGCGATGCGGATGTTCGCGTATGGCGCGGTGTCGGTGGTGCTCGTGCTGTACCTCGCAGGGCTCGGGATCCCGGCGCAGCGCATTGGGCTGCTGCTGACGCTAACGCTGATCGGCGACGTGATCGTGTCGCTGTTTCTCACGACGCGTGCGGATCGGCTGGGGCGTCGGCGGACGCTGATCGCCGGCGCGATCCTCATGGCGGCAGCGGCGGCCGTGTTTGCGGTGACGCATGATTTCTGGCTGCTGCTCATAGCCGCCACAATCGGCGTGATCAGCCCGAGCGGGAACGAAGTCGGACCGTTTCTCGCGGTCGAACAGGTCGCGCTCGCCGATGTGGCGCCGAACCGCGACCGCACGCACCTTTACGCCTGGTACAACCTCAGCGGGTCGTTCGCGACCGCCATGGGGGCGCTGGCGGCGGGCGCGATCACCGAGCGCCTCAGTTACCAGATCGTCATCCTCGGCTACGGCGCGATCGGCGTCCTCATGGCGGTCGTCTTCACGCGCCTCTCATCTGCCGTCGACGCGCAGCACCACGACACCGCGGGCTTCCTCAGCGTGGAGAAATCGCGCGCCGTCGTGGCGAAACTCTCCGGGCTATTCGCCATCGACTCGTTCGCCGGCGGCCTGGTCGTGCAGTCGATCCTGGCGTGGTGGTTCTACCGGCGCTTCGGCCTGACTCCCGCGTCCCTCGGCGCGATCTTCTTCGGTGCCAACGTGCTCGCCGGCGTCAGCGCGCTCGCCGCGTCATCACTGGCGCGCCGCTTCGGCCTGCTGAACACGATGGTGTACACCCATCTCCCGTCGAACATCCTGCTGATCCTCGTGCCGTTCATGCCGAACCTCGGCCTCGCGATCACCGTGCTGCTACTGCGCTTCTCCATCTCGCAGATGGACGTACCGACGCGGCAGTCGTACGTCATGGCCGTCGTCGATCCGGCCGAACGGACGGCTGCCGCCGGGATCACCGGCGTCGCACGAACGACCGGCGCAGCTCTCGCGCCGATCCTCGCGGTTCCGTTAGTCGGCAGCGCGCACGACTGGGTGCCCTTCGTTGCAGCGGGCGGCCTCAAGGTCGTCTACGACCTACTTCTGCTGCGCAGCTTCCGGCATCTCTCCCCGCCGAATCAGTGACAACGACTCACGGCCTCACGTAGTGACAGTTGTATCCCCACGGAATCCGCTGCAGGTAATCCTGGTGGTAATCCTCGGCGATCCAGAACTGGGATGCGGGGACGATCTGGGTGACGATCGGGCGCGGCCACTTCGCCTGTGCGCGCACCTTCGCCTGCTCCGCGGCTTCGCGCTGTTTTTCGTCGTGATAGAAGATCACCGACCGGTACTGCGTACCGCGATCGTTTCCCTGCTGGTTGATCGTGGTCGGATCGTGCAGGCGGAAGAAGTGGTCGAGGATCTGGTCGTAGCTGATCGTCGCCGGATCGAACTCGATCTCGAGCGACTCGGCGTGGCCAGTACGGCCGGTCTTCACGTCCTCGTACTTCGGATGCTCGGTCGTACCGCCGGTGTATCCGACTTCCGTATTGACCACGCCAGGCAGCTTGCGGATCAGCTCTTCGACTCCCCAGAAGCAGCCGCCCGCCAGTGTCGCCGTCTCCGTCATTTCTTGTCCTCGAACAGCTTCTTGTAGTCGCCGTAGCCCTCTTTCTCGAGGTTCTCCACCGGGATGAAACGCATGGACGCGGAGTTCATGCAGTAGCGCAGTCCGGTCGGCGCCGGGCCGTCATCGAACACGTGGCCGAGGTGCGAGTCGGCGTGCTTGGAGCGGACCTCGGTACGGGCCATGAACATCTTCCGGTCACTGCGAGTGACGACGTTCGCCGGCTCCAGCGGACGCGTGAAGCTCGGCCAGCCGGTGCCGGACTCGAACTTGTCCTTCGACGAGAAAAGGACCTCGCCGCTGACGACGTCGACGTAGATGCCGTCCTTGTGGTTGTCCCAATACTCGTTGTGGAAGGGCTGCTCGGTGCCTTCGTTCTGGGTGACGTTGTACTGCAGCGGGGTGAGCTCTTTCTTCAGCTCGGCATCGGCCGGCTTGTGGTAGTTCGACATCGATTTCCCTCCATGGATCGCCGGCTGCAGCGCCGGCGCGCTCTTGGTTGCGGCTTTCGGCGAGTTGGCGATGACGAGCAGCGCCACGACGACGGCGAGAGCGGCTATGAGGAACGGGCGTTTCATTTGGGACTCCTTCTGGTTTGACAACGATGCTACGCAACGGCGGATTTCGTGGATGTTCGCACAGCGCGACCTTTGCCCTTTCGTGACGGTGTGAGGGGTCGCCCATTAGCAGGCCCAGGGCCGGCTGAGAGCCGGCCCCACACACAAATCAAGCTCATGACATGCCTGAGGCGCTCACCTCCGGGTGCGCGCGAACGAACTCGACCAGACGCGGCAGGTACTCGCGGAAGCGCGGAACGCGGATGCCGAGCGGGCCGAGGTCGCGGGTGGCGTTCGTGGCGTCGTAGCGCGTCGGCTGCGCGAAGTAGTCGACGGCGGCGGAGGGAATCCGCATCAGGCGATAGACGCCGGGCACGTAGTCGAGCGCGCCTTTCGCCATCCACTTCGCCAGCGGGATGCGGACGATCGTGTGGCCGGTCGCGGAGGCGACTGCCGCAATCGTCTCGTCGATGGTCATCGGATCGGGATCGGCGAGGTGGTACGTCTTGCCGATCGACGAGGCGGAACCGCTGAGCGCCTCGATCGCATCGATGATGAAGTCGCGGGGGACGACGTTGAACGTGTAGCGCTTCGCGCCGCCGAGGACTGGGAGAAAGGCGATGCGCGGCTGCCGCAGGATCCACTGCATGACGAAATACGGCCCGTCGTACTTTTGCGTGGCGCCGCTCTGCGAGTCGCCGACGACGACCGAGGGGCGGTAGATCGTCGCGCGCAATCCCTCTTTCATCGCGTGGCGCACCTCGACCTCGGCGAGGTACTTCGTCTCCTCGTAATAGTTGTTGAACGTCTGCCCCTTCTCGAGGTCGTCCTCCGTGAACGTGCCGGGATAGCGCCCGCTCACGTAACAGGTGCTGATGTAGTGAAGCCGCTGCAGGCCCGGAAGCGACTTCGCGAACTCGAGGACGTGCTTCGTCCCTTCGACGTTCACGCGCACTCCGGCCTCGCGCCTCACCGAGAGGTCGTAAATCGCGGCGAGGTGGTAGATCTGGACGATGTCGTCGCGATCGATCCGAATCGGTGCCGTGATGTCGCCTTCGATCAGTTCGACGCGGTCACCGAGCGACGCCGCCCGCTCGCGCGCCAGCGGCATGAACTTCGGCTGCACGAGACAGATCGCGCGAGCCTCGGGATCGCGGCGGAGGATCCGCGGCAGCAGCTCCGACCCGAGGAAGCCGGGGTAGCCTGTGAAGAAGATCACTTCTTCGTCGACGACGCCGTCGCGATCAACCCGATCCCGGCGGCGATGGCGGCGACGCCCGCGACCAACATGGTCCGGTTCTTCGCCACGTTCTTGCGCGCCCGCTTGTCGATCTTGGTCACGGCCTTCTGAATCTGCGGCCGCTTGAGCAGCGCCTCGACGGCCCACACGGTCAACGGCGGCACGACCTGCTTGAGGATGTCTGCGGTCTGTGGTTTGTGTGCCATGGGAGCAATGTATCAGAGGGCGGACACATCGAGATGCAGCCTCCATCTCGCCGTCTGCACCCCGTATACGCCGAGATGCAGCCTGCATTCCGCCGTCTGCACCCCGCATACGCCGAGATGCAGCCCGGACACCCGCCGTATGCAGCCTGCATCTCGCCGTCTGCACCCCGCATACGCCCAGATGCAGCCTGGACACCGGCCGTATGCGACCTGCATCCGGCCGTCTGCACCCCGCAGACGCCCAGATGCGGCCTGAATACCCGCCGTCTGCAGCCTGCATCCCGCCGTTTGCAGCCCGTAGACACCGAGATGCAGGCCCGCATCCCGCCGTCTGCAGCCGGCATCCCGCCGTTTGCACGGCGCAGACGCCGAGATGCATCCCGCATACGGAGGTGTGCGCACTGCAACTCGCCGTGTACGGGTCGCAGATCGCCAGCGACGGCCGGCATCTCCGCGTTTGCCGGCTGCAGATCGGCGTATCTGTCCCGCATTTCGCGCAATTGCCGGCGCAGTAGCGCTCTTCAACGAATAAACTCGCCGGATGCTGAGCATGCTCTTGGCCACCACGATCTCCATCAAGGCAGCGCGCGTCATCGACGGCCGCGGCCACGTCACGCCGAACGCCGCCGTCGTCGTCGAGGGGGACAAAATCGTCCGCATCGACCCGCATCCGGCGCACGTCGACTACGACCTTGGCAACCGCACGCTCATGCCGGGCGGCGTCGACACGCACGTTCACATCCACTGGCACTTCGGTCCCGACGGCAAGTCGCATCCCGACAACAGCGATCACTCCGAGTCGCCCGAGGCGTATGCGCTGTATGCGTATGAGAACGCGTGGGCGACGCTGCAGGGCGGCATCACGACTGTGCAGTCGCTAGGCTCAGAGATCGACAAGACCGTCCGCGACGCGATCGCGCGCGGCGTCATTCCGGGACCGCGCATCCTCACGGCCTACGAGCCGATCGAGGACAACAAACTCACTCCGGACCAGATGCGCGCCGCGGTCGACAAGCTCGCCGCTGACGGCGCCGACCTCGTGAAAGTCTTCGCGTCGGAGAGCATCCGTACCGGCGGCGGACCGACGATGTCACAAGAACAGATGAACGCGATCTGCGACGAGGCGAAGAAGCACAACCTCCGCGTCGTCGTACACGCGCACGGACCCGAGAGCGTCCGCCGCTCCGTCCTCGCCGGCGCTTCGTCGATCGAGCACGGTGTCCTGATCGGCCAGCCGGAGCTCGACCTGATGGCGGAGCACGGCACGTTCTTCGATCCGCAGCTCGACCTCATCTTCCGCAACTACTTCGAGAACAAGTCGCGCTACCTCGGGACGCCGGGATACACCGAGGAAGGGTTCGCGGCGATGCATTCGGCGGGACCGAAGGTGCTGAACGTCTTCAAGATGGGACTGAAGACGCCGAAACTGAAGATCGTGTTCGGGACCGATGCCGTTGCTGGCGCGCACGGCCGCAACTTCCAGGAGCTCGAATACCGCGTCCGCACCGGCGGACAGAACCCGATGGACGCGATCACCTCGGCCACCTCGCTTTCCGCCGAGTCGCTCCGCCTCGGCGACACCGTCGGCACGATCGCCCCCGGCTACGAAGCCGACCTGATCGCCGTCGACGGCAACCCGCTCACCGACATCGGCGCGCTGGAGCACGTCGCCTTTGTCATGCGCGGCGGCAAGGTATACAAGAACGTTCGGTGAAGTGAGGCAATCATGGAAAAGGTCAAAGTCGGTGTTCTTGGCTCGGGCGACGTCGGAAAAGTCCTCGCGGGCGGGTTCCTCAAAGTCGGTCATGCGGTGCGGATCGGGTCGCGCAGTCCCGAGAAGCTGAAGGACTGGGTGGCCGGCGCGGGTGACGGCGCTTCGGCAGGCACGTTCGCCGAGGCCGCGCAATTCGGCGACATCATCGTGCTGGCGACCCACGGCGAAGGGACGCCGAGCGCGATCGAGATGGCCGGGACAGACAACTTCGACGGCAAGGTCATCATCGATGCCACGAACCCGCTGGACTTCTCCAGCGGCGGCCCTCAGCTCTCGATCGGCTTCAACGACTCCCTCGGCGAGCGCGTGCAGGGCTTGCTCCCGAAGGCGCGCGTCGTGAAGGCGTTCAACACCGTCGGCAACGCCCACATGATCGACCCGCAGTTCCCCGGCGGCCCTCCGACCATGTTCATCGGCGGCAACGACGCCGACGCGAAGAAGCTCGTGACGCAGATTTCCGAGGCCTGGGGATGGGAAGTCGCCGACCTCGGCGGGATCGAGGCGTCACGCTACCTTGAGCCGATGTGCATGGCGTGGGTGGTGTACGGCATCCGCACCGGCCAGTGGGGACACGCGTTCAAACTGCTCCGAAAATAAGACACCTCCGCTCTCTCCTAGGGACGCACACAGATTCGTTACACGAAAGGCGGCCTCGGGCGTTATGCTCTCGACGCCCGGGCGCTTCGTGCGCCTCTCATTGCGCGACGCGCCCTCGTCAAAATTGATCTTGTAAAGGCAGCGAACTTGCAGCCGCGACCGCAACTTAGCCGCAGCTGGCAACCATTCGAATCGAGGGTAGGCATGCGCAAAGTCGTCCGTATTCTCCTCGTTCTCACCTTCACTCTCGCCCTGATGCCGGCAGCGGAGGCACAGTACTTCGGGCGCAACAAGGTCCAGTGGCAGAAGTTCCACTTCAAGGTTCTTCAGACCCAGCACTTCGACATCTACTACTACGATGAAGAAGCCGACGTCGTGAATGACATCGGACGCATGGCGGAGCGCTGGTACGCGCGCCTGTCGACCACCTTCAACCACACCTTCACCCGGAAGCCGATCGTCCTCTACGCCAACGCCGCCGACTTCCAGCAGACCACCACCACCGGCGAGATCATCGGCGAGGGCACCGGCGGCTTCACCGACGAGTTCATGAACCGCGTCGTGTTGCCGCTCACCGGCGACTACGCGGAGAACGATCACGTCCTCGGCCACGAGATCGTCCACGTCTTCCAGTACGACATCGCGGCGTCGCAGAACACCAGCCGCCGCCGGTTCAGCCTCGACCAGCTCCCGCTGTGGCTGGTCGAAGGCATGGCGGAGTACTTCTCGAAAGGCCGCATCGATCCGCTCACCTCGATGTGGGTCCGCGACGCCACGCTCCACAACCGCCTGCCCGATCTCCGCAAGCTCACCACCGACCCGCGCTACTTCCCCTACCGCTACGGTGAAGCGCTCCTCGCCTACATCGGCGGCCGCTTCGGCGACGAGGCTGTGGTCCGCTACTTCCTGGCCGCGGGACTGGTCGGCATCGAGCCGGCGTTCGACCGCACTCTCGGCCTCTCCGCGAAGCAGGTATTCGCCGACTGGCAGGAGGCATCGCGCGAGCTGTACAACCCGGTCATCGCGCTCCGTCCGTCGCGCCTCGGCGCGCCGCTCCTCGGCAAGCTGAATACGCGAGCGGACCTCAACCTCGGTCCGGCGCTGAGCCCCGACGGCAACTACATCGCCTTCCTCTCGACGCGCGATCTCTTCGACATCGATCTCTTCCTCGCCGACGCGCATACCGGCAAGACCATCCGCCGTCTCGTCTCCGCGACGACCGACGCACACTTCGACGCCTTGCGATTCATCGATTCGGCCGGCACTTGGTCGCCTGATTCGCAACGCCTGGCCGTCGTTCTGTTCGAGAAGGGCGACAACTACCTCGGGATCGTCGACGTCGGATCGCGGCGCGTCGACCAGATTCGCGTCCCCGGCATCGACGCGATCACGAACATCGCGTGGTCGCCGGCCGGCAACGTCATCGCGATCTCCGGCCAGAAGACCGGCGTCACGGACCTATTCCTCTACAACCTCGACACCAAAGAGGTCCGCCAGCTCACGGACGACAAGTACGCCGACATGCAGCCGGCGTGGTCGCCCGACGGCAAGCAGATCGCGTTCGTCACCGACCGTGGCGCGGGCGCCGATCCGGCGCTCCTCCACTTCAGCGATATGACGATCGCCACGATCGATCTCGACGGCGGACAGGTCCACCTCCTGCCGCTCTTCTCGAACACGCGCCACATCTCGCCGCAGTACGCGCCCGACGGCCGTTCGCTCTACTTCATCGCGAATCCGGAGGGCGTCCCCAACGTCTACCGCTACACGTTCGCCAGCAATACCATCGAGAAGATCACGAACGTGATGACCGGCGTCGCCGGCATCACGGAGATGTCGCCGGCGCTCTCGGTCGCGAACCGCACGGGCCAGATCGCGTTCTCGCTCTACGAGGACGACGACTACAACATCTACCAGCTCCAGCCGGCGCCCCAGGGAACCGTCGTTTCCGCCGCGCAATCGCCCGCGCCGAACGAGACCGCGCGCGCCGCCGTACTTCCGCCGCTCCGTGCGACCGGCTCCGAGATCACGGCGTATCTCAGCAAGCCGTCCGAGGGGCTGCTGCCGGCGAATACCGTGTTCCATGAGACGAAGTACAAGCCGGGCCTCCACGTCGCGTACATCGGACCTCCGACCATCGGCGCGGGTGTCAGCCAGTTCGGCGTCGGCGTCGGCGGCAGCGTCTCCGCCTACTACACCGACATCCTCGGCGAGCAAAACGTCGGCTTCACCCTCCTCGGCACCGGCACGGGCGTCGGCACCATCGCCGATCAGATCGGCGGCGAAGTCTTCTATCTGAACCAGCAGCACCGCTTCAATTGGGGCGCCGACGTGACGCACATTCCGTACGTCTCGCTGACGCCGGGCTTCCGGCAGGACTTCGTCAATGGCCAGCTCGCCGACATCTACCAGGAGTTCCAGCTCACCGAGACGATCGATGACGGCTCGCTGCTCGCGCAGTATCCGTTGAACTCCACGCGACGGTTCGAAGTATCCGGCGGTATCGAACGCTACGCGCTGAAAGCCGAGCTCGAGGAGCTCGCCGTTGTCGGCGATACGGTCATCTCCGACACGCGCACGCGGTTGCCGGGCGGCTTCTCGGTGAGCCTTCTCAAGACCTCGGTGGCGTTCGTCGGCGACAGCTCGGTGTTCGGGTTCGTCTCGCCGGTGCGCGGCACGCGCTACCGCTATGAGGCCGACGCCATGTCGGGCGACCTCCGCTTCGAGACGGCGCTCGCCGACTACCGGCACTACTTCTTCTTCAAGCCGGTGACGCTCGCCGTGCGCGGTCTCCACTACGGCCGCTACGGCCGCGATAGCGACAACTTCAACATCCTCTCGCCGATCGACCTCGGCTATTCATACCTGGTCCGCGGGTACGACTCGGTGAGCCTCGGCGAGTGCGTCGCGACGCCGACAGACCCGTGTCCGGTGTACGACCGCCTGGTCGGATCGCGCGTCGCCGCCGCGAGCATCGAGGTCCGCGCGCCCCTCCTCGGGACGAAGGAGTACGGCCTGATCAACGCCCCCGCGGTTCCGACCGAGATGGAAGCGTTCGTCGACGCCGGCGAGGCGTGGACAGCGCACCAGACGCCGAAGTTCAACTTCAAGCGCGACGCGACGTCGACGCTCGTTCCGGTCGTCAGTGCCGGCGTCGGCCTCCGCATCCTCCTCAGCTACATCCCGATCGAGATCTACGCCGCCAAACCGTTCCAGCGCCCGCAGAAGAACATCGTCTACGGCTTCAACATCACGCCGGGTTGGTAACTACCACTGAATTCGAGCAGCTCGTCGAGCAAGCACTCGACGAGCTGCCTCCCCGCTTCTCCGATCTCCTCGACAACATCGTGGTCGTCGTCGAGCAAGAGCCGACGGAGCACGATCTCGAAGCGATGGACGACGACGCCTACAACCACGGCGCCGAGCTCCTCGGCCTCTACCGCGGCGTCCCGATGACGCACCGCACCCACGACATGTCGCTCCTCCCTGACCAGGTCGCGATCTTCCGCGGCCCGATCCTCCGCGTCGCCCACACGCGAGCCCAGATCGTGAGCCAGATCCGCGAAACCGTCATCCACGAGTTAGGGCACTACTTCGGGCTCGCGGATCACGACATGGTGTTTTAGGAGCCGTTACTCGTTATTCGTTACTCGGAGCCGCGAGTAACGCGTAACGCCTTCCACTTTTTTGTCGTCGAAATCCATCCGCGTCGATGTTTCGGGTCCGAAACGTTTCCTTCGTGGTTCTCTTTTCTCGACTTAGGCGTCCAACCTGCGAGGCGCCGCGCATGCAGCGAGGTGGTCCTCATTGAAAGGAGGAGACCATGAAAGGCCTCGCAGCGATTCTCTCCGGATTCCTGCTCCTCGGGATCTCATGCAGGAGCGTGCAAAAAGAACCGGCGCATGCGCTGCCGCTCACCGGCGGCGCGGAAGTGAGCGGCTTCGCCCAGGCAAAGGACGGCTCAGCCTTGCCCGGGGTGACTGTCACGCTCGTGGCGGCGGATGGCGCTTCGCGGGACGCCATCACGGACGCCCGAGGGAACTATCGCTTCACCTCGGTTCCAGCCGGGTCGTACATGCTCCACTTCGAGCTCTCGGGATTCAGCAAAGCGGCGCGTGGCGTACGGGTCGCGCCGACGGGGCGCTTCAACGTCGTCGGAACCCTCAACCCCGCCGCCAGCGAATCCATCACCGTCACGGCGGAAGCACCTCTGCTGAACGCGCAGCACTCCGTGATGGGCTATGCCGGCGCTCCCCCTCCCACTCTGGAGCCTCGTCTCGCGGTGGCGGACCAATACTCGCCAATCGCGGAGCACGCCTTCGTCGACGCGCGCAAGGAGGCGACGACCACCTTCGCGATCGATGTCGATCGCGCGTCGTACGCGAACGTGCGGCGCATGCTCTCGAACAACCAGCTCCCTCCTCCCGACGCCGTGCGGCTCGAGGAGATGGTGAACTACTTCGCGTACTCGTACCCGCAGCCATCCGCGGCCGATCCGTTCTCGATCACGGCCGAGGTGGCGGGATGCCCGTGGGATCCGATGCATCGGTTGATGCGGATTGGAATCCAGGGACGGAACCTCGACGAGTGGAAGATGGCGCCGAACAACCTCGTGTTCCTGCTCGACGTCAGCGGCTCGATGTCGCCGCCCGACCGGTTGCCGCTGATCCAGTCGGCGTTCCGGCTGCTGGTGGACAAACTCCGCGCCGAAGACACCGTCTCGATCGTGGTCTACGCGGGCAACGCGGGGCTCGTACTCCCTCCGACGTCGGGCGCCGACAAGGCGACGATCCTCGCGGCCCTGGGCCGCCTGAGCGCTGGCGGCTCGACCGCCGGCGGCGAAGGAATCGAGCTGGCGTACAAAGTCGCGAAAGACAACTTCAAGGCCGACGGCAACAACCGAGTCATCCTCGCCACCGACGGCGACTTCAACGTCGGCATCTCGTCGATCAAGGACCTCGAGACGTTCATCGAGGAGAAGCGGAAGAGCGGCGTGTACCTCACGACCATCGGCGTCGGCGACGACAACTACCGCGACTCCGTTCTCGAGACGCTCGCCGACAAAGGCAACGGCCAGTACGCCTACCTCGACTCGATGAACGAGGCGAAGAAGGTCTTCGAGCGTGAGCTGACCGGCACGCTCGTGACGATCGCGAAGGACGTGAAAGTGCAGGTCGAGTTCGATCGCTCGCGTGTCGCGTCATACCGGCAGCTCGGCTACGAAGATCGCGCGCTCGCCAACAAGGACTTCGAAGACGACACGAAAGACGCGGGCGAGCTCGGTGCCGGACACTCTGTGACGGCGCTGTACGAAATCGTCCCGGCCGCGAGCGCACCATCGGCGGGACCGATGGCCTCCATCAAGCTACGCTACAAGGACCCGAAGGGCGAGACGTCCAAGCTCGTGGCGGCCTCCGCGACCGACAGCGGCACGAGCGCCTACGCCGCATCGGCCGACATGCAGTTCGCCGCCGCCGTCGCCGAGTTCGCGATGCTCCTCCGCAAATCGCCGCACAAGGGAACCGCGAGCTATGCCGACGTCGCCGCCCTCGCCCGCGCGTCCCGCGGCGTCGATCTCGACGGCACCCGCGAAGAGCTGCTCCGCCTCGTGGAAACCTCGCGAGCGCTCAGCGGCGAAGGCGGGACGATCGCGCGGAAGTAGCGCTAGTCCCGCGGTATATGAAACGGCACTTCATCCTCGGACGACGTCGAGTACTCTCGCTCGTCGTCCGGGATCTGCCATTCGCGGTCGTCGTCGATCGTGAAGTCGCGCATGTCGTCCATCGTCTTCTCCTCAGTGAGCGCCGAACTGCGCTGACTCTGTCGAGTTGTCGAGTGCCGTCGTCGATGCCTGTCCCTGCGAGATCACCTTGATGACCTCGTCGAAGTACCCCGTCCCCACCTCGTGCTGGTGTTTGGTCGCCGTGTAGCCGTGCTCCTCGGCCGCGAACTCCGCCTGCTGCAGCCGGGAGTACGCCGTCATCCCTTCGGCCGTGTACTCGCGCGCGAGCTGGTACATCGAGTAGTTCAGCGCGTGGAAGCCGGCGAGCGTGACGAAGAGGAACTTGTAGCCCATCTCGCCAAGCTCGCGCTGGAAGCTCGCAATCTCGTCCTCCGACAGCTTCTTCGCCCAGTTGAACGACGGCGAGCAGTTGTACGCGAGCAGCTTCCCGGGGAATTGCGCGTGCACCGCGTCGGCGAAGCGCCGCGCCTCTTCGATGTCGGGCGTCGACGTCTCCATCCACAGCAGATCGGCGTACGGCGCGTACGCGAGCGCGCGTGCGATCGCCGCCTCGACGCCGTTCTTGATCATGAAGAAACCCTCGCTCGTCCGCTCGCCGGTGAGGAACGGATGATCGCGCTCGTCGATGTCGCTGGTGAGGAGCGTTGCCGAGTTCGCGTCGGTGCGCGCGATGAGCAGCGTCGGCACGCCGCAGACGTCGGCCGCGAGGCGCGCCGACTGCAACGTACGGATGAACTGCGAGGTCGGGACGAGAACCTTCCCGCCGAGGTGTCCGCACTTCTTCTCGGACGCCAACTGGTCCTCGAAGTGCACAGCGGCGGCACCCGACTCGATCATCATCTTCATCAGCTCGAAAGCGTTGAGACAGCCGCCGAAGCCTGCCTCCGCATCCGCCACGATCGGCGCGAACCAATGCGTGTCGTTCTTCCCTTCGCTGTGGTCGATCTGATCGGCGCGCTGCAGCGCCTGATTGATCCGCTTGACCACCTGCGGCACCGAGTTCGCCGGGTAGAGCGACTGATCGGGGTACATCTGGCCCGCGAGATTCGCATCGGCCGCGACCTGCCATCCGCTGAGATAGATCGCCTTCAGGCCGGCGCGCACCTGCTGGATCGCCTGGTTGCCCGTCAGCGCGCCGAGCGCGGAGACATGCGGCTCCTCATGAAGGAGACGCCACAGCCGCTCCGCCCCCATCTCGGCGAGCGTGTACTTGATCTCGATCGAGCCGCGCAGCCGCTCGACGTCATCGGCCGAGTAATCGCGGACGATCCCATCCCAGCGATCGTCGTTTTCCCATTCGCGTTCGAGATTACGAACAGCTTTCAGTCGGGCCATGGTTCAAGCTCCTTGTTCGATTCGCAATAATTCGTCGTACGCCGGCAGCGTCAGAAAATCCGCCAGCTCGTCGCTGAGAATCAGACGGTCGAAAATCTCGACCGCCTCCTCGATGTGCGGCCGGAATCCGATCGACTTCAGCTCCTCGTCGCGGATCTGCCGGTACATCGCCTCGTCGATCGTGCGTCCGTCGTCGAGCGTCGCCTCGTGGTGGATCCACTGCCACAGCTGCGTCCGCGAGATCTCCGCGGTCGCCGCGTCTTCCATCAGGTTATAGAGCGGCACGCAGCCGAGACCGCCGAGCCACGCCTCCAGATAGAGGATGCCGACGTTGATGTTCTGCCGCACCCCGCGCTCCGTGATCTGCCCTTCCGGCAGCCGCAGCAGATCGCGACTCTGTGGAGCGCCGACATTGCTGTCGGCGTTCTTGTCGATTTGATTCCCCCCCGGCATGTGCTCGTCGAAAATCGCCTTCGCCACCGGAACCAGCCCCGGATGCGCCACCCAAGTTCCGTCGTGGCCCGCGAGCACCTCGCGCAGCTTGTCGGCTTCCACCTTCGCCATCGCCGCCGCATTCGCGTCGGGATCGCTCTTGATCGGAATCTGCGCCGCCATGCCGCCCATCGCGTGAATCCCGCGGCGGTGGCACGTCCGGATCAGCAGGTCGACGTACGCGGCGAGGAACGCCTTGTCCATCGTGATCTGCACGCGGTCGGGCGTGACGAAGTCGCGCCGCGACCGGAACTTCTTGATGAAGGAAAAGATGTAGTCCCACCGGCCGCAGTTGAGCCCCGCCGAGTGGTCGCGCAGCTCGTAGAGGATCTCGTGCATCTCGAACGACGCCAGGATCGTCTCGATCAGCACCGTGGCGCGGATCGAGCCATTCGGGATGCCGAGCTCGCGCTGCGCCCGGACGAAGACATCGTTCCAGAGCCGCGCCTCGAGGTGCGACTCCATCTTCGGCAGATAGAAGTACGGCCCCGTGCCGCGCGCGATCGCTTCCCTGGCGTTGTGAAAGAAGTACACCGCGAAGTCGAAGATCGACGCGCTGACCGGCTTGCCGTCGACTTGGAAATGCTCCTCGACGAGGTGCCAACCGCGCGGGCGGACGAGCAGCGTCGCGGTGACGTCGTTGAGCCGGTACTCCTTCGCGCCGGACGTGAAGCTGATCGTGCGGCGGACGGCGTCGCGGAGGTTGTACTGGCCATCGATGTTATTCGCCCACGTCGGCGCATTCGCGTCTTCGAAGTCGGCCATGAAGACGCTCGCGCCGGAGTTGAGCGCGTTGATGATCATCTTCCGGTCGACCGGGCCGGTGATCTCGACGCGGCGGTCGAGCAGATCGCGCGGGATCGGCGCCACCTTCCAGTCGCTCTCGCGGATCTCGCGCGTGTCCGGCAGGAAGTCGGGGAGCTCGCCCGCATCGAGGCGCTTCTTCCGCTCCTCCCGCTTCGCCAGCAGTTCGCTTCGCCGCTGCCCGAACTCGCGTTCGAGCATCGTCACGAAGGTCACCGCCTCCGGGGTCAGGATCTCATCGAGGTGCGGCACCATAATGTCGACTGTCACGATGTAAAGATGAGCACGCGCTTTGCCAAAGTCAACAAATTGCGGCTGAACAGTAAGTTACCCTGTCGTGGTTTGTAAAAGACCTGATGTAAAGATGTTAAGAGGTGTAAAGTCCCAGCAGGAAGGCCACAATCGCCATGAACACTCAGTTCAAACTCGGCGCCAAGGTCCGCTCGCTCCGTAGGAAAGAAGGTCTCACCCAGACCGACCTCGCGGCGACGCTGGAGATCTCCCCGAGCTACCTCAATCTCATCGAGCACAACCAGCGTCCTCTCCCGGCGCACCTGCTGGTGAAAGTCGCCCAGACGTTCAAGGTCGATCTTGTCTCGTTTGCGGACGACAACGCGTCGCGTCTCGCCGGCGACCTCCAGGAGATGTTCGGCGATCCGCTATTCGAGGAGCACTCCATCACCACCGGCGACCTCCGCGAGCTCGCCGAGAACGCGGGCGCCGCGCGAGCGGTCCTCGCGCTCTACCACGCCTATCGCAGCTCCGCCGACCAGACCCGCGCCCTCGCCGCGAAGCTCTTCGACGGCCGCGACTTCCTCGGCGTGAACCCTGCCCACCTCCCGTCCGAGGAGGTGAGCGACGTCATCCAGCACCACATCAACTACTTCCCCGACCTCGAGACGGCGGCCGAGGAGCTGACGCGAACCGCGCGGTTCGACCGGCGCGACCTCTACCAGTCGATGACCGGCTACCTCCGCGCCAGGCACGGTATCGAGATCGAGCTGACGCCGGTGAGCCGCGACCGCGCTGCCGTGCGCCGGTATGACAAAGACCGCAGAGTGCTCGCGCTCTCCGAGGTGCTGCCGCCGTGGAGCCGCCAGTTCCAGGTCGCGCACCAGCTCGGATTCATCGAGGCGGCGCGCGTCATCGAAACGATCATCGAGCGTTCATCGAACCTGCTGACGACCGGTGAGTCGGTGAAGCTCTGCCGCATCGCGCTCGCAAACTACTTCGCAGCGGCGCTACTGATGCCGTACGACGAGTTCCTCCGTACCGCGGAAGACGTCCGGTACGACATCGAGCTCCTGCAGCATCACTACACCGCGAGCTGGGAGCAGGTATGCCATCGCCTCACCACGCTCCGCAAGCCCGGCGCGTCCGGCGTCTCGTTTCATTTCGTCCGCGTCGACATCGCGGGGAACATCTCGAAGCGATTCAGCGGCACCGGCATCCGCTTCGCGCGCTTCTCCGGCTCGTGTCCGCGATGGGATGTCCACGCCGCGTTCCTGACGCCGAGCCGCATCCGCACGCAACTCTCGAAGATGCCCGACGGCACCGCGTACTTTTGCGTCGCGCGCACGATCCGGAAGAGCTTCGGCTTCGCGGCGGGCGACGCGCTCATGGCGGTGGGCATCGGCTGCCCCGTGCCCGACGCGCGGAAGATCGTCTACGCCGACGGCTACGACCTCGACAACCTGGAAGCAGCCGTACCAATCGGAACGACGTGCCGCCTCTGCGAGCGTCTCGACTGCGAGCAGCGCGCGTTTCCGCCCTTGCAGCAGGGACTCGTCGTCGACGAGAACGTGCGCGGGCGGTCGTTCTACGTGCCGGCCGATCCGGCTAAGTTCGAAACCGATACTGCAACGCCCGACGGATCTCGTCGAGCTCCTGCGACTCGCCGGCGCCGAGAGGCTTCGAAACCTCGATCGGTTTGACCCCCTCCGCGGCGAACGCGATCACGCAATAGTCCGCGCCCGGCGGCTCGACCACGTCCGCGATCTCGGAAGGATCGCGTCCGATCTCCGTCATCGCCTCCCGCGCCATCCGCCGCACCCGGTCCTCGAAGTCCGTCATGGGAGCCTGCACAAACAAGAAGCCCGCCAAACGGCGGGCTTCCTTGGTGTGGCGCAGGCTTTCTAGCCTGCGCCGGGCGGGCGGACGCGGGCTGGAAGCCCGCGCCACCCGAGGCCAAACTAAGCGCTCGCCCCTACACTTTCCTTCGCGCAAAACTGGTCGAACGCCGCGGTCAGCTCGGCCGCGATGTCCCACGGCTGGCGTCCTTCGATCTGCCAGCGCTCCACCATCTTCACCACCTCGCCATCGCGCATGAGCGCGATCGACGGCGACGACGGCCGGTAGCCGGTGAAATACGAGCGAGCGCGCTGTGCCGCCTCGACGTCGTTGCCGGCGAAAACCGTGATCATCTTGTCGGGCAGCGTTCCGTGCTGCAGGGCGAGCGCGACGGCCGGACGAGCCATCCCAGCGGCGCAACCGCAAACCGAGTTGACGACGACGAGCACCGTCCCCTTCTTCTCGCCGAGGACAGCGTCGACGTCCGCGGCCGTGCGGGTCTCCTGGATACCGAGCTGCGTGAGCTCCGCGCGCATCGGCGCGACGATCATTTCATCGTACATGTGTGCTTCGAGCCTCCGTTCGTTTGGGAACTGAAATCGTGGGTCCGGTCATTCCGCGTGTGTGGCGCCGGCTCTCAGCGGCCCTCGCGTGCTCGTCACTCAGTGGGGCGTCGGCGGCCTCGCCGGCGTGGTGGCGAACCCGAGTGAAATATGAAGCGGTGCCGGAAAGTTGTGCAGGGTCCTTGACGCGGGAGCGAGCCGATGCGATCATCGCGCCCCTCTCAGCGTTCCCACCATGTCGCGGGGTGGAGCAGTCTGGTAGCTCGTTGGGCTCATAACCCAAAGGTCGCAGGTTCAAATCCTGCCCCCGCAACCAAATGCAACTTACACAACGGCCAGCGCTTACGCTGGCCGTTGGTGTTTGAGGCGCAGCGCAAAACCCGTCGGAATTAAGGTTTTTTTAAGGTCGAACCGTTTGTTGCCCACGGCGGACGCAGGATCGTCTGCGACCACGTCGCCGGCGCCCTCGCATCAACGCCGATCAACACGGTGTTCGACTGCCCAATTGTCGGTGCGGTCGCGCCTGCGGCATCATGACTGTCATGAGCGACCACTCAAGTATCGAATGGACCGACGCGACGTGGAACCCGGTGCGCGGCTGCACGAAGATCAGTGACGGCTGCAGAAGGTGCTACGCCGAAACGTTCGCGGAGCGGTTTCGCGGCGTGCCTGGACATCCGTACGAATTCGGTTTCGATCTCCGGCTCGTTCCCGAGAAGCTCGCCGAGCCGCTCCGGTGGCCCTCACCGAAGATGGTGTTCGTCAACTCGATGAGTGATCTGTTTCATCAAGCCGTTCCCGATGACTACATCGTCGAGGTCGCGAAGGTGATGCAGTTCTGCCACTGGCACACGTTTCAGGTGTTGACGAAGAGGGCCGATCGCCTCGCGGAGATGTTGAAGTCGAAGCTCGCCTTCGCAGCGACGCTGCCGAACATTTGGTGGGGCGTGAGCGTCGAGAACCGTAAGAGCGGCCTGCCGCGCGTCGAACATCTCCGCACAGCACCCGCCGCCGTCCGCTTCCTTTCCGTTGAACCGCTCCTTGAAGACTTGGGCACGTTCGATCTCAACGGCATTTCCTGGGTCATCGTCGGCGGCGAAAGCGGGCCGGGTGCTCGCCCTCTGCAGCGTGCATGGGTGACGTCCGTTCGTGATCTCTGCACGCACGCGCGCGTGCCCTTCTTCTTCAAACAATGGGGCGGCGTGCGGAAGAAGGCCGCCGGCCGCGAGCTCGATGGCCGGACTTACGACGAGTTCCCACCGGCGGTTACCGCCAGCATCCTGCCGCGCGCCGAGCGCCTCGGCGCGATCAGCACCTTCCGAACCTCGTTCGATCTTCAGTGAGGCGAACGTGGCCGACAAGAGCGCGTACGAGGGGCGCGAGCAGACGCTCGTCAAGCACATCATCCTGCGGCAGTACGTTAGCGCGTGGGCACACAAGGTCGGGACCTTCTGCGACACCCTCACGTACGTCGACGGCTTCTCCGGGCCATGGAACGCAGTCTCGGACGACCTGAGCGACGCATCGTTCTCCATCGCGCTGGAAGAGCTTCGGAAAGCACGCGATACGCACGCCGCGGCTGGTCGCAAGATCCATCTCCGGTGCCTCTTTGTCGAGAAAGACGCCGAGGCGTACGCGAAACTGAAAGCGTTCTGCGACGCAGTACCCGACGCGGTGGTCGAACCGATTCACGGCGAATTTGAGGCTCACATCGCCGATGTCATCGCGTTCATCAAGGGAGGCGGCACGCGAAACTTTCCCTTCGTGTTCATCGACCCGACGGGCTGGACCGGCTTCGCGATGGAGACGATTGCGCCGTTGCTCCAGCTCAACCCTATCGAGACGCTGATCAACTTCATGACGAGCCACATCCGCCGGTTCATCGAGTCACCGCAGGAAGAGACGCAGGAAAGCTTCACGCGGATGTTTGGGTCGGCCGGATTCCTGAACCGCGTGCAGGGCAAGACGCAGCAGGACAAAGAGGACTCACTCATCGGCGAGTACTTTCAGAACTTGAAAGCGCGCGGCAAGTTCCCGCACGTCGCAGCTGCAATCGTTCTTGACCCCGAGATCAGCCGGACGGCCTTTCATCTCATCTACGCCACTCGCAATATCGTCGGCCTCCAGGTGTTCAAAGGCGTCGAGAAGTCGGCGATGAAAGCGATGCTTGAGGCACAAGAGGCGGCTGCCATTCGAAGGCGGCGCACAGACAAGACGCAGGGAGATTTATTCGGTCCGATCGATGTGATCGTTCCGAAGCACTACAAGATGCTGCGCGACCGCTACACCACGGCGGCGCAGTCGCTTGTCGCGTCGCTTCTGTCCAAACGCGGCACGCTTGTCTACGACGATGCATGGCGCGCAGCCCTTACGTACCCGCTGGTGTGGGAAGGCGACTTGAAGGACTGGATCACCGCTTGGAGAACCGAGGGTCGGATTACCGTGACAGGTCTCGGGCCGCGCGAACGCGTGCCGAAGCTCCGCCAGAACCATCAGCTGCACTTCGTAGCCGCAGTGAAGGGGAAAGTCCCCGGTTAGTTCGTCGTAAAGGCGAGGCGTCGGACGACGAACTTTGACGCCGGTTCGTTGGGGTCGACACTGACGACGATGTGGCGCAGGCCGCCGCTGGACTCGGTTATCCATCGAAGGAGGCGCGCTGCCTTCGGTGGAAGCGCGGCGGGAACGGGGAGGACGAGGTTCGGCGACAGTGTCGCGCCAAGGTGCCGATACGATGCGGAAACCTCGGCCAGACAACCCGCTGCGAGGTCCGGGATTGCCACCAGATCCTCCAGTTCGCGGCTCCCGTCATCCGATTTCGTCGTGGCGAACCGGAAATGCCCAAGGTCATGATCGAGATAGTGGGCCGATACGCGACCGACCACATCACAGACGTCCCACATCCGCGCATCGTTCGGCGCGATATCGTCTTCGTCGGAAGTCCATAGGATGTCCTGCCTCTCTCGCGTAAGCCCCGAGAGAAGGATGCTGAGCAAGTGCGTCGTGGTCAGGAGCCGCTCGAACGCCTTGCTCTTCCAGTGCTGGAATTCGTCAGGAGCATCGTCACCAGCGAACAGCTTCTGACGCTTGTCGATCAGTATCACGACGACAAAGCCGACGAGGTGCTGAGTCACGCGGAGAAATCCGTCGAGCGCCTCCCCTCGCCGCCGATCGCCGAGACGCACGTACGACATGCGACGTTGGTCGCGCAGCAATGTTCCGCGGAGCGGCTTCCATGCTTCCCGCCAGAGGTGAACAGATTGGGGTTCGACGACCAGGTATGCGTGCGCGCGGTGGCTTGCGCGCTGATGGTCGCCACCGGTATCGGAAAAGAAGAGGGCGTTATCTGCGCGTCGAATCGCTCCGGCAACGGACGGGTGCTCGGCGACGCCAGCCCCGATGACGTCGCTGATCGATGCCGCTACACCAAGATCTCTGCGCGTCAGCGGTCGCCACGATGGCTCGTCACGCATGCAGCTGCGATCCACCGCCGTCATGTCCCGGATCAGTTCCTCGCCGGAACGTCGAAGACGAGCCCGCGAAGCGCGTGCTGGTCTTTCGGCGGTCGCGGAGGCGGCACGAGCGTATCGACATCGAAGACCTCGATGCGATCATCCACGCGGCGGAGTCCGATGTAGTCGGCTTGCACATCCTCGTCGCGAACGGACCGTGCAGGATCTTGCACGTCCCGCGCGTCGGCCAAGAGCGCCAGCACGACGATTCCTTGGTCGTCAATTTCATCAACCGGGATATCCCAAGAGGTGCCGGAATACACATCTTCCGATGGCCGATGAATGAGCATCGGCGGCACCACCCCGAACCGCATCCATACCGTCGTGACCGCCTTTCCCCTCAACCGCGCGGTTAATGGCCGTGATGTGAGGTGTACAACATCGTCAGCTTGGCGGACGACAATCGTCCCTCGGACCTGCGCGAGACGTGTAAAGTCGCGCAACTGCAACAGAACGCGCTTCACGAAGTAGTGCCGCACTTCTCTGATCACCGTGCGGACTCCGCGTCGCACGGTTGGAATCGCATACAAAGCGCTGCTGACGAAGAAGACGGCCAGTAGCACGGCGATGATGCGGTGTTCGCGCGCGGCGCGGTAGAGCGAACGAGCGAGTTTCCGAAGGCTCGACGCAATCTCGCGATGCCCGCGCCGCTCGAGCGTCCGGGCTTCTGCGTGCAGGCGGTCGGCGCTGCTCGCATCTTCCACGGCTCGGGCGCGTGCCGTCGCGTCGGCCGCCTCCACGGCCACGCCGGTTGGGGTGGGGAGCCGGCCCTCGGGCTGCCTGATCCTGTACGTCGCCCCACTCTCCTGCAACAGGTTGACGATCACTTTCGTGGTCATCGCGTGCGACATGTTGCGTGGAGCAACAATTTGAACTTCCGCGCGCTCTCGCTGGCTGCTCGTGATCGGCAACCAGCCGTTCACGGGCTCGATGGCTTTCGCGTTCTGCGATCCGGTCTGTCCCTTCCGCCACAAGCTGATCGACTTAACGAAGTTCGATTCCGACAGACTCTTTCCGGAGCGCAGCTCGGCGTATCTATTCGCCTCTTCCCAGTTGATGACGGTTTCCCTGCTTCCCATGCGTGCGGCATCGCACAAGCGGTCGCCGATCAATTCGAAGAATGCATGACGTGCGGACGCAAGCGGCGTTCGCGTTGCAATCGTCTCGTCGACGAGCACCGACGTGGTGTTCGGGACGTACGGGATTAGCCACTGCTCGCCGAGCGCGGTCCACACGCGCTGCACCATCGAAGCGGCGCGTTCCGCCGAAATCTCCGTCACCTGACGTGATTTCCCCGCGTCAGCGCCCGCGAGCGGCGATTCGTCCTGCGTCACCTGACGCGCATCTTTGCGCGATTTTCCGGCCATTTTGGATCTCTAAGACGGGTCCTGCACCTCGCGAGACCGCCGGGTGTTAGGAGGAAAACGTGGTCATCCCGAAGGCCGAAAACACGAGCATCAATGATACGCACAGTCTCGCAGCACCTGCAGTTCAAATCATCATCAGGCAGCGGTTTACCGTCTCGGACGACACGATCGCGGACTTCTCGATCGCTGTCGACAAGCATGTCCTGGCCGTCCGCCCGGCTGCATCGACGGAAGAGGAGGCATAGGTGAGCGCCTTCCTCGCACACGCTGAACCGCCCGCCGCCCACTGCCCCATCTGCAGATTCCCGGAGCATCGTCGGTTCTACAACTACAAGACACTTGGTGAGCTCCTCGACAGCACGCCGTACGGGACGATTAAAACGTGGGCATCACTGACGAACGCTTGGATCGAGCGCGCCCACCCGAACGCTGAAATCGCCTGGAAGCAGTTGATGCGCGCAGTCAATACGTTGCCAACCGGTGCTCCGATGATCCTGCGGGTTACCTCCGGGCAGCAGAAGGCGCGCGCGTTTCGTCCGCTGCCGCCGCCAATCGCTCCGCAACGGTACAGCGGCTGCGTGTGCGCGGCATGGGTTTACCGCGAAGTGTTGATCGGACCCGAGTTCTTTCGCATGGACCTCGAAGCCGCAACCAACAGCAGAAAAGAACGCGCGGCTGCACTGCGCGGTCCGGACAACGATGGGGGGCGCCGCAATGGCTAGACCACCGTTCAAGAAGTACGGCCTCATCGGGCAGCGTCGCGTCATCACCTACCTTGACGAAATCTTCGAACTCTCTCTGGCCGCGCACGAAACCGTGCCGGCCTTTCTCCTCGTCGGTCCTCAGGGGTGCGGCAAGACGTCGCTCGCGCGCGGCCTTGCTATCCACTACAAAGGCAAGTTCAAGACGATCTTCGCCGCGAAGGATGTAACGCCGGTCGTTCTCTGCGGCTGGCTCGCCGCGATGGAATACGGCGACACGCTGTTCATTGACGAGGTACACGGCCTCCCTAGCGCGACGCAGGAACTGCTCTATCCGGTCATTGACCACCAGAAGCGTCCCGTGATCGTCGACGGGAAACTCGATCGCGGCGAGCGCGCGAACGTTGCGCCATTCAACCTCATCTGCGCAACCACGGAGCCCGGCCGCCTGCTCGCGCCGCTGCGGTCCCGCATGGAAATCGTCTGGTTCGATCCCAACTCGAAGCTCGAGCTGCGTGACATTGCGCGCGAGGCGGCGTCGGAACTCGGTAGGAAACTCTCTCCGCACGGAGCGCGCGAGCTCGCGATCCGTTGTCAGGAGAGCCCCCGGATCATCAAGCGGATGGTCCAGCAGCTCAGCCGGCTCACGCCCGGTTCCGGCGAGCTGCATCAGTCGCATGTCGAAACCTTTCTCCGCAAGAAGGGGATCAGCACGCACGGTCTCGATCCGTTGCAGCAGCAGTACCTTGTCGCGCTCTGGCGCGTTCCGCAGCACCGCTCGATGTTCGAGCGCCTCGCTGCCCACCTTCCGAGCGCTGATCCGGCGTTCATCCGCCAGGAGGTGGAGCCGTTCCTCGTGACGATGGGCGCTATCGTCATCGAAGGGCGCTATCGCGTCCTCACCGCGCGCGGCGAGGAAGTGCTGAACGAGCTCAAGGCGGAGTTCGGCAACGACGAGGAGGACGACGCCGATGCGTGATGTCCACGTCGGTCCGGAACTCGAAGAATTCTGCGCATGGGCCGTCCGCGCCGATCTACCCGTGCTGCTGCTTGGCAAGCACGGCGTCGGCAAGAGCGAGTCGCTGCGCGCCGTCGCCCGGAAGCTCGACATCGGCTTCATCACGCTGAACCTCTCGGCCTTGGAACCGGTCGACCTGCAGGGCATGCCGCGCATCGTCGGGGAGCAGGTCGAGTACGTCGCGCCGGCATGGTTCCCGACGAGTGGCAACGGCATTCTGCTGCTCGACGAAATCACCCGCGCACCCCGGCATCTCCGCGCGCCGCTCTACCAATTGCTCACCGAGCGGGGATTGAACGGCAGACCGCTCGCCAAAGGGTGGGTTCCGGTGGCCGCAGCGAACATCGGCGGCACGTACGATGTCGATGAACTGGACGGAGCGTTCACGAGTCGTTTCGTGTGCGTCCGGGTCACCGCTGCTGTCGATTCGTGGCTGAAATGGGCGCGCGACGCCGGCGTCCATGAGCGCGTACTCGACTTCGCGGCTCTTCACCCGGACCTCTTCGAAAACGCCGAGTCGAACCCGCGCGCGTGGGAGGGCGTGAGCAAGCTGCTGCACGCCGGCGAACGCGATCAGCTTAACCCGCACGCATGCGGTTCATCGCCGACACCGCTTCTCCAAAAGCTCGTCGCCGGCCTTGTCGGCGACGTGTGGAGTGCGGCGTTCTGGCAGCACTACATCAACGCCTGTCGGCCGCTGGAGCCCACGTCGATCATCACGCAGTACGCCACGCAACGACCGACCGTGGCGCAGTGGGTATCTCAAAAGCGGATGGATCTGCTCCATCACACGATGAAGATGCTGCAGGGACACCTTCAGTCACAGGCGATCCACGACGCGGTCGTTGCGAAGGACATCCAGCGCCTGAACGTCATCGCGTTCGCGCAGGATTTGCCGGCGGAACTTCGAAAAAAGTGGTCGGTCTGGGTGAAGGATCGCGAGTTTCCCCGGCTCGCGATCCCACGGAGACGCGCGTGAGTAGCGTTGCGGCAGCCGCCGGGAAGATGCACATCGCCATGCAGCGGCTGCTGGCGCGCTACCCGTTCCACGCGAATGTCGTCGCTGCGGGCATCGTCGTAGCGGAGCCGGTGAAGACGATGGCGGTCACCGTCCGCGACGGCGTGCTCACCTTCCTGTACAGTCCGGCATTCGTGGAGGCGACCGAACTGGAGGTGCTCGTCGGGGCGTTACTCCATGAGGTCGGGCATGTTCTCGCGGACCATCTCCTTGCCAACGCTGCCGATTACCCCGACCGCCGAGCCCGCACGATCGCGGAAGAGGTGTCGGTCAACGAGACGGTCGGCGAGCCGCTTCCGGCCGGCGTTCTGCGCATCGAACAGTTCGATCTTCCACCGGATGAAGACACGGACGCGCGGTACGAACGCCTCGCAGCGCGTACGGAAAAGGCGCCCGATGTACCAAAAAAGCGGCGGAGCGGACGGAAAGGCGCGTCGGACACGAAAAAAAGAGAATCAGCGCGCGGCAGTTCGGAAGACGTTGAGACGTTCGACGACCACACCGTATGGAATGAGGCAACACAAACGCCGCAGGAGACACGGGACGTTATCGACCGTGCTGTTCTCTCGGCGGCGGATCGCCTCACGAGTGCCGACAAGGTGGCGCTTCCGCGTGCCGTACAGCAACGGGTGCTGGACGCGCGTCGTCGCATCAACGGCGGTCCAACGAGCGCCGAAAGGATCGTGAGCGGCGTCGCGCGGATTCCGTGGGAGCGGATCCTTGAACCGTTTGGCGCACGGCGGCGCGACGCGGCCGCCACATTCCGGCGGCCCTCGCGCCGCTTCTCTGCGCTCGCGGGCATTGTGCCGTCGTATATATATCGTGCGTCGAAACTGCGGCTCGTCGGCGTGATCGACACGAGCGGCTCGATGCAATCGGCGACACTGGCGGTGATCAGCGCGGAGCTGCAGGCGCTCGCGCGTCTGCACGACGTGACGGTTGTCCAGTGCGACGACACGATTCGCAGCGTTGCACCCTACTCTGGGCCGATCAGCGAGATCATCGGCCGGGGCGGGACGGATTTCCGGCCGCCGCTTGAGGCGGAATTCTTGTCCGCGCTACGTGTGGACGTCGTTGTTTACTTCTGCGACGGCGACGGGCCCGCTCCGGTGAGCGCACCGCGCCCGCCTGTCATTTGGGCAATCACTTCGGGCGGTCTTCGCCCCGCGTCGTGGGGTGACGTTGTGTGGCTGCTCGCATCCGGCTTCCCGGCGATGTAGCACATCCACGAGCTGTGGACGGCCGAGTGGAATGCTCGGCCGTCCACGCTTCGCCGACAAGAGGGGTGACGATCACCCGCACCCACCACCACACGACCGGCGATCCTCTACGGAGCGTGGTTTCTCAGCGGCGATGCCTATCCTCGAACCATGGCGCGCTCACGACAAATCAAACGACCCGCCTTGCGGCTTGTCACCACCCCTGACGAGCGACCGGTCCGGGTCGAGCGCGGTATCTGGAAGTATCCGGGATCCGGCCGGTACGGCGTCTTTATCTACCGTCTCGGAAAGCAGATCTTCCGCATGGCGGAATCGATTCAGGATGCACGCGAGATCCGCGCTGAACTGGAGCGATCGGCGAAGCGCGGAATCGTTCTCGTCGCCCGCGCGAATCAGAAGATCGAACTAGGTGCCTTTTTTCGCGATGTGTACGTTCCGCAAGTGATGCGCGGCAACGGCCTCAAAGAATCGACGATCCGCGCCGCCTGCTCGCGATTCAAGTGCCATATCGAGCCGCTCTTGGGCGAACTGCGCGTGGCAGAGATCACGTACCAAAGCTGTATGGCGCTCCGCGCAGAGCTCGTCGAGAACGACGCGATCTCGGGCCAGACGCGCAGGGAGTGCCTGATGCTTCTCCGGCAGATCATGGAGGAAGCGACCCTTCGCGGCCTTGCGGCGGCAAACCCGGCGGCGCTCGTCCGACTGCCGAAGAGAAACCGCTCGGCCGTCACGGTGCCGGAGCTCACCGACGCGAAAAAGATCATCGCCGAGCTGCGGCATCCGGTCGCGCGGATGCTCGCCGAATTCCTCCGGCAAACAGGCGCGCGTCTGAATGAAGCGCTCGCGCTGCAATGGCCGTGCGTGGACCTCGCGAAGCACAAAGTTCGCATCCAGCAGTCCATCGATCAGGTGACCGGGCGGATCGTCACGACGAAGACTTCGGCTATTCGCGTCGTCGACCTGCCTTCGAATCTCGTCTCGCTCCTCACCGCGTATCGCGCAGCTCAGGAAGCGGCTAAGGTTCATCGCCACGATCCGTGGGTGTTCCCAGCCGAATCCGACGAACCCGGCGGGCGACCCATGAACGACCGCAACTTCCAGCAGCGGCATTGGGACCCCGCAGTCGAACGTGCCGGCGTGCCGCACTGCACCCCCCATTCCTTCAGGCATTTATTCGCGTCGCACCTCCTCCAGCGGGGCCTCGAGATCACGTACGTCTCGAAGCTGCTCGGACACGGCTCGGTCTACACGACGGCGAACTACTACTCGCACTTTCTGCCCGGATCGAGCACGGCAAGGCACCAGCTCGATGCCAGCTTCGATGAGTGACGGGCTACTCGACCGCACCCGATTTGTCGTCCGATTTCCTCGGCTCCATCGAGCGCACTCGTTCGGATAGCGTCAGCGCGACCGCTTCCACTTTCCGCCGCGCGATCTCCTCGGTGAGCCCACGCACGTCCACATCGGGGTGTCCGTCGATCGTTCCATGCCAAATGCCGCCGATCCGCTGCACGCGAATTTTCATGAGCCGAGCCTACCTGCGAAGCAGCGCCGCTACGACGACGCCATGCGGAACCACAACGTCGTCGCGGTGCCGAGTACGTGCGTGAACAACGATGTTCTACCGCCGGTAGCATGGGCACTCCCATTGCTGCGTTCGGTCGCGGAGGAACGCCATGCCTGCGAAGAAACGCGAACTCATCGAGCCGCACCCCGGCGACAAGCGCTACATCCGACGCGATGACCAAGGCCGCATCAAAGAGTCCGACGACGTGCACCGCTCGCTGTCGCAGGACGACCGCAAGAAAGCAACGACGAAGGCGAAGCCAGGCCAAGGTGACAAAGGCGACCGGACGCCGGCGAAGAAGAAGTGAATCGCCGGCGATGGGCGGGGACGCTCCCGACGATCGAGCCGTTGCATCCCTCGAAGCGTCGGGTCGTCCCCGTCGGTCGCGCATGGGTGTATGAACTGAAACTCGACGGTTTCCGCGGGGTGCTGTCGATTGAGGAGGGCCGCGGGCGCTTCACCTCCAAGACCGCAAAGGGGTTGCCGCGGTTTCAGGATCTCGCCGACCATCTCGCCGCCGGCCTCGACGTCCGCGACGCCATTCTCGACGGCGAGATCATCGTGATGGGCAGCGGTGGACCCGACTTTTTCGCGCTCTTCTCCCGACGGGGCGAACCCGCGTACGCCGCCTTCGACCTCCTCTGGCTCAACGGCCGCGATCTCCGGGCGCAGCCGCTCTGGCGCCGCAAGCGCGCGCTGAAGAAGCTCGTGACCGCCACGGCGATCGGCTACGTCGAGCATGTCGATACGCCGGGGCTCTTCGATGCGGCGGTGGAACGCGACCTTGAAGGCATCGTCGCGAAGCGCCGGAGCGACCCGTATGCACCCGACACGGAATGGGTGAAGGTGAAGCACTCCGGGTACTCGCAGAACGAAGGGCGCTGGGAGCTCTTCGATCGCCGCCGGTGATCTTGCCGGGGCTGTCGCGTCCCGCTACCGTGACGCCATCCCTTACCCCCTCTGTGTCATGGCTGTCGGAAACATCCGCATCGCGTCGAAGCCCTGCGCGTCGTGCGGTCGCGTCCAGAAGTTCGAACGGAACGCGCTGGTGTGGGGCGGCGGCGATCTCGTGCTCGTCCTCCTCACATGGGGCGCGTGGGCGATCCTCAAGATCCTCATCAACGCCGGCACGAACCCGTGGCGTTGCTCCCGCTGCGGCGCGCGTGGCTAACGGGCGAGCCACGCGCGGATCGCGTCGGCGCTCGCGGTTCCCGAGAACGGGTGCACCCAGTGCTTCTCGTAGCCTGCAACGCCGATCGTGTCCATGACGGTGTCGAACGCCGCGAGGACCGCCTGCGCAAGGACGGTGAGCGGCACGGTCGCGGTGAGCGACCACGCCTCGTCCTCCCAGGTGTCCGCCTCGGCGTCGATCATGTGGCTCACGCTACTCTCAATGGTGAGGTGCACCGCCTCGCCCTCCCGGCGCATCGTCCACAGGTGCTCGCCCGGCTCGGTCTCAAACTCCACGGTGATGAGCGGCATCCCATCGAGGAGTTGGGCCGTCCGCCAGACCAGATCGAGGATGTCCGGACCGATGTACGAGACCTCCATGCGCCGCGTCACGTCGTCGTGCGTGACGGTGAGGTACGCCCACCCCGTGCCGCGGAGTTCGTAGTCGATGCGAAACACGAGACGATGGTAGCGCTGCGGACAGCGCCTTTCGTTACACTCAGGAGAGGAGACTCACGATGGCGACACGCTCCGCCGCAACCGCATCCCTCACAGGCGCACAGGCGCTCTACGTTCTCGACCAGGCGCTTCGTGATCGTAAGCTCACGCCGCAGGACCTCGACCGGTACCGGAAATCGATGGACGAAGAGATCCGCGACCTCGAGACGCGCCTCCAGCTCCTCCGGGACGCGTCAGGTGCGCATCTCCCGATCCGGCAGCCTGCTCCGCGCCGCGGCCGGCCTGTGGGCGCACAGAATGCCAGTACGCGAACCATCCCGCGCGCAGCCGCTCGTCCGCGGCCGGCGCGGCCCACACGCTCCGAGGCGGAGATTACGGCTTCGCAGAAGCTGCAGGGGCAGTACCTCGCCTGCATCTCGAAAATCGCGCTGAAGGACCGCCCAAAGTACCAGCGCATCGCGAAAAAGGAAGGCCGGGAGAAGGCGATCGAGGCGATGAAGAAGGCACTCGGGCGCTGATCACGTCTCCCGGATCGTCTCTAACACGTCTGCGTACTCCTGTTCGAATCCACGCTGTTCACCCCCGCGGCTTCCGAGACGGCGGTTCTACGTCGGGAGAAACTTTGACGTAAGCCAGTGTCCATGCAATCGGCGCGTTCCGAAGCCAGTCCCGCACGTCGAGGACATAGCGCCGATGCCCCGCACTGCCGGGCGAACGCGAAATGCGATGCGATGTGCCGACCTGGTCTATCGCATCTACTCGCCAAGGATGAGCGGCACGTAGCTTCGGGCGTCTTGTAGCAATTGCTCGCGCGTCACCCCCACCTTTGCACGAAGCTGCAGACCCTGCAGCAGGTCCACGAGCGCACGGCTTCGCACCTTCGCAGAAGGCTTGCGACTCAGGCGGCCCGCCTTCATCTCCTTTTCGAAACGCTTCGCGAAAATATCAGCGGATGCGGCGAGATTCTTCGCGAGCCAAGAACGGATCTCCGTTACTCGCTCCGACTGACCGACCGCAGCGGCGGCCATCATGCAGCCGCCGCGAGCGTCGCCAGTAGCGACATTGACGGTCGCCTCACAAAAGCCGATCACGGCTTTGTGAATGTCCGGCTCCGCTTCAAACGCTGCCATTTTGGGAGCTCCGTACGTTAGCGCATAGCGCTCGACGGCCTTGAGCAGCAGGGTCGACTTGTCCCCGAAGGCTCGGTACAACGCCGGCTTCGTGACGTTCACGGCGCGCGCGATCCGATCCACATCGACTCCTTCATACCCATGCTCCCAAAACATCTCGACGGCACGATCGAGTGCTTCGTCAGGGATGAAGCCTTTGGGACGTCCTGGGGCGCGCTTCGAAGTATTAGTTACCATAGCGTACGAAATTCCTTGTTTTGCTGTCGTGAGTATCGTACGCTGGAGTTCGTAATCCAGCAAGACAGATGAATAGAGGGCACAACATGGATGAGTTCACCGGAAAAGCCGCACGACCTTCAGCCTTCAACACGGAGACGTCCATGGCACATTCGATCGCGCTCGTGACAGGCACCACGTCCGGCCTTGGCTATGCGGCAGCCCGCGCTCTCGCCGAAGAAGGCTGGCGCGAGATCATTGTCACCGGGCGCAGCTTGGCTCGGGTTCAGGAAACCGCCGCGCAGCTCGCGAGCGACACCAAGAGACCGGTTTTCACGCCGCTGGAGCTGGACCTGGACAAACCGTCCAGCGTGCAGTCCGCCGTTGCCGAACTCGTCAAGCGAGGGCAGCCGATCGATTTCCTGTTGCTCAACGCAGGCATGGTTCCGGGGAAGAAGCAGGTCGTCACTGCCGCGGGCGTCGAGGCGGCCGAAGCCCCGCTCATCGGCCATCACCAACTGACCGTCGGGTTGCTCCGCGCTCACCTTCTGAGCCCCAACGCGCGGATCATTATTGCCGGCGCGGAACCCGCCCGAGGGGACGTCCCTATGTTCAGCTTCACCGACGTAGCGACCCTCGCAGCCAGGAATCACAATGGGAACCGCAGTGCCGCGGTCGAAGCCCTGTTGCGCGGTGGTCCGAACCTGAAATACAACGCCAACAGGGCATATGCCGACGCGAAGCTCATCATCGCCTGGTGGGCGGCGGCGCTGGCCCGCCGGCTGCCCTCCGGCATGGCCGTCTACGCCGTCGCTCCCGGCAGTGCGCCCGACACGAAGGCGTCTCGAAACGCTCCCGCGGTCTTGAAGTATCTGTTCATCCCTCTTGTGAAGCTCATCCCCGGTATGACTCAGACGCCGGAGACCGCGGCTCGTCGGTACCTTCAGGCATCTAAATTCGGAACCGACGTCTCCGGGCAATTCTTCGCCTCGGCACCCACGAAGCTGACCGGCCCAATCGAGGCGATGCGTCACCCACACTTCCACGATCGGGCCAACCAAGAAGCGGCCTGGCAGGCCGTCGTCAGTGTCTCCGGCGCGGACGTGGTGGGCCCGCATCCCTGACTCTGTCATCCTGACGGAGCGCCGCTCGAGTGCTCCGTCAGGACTGCACGCACACTGCCCCCCTACCGATAGGGCGTTGTCGACGTATCACTCCACCGCTGCCCGAGGGGATCTCTTCGGTCGCGCGGGCAGCTCTTCGTGTCGTTCGACGGTAGATCAAGGCTGCGCGTGGATGCACGGATCTCTCGCTACGGAGAGCAGGCAGTCGACTTGACGCTTATGTGGAAAAGCGTGAGGTCTGTTCATGCGATCTCCTTCGACGTAATCATGCGCTTCAGGTTCGACGTTCTACGGCGGGGAGAAATCTCGACGTAGACCTGCGTCGATGTGATCGATGCGTGGCCGAGCCAGTCCTGCACGTCGAGGACCCCGATACCACTTTCGATCATGTGCATAGCGATCGAGTGCCGGAGCACATGCACATGCGCCCGATCCTTCGGAATCTTTGCGATTTCGGCGTAGCGGTGGAACAGCATCGCGACGAGCGAAGCGGAGATCGGCTGATCCAGCTTTTGCCGACTCTGGAAGAGGTAGCGCGTCCATGCCGCACGCGGCATGTCGAGATATTGCCGGAGAAGGCGCTTCGTCGTCGGGAACAGCGGATACGGCTTCGAGTCGCCCCCTTTGAGGCGCCGCACCTCGAACGTGTCGTTCGTGAAGTCGAAGTCGGCAAGCTCGATGTGCACCGCCTCTCCTCGTCGGAGTCCGTAGTGGTAGATGAGATCGAAGAGCAGGCGGTCGCGAATGTTCGCCCGCGGAATCGCTCGAAGAAAGCCTCGGACAGACGCAACGGAAAGGTACTTAACCGTCCGCGCGGTGCCGTCGCTCCGGAGGAGCTGACGCGCTTCGTCTCGTGATGTCGGCAAGCGCGTGATGTTGGCGCTTTTCCACATTTTCGTCAGGAAGAGGATTTCTCCCACTCTGCTCCGCGCATGGATGCACGTAAAGCCCTGACGTCCGAGGTGCTCGCATGAGCCATCAACCGACAGGGACGGAAGCCGTCGTCGCAGCCTTCTCCCTGAACCGTAACTTACAGCACGCAAAGCTCGAGTGGAGGTTCAACGAAAAGTTCACCGATCCACGGTGGGCGACCGCGTACGTCGGCGCCGAACTCCTCGCGCAGCAGGAGCGTGCCGCGAAGCGGTACGAGCAACAGTCGACCGCGACGCGTGCATCCATCGACGAGCAGACGCGCCAGAACGCGGAGCATGCGCGCGTGCTGCAGACGACGATCCAGGAGTCCTCGGAGGCCGTCCGCCGCGAAATGTCGAATGTCGCCGGCGCGGTCCAGAAGACCACCGATGCGGTGAATGGCCTCGCATCGCAGGTCGCGCACCTCGCGTGGTTACAGGCCGAGCAGAACACGACGCTCTCCCACATCCTCGAGACCATTCGCGAGGGCCGCGCGAACGAATGCCGCCAGCTTGTCGAACAAGGGGAACGAAACTTCCACGCCGGCTTCCTCACCGATGCGGAGGAGCGGTTCCGTCTCGCCCTCGGCTTCGACAACACGGATTACGTGACGCACCAAAATCTCGGGCTCACGCTCGTGGGACTCGGCCGGCTCGACGAAGCGCTGGAGCACTTCCGGAAGGCGCTCGCGTTCCCGCCGAAGAACGACCGCGCCGCAAAAGGCTTCTTCGTCTCCCGCGCCGCGACGCATGCCGCGCGCGTGCTCTACGCGAAAGAGGACTACGCCGGCGCGGAACTGTACTTCCAGAAAGCGCTGGAGGCCGACGGCCGGACGGCAAAAAACTGGTACGACCTCGCGGTCACGCGCGCCTATCAGGCGAACGAGACCGGTGCGATTGACGCGCTGGCGCACGCATTCAGCGGCGACGTGATGCTTGCCGGCGCCGCTCTTGCCGACGAGGAACTCGCACCCATCCGGCCAGCCGTCGAGGATCTCGTCATCCGCCACACCGCGCGCGCGATGGCGCAGACCGTGGAGAAGCCTGCGGCGGCGCTCCGCGAGGCGCAGCAACAGGTCGCGGCAATTACCAAGAGGATCGGCGTCGAGCTTTCGCTCGGCGTCGATGCGGATCAGGTCGTCCGCGACGCGAAGGCGAAGGGGACCCTCCCCGCGACGCACGAGGCGTTCGCGACGCTGCGCCGCGCGAGACAGGATCTCTTCGTTCGCGCGACTGACGCGGTGCGGAAGAAGCGCGCCGAGGTGGATCGAGAGCGCGCGGAGGCGGTCCGCGAGGTCCAGGACGAGCAAGAGGAGGATCGCGGCGAGTATCAGCGTGAACGAGAGCGCCTCGAGAAAGCGCAGTCGAAGGCGGCGAACGTCGGATGCGTCGAGAACGCGCTCGTCGGCATCGGCACCGCGATCGTGGGCGCACTCCTCGGCGCCGTCACGGTGGGCGTTGGCGGCTTCTTCGCGGGTGCGCTCATCGGATTCGTGCTCGGCTTCGTTGTGTACGCGATCCGCGCCTGGTCCGCGAAATGGACGGCCGCAGCCGATCTGGAGCGCCTCATCAAGGAGCGGAACGGCGTCTATGAGGAGAGCAATGAACGGACGGAGGAGATCAACGGCGACGCGGCGGAGTACCTGAAGGAGATCGACGCGTGTCTCGCCGAACTACAGAAGATCAGCGGGTGAACGCGATCTAGACCGTCGCGGGCGTCGGTGCTGACGCGGCGCAGAAGCCGATGAGCCAGTCCTTCACGACGAAGCTCGCGCGGACATCATCCTCGTTGTAGCGAAGGACCCGCTCGCGGAGCGCGGCATTCGTCGAAGGGTCCGTCCAGTAGTCGTTCCACCAAGCAAGGCTCTGCGCGCCACCCGGATCATCGTCGCGCCACTCGAAACCGGCGTACCGCGCGAATGCTTTCAGCGATGAGCTATCCGTCGGCATCACCACCGAACGCTTCATGGCTTTCTCCAGGTCGACGAACGCCTTCATAAACGTCTCTAGCGCTTCGGACCCGCCGTACAGCGCGGCGAGACGCCGAAGTGTCGAGCGCTCGTGGTGTGAATAGACGTACACGACATATCTGCCGCGCGCGTCGATTTCTTCGACCTTCTGCAGAAACGCGCGCCACACCTCCTCTTCCGTTTCCGGCGCTGTCGCGCAAACGGGCTCGAAGGTGCCGAAGTGCTCGTCGCGGAACGCCGACGTACCGAACGCCGGTGCCGATTGCGGACGAATGAGGAGCCCGTGCAGGTACACGAACGGATCGATGGAGAAGTCCTCGATGTCGTACGACACTTCGAAGTCGACCACTGGTGCCGTCCATGGCGCGAGGAGGAGGGGACTGCCGCTCTTCTGGACGCGCGCTTTCCGCGTCCATTGCTCGGCGCGCGCGAGCTTGATGCCTTTCACGGCGACGAGGCTTGCCGGGTCCGCCACTGCGAGTTCGCTCGCCGTGCGCACGCCGATTTGAATGAGCCGCTCGCGGTAGCTCGCGCCGACGCCGTCGACTGTCGTCACGTCATCCGCGTCAACGAGCTGCTTCCAGCAGTGCTTCTGCCATGCGCACGCCGTACATGCGCCCTGCCACGCCGGGTTACTGGCGCGGCTGCCGGCGAGGAGCGCGGCGCATTCGTCGCGGACCCGCTCATACTCGGGCCAGAACGCGGTGAGGTCATACGTCTGCCACGCGCCGTCTTTGTCGATGATCTGACCGAACAGCGGCCGGGCGCCCTGCGTCGCTTCGAGGAGCTCTGCGTACGCGCAGAGCTGCACGGCGTACGCGGGTTTCGGCTTCGACTTCTTCGCATCGGTAAACGCGTTCCCGCTCTTCACGTCGGCGGGCATGTAGCCGTACGCGCCGAACTGCGAGACAAGCGTGTCCGTGCGAAGGAGGAGGTCCGGTTCTCCCACCATATTGTTCACGGCGAGAGCTCCGTGGTAGATCGCCGAAACACCACGCGCCATGAGGAGCTGCGTCGTTTCGAGCCGCTCGGCAAGCGGGCGGTCGTGCTCGACCGTCTCCAGGTTCAGACCGGCGATGATCGCGTCCTCATGCCGTCGTCCGCCGGCCCAGAGCAGTTCCGCGAATGCGCTCGGCGGCAGCCGCTCCGCGGTATCGCCCGCGCGATCGAGAAAGACGCGGTGCGCGCAACGGACGTAGTTCGCGAGGTCGGTTGGGGTGGGCATAGGTGGGGCGGAACGGTTCTCAGGAAGAGACGCGCGCGGATTAATCGGGTGTCGTCGCCTTCACCAGTTTCGCGGCCTTCGGGTCGTAGATGTACCCGGTGATGGTGCCGTCTTTGATGCGCGAGACGGCTTCGTCGATCACGAAGAGCGGAACGAGGAACCACTCCTCCGGTCGTACGGGGTGGCCGAACCGGTCATTGATCGTGATGTCCAACCGCGCGGTTGCGAACAGCCGGTGAAACAGGTTCTCCATCCGCGTACGATTGATTCCTGCGAGCTTGTAGGTCGCGACGACCTCAACTTTCGCCAGGAGGTAGGTAGCTTCGTCCTCGGCGTTCGCGATGCGGGTCTCCACTCTGCCACCGGTCACGCCGATCTTGTGGATGATGTCGCGGTGCTGTGCGACATAGGGATGACCGGAAAGAGAGCGCAGCACGTAGATCGTGCCGCTCTCGACATCGTCGTTTTCGAGTTCGCCGCCGAAGGAGAGTTGTCCGCTTGTCGGCGATGCCAGCCGCCGCGCGGCAGGGTCGTTGTAAAAAGCACGCTGCAGCGAGCGAAGCAGCAAATTGCTTTCCGTCCCATTGGAGAAGATGAGGCGCAGCCGGCGGTCAACTTCTCGGGCGGTCGTCTTCAGTGGCTCGCCGAGTTCGGCGACGTACACCATCATGCCGTCGAGAACAAAGAAATCGCCGGCCTCGATGGCGCGACGGCCCGCCTCGATCGGCTGCGACTGTCGCAAGCCGGTCTTCACTTCCGTGCTCACGCGCTCGAATAGCGGCTTAAACGTCTCGAAGTCCGCACACGGCTTGCGGTCCGCGATCTCCTCCGCGGCGCGTTTGTCCGCGCTCGTGCGCACGTGGCGCAGGACCGCCATGTCTCCGGCGTCGGCTAGGCCAGCCAACTCGGCGGCCAGATCATCGGTGTCGACGGCTTGCTCCGACGGAGCAACAAGCGGCGCCCCCGCAAGTAAGCCCTGGTCGTCGAGCGGCTCGAGGAGGACGCGGCAGTCCGGGAGCGCGCGCAAGCGATCAAGACGCACCGCGTAGAGCCGCTCGAATATGTCGCGGTCTTCACCATGTCGCGGCGCATGACCGTGCGTCTTGACGAAGCGTTGGATCTCCTCGAACCCGGAGACTACACGCTCCTCGCTCGCTGGGCGGCCGGTCTTCTCGTCGGGCGGCGCGAAATCGGCCAGCTCCGCAGCGAGTTCGTCCAGATCGGCGTCACTCATACAGTTTTTCTGCCTTGTAGCGCATGAAGGCAGCGGCGCCTTCGGCCATGCGCCGCTCCCACGCGTCTTGGGCGTCGAGGGCCGGAATGCGGCCGCGCTCCTTCTTGAAGTGGACGGCGCGGACCGCCAGCTCCTTTGCCTCGTCCGGTGTGAGGCTTGTGCGTTTGGCCGAGATCGCCGCAGCGACCCGCTTGAGGCTCTCTTCACTCATCGTTTTCGCGAGAATGGCGTAGGCCTCGCCGAAGGGATTGACGCGATCGATTAGATCGATGTCCAACTCCCGTACATCCATCGCAAAGCGGCGCACACCGTCAATCAGGGCGGTATTCGGCGAATCCTCTTCGTTGCGCTCGTTCACGAGCTGCTTCGCTTTTTGGGTGAGGTTCAACGCGGCGATCGCATGTTGGCGCACGGCCTCCTGATCATCCGCGTCGAGCTCGGGATACTTTTCCTTGATGATCTTGCCCATACGAACGCGGGTAAGTTCTTCCGGCACGAGCTCCTCATCGAACAATCCGCGCGCGACCGCGGTCTTGTCCTGAATGAAGCTCGCGATGACCTCGTTCAGATCCTGCTGGCAGATTCGTACCGCTTCCTCGCTTTGCGGTACGACGAGCCCTTTGATCTCGACTTCGAACGAACCCGTCTCCTTGTTCACGCCAACGTTGCACCGGTCGGGATCGTAACCTCCTTCGCCGTAATCGAACCCGGGCGTTGGGCCGCTCTCGGCGTTCTTCGGCTTGAACTCGAAGCGCGGGGCAAGCACCTGCTCCATCAGCAGGCTCGCCGCGATCGCCTTCAACGTATCGTTGACCGCTTCGGTGACAGCTTGTTCACTGGCGTCGGGCTCGGCGATGAGATTCGTGAACCGTGCGCGAGTCTTCCCCGGCGCGTCACGGGTGGCGCGGCCGATGATCTGCACGATCTCGGTGAGGCTTGCGCGGTAACCGACAGTTAGAGCGTGCTCACACCAAATCCAATCAAAGCCTTCCTTCGCCATGCCGAGCGCGATGATGATGTCGACATGATCCCGATTATTCTTCTGGGCCGGATCTTTGAGGGCGGTGGACACGCGGTCGCGCCTCGTGTTGTCGTCGTCGACGAGATCGGCGATCCGCAGCACGCGACCATCTGAGCGCCTGACAAGCTGAAACCCGGTCGTGTCGTCGACGCCTTGCCATTCGCCCAGCGCCTCGATGATGTGCTCCACCTCGCGCATCTTGTCCTTCGTGCTTTCGCGCGAATTCACGTTGGGGATGTGAACGATCGTCTTTTCTGCGGCGTCGAGAACGTTCAGGATGTCGTCGACGTAGGAGCCACTGTAGAAGAAGTAGCCGATGTCGAGCTGCTTCAGATATTGATAGCCGTTCAGCTGCTCGTAGTACGTGTAGGTGACGGTATCGAACTTCGCCTCGTCGGATGGCGCCAGCACGGCCTCTGTGTCACCGCGGAAGTAGGAGCCCGTCATCGCGACGATGTGCGTCTCGCCACGTGCGATGAACTGCCCCAGGTGCGCGCCGAGCTTGTTGTCGGGGTTCGCCGAGACATGGTGAAACTCATCGACCGCGATCAGCCGGCGGTCGAACGCCTCCACGCCGTACGCATCCACCGCGAAACGAAAGGTGGCGTGCGTGCAGACGAGCACCTTGTCGTCGCTCTGAAGGAAGGCACCGAGAGCCTTCACCTTTCCGCCGTTGTCGTTCCCCGGCGCGTTGCAGAGATTCCACTTCGGCTCTACGTGCCAGTCCGCCCAGAAGCCGTACTTCGACAGCGGCTCGTCGTTGAAGCTCGCCCCGATCGATCGCTCGGGCACGACGATGATGGCCTGCTTCAGTCCTTGGTTCTGCAGCTTGTCGAGTGCAATGAACATGAGCGCCCGGCTCTTTCCCGATGCCGGCGGAGACTTAATGAGGAGATACTGCTCGCCGCGCTTTTCGTAGGCACGCTCCTGCATGGTTCGCATGCCGAGCGCATTTGCACTCGTTGATGCACCGCTACGCGCGTACGTTACGGAAACCGACGGTACTGACTTCACTCTGTCGCTCATATGGTGTTTAGGGTTGTGCGTGTTCTGATCTTCATCGGTCCGCTCGTGTTGACTATCTTCGTGTAGAGGTCGAATAGCTTCTCAAGACGCTCCGTATCGTTCTTGAATCGGCGGCCGATGTAGATGCGCTCGAGTACTTCGTCGTTTCGGCTATGCGCGGCGCGCAGATCGGCAGGCATCGTGTCAGGATCGTAGAGTTCGGCGATCGTGGCAGGAAAGCGGTGCTCGCGTGCCAACAAAATGTCCTCGGCACAGCGCGTGAGGTCCGATTTATTCTTCTCAGTGAGTCTGGGGAGCGGAAAGGTATTCCATCCCAAGTTGCTGGCGTAGCGTATTCGAGTCTCAAGCTTGCCGCAGATCGTCGTGATCCAAACTAAATGAAGACGGGAAGCGAGCACCGAGAAGTCCACCAGCGACGGGTCGTATATCGCGTGCGCGAGATGCGTAATGATGACATTCGGACCGAGAAGCCCTACAGGCAGGTACTCTCGACGCTCCGATGAGACTTGGGGAACTAGAATCTGCATCGAGCGACAGGTGTTGCGATAGCGAAACTGGTGCGGTCGCTTTGTCAGTGTGGCGGCAACCTCGCCGCCCTCCTGACGGTATCTGAGCACGTGATCGATGCGGCGTGCTACTTCTGGGATGCGCTTGGCCAATGGCAGATCGTCGTCATCTATCCATAGGCAGAATCGGGTTATCCCATCGACAAACTCGCTCGTACCGTAGACTCTCCGCAGAAGCCGTGTGGCCTCGGGTTCTTCATTCATGAGATTGCGTGCATCGTTGGCGGACATGAAGAAGCCGCCGCCATCATAGGCAGCGTTCCCGGTGATCATGCGCGATAGAGAGTTCGCATTTGCAGATTGAGGTTGAACGATCACATCCGGGCCATCCACAAGGTACGGGTTGATATTGGCTACTTGCCGTCGAGAGCCCTCGCCGTATATGAGCTTTGCTGATGGTTTTTGGGTCGTTAGCCCTATGATCGTGCAGGAAACGCCGGCGTTTCCCCGTGCGTTGTTTGACCACTTGAACGTTTCGTACGCGAACTCGATTTGGCAGCCAAGAGCTCGGATCGCTGGCCACAGTACGGGCACATGCGTACCTTGTGCGACAGAGTTAGTAGTGACAAGCGCCGCCTTGTTCGCAAACTTTAAGAATGTCGCGGCCTTAACGAAGAATCCGCAGATATAGTCGAGGTTCTTGTGCTGGCCCTTACCGAAGATGCGTGCCATATCTTGCTTCTGAGGCGCGCTTTGCTTCTTGCCTCCGATGTAGGGCGGGTTTCCGCAAACGTAGGTTTCGCCACCCTCGTTCTCAAAGTCGACCTTTGCTTGATTTGAAGGCGAGCTAAACAGGTCCTCACCGCGCAGTGTTACGCTCATCGCGGTGGGCGGACAGATACCCGACCAGTCCAGCTGCAACGCGTTCCCGCAGGTAATCCAGTTCTCATTTCGCAGGGGCAATAGGTCGGCAAGGGCGAGCTTTTGCCCTCGGTACAACACATCGCACTGGTACTCGGCAATGATCAGCGCGAGCCGCGCGATCTCAGCCGGGAAATCACGCAGCTCAATCCCCCGAAAATTCGTGAGGGGAATGTCAGACCCGCGGTCGGGCTCGCCTCGTCGCCGGTTGATCTCCGCCTCGATCGCGCGCATCTCTTTGTAGGCGATGACTAGGAAGTTTCCGGAGCCGCAGGCGGGATCGAAGACTCTGATTCTCGCGATGCGCTTGCGCAGATTGAGCAAGATGCGAGGGTTATCGCCGGCCTCTTCGAGCCTCGCGCGCAAGTCGTTCAGGAAAAGCGGGTTCAGAACCTTGAGGATGTTGGGAACACTGGTGTAGTGCATCCCCAACTCGCCGCGTTCGTCGTCGTCGGCTACCGCCTGGATCATGGAGCCGAAGATGTCGGGGTTGATTTTCGTCCAATCCAAACCGCCGACATGCAGTAGATACGACCGGGCGATCCTGCTGAATCGCGGTACGTCATCGCTTCCGGAAAACAACTGACCGTTGACGTAGGGGAAGTCGTCAGCCCACCGCGGGATGTTGGCTGCTGCCCGGTCCTCGCGCTTCGTGTTCATGGAACGAAAAAGCGTGGCGATGACTTCGTGCGTGTTGGACGAGTCCTTGGCGCTCATCTGCGTCACCGTTTCGGTGAAGCGGCCTTTCCCGCGGAAGATGTCGGTGTCCTCCGCGAAGAAACAGAAGATGAGCCGCGCCATGAACTTATTCAGGTCGTGGCGGCGATCCGCCTTGCCCCACTCTGGGTTTTCCGTCAGGAGTTCAACGTAGAGCCGGTTGAGGCGGCTGGTCGCGCGGATGTCGAAGGCATTCTCGGTGATCTGTCGAACGGCGGTGATTCCCGCAAGGGGCAGGAAGAAACCGAAGTAGTCGGGGAAGTCCTTGAACGCGCAGGCTATCGTCTCGCCGCTCGTCAGGTCCTCGGCTTCGAAGTCCGCACCGTCCGTAGCGAGGATGAACCTCGCCTTGCCCTTGGTGGTCGCCGGGCTCTCGCGCAGGGCTTTGAGAGTTGCCGTGACCTGGCCGGGATCACAGGTCAGGACATGTATGTTGCTCGTCTGAAGAACGCCGCCCAGGTCGGACTTGTTGGACGCACCGGCTCGAAGGCGCCGGATGGTCGTCTCCTTGTTCCCGAAAGCCTCGAGGAACGCGTACGAGAAGTTCGCGGCGTCGAACGGCTGATCCGCAAGATCTGTGATTGCCTGTTCAATTTCTACGGCGTTCATGATCGCGCCGTCATCACTCCCGCCGGTGTGTCTTGCCTGCGCTCCAGTTCTGCGACGGGGCCGTCGAACTGCGGGCTGCCCGCGAGGAGAGTGGAAAGATGCTCTCGGAGATCGTTTTCCTGGTTCGTGATGAACGTGGATTCGGAGGACATGGCAGGTGGCTCTTTTCGGCTGAAGTCAGCACGTGCCAGCAGCGTAGCATCCGGACCAGCTGTGCTCAATTGCGCGTTGAATTTCTGATCCTAGCGAAAGGGTCCGCGGCGGCGACGAGCGCCCAAGATTTGAGCGCAGAGCGCTGGCTTGCAGACAAGCGATCTGACGGGTACGGTGGGACGCTGATGACCCTTCGCACCGTTCATCCACGGCTCGCCGTCGCCCTTTCCGGAGGAGGCTTCCGGGCAGCGCTTTTTCACGCCGGCGTTCTTGTCCGCGTCGCGGAGGCCGGATGGCTTCCGCGACTTGACCTGATTTCGACCGTGTCTGGCGGCAGCATTCTCGGCGCGGTCCTCGCGACGAAATGGGAACAGATTCTGCGCAAAGGCGCGTCTGCAACCGCGCTTCGGGAAGTCGTCGTCGCGCCTTTCACGCGGGCGCTGGAACGCTCAAGCTTCATCGGTTCGTGGGGTGCGCGGCTACCCCTTGCGTTTCTGCGGCACGCGTTCGAACGGGAGGCGTGGAATCGGACGAGTCTCGCGGCCGAGCTCCTCTCGACGCACTTCGATTTGTCTGACATTCGCCAGTTGCCGGAATCTCCATATCTGGTCGTGAATGCGTCGAATCTTCTGTCCGGTCGCTCGTGGCGATTTACGCGCGACGGGTGCGGCGACTCGCGGTTCGGATATGCGCGCTGGAGACAGTTTTTTTCGGTCGGCGCCGCCGTCGCCGCCAGCGCCGCTTTCCCGCCGGTGTTTTCTCCGCTTCCTATGTCGACGAGCACGCTCGCATTCTCTGGACCCGTGTATGGCGAACAGGCTTTGCCACTCCCAGCCCTAATGCCGCTCTCTGACGGCGGCGTTTACGACAACCTGGGAGTCGAAGTCGCGACGAAGACGACGTTGGTGACCGGACGAACTGTGTCCGTTCCGGAGTTTCTCCTCGTCAGTGACGGTGGGTTTCCAGCGCAGCAGCGCTTTCGGCGATCAGGTATGCCCGCAGTTGGAGAAGGGCTGCTTCTCTACCGCGTCGACGAAGTTGCGAGAGATCAAGTCGGCGCGCTACGTCGGCGGATGCTGGTGCGGCAGTTCCAGGAGGGCCGCGGGCCAGGCGCGCTGATCGTGCTCGGGAGTAGCGTCCGCAAACTTCCTGCGTCTGCCCTCGAAAGCTACGTGAAGGCTGTTGGTACGAACGCGGTCATCCCCGAGACGCTCGTAGGCCGGATTCAGTCAATCAGAACGCACCTAAATCGGTTTTCAGAGACTGAAGCAGAAGCCCTCATGTACCACGGCTACACACTCACAGACGCAGTTCTTCATGCCTACCGTGACTCGTACGATCCCGCCTATCAGCTCGCACCGTGGGGCGATTGGCGCATCGAGTTCACGCCGACGAAAATCGAGGAATGGGAGCGCGGCCTCAGCGTGCGCTAATTACTCGACGTCGACGACGAACCCTTGTCGACTTTCGGGGTACACGCTGCCGTGGACTTCCGGCTCGGCATCCGCCGCGGCCAGCGCGATGATCAGCATCGCTGGACACGGCGCCTTGAAGGCGTCGTCCGCGCTAATGGAGGCGAGCGACGTAACGTCCGTGTGACTCGGCTGCGACGGGTGCTTCGGATGCGAGTGCCACTCGCCGACGTACGTCGTGGCGCCCTGCGATGCTGACATCTCGGCGGTCAAGAATGCTTGCGCATGCGCACCGTCACGCGTGAATCCGCTCGCTGACTCTGTCGCGGTGGGGCCCGCGTCGCTCGCGGCAGTGATCGTGAGCACATCCCCACGCACAGCGCCCACCAGTATTCCTCCCGTCTCGCTCGGAAACTTCTTGCGCGAGAGTTCGACGATCCTTTCGCGCACGGGGGCCTCAACGATGATCCGGCGGATCGGGGGCGGCGCACATGATCGGCACGCCGGGTGTGGCGGGAGCGTTCGGCGAACTTCTGACATCGACTCCCTGAGTGCGGGAACGTCCTCGACACCGGCGGTCGTCCAGAGCCAGTGGTTCACATCACCAGGAGCTGCGAGGTCATTGAGAACGCGTCGGACGCCGATCGCCGCCACGGCTGTGAGGTCCGCCGCACTCGCCGCGAGGATTGGTTCTCCGCATTCGTGCTTGATTGTTTCTTCCGCCTGGGGAGGAACCACGAGGTCCGCGAAGCCATCGGCGTAATGATGTCGAAGACACTCGAAGCACGCATCGATATGCGGGCGGACGCGGATCAGACATCCGACTTCGCCGGCGCGAAAGGCGCGGAGGTAGTAGATCGTCGTCCCGCTGTCGATCGCGCGTTCGTTCAGCGCGAGTTCCGTGGAGTCGTTGGCTATGGTGCTCACTATGGCGGTTCCGCTCGCGAACGGCTCCGGGTAAGTCAGCACGCTCCCCGCAGCACCAGAGACGGCGCAGTAGGGGTTATGGGCAACCATGTTCGCGGCCACAACGCGGACCTTTTGCTCGCCGATCTGCAGGAGGCCGCCCAGATGTCGGAGCGCATTTCCGGCTCGGAGGCTTTGAGGATCGAAGAGCGCCACTTCGCCCAGCCCGCTCTTCGCGAGAAGATCTCCGACCGTGGAACCGAGGGCGCCCACGCCGGCCACGGTGACTTTCAAATCTTCGGTGTTTACCGGAACGCGCCCGCTGTTTCGCAGTTGAAGGTTTGAACGCCTGAAGTCCTCAAGCGTGAGCGCATGTACCTCGGTCCGCTGTTCGATCTCTGCGGACGGTGCCGGCGTCCCGAGAACGACGCCGACGCCGACGCCGGGCACTTCGACACGTTCAAGCGCTTTTTCGCGGAGACGGAGGCGCAGGAAAAGCCAGTCAAACGTCGTCGCCTGTCGAGCGGGGTAGCGGATGCCGATGATGAGCCCCGCGTCGGCCAGCAGCGGTCGAGCGTAGGTGGTCTCGAAGGCCCGAAGCGGTTGGGCCTCATGCGGGTAAAGGAATCGAGCGACTGCCTCGACATCGCGCATGATTGGCGGCTCTGAGGAGACAGTGACGTATTCGCCGACCCAATAGCGGTGCGGCTCCTTTTTCGCCCGCTCCTCGATCTGCGGGAGGTCGAGCTTCCAATAGTCCTCGGCGGCCTTCCACCAGTTACCGACGAAGTACTGCAATGCGGCTTCATCGGCGAGAAGGTCGGTTCCATTCTCGGCATGTGTGAGGACGTATTTCAGAGGTCCGGCGTCTTCTACTTGTAACGCGGCGATCCGGCCGCGCGCGGCTGTGATGCGGTCGAGAAGCGGTCCCGCTACGAGGATGCCGTCACGCGTGTAGTGTTCCTCGAGCTCTGCACCGATCGTGTCGAGCTCCGGTGAGAGCGTCCCCGTTTCGTGCTCGTGGAGCCATCGTTCCGCACGCCTGAGGGCGTCGACGCCCGTCACACGTTCATAGGAGGTATCCCTCTGGAACAGACACAGTGCCCCATCGGCCATCTGATGGCGAAAGGCGAACCACTGGATCGGTCGTTCCGACCCGGTCTGCGGTTCGCGCAGTGGGACGACGATCGGAGGCCGATAGTCGTAGTCTTCCGGGTAGATCAACACGAGCTGCTGCTGACGCGTGCCGCCTTGACCCCGAACGGTAATCTCGCCCTCGAGCATGACCGTTTCGGCGTCCGGACGGACGCGAAATTCTGGATACGTACGTGCGAGCTCGTTGAGCTCCACGGCGAGGAGACTCGGCCGCCGTACGTACCAAGGGATTGCTGCCACCATTACCGAGAGCCCATCGGGCGACTTTGCTCAACGCGGGGAATCACGACGATTGGCGACCGGCCACCCGAGCTGTTGTTGCTGTCATTCGTGCTGTCTTCCTTCAGACCATACTTCTCAGCGAGCTCGCCGCGGTCGGGCATGATGCTGAACGATCCGTCCTCTTTCACGTCGAGCACGAAGGACCATCTCCGGGAGCCCATATGGAGCACGTTCGCCGCCGTTACGTGTTTTTCGTAGAGCGCGACTGCGTCTTCATGCGGGTGGTCGTGCTGGCTATCTTTGCGATCCGGAGCAGAGAGCACCACGTACTCGGGCTTGATGCGGTGCATGTGTTCCTCGTAGACGTCTTCGTCATCTTCCGTGTCTTTGAAGAACGTGCGCGACCCGTGGTGTGACGCACTGAGCACCGACGAGCTGATCCGGTTCTCGCCGTCTTTTCCGTGGTACTCGGTGATGTGCTCCTTCCACGCTGTCTTGTCGGAATCGCCCGTCAGGAGCAGTCCGCGCATGGCGCCGTCGGCGTATCGAACGCGAAGAACGCTGCAGTGCTCATGGATACGCCGATCCCGGACCTCCGGGTCCTCGCCCGCGATGTCTTCGCACACATGCTCCGCAGGAGCGACGACGTCGATAAATCCCGACGCGAACGGCGTCGCGGTACGGCTGCCCCGCAGTTCCTCGATGTTCCCGCCCCGGCTCCGCACCGCCTTCACAACGTCCATGAGGTCCTTGTACGGACCCTCATGATGATTCGAGGGCTTGTGCCCGCTATGCCAGAGTTCCTCGATGTAGGTAGCCTTGTGAATGTCGCCGATCCCGCAGACGTGATCGTTGTGTGGGTGCGTATTCACAAACAAGTCGAGCCGCGATGTCCCGTCGTCTCGCCGTGTTGGCAAGTCCGCGAGGAGCTTCGGCAGGTCGATCCCGCCGAGCTTTGGCGCGCGGTTGCAGTCGACGAGCATCGTTTTGTGCGCGTCGCCGTCAGGCATGAAGAGAAGCGTCGATTCGCCCTGTCCCACGAAGAGGAAGATCGCGCGCATGACCTTGGGAGCTGGTTTCAACAGTGTGCTCATAAGTCCTCGTTACGCGTGCAACGGTGTTTCACGCGTGATACAGTTATACAGGACGCTGTTTCACGCGTCAATAAACTGTTTCATGCATGCAACACCCCACGGATTGGAAAGGGAGGACGGAGATGTCGTTGCTACGCCTCGGACATCTGCTGCGAACGAAACGGGGTGAGGAGGGTGTACGGGCGATCGCGGCAAAGATAGGCGTCAGCGCGGCGACACTTTCGCGTGTCGAGCGCGGTCATGTTCCCGACATCGACACTTTTCGAAAAATCTGCACGTGGCTTGAGGTTGATCCAAACGAACTCCTGGGCGTCGAAACCGCACGCCCAAGCAGCGCGGTACACGATGCCTCACCGCCGCCGGCGGTTCATTTCCGCGCAGAAAGCACCTTCTCACCGGCTGCGGCCTCGGATTTCGCCCAGCTGATACTGGCGGCGCAAGCGGAAATGCGTCGCAGGGGACTCTAACCGCGTATGTTTCGCCGCGGTTTTAAAACGTGGTGCGAGTCGACATCCGTTCAGGTCAGGAAGCGACTCGATCTCGCGCCCTTCGCGCCGCTTCCTCCT
>DASXHZ010000045.1:0-37460 GCA_036488085.1 Thermoanaerobaculia bacterium
ATGCCGTCGCCGGTGGTGTGGACCGTGCGGTCGATGATGTGCCCCGACTGCTCGCCGCCGATCACCGAGTCATGCGCGAGCATGAGCTCGAGCACGTACTTGTCGCCGACCTGCGCGCGCACCAGCTCGATTCCGTCGCGCCGGAGTTGATCCTCGAACCCGAAGTTCGACATGACGGTGGTGACGACGCGATCTCCGCGCAACGCCCCTTCGCGTTTCAAATGCTGCGACCAGAGATAGATGATCTCGTCGCCGTTGCGCACGTTGCCCGCATCGTCGGCGAAAATCGCGCGGTCCGCGTCGCCGTCGAACGCGACGCCGAAGTCGGCGTGCTCTTCGACGACCCGCTTTGCGAGCCCCTCCGGGTGCAGCGCTCCCGAGCTCTCGTTGATGTTCCGCCCGTTCGGCGTGTCGTTCATGACGATCACGTCGGCGCCGGCGCGGCGAAAGGCCTCCGGCGCGATGCGATACGCCGCACCGAAACCGGCGTCGATCACGACGCGCTTGCCGCGGAGCGCATCCGGCTTCACGAGGAACTGCTCGTATCGCTCGATGAGCTGGGGCATCTTGCCGTCGAGCTCGGAGAACATGGTGCCGGCGTCAACGCGCTTCAGCGCGTCTTCGAGCTCCTCTTCGACGGCATCAGGAATCTTCATCCCGTCGTGGCCGAAGATCTTGACCCCGTTGTCCTGCCACGGATTGTGCGACGCGGAGATCGAGATCGCCGCTTCGGCGTCCGTGACGCGGCAGAGATAGGCGATGCCCGGCGTCGGAATCACGCCGACGATCTCGGCGCTTCCGCCACCGTCCTCGATGCCTTGCGCGAGGGCACTGGCGATCTCCGGGCCGGACTCGCGCGTATCGAGGCCGAGCAAGACTCTGCGCGAGCCGCCGAGACGCTGTGAGAGGGCGAAGCCCAACCGCGACATCGTGGCGATGTCGAGTGGGTACTGGTGTGCCTTGCCGCGAATTCCGTCGGTGCCGAAGAGCTCTCTCATGGTTGTGTGATGGTCGTCGTCGGTACTGGTGGTCCGACTTCCGCGAGCAGCGGAACCGTGACCTGAACCGACAGCGGCTCGATGACGCGAACGAACGGCGAGTCGGAGACTACCGCCGCATTCTGGGTGAACGTTTCAGTGCGGCCGGTCATGATAATCCGCTCCGTCGCGACGTCCGTGATGTTCTTGATCTGCGACGCTGGCCCGGAGACGAGCGCCTGGTCGGGAACGACCGCCGGATCGCCCACGCGGTAGCCGCTCGGCGGATTGCCGATCAGCAGCGGACGGACGCGGACGTACTTCTGGCGCAGCGGCTCGACGTGAAACCGAAGCTTGTTCGGATCGATCGAGACGACCTCGACGTCTTGCGGGACATTGATCGCCTGAGGCCGCAACGTGATCGTCGCCTCTCCCGGCTGGACCCAGCTCACGTCGACGGTCACTTCGAGGTTCTGCGACGAGAGGGCGCGAAGGTCGGAGACACGGCCGCGCAATCGCACGCTGACCGTGTCGGGGATCTGATTCGTGATCACGAGATCGCGCGGCAGGCTGGCGATCGACAGCGGCGCCGCGAACGCGCGCTCTGTCGCCCGCTCGCGCCGCGGCGCCGAAACGACGAACCAGACGATGCACGCCAGGAAGAGCGCGAGCAGCTTCAACCCGAGGCTTCTCACGCGCGCTCTCCGAACCGGGAGACCATGGCGTCGAGGACGGCGGCGCGATCGAGGGTCTCCCGAAGCCTGCCGTCGCTTGCCACCGCGACCGATCCGTTCTCCTCGGAGACGACGATCACGAGCGAGTCGCTATCCTCCGTGAGACCAATCGCCGCGCGGTGCCGTGTCCCATGCGCGAGCTTCGGATCGGGCGAACTGGTCAGCGGCAGAAACGCGCCGGCAACGACGATCCGTTCGCCGCGCACGATCACCGCTCCGTCATGCAGCGGTCCGCCGGGCGTGAAGATGCTGACGAGCAGCTCCGTCGTCAGCAGCGCATCGAGCGGCTTCGAGCCTTCCTCGAAGGCGCGCAGCGTCTGGCCCCCTTCGAGCACGATCAGCGCGCCGATGTGACGCGCCGCGAGGATGTCGACCGCGTCGAGGATGGCGTTGTACGGGATCGTCGAGTGCCGCCGGCCGAAGAGGTGCGCCAGCGGATTCATCCCCATGCGCGCCAGCGCCCGCCGGATCTCCGCCTGGAACAGGACGATGATCGCGAACGGCAGGTAGAAGAGGATCTCGCGCGAGATGACCTCGAGCGCGGGCAGGTCGAACGCGCGCGCGATGAAAAACGTCGAGCCGAGGAGCATCAGGCCGATCGAGACCTGCATGGCGCGCGTCCCTCGCATCAGCGAAAGGATCCAGTAAATGATGACCGCGACGATCAGGATGTCGGCCGCATCGCGCCAGGTGAACTGAAGCGAAAAGAGCCGGTCGAAGAACCTCATCCCGCCGCCTCGATCGCTCGGAACACCTTCAGGAAATCGACCGTCTCGCGCACGTCGTGGACGCGGACGATCGAGGCTCCGCCGGCCGCCGCGGCGGCGACCGCGGCGAGCGAGCCGTGAACGCGCTCGCGTCCCTCGCGGCCCGTCAGATGGCCGATGAACTTCTTGCGCGATGCGCCGATGACGAACGGCGCGACGCGAGCCAGCTCATCGCAGCGCGCGAGGATCTCGAGGTTGTGCTCGAACGTCTTCGCAAAGCCGATTCCCGGATCGATGAAGACCTGTTCAACTCCGGCGCTTCGCGCGCGCTCGACGGACGGCGCGAGCTCGCGCAGCACATCGTCGATGACGTCGTCGTATTTTGCGAGCGACTGCATCGTCGCCGGGGTGCCGCGCATGTGCATCAAGACCACCGGCACATTCGCCTCGGCGACGACGCCGAGGATCTCGGGGTCGTGCTGCAGCGCGGAGACATCGTTCAGCATGCCGGCGCCCGCGGCGAACGCGGCGCGCGCTGTCGCGGCGTTGCGCGTATCGATCGAGATTTCGACGTCGCTCTTGGCGCGAATCCCTTCGATCACCGGAATGACGCGTTCCAACTCCTCCTCGATCAAGATCGGCGCGGCGCCCGGCCGCGTCGACTCGCCGCCGATATCGATGATCGCCGCACCCTCCTCCACCATCCGCAGCGCCGACTCAACCGCGACGCTGCGATCGAAATGGACACCGCCGTCGGAGAATGAGTCGGGAGTGACGTTGATGATGCCCATCACGCGAAGGCGAAAGCCTTCTGATTGCATCGTGTCACCGGTCCTCTTCGCGGACGATGCGGGCACCGAGGGGGTTGAGGCGCTCTTCGATCCGCTCGTAGCCGCGGTCGATCTGATGGATGTTGTGGATCACGCTCTCGCCCTTGGCGCAGAGCGCGGCCAGGAGCAGCGCCATGCCGGCGCGGATGTCGGGGCTCGTGATGTCGGCGCCCTGCAGCCGGTGTCCGCCGACGATGATCGCGCGATGCGGATCGCAGAGAATGATCCGCGCGCCCATCTGGATCAGCTTGTCGGTGAAGAACAGCCGCGACTCGAACATCTTCTCGAAGATCATGGCCGTCCCCTCGGCCTGCGTCGCCACGACGATCATGATCGACAGCAGGTCGGCGGGAAACAGCGGCCACGGCCCGTCGTCGATCTTCGGCACCGCGGCGCCGATGTCGTAGCGGACGCGCAGCTCCTGCTCCCGCGGGACGCGGATGTTGTCGCCTTCGATCTTGAGGTCGACGCCGAGCTTCGCGAGCATGTGCCGCACCGCGTGCATGTGCTCCGGCACGGCGTCCTCGATCAGCAACTCGCTACGCGTGACCGCCGCGAGACCGATGTACGAACCGACTTCGATGTGGTCGCTCGGGATCGTGAATTCGCCGCCGTGCAGCGTCTCGACGCCGCGGATGAGGAGCGAGTTCGTCCCGATCCCCTCGATCTGGCCGCCGAGGAGGTTGATGAAGCGGCAGAGGTCCTGGACGTGCGGCTCCGCGGCGGCGTTGTAGATGTGCGTCTCGCCTTCCGCGAGCGCCGCGGCCATGATGGCGTTCTCGGTCGCCGTCACCGACGCCTCATCGAGGAACATCTTCTGGCCGCGCAGGTGCTGCGCGCTCATCTTGTACTCGTATGCGGAAACCTCAATCTGCGCGCCGAGGTTTTCGAGCGCGAGGAGATGCGTGTCGACGCGGCGACGGCCGATCGCGTCGCCGCCCGGTTTCGCGACCGAGACACGCCCGCAGCGCGCGAGCAGCGGGCCGGCGAGCAGGATCGACGCACGGATCTGTTTCGACAGCGTCGAGTCAGGATCGCAGCCGATGTCGCCCTTCGCATGAATGCGAACGACGTTCTTCTCTAGACGCTCCACCGATGCCCCGATTCCCTCGAGGATCTGGAGCATCACCCGCACATCCTGGATGTCCGGAAGGTTCCGAAGAACGATCGGGTCGTCGGTCAGCAGGCACGCGGCGAGGACCGGAAGCGCGGCGTTCTTGTTGCCGCCAGGACGGATCGTCCCTTCCAGTCTTCTGCCGCCCTCGACGACAAATCGCTCCTTCATCGCGCGCGGATTGTATGGGAGGAGAGCGCAGAAGGCAGAAGGCAGAGCGCAGAAGGCAGAGCGCAGGTGCAGATGCGAGTTTCTTCTTCTGCGCTCTGCGCTCTGCGCTCTGCGCTCTGCCAACTGCGCTCTATACTGCTCGCATGATCGTGGCTCCGCTCGGATCGGGCAGCGCGGGTAACTCATTCTGGTTCGAGAGCGACGGCACCTCCATCCTGGTCGATGCCGGCTTCGGCCCCCGCGAGACGAAAAAGCGGCTCATCGAGGCGGGCGGCGACATCGAGAAACTCGCGGCGATCGTCATCACGCACGAGCACTACGACCACATCCGCGGCGCCGACTCGATCGCACGCAAGTACAACCTCCCGATCTACCTGACACAGGGGACGCTCAATCACTCCAGGATCGATCCAACCGCGACGCGTACCGTCGTGTTCGAGAACAACACGACGTTCGAGATCGGCGAGCTGGCGGTCCACGCTCGCCGTACGATCCACGACGCCTCCGACCCCGCCTGCTTCGTGATCGAGTCGCGCGACGGCACGCGCGTCGGCATCGCCTCCGACCTCGGGTACACCGATCCGCCCGTCATCGGCCATCTCCGCGACTGCGACGGTCTCTTCTTCGAGTCGAACCACGACCTCGACATGCTGCGGATGGGAACCTATCCGTGGTCGCTGAAGCGCCGGATCATGTCCCGCTTCGGCCACCTGTCGAACGACGACTCGATCGTGGCATTGCAGCGGATGCTCGGCGGCGAGACGAAGACGCTCTGCATGATCCACCTCTCGCAGAAGAACAACCACGAGTCGATCGTCCGCGAGATGACGACCGCCCTCCTCGACCGCACCGGCGCGCAGCTCGAGCTCGCCATCGCGAAGCAGTTCGCGCCGACCGGCGTGTTCAAGATTGCGAGGAGATCGGTCGCACGCGCTGTGGCCAGCGGAACCCAGTTAGCGCTTTTCTGAGGTGTCATGAAAGCCGTCGTCACCATCGAGCTCAAACCGTCCGTCCTCGATCCGCAAGGGAAGGCGATCCAGCACTCGCTCAGTTCGCTTGGTTTCGCCGGCGTGGAAGATGTGCGCGTCGGAAAGTTGTTCAAGATAGTGCTTGCGGACGGTGGGCAGTCACGGGCTGACGTCGAATCGCAAGTTCGACAGATGTGTGAACGGCTCCTTGCGAACACGGTCATCGAAAACTTCTCCTACACTCTCGAGGGGTAGGCTCACAAGTCCCGTGCTGCTCACTCTTTCCGCGGCATTGCTGCTCGCCGCGAGCCCGCCGCCGCAACCGGCAGTCCTCACCGCCGTTGCCACCCGCGACACGAAGATCATCCGCCGCTGGACGCTGCCCGGCGACCCGCACGGCATCGCGATCGGACGCGACGGCACGCTCTACGCCGGCCTCGCGCAAACGCAGGCCGTGATCGCCGTCGATCCGAAAACAGGCGCGATCAAGAACCGCGTCGTTCTCGACCATGCCGAGATCGCCGCGACGAAGGAGCTCGTCACGCTCCGCACGAACGCCGACGCGTCGCGCCTCTTCATCGCAAACGGCAGCGACGAGAGCGCCATGATCCTCTCGCTCCCCGACCTCGGCGTCGTCCGCGAGATCACGATTGAAGGCGAGGCGATCCGCGACGCCGTTCCCGATCCGAAAGGGCGCTACCTGTACGTCGTCGGTCGTCGCGTGCACGTCTACGACGCGAGCGGCGAGCATGAGCTGCACACGATGCCGATCGAAGAACCGATGGCGATCGCCGCGAGCGAGCACTTCCTCGCCGTGATCGCCAGCGAGGATTTCGGCTCCGCGAAAGCAACCTCCGTCGCGCTCTACGACACCGCGACGTTCAAGGAGCTCGCGCGCGATCCGCTCGAGACGTCCGACAAGATCGAGGGCGCGGTCTTTTCAACCGACGAGAAGGCGATCGTCGCCATCAGCCACGATCATCTATTCGAGAAGCCGGTCGCCCGCACCGCGAAGACGATGACGAAAGGCGCCGACGGCCAAATGCGCATGAACGCCGACTTCGGCGACTTCGTCAACAGCGACCGCATCTGCCTTCCCGACGGTGCGGGCCCGCAGATCCTGACCCTCGCGCCGAACAACGTGCTTCTCTACGCCGAACGCCGCTGCAGCGCGAGCGGCGCGTTCACCGGCTCCAAACGCCGCGTCACGCCCGCCTCGCTCTACGGCGTGAGCGCCTACGCCCTCGCCTACGACCGCGACTCCGGATCCCTCATCGTCACCGACCGCGCGGGCTACCTTACAATCTACAAAGTCCCTCGGCCGGTGAGCGCAAAATGATCCCACGTCATCCTGAGCCGCGAAGACGGCGAAGGATCTCAGGATACGACGATCCGCGCGTACTGAGATCCTTCGCTTCGCTCAGGATGACGGAGGAAGCAGCGACATGAAATTCGGCATCGTCATTCTGCCTGGTTCCAACTGCGATCACGATGCGATGCACGTGACCAAGACGGTGCTCGGAGCCGACGCCGAGTTCCTGTGGCACAAGGACACCGACGTCCGCGGCGCCGACTGCGTCATCATCCCGGGCGGGTTCGCATATGGCGACTACCTGCGTGCCGGCGCGCTCGCGAAGTTCGCGCCGATCATGGAGCCGATCAAACGCCATGCGGCCGCCGGCGGCCTCGTCTTCGGCATCTGCAACGGGTTCCAGGTCCTGACCGAGGTCGGCCTGCTCCCCGGCGCGCTGATGCGCAACCAGCACCTCCGCTTCCTCGGGCGCGACGTCTACGTCCGCACCGAGGAAACCGACACCGCGTTCACGAACGCGCTGACGAACGGACAGATCCTGCGGACGCCGATCGCACATGGCGAAGGCAACTACTTCGCCGATGAAGCGACGCTCGACGCGCTCGAACGCAATCGGCAAATCGTCTTCCGTTACTGCGATTCCGAGGGCCGCCTCACGAGCGAAGCGAATCCGAACGGCTCCGCGCGCAGCATCGCCGGAATCTGCAACGCGCAACGCAACGTCCTCGGCATGATGCCGCACCCCGAGCGCTGCTCCGAATCGCTTCTCGGCAATGCGGATGGCCTCGGCATCTTCCACTCGATCGCAAACGCTCTGGCCACTGCGTCACGCTAGAATCCCGGCCGGAGGAGCCGATGGCCGACCACGATTCTGCGATCGATGCATTGCTGCAGGAGCACCGTGAGTTCGCGCCTCCCGACGACTTCCGCAAGAACGCGAACGCCAACGACCCGGACATCTGGGCGAAAGCGAGCAGCGATCGCGAGGCCTACTGGGCCGATTGGGCCAAGCAGCTCGATTGGGACCGGAAGTGGGACAAGGTCCTCGAGTGGAACCCGCCGTATGCGAAGTGGTTCGTCGGCGGTCGTATCAACGCGGCGTACAACTGCATCGATCGTCACCTCGGCACGCGCGGCGACAAAGTCGCGCTGATCTGGGAGGGCGAACCGGGCGAGGTGCGACGCGTCACGTATCGCGAGCTGCACGAAGAGGTCTCGAAGTTCGCGAACGTCCTGAAGTCGCTCGGCGTCAAGACCGGCGACCGCGTCGCGATCTACCTCCCGCTCCTCGTCGAAGCGGCCGTCGCGATGCTCGCCTGCGCGCGCATCGGCGCGGTGCACTCCGTCGTCTTCGCCGGCTTCTCCGCCGAGGCGTTGAGAGACCGCATCCAGGATGCGGAGGCGAAGTGCCTCATCACCGCGACCAGCGGCTATAGGCGTGGGACCCTGGTGCCGCTCAAGAAGACGACCGACGCAGCGGTCGAAGAGTGTCCGTCCATCGAGAGCGTGGTCGTCGTGATGCGCCGCTCCGCCACCGAAGAAGCGGACGACACCGTCACGATGAAGGCGGGCCGCGATCACTGGTACCACGACCTGATGAAGGACGCTTCGGCCGACTGCCCGCCGGTCTTCGTCGACTCGGAGCACATGCTCTACACGCTGTACACGTCGGGCACGACCGGGAAGCCGAAGGGGATCATTCACACGACCGGCGGCTACCTGACCGGCTGCCTTGCAACGTGCAAGTGGGTCTTCGACTTGAAGGACGACGACGTTTACTGGTGCACCGCCGATATCGGATGGGTGACCGGCCACTCGTACGTCGTCTACGGCCCGCTCGCCGCCGGCGCGACCGTGATGATGTACGAGGGCGCGCCTGACTGGCCGAAGAAGGATCGCTTCTGGGAGATCATCGAGCGCCACAAGGTCACCATCTTCTACACGGCGCCGACCGCGATCCGCGCGTTCATGAAGTGGGGCGAGGAGCTGCCCAAGCTGCACGACATGTCGTCTCTTCGCCTCCTCGGCTCGGTCGGAGAGCCGATCAACCCCGAGGCGTGGGTCTGGTACTACAAAACCATCGGCGAGGAGCGTTGCCCGGTCGTCGACACGTGGTGGCAGACGGAGACCGGCGCGATCATGATCACGCCGCTTCCGGGCCTCGTTCCGACGAAGCCCGGCTCGGCGACGAAGCCGTTCCCCGGCATTGACGCGCAAATCCTCGACGAGAAGGGAAAGCCGATCGAAGTCGGCGGCGGCTATCTCGCGATCACCTCGCCGTGGCCTTCGATGCTGCGCGGCATCTGGGGCGATCCCGATCGTTACGTGCAGCAGTACTGGTCGAAGTGGGATGGCATCTACTTCACCGGCGACGGCGCGAAGCGCGACAAAGACGGCTATTTCTGGCTGCTCGGCCGCGTCGACGACGTCATCAACGTTGCCGGTCATCGCATCGGCACGATGGAAGTCGAGTCGGCTCTGGTCGATCATCCCGCGGTGGCCGAGGCCGCGTGCGTCGGCGTCGCGCACGAGATCAAGGGAACGGCCATCGCGGCGTTCGTGATCGTGAAGGAGTCGTATCGCGAACGCGCGTTGCAGGATCCGGAAGCGTTCGAGCGCGAGCTGAAGGCGCACGTGACCGAGAAGATCGGCGCGATCGCACGTCCCGAGCGGATCTTCGTGACCGCCGACCTGCCGAAGACCCGCTCCGGAAAGATCATGCGCCGCCTGCTCCGCGACATCGGCGAAGGCCGCGCCCTCGGCGACGTCACGACGCTCGCCGACCCGACCGTCGTCGCATCGCTCAAGGAGCGCTACGAGGAAGAAGCGTAGTTGTCGGCGCAGACCGCACTCATCACCGGGGGGTCGCGCGGCATCGGCCGCGTGACGGCGATGCATCTGTTGGCCGAGGGGTGGTCGGTTGCGTTCACGTACAGCAAGTCCCGCGAGGAGGCGCTGCAGTTCGAGGCCGATGCGCGCGGCACCCTCGGCGCCGACAGCACGACGCACATCCGCGCGTACCACGTAGACGCGCGCGACGGGAACGGCACCCAGCAACTCATCGAGCTGATCGTCGACCGATTCGGATCGCTCGACGCGCTCGTAAACAATGCAGGCATCCGCCGCGACAACCTCGCGTACAACATGACCGACGCCGAGTGGCGTGACGTCATCGACACCAACCTCTCGGGCGCCTGGGTCACGACGAAGGCGGTGCTGCCGGTGATGATGCGCCAGCGGCGCGGCGCGATCGTCAACGTCGCCTCGCTCTCCGGCATCCACGGCGTCGTCGGCCAGACGAACTACTCGGCGGCGAAGGGCGGCATGATCGCCATGACGAAGTCGCTGGCGCGCGAGGTCGCGCGCAGCGGCATCCGTGTCAACTGCGTCGCGCCGGGGCTCGTCGAGACCGAGATGACGGCCGACATGTCGGACGAAGTGCGCAAGGAGATGATTCGCCAGATTCCGATGCGCCGCGTCATCCGCGCTGACGAAGTCGCCGCCGCCATCGCGTTCCTCCTCTCGGACGCCGCGAGCGCAATTACGGGCCAGGTGCTCGCGGTTGATGGCGGGACCAGTGCCTGACCTGTACTTTTCGGTCGTCATCCCCACCTACAACCGGCAGGAAATGCTCATGCGGGTCCTCAAAGCGCTCGAGGACCAGCGCGACGCGCCGCCGTTCGAGGCGGTCGTCATCAACGACGGCTCGACCGACCCGACCGAGAACATCGCGACGATGCATTGGGCCCTTCCGCTGCAGTTCCGGACGCAGCCGAACTCGGGACCGGGGACTGCGCGCAATTATGGTGTCTCGCTGGCGACCGGCAGGTTCGTCGTCTTCATTGGCGACGACACAGTGCCTGAACGCGACTTCCTCGCGGAGCACGCCCGCACCCACCGCGCCGCGGACGACGATCCGCTCGTCGCATGCCTCGGCTACACCGGCTGGCCGCGCAAGGAACGCGTCACCGCCTTCATGGACTACATCAACGACTACGGCCTGCAGTTCGGCTACAAGCTGATCCGTGACGGCGAGACCGTTCCGTTCAACTTCTTCTACACATCGAACATCTCGATCGACCGCCAGCTCCTCGCCGACCATCCGTTCGACACGACCTTTCCCGCCGCCGCGTGGGAGGACATCGAGCTCGCGTACCGCCTCAACGACCTCGGTCTGAAGATCCGCTACAACGCTCGCGCCGTCACGCGCCACTACCATCGCATGACGATCGACTCGTTCGCGAAACGGCAGTACACCGTCGGCAAGTCGGGCGCGATCTTCTTCCGCAAGCACCCGGAGCTCGGCCACTTCCTCGGCGTCCACGACGACGCACGGATCGGCGACGAAGAGCTGCAGACGCTGACGAAGCGCGCGCACTGGGGCGAGCGCTTGCGCCTGTTCGCACGCAACGACGTCTTCGAGAAGCTGATGCGCCAGCACTACTTGCGCGGGCTGCGAGACGGTTTGGCCGAGTAGAATCCAGTGTCCTGAGCGAAGCGAAGGATCTCCGGTGCACCCTCCGCAACGCGCACATTCGAGTGCGTCGCGTGGGTGCCCCGGAGATCCTTCGTCGCTTCGCTCCTCAGCGATAGACTCGAACGGCAATGTTTATCACCTTCGAAGGAATCGAAGGCTCCGGCAAGACGACACAGCTTCGCCGGCTGGCCGAGCGGATTCCGAACGTGGTTGCGACCAAGGAGCCGGGCGGGACGCCGGCCGCCGATCGCATCCGCGCCATCCTGCTTGATCCCGAGTCGCACCTCGACCGGGTCGCCGAGATGTTTCTCTTCGCGGCGTCGCGGCGCCAGCACGTGGTCGAGTTGATCCGGCCGGCGCTGCAGCGCGGGCAGGTCGTCCTCTGCGACCGCTTCACCGACTCGACGCTCGCGTACCAGGGCTTCGGACGCGTGATCGATCTCGACCAGCTCCGGACGCTCAACGCCTGGGCGACCGGCTCGCTCATCCCCGACCTGACACTGCTCTTCGACTTGCCGGAAGAAGTCGGCCTCTCGCGCGCGCGGTCGCGGAACGCCGCCGCGACACCGCATGAGGGGCGGTTCGAGGCGGAGGATCTCCGTTTTCATCGCTGCGTCCGCGAGGGCTACCTCGCACTCGCCGTGGCGGAGCCGAAGCGCTTCGTGAAGATCGACGCCGACGGCACGACCGACGACGTTTTCGAACGAACGATCGCGGCGCTCGCCGCACGCGGAGTGACGTTCTGAGCACGGCGGTCGAGCTCCTGGTCGACACGGCGCGGCGCGGCGAGCTGCATCACGCCATCCTGCTCCACGGCCCGCGTCCGCAGGTCCTGCGCGACGTCGCGCTGCGCGTGGCGAAGACGCTCAACTGCCTGAACGGAACGACCGGCGACGACTGCCTCCCGTGTCAGCGCATCGAGCGCCGCATCCATCCCGACGTCCACTTCATCGAGGTCGGCGGCGAACGGAAACTGATCTCGATCGAGCAGATTCGCGACCTCGTCGCGGCGGCGACGATGCGGCCGTACGAGGGGCGCAACAAGGTCTTCATCATCGATCCCGCCGACGCGCTGAGCCCGAGCGGCTCGAACTCACTCCTCAAGACGCTCGAAGAGCCGGCGCGCGATACGACCTTCATCCTCCTCACCCGCTCGCCCGACCTGCTGCTCGCGACGATCCGCTCGCGCGCGCAGTCGATCTACATCGGCGACGAGCGGACGCGCGATCGCCTGCAACAAATCGCCGCGTTCGAATCGGACGACGATCGCGACAGGCTCGCGAACGATCTGCGCGCCGCGCTGCACCGCTTCGCCGAGCGTCGCGACTCGGTCGCCCTTCTCGCCACGGCGACGATGGTCGCGGGCCAGGACGAAGTGAAGGACGCGATGGCCCTCCTCGCCGCCATCCTGATCTCAGGCGATGAGAAGCTCGCGGGCATCCCGCGCGAGAAGCGCCTCGCCGCCGCCGACGGCGTCCTCGCCGCGATTCGGGCGATGACCATCAACGCCGATCCGCGCCTGACGATCGAAGCCGCGCTAGCGCAGCTCGTCGCGTAACCCCAAAAAACATCGGCCCCGCATGCGCGGGGCCGATCGGATCTATCTACTGGATGGGAGCGGGCTAGGTCGCTCGGGGGCGAGGTTTTACGGCGGCAAGATTCAAGGAAGCTTTCAAGAGGAAGTAATACGAGGCAGGCTGGTACAACAGAAAGCGGCTTTCGCCTGCCCATCCAGTAAACCTTGATTCACGTTGGGCGCATTATCGCACACCTTGTGAAAAATTTCCCAATGTAACTGCAATGTGACAAGCCCTTGCCGTGCTGGAAGATAACAGCAGTTTTCGGAAGGCTCCGACATCACTACCAAACGAGCGTTCGGTTAATTTCCGTTTTCGGTAGTTATCGCGCCCGCGGATCGAGGAACGCGCCGCTCGGCAGCAGAGCCCGGTCGAGCGCGATGTGTCCCGCCAGCGTCTCGGCAGGTGTTCCGTTCACCAAGAGCCGCACTTTCTTCGCCTCGGGGAAGTTCGCCGTGATCGTCTGCACGAGCGAATAGACGGCCATCAGCTCTTCGTGACTGCCTGCCGGCCAGCCCTGCGTGAGTGTCACACCGCCGAGGTCGACGAAGGCCGTGCCGTCCGGCAGGAGGAACGCGCCGCGGACCACGGTGTCGGCGGGGAACGCCCGTGCGAATGCGGGATTCGCAGGTCCTTTGAAGAGCTCGCGGACCACGACCCCCATCGCGCCGGCCGGATTCTCCGGCGCCTGCACGTTTCGGGGTTCCGGGACGAGCAGCAGCGACGGCGCCTCGTAGTACAGGCGGACCACTCGCAACGCGACCTTGTTCTGCACGTTCAGATTTCCCGCGGTTTCACTCTTCTTCCGGCACCCGGCGGCGAGAATGAGCAGGGCGAGCACGACGACTGCTGCGCGGCGCACTAGGTTCCCGTCCTCGTTGCAGGAGTGGTGGCGGTCGCCGGCGCGGGAGGTGCCGGCGTAGGCGGCTTGACGGCGCCGATGCGCGTCTCGTAGTCGGCCTTGTACTTCATGACCGCGCGCGTGATCGCATCGACGACCGTCGTCACGAAGGCGTCGCTCTTCAGCTTCGTCTCCTCTTCAGGATTGGAGATGAAGGCGACTTCGACGAGCGCCGCCGGCATCGTCGCACCGACCAGAACTTTGAACGGCGCCTGCTTCACGCCGCGATTCTGGATACCCGCGATGGCGTTCATCTCCTCCTGGATGTCGGTCGCGAAGCGACTCGACTCCTGCAGGTACGACTGCTGCGCGAGGTCCCACAGGATGAGCTTCAGGTCCGACGACGGCGCCGCGGCAGCCGACGCCGAGGCGTTTTCAGACTCGGCGGCCTTCTTCGCGAGCTCGTCGGAGGCATCGGCGGAGAGGAAATACGTCTCGGAGCCGCGCGCGCCCTTCACGACCGCCGCGTTCATGTGCACCGAGAGAAAGAGGTCGGCGTGATATTGGTTCGCGATCGCCGTGCGCTGGTCGAGCGAGACGACCGTGTCGTCTTCGCGCGTCAGCACGATGCGCGCTCCGGTCTTCGCGCCGAGCGCGGCGGCCAGCTTGCGGCTCACGGCGAGCGTCAGATCCTTCTCGCTCGTACCGCCAGGCCCGATCGCGCCGACGTCCTTTCCGCCGTGGCCCGGATCGATGACGATCGTGTGGATGCCCGGCTGCTCGACCGGCTTCGCCGGCATGGGAAGCTGCGTCGTCGGAGCGGTCGTCGCCGCGGTCCCTTTGCGCAGGTCCAGCACCACGCGGAACGGGTTGTCGAGCTTGTACGCGTCGGCGATCACGTCCGGCGACGTGAGCTGGATCCGCAGATCGTTCCCGCTGAACGACAGCTTCGAGACGTTCGGGTCGTCTTGCGCCTGATCGGCGTACGGCGCGCGGATCGGGGTCTTGAAACGGACGGTGTAGACGCCCGGCTCCTTCACGATCACGTACTCCGCCGGCGCGCTGAGCGTCACGACGAGTTTCGTCGTTCCCTGCACGTTCGCGAGCGACGCGGCGACGCTGACCTGTGTCTGCTGCACCGGCCGGATGCTGAGAACGTGCGTCGCAGCGTCCCAACTCGCGTCGAGCGTGGCGGCGCGAGTCAGGTATCCCTGGAAAAACTGGATTGTCGCGTACGGCTTGCCGGCGGCGGATAACGGCGGCACCGGCATCTCGACGAGCTCGTCGCGGACGACGGCGAATCGCGAGTCGGGACCGAACGCCGCCTCGACGCCGCCGAGCGCCGTCTTGAAGCCGCCGTTTTCCTGCCGCACCGTCCCGCCCAAAGCAGTGATCACCTCGTCGACCGCGAAGTAGGTCTGACTCCCTTGATGGATGACCGAGAGCGGCTTGTCGCCGTTCGGCGTCCGCAGCGTCGAAGCGGCAGGCGCCTGTCCGAGCAACATCGAAGCGACAGCGAGGAGCGGGAGTGCCGAGAGGAGAAGGAGGCGCTTCATCTGTTGCTCAGAGGATAAACTGGAATCGATGCGAACCGCAGCCGCCGCGATCCTCTGCGCTCTGATCCTCGCCTGCTCCCACGAGAAGCCGGCCGCGGCCGTCAGCAGAGACCCGGTGAGCGTGCGCGGATGGATTGCCGACATCGACACCAACGCGCCGAGCGATCGCTACCGGACGGTCGAGACAGAGAGCGCGCGCCGCACCGCCGCGTTTCAGGCGATGAACGTCTGGGTCGAAGGGGCGGCGTACGTGAGCGGCGGCGTCGCGGAGAACGGCTCGTTCATCTTTCTCGACGTACCGCCAGGCAAGACCGCCATCGGCTTCTCGACTACCGGCGTGACGCAGGCGACGCTGACGCTTGAAAACGTCCCGCCGAATGCCGACGTGTTCGTGCCGGGACTGGTGATGACGCCGAAAGGGATCACCGTCGCCAATCCCAAGGCCATTCGCGTCCGCATCGCCGCACGCGTCGACAAACCTGTCCCTGCCGGACTGACCGCGCGCATCGCCGGTAACGACGTGCCGGTGATGACCGTCCCGATCAACTCGATGGTCGATCGTCGTGACTATCCGGTTCCCCCGAGCAGCGTCCCTGTTCCGATCGCGAAAGTGCACTAGCAGCGTAGTGGCACCGCCGTTGAACGGTCTCGGCCATGGAGGTGCGCGATGGCCGATCGGCGCATTCGAAGAAACGAACCGCTGCTGTCCCGTCTGGCGTCGCTCGCCACCGAGTGGAGCGGCTCGACGACCTCGTTCATGCTCGCCTTCTCCGTCGTCGTGGTGTGGCTGATCACGGGGCCGATCTTCCGCTACTCGGACACGTGGCAGCTCGTCATCAACACCGGCACGACGATCATCACGTTCCTGATGGTTTTCCTCATCCAGCGGACGCAGAACAAAGACGCGCTCGCCGTGCAGTTGAAGCTGAGCGAGCTCGTCGCCGCCGTGGACGGCGCGAGCAATCGGCTCATCTCCGTCGAAGATCTATCTGAGGATGACCTGAAGACGCTCCAGATCCACTTCCAACGGCTCGCCGAGATGGCGCGCCGCGACGAGGACATCAGCCACTCGCACTCGGTTGAAGAGGCCGAGGCGCGGCACGCGCTCAAACGCGACCGTCGCCGAAAGCCGGCGCAGAAACTCGCGGAGAAGCTACGCTCCGGCCACTCCGATTAGCTCGGCGAACTTCTTCAGATCGATGTTGCCGCCGCTGATGACGGCGACGATCGGGCCGTCGCCCGCTCTCCCCGAGAGCGCGGCGGCCACTGCGAGCGCGCCGGCGCCTTCGGAGATCACGCGGGTCTTTTCGGCGATCATCCGCATCGCCCGCTTCACCTCGTCGAGCGACACGACCACCGAGCCGTCGACGATTCCCTGCATCCGTTCCCACATGCGCGGGAAGATGCTCTTGCCGCCGGCGCCATCGACGAACGATGCCTCCCACTCCCCGAACACCTGAGGCGAGCCCTGCTCGAACGACCGCGCGCCAGGCGCCGCCGTCTCCGGCTCCGCTCCGAGAATCCGGACGTGCGGCGCGACGGCGCGGATCGAGCTGCCGATCCCCGACACCAGTCCGCCGCCGCCGATCGCGGCGATCACCGTCCGCACAGCCGGCAAGTCCTCGATGATCTCGAAGCCGAGGCTCGCGTTTCCGGCGATGAAGTTGTGATCGTCGAACGGATGGACGAACGTTCCCTCGACGCCGGGGAACCGCCGCTCTTCCATCGCGCGCCAGCAGGCATCGAACGGCGCCTTCACGATGTTCGCGCCGAGATTGCGCATCCGCTCGAGCTTTGTCTCCGGCGCCGTTTCGATCGCGACGACGGTGCAACGGATGCCGAGCTCGCGCGCCGCGAACGCCACTCCCTGCCCGGCGTTGCCGGCGCTGATGGTCCAGACCCCGTTGGCGCGCTCTTCGTCGTTCAACAGCGCGACGGCGTTCGCCGCACCGCGGATCTTGAATGCGTTGATCGGCTGCAGGTTCTCGAGCTTGAGCCAGATCTCCGGCGCGTTCGTGGCGTGGCGAAGCTGGATCAGCGGCGTGCGCGTGACGAGTGGTGCAATGCGCTCGCGCGCAGCGCGCATCTCTTCGATTGTGACGGGACGGACAGGCGGCGCGACGACGGTCATGAATGTGAATTGTATTGATTCTCCGGCATGTGTCGTGCTCCCTCCGGCTTTGCCATGGACGCAAAAGAAACGCTCTCTCGCATCACCTCCGCGCAACAGAATGTGAGCAATCCCGAACGCTGGGTTTCGGTGGTCGCCGGCGCGGCGATCGCTGGCTACGGACTCGCGCGCCGGTCGCTCAGCGGCCTGGCCCTCGCCGGCCTCGGCGGCGCACTGCTCTGGCGCGGCGGCACCGGCTGCTGCCCCATCTATGAGAGCCTCGGCATCTCGACGCACCACGATGACGACGAAAGCAACGTCAGCGTCCGCTATGGCCACGGCATCCGCGTGGAGAAGACCGTCACCGTCGGAACCTCAGCCGGCCAGCTCTACGCCTACTGGCACAACTTCGAGAACCTCCCGCGCTTCATGCGCCACCTCAAGTCGGTGCAAGTCAAAGACAGCAAACGCTCGCACTGGGTCGTGAAGGGCCCCGCCGGCATCGACGCCGAATGGGATGCCGAGATCATCAACGAAGTTCCGAACGAGTTGATCGGCTGGCGCTCGGTCGATGGTTCGAACGTCGACAACGCCGGCTCGGTCAGCTTCACGCCGACGGCGCACGGAACGGAAGTGAAGGTCCTCCTCCGCTACGACCCGCCGGGCGGTGCGATCGGCGCCGCGTTCGCCAAACTGTTCGGCGAGGATCCCGACCGCCAGGTGCAGGAGGACCTCCGCCGATTCAAGATGCTGATCGAGACCGGCGAGTTGGCGACGACCGAAGGTCAGCCGTCGGGAGCCGCACGATGAAGGCAGTTTGCTTCTGGCGCAAAACCGAAGTCCGCGTCGTCGACGTACCCGACCCGAAAATTCTGAATCCGCACGACGCGATCGTGCGCGTGACGCTCACCGCGATCTGCGGCTCCGACCTCCACCTCTACGACGGCTACGTCCCGACGATGATGAAGGGCGACATTCTCGGGCACGAGTTCATGGGCGAAGTGGTCGAAGTCGGTTCCGAGGTGCGGACGCTGAAAGTCGGCGACCGCGTCATCGTGCCGTTCCCGATTTCATGCGGCCGCTGCTTCTATTGCCAGCAGCAGCTCTGGTCGCTGTGCGACAACACGAACCCGAACGCCTGGATGGTCGAGGCGATGTACGGCTTCAGCGGCGCGGGTCTGTTCGGCTACTCGCACCTTTACGGCGGCTACGCGGGCGGTCAGGCGGAGTACGTTCGCGTACCGTTCGCCGACGTCAGTCCGCTGAAGATCCCTGACGGCCTCACCGACGAACAGGTGCTGTTCCTGACCGACATCTTCCCGACCGGCTATATGGCGGCGGAGTTCTGCGAGATCAAGCCGGGCGACGTCGTCGCGGTGTGGGGCTGCGGCCCGGTCGGCCAGTTCGCGATCAAGTCCGCGCGCCTCCTCGGCGCGGAGCGGGTCATCGCCATCGATCGTTTTCCCGAACGGCTGCGCCTCGCGCGCGAACAGAGCCAGGCCGAAACGATCGACTACTCCGAGGTCGACGACGTCTTCACCGCGCTCAAGGAGATGACCGGCGGCCGCGGACCCGACGCGTGCATCGACGCCGTCGGCATGGAGGCGCACGGCCACACGATCGATGCCCTCTACGACCGCGTGAAGCAGACGATGCGCCTCGAGATGGACCGCTCGCACGTTCTTCGGCAGGCGCTCCACTGCTGCCGCAAAGGCGGCATCGTCTCGATTCCGGGTGTCTATGCCGGCTTCATCGACAAGATTCCGTTCGGCGCCGCGTTCGGAAAAGGGCTGAAGCTCCGGATGGGTCAGTGCCACGTGCAGCGCTACACGCGTTTACTGCTCGATCGCATTGAGCGCGGCGAGATCGATCCGTCCTTCGTCATCACCCACCGCGTCACGCTCGACGACGCCCCGGAGATGTACCGCGTCTTCCGCGACAAAGAGGACGAGTGCATCAAGGTCGTGATGCAGCCGTAGCTTGTGTGCGGGGCCGGCTCTCAGCCGGCCCGTGGTGCGTTACCGGCCGTAGCTTGTGTGCAGGGCCGGCTCTCAGCCGGCCCGTGGTGCATTACCGGCCGGTGCTTGTGTGCGGGGCCGGCTCTCAGCCGGCCCGTGGTGCGTCACCGGCCGTAGCTTGTGTGCGGGGCCGGCTCTCAGCCGGCCCGTGGTGCGTTACCGGCCGCTGCTTGTGTGCGGCGCCGGCTCTCAGCCGGCCCGTGGTGCGTTACCGGCCGCTGCTTGTGTGTGGGGCCGGCTCTCAGCCGGCCCGTGGTGCGTTACCGGCCGTAGCTTGTTGCGCTCACGATGTGAAGGGTCGCCGGGTCCTGCAGGATCGCGACCAGCTTTTCTCCCGCGAACGACGGCACGCGGTACGTGTGCGGTCCGGCGGCGACGTTCGGGATGCGGACGAGCTTGCGCGCGATGTTTGCGTTCGCGAGCGTGAGGCCCGCGTTCTCGCCGCGCTCGATCTTGGTTGTCTGTTCGTCGCTGAGCGCCAGGACGACGAGTTGCAGGCCGGCGCGCGGCGCATTCGTCACGATGATGGCCGAGCCGTTCTCGCTCGTCAGCCGCATCGCGGGTGCATTTTGCTCCTCGCGTTGGGCGGCGACGATCGCCGTACGGACCGCGACCGCGTTCGAGCCCACCATCTGCCGCGCTCCGTCGACGACGATCTGCGGCGTGTAGGCGCTCGGGAGCTTGAGCGTGCGGACGTACTCCATCTGCCGCTGCGTCCACGCCTTCGCCGAGAACGGATCGCGCCAGCCGAGGTTGTCCCAGTAGTCGACGTGATACGCGATCGCGATCACGTTCGGATCGCGGCGTAGCTCCTTGAGCAGCGCGTCAGCCGGCGGGCAACTCGAGCAGCCCTGCGACGTGAAGAGCTCGATGACGACCGCGAACAACAATGCCGATGTCATTTATGCGGCATTCTTGCGCCGCGGCGCCGGCATCTCAACCGTCGCCCGCAAACTGGGACGCATTCGTGACATCTGCACGACCGCCGTCCCGCCGAGGATGATCGCCATCGCCACGATCGAGATCCACGTCAGCGGCTCGCGGAGAATCAGCCACCCCAGGACCACCGCCACGACTGGATTGACGTACGCGTAGAGCGACATCTTCGTCGTCGGCAGGTGCTTCACCGCGAAGACGTATGCGGTGTACGCGACAACCGAGCCGACCAGCGCGAGGTAGACGAGCGCGGTGAGCGTGCGCGCGTTGAGCGAGAAGCGCGACGTCTCGCCGATCGCCACGCCGCCAATGCCGCACACGATGCCGCCGAACAGCATCTGCAGCGCTGTCGACGTCACGAACGGCACGTTGCGGATCGTGTACTTCGCGCGATGCGTCCCGTACTGCCATCCGATCGAGCCGACCTGCACGAGGACGGCGCCGATGATGAACTTCTTGTCGAAGTGGCCCCCCGCGCCGCCCGGTGTGACGAGGAGACCGACCCCCGCGAATCCGGCGAGCATGCCGATCATCGTTCCGGTGCCGATCCGCTCGCCGGTGCCGCTGAACGCCGCAATGAGCGTCGCCCAGAACGGTGCCGTCGCGACGAACAGCGCCGCCATCCCGCTCGGCACCCACTGCTCCGCGACGATCACGGACAGATTTCCGACGGCCACCATCAGCACGCCGATGTACAGAAGATTGACGAGGGTCTTCTTGTCGCGCGGCAGCGGTTCGCGGCGGATGCGCGATGCGACGAACAGGATCAGCCCCGCGGCGATGTAGCGCGTGGCCGCCATCAGGAACGGCGGCACCGTCTCCACCGCGATACGGATGGCGAGATACGTCGTCCCCCACACCACGCAGACGATGACGAACGCGATGTAGGCGAGAGTCTTCTCGTGCTTCATCGCTGCTCCCGGCCGAGGACGATGCCGCCGACCTTCTCGCAATGCGTCTCCATCACGATCGTGGTGCGCGTGGAGAGCGAGAGCGGCGCGGACGACAGCTCGTTGAGGATCCCGTTCAGTGACGGGATCGAGTCGGTGCGTACTTTGATGAGATAGCAGTCGTCGCCGGCGACGGTGTGGACTTCGAGCACGTCCTCGCGCTCCATCAGCCCGCGGAAGTGTTTCGTCGCTTTCGCGTCGAGCTTCGGCCCGCGTGCGGCGACGAATGCGGTGACGACGCGGCCGACGGACTGCGGGTCGATGACGACGGTGGTCCCGCGGACGATGCCGGCCCGCTCGAGCTTCTCGATCCGCTCCGCGACGGCCGGACGGGAGAGGCCGACCTGATCGGCCAGTTGAGACGCGGGGGCGCGGCCGTCGCGGAGCAGGAGATCGAGAATCTTCTGATCGAGATCATCGAGCGCGACGGCCATGACGCAATGTAGCGCCGTTTTGTCGGCTCGACAACCCCTCTACCTACGATTCGTAGGGAAATTTGTTACATCACCGACGCAAGCACCCACGGACGGACCACGATACCGGTCGTCGCCGCTTTGGACGCCCGTTTGATCTGCCGAGGGTATTGGAACGCGTCGCGGCGCTTCGCGCTCCGCACGAGGTCGCGGCGCAGGTAGTCGATCTTGACGTTCGACTGCGGGTCGTCGGCCAGACGGCGCAGTGAGGAGCGGCTGAGCGTGACGTGCCGCAGCTTGAAGCCGGCAGCACGAACGGCGTAGCGGAGAGTCTCGCGATCGTCGGAACAAACGCGCATGACGCTGCCCTCGGGCAGCACGCTGAGAATCTCCTCAGCCACCTTTAGATCTTGCGCGTCCTTCGTCATCACGTCCTCCATATCCAGGTCTTACGTTCTGGTCTAATAGACGCTGCGAGCGCGCGAAAGTTTCTAGCCCGTCGATCAACTCCTTGTGAACGTCCGGTTCGTGCCACTCGACAAATCCGCGGATGCGAAAGCGGATGAAACGCTCCTCGATGCCGCCCGCCGCGCCAACGCCCCGCTCGGCAACTCCTGCGGCGGCATCGGCATCTGCGCCCGCTGCCGCGTCCGCATCGTCGAAGGCGCCGAAAACCTCAGCGCCCCGACTTCCGTAGAAGAACGCGTATCGAAGCAGCGCGGCCTAGCCCCCGACGAACGCCTCGCCTGCCAGGCCGTAGTCCGCGGCGACTGCGCCATCACCACGACGTACTGGTAAGAATCTGCTTCTGTGTGCAGCCGGCCATCCTGCCGGCGCTCCCGTGCCCGGCGGCGGCCTCAGTGGGGCGGCGGCGGCCTCGCCGCCGGTCGCTGCCGCACCCGAAATTGCCGCTGCCGCGCGCGATCCCACGAGCGCCGCACGCCGTACTACAGCTGCCGCGCGCGTGCCGGCGCGTGCCGCGCGCCTGCCGGCGCGTGCCGCGCCGCTTCCGGCACGTGTGGCAAGCCGCGCGGCACGTGTGGCAAGCCGCGCGGCACGTGTGGAAAGGCGTGCGGCACGTGTGGGAAGGCGTGCGGCACGTGCGGGAAGCCGCGCGGCACGTGCGGAAAGGCGCGCGGCACGTGTGGGAAGCCGCGCGGCACGTGCAATTCCGCAGGCGACACGCGAAATCACCGCTTAGAGCCCAAAAACATGCAGTCGCCGTACGAGTAGAAGAAGTACTTCTCCCGTATCGCCTCGGCGTACGCGTGCCGGATCGTCTCGATCCCCGCGAAGGCGCTGACGAGCATCAGAAGCGTCGACTCGGGGAGGTGGAAGTTTGTCAGGAGCTTGTCGACGGCGCGGAACTCGAAGCCGGGCGTGATGAAGATCGAGGTCTCGCGCCAGCCGGGCTCGAAGCGGCCGTTCCCCTCGCGAATCGCGCTCTCGAGAGTGCGCACCGAGGTCGTGCCGACGGCGACGATGTTCTTGCCGACGTCGAGTGCCGCGTTCAACCGTGCGGCTGCGTCGGACGTGAGCTCGTAGCGCTCGGTGTCCATCCGATGTTCGGCGACGTCGTCGACCTTAACCGGCTTAAACGTACCGATGCCGACATGCAGCGTTACGCGGACGATTTCGATACCAAGTGACGCGATCTCATCGAGGATCTCCTGCGTGAAGTGCAGTCCCGCGGTCGGCGCCGCGATCGCGCCGCGCGCGTTGGCATAAACGGTTTGGTACGCCTCTTTGTCGGAGTCGCGCGGCTGCTCGCGTGCGATGTAGGGCGGCAGCGGCGGCACGCCGACGCGCTCGATCTCGGACAGATCGCCCTCGAAACGGATCACCACCGTCCCGTCATCGCGCTTCTCCATCACCATCGCGGAAAGCGCGTCGGAGAACTCGACACGATCGCCAACGTGCACGCGCTTGGCCGGCTTGCACCACGACTCCCACATCACGTCATCGAGCTGCCGCGTCAGCAGAAACTCGATCGGGTTCTTCATCTGCCCCTTCGGCTTCGCATACAGCCGCGCCGGAATCACGCGCGTGTCGTTGATGACCAGCACGTCGTCCGGCGTGAGCAACTCGGGAAAGTAGTCGAACGTGTGATGCTCGAGGTGGCCTGGCGTGACGACCATCATCCGCGAGCGCCCGCGCTCCCGCGGCTCCTGCGCGATCCGGTCGGGCGGCAGCTCGTAGGCGAAATCGGTCCGTCTCATAGATGGCGCGGCGATTATCCGCGTATCAAGACCGGTGCGCGCGACGCAGGCTCTCCTCCTCCTTCTCGGCATTCTCGCAACGCCGGCTCCGGTGTTCGCACAGAGGGCCCGCGCCGCGCGCGTCCCAGACCTCTCGCGCCTCCTCGTCATCACGGCGCACCCCGATGACGAGTCGCTCTTCGCCCCCCTCCTCGGCGCGCGATGCGGCATCACCGCCGAGTGCACGCTGCTCGTCATGACGCACGGCGAAAACGGCCCATGCGTCCTGCCGGCCGGTTGCGGCCCTGATCTCGCCGCAACACGCTCGGCAGAGCTGACGGCGGCCGCGGCCTTCCTCCAATCACGGCTCGAGCTCTGGACGCTTCCGGACGTGATGAGCGACGTCGTCGAGCAGTGGGGCGGCCACGACGCGCTGGTGCAGCGAATGGCCGAGGCGATCGACGGCGTGCGTCCAACGGCGATCCTCACCTTCGATCCAGCTCACGGCACGACCTGCCATCCCGCCCACCGCGCCGTCGGCGCGGCGGTCGCCGAGGCAGCCGGCGAGCGGGACGTGTACTTCATCGAGACGCGCGCGACCGTCGACGCCGGGCGGTACATGCTTTCGCGCGCCATCGACCGCGCCTCGACGACGCTCATGTTCGTCGTCGCCGCGTCATGGCACTTCATGGTCGACGACATGCGGGTTCACGCATCGCAGTTCACCGAGACCGCCATCGAGTCGGTCGCGGACATCAGCGACAGAACGATCGTGATGATTCCGGCGAGCGCGACCGCGTCGTACAACCACCCCTGCGACTAGAATCCCTGGCGTGATCGCGCGCGTCATCACCTGCAGCGATGCCGCATCGCGTGGCGAGCGCGAAGATCGCTCCGGACCCGCCGTCCGCGCGGTGCTGGAAGAGAACGGCTTCCAAGTCGATGCGGTCATGGTGGTTCCCGACGAGATCGACGCCATTGCGACCGCCATCGAAAACGCGACCGGCGACGGCGTGCGGCTCGTCGTCACGACCGGCGGAACCGGGATCGCGCCGCGCGATGTGACCCCCGAAGCCACCGAGCGCGTCTGCGACCGTGTGGTGCCGGGGTTCGGCGAAGTGATGCGCACGACCTCGAAAATGGGACCTCTGTCACGCGCCGGCGCTGCGACGCGTGGAACGGCATTGGTCGTGAATCTTCCTGGCAGCGTGAATGGAGCGACCGAATGCCTCCGCGCGATCCTGCACCTGATTCCACACGCACTCGAGCTGCTGAGCGGAGCGCGCGTGGAGAAACATCCGTGACTGAGGTCCTGACGGGCCTCGACGTCATTGCCCGCGACGGGTCGCCCGTACGCAACAAGCGTATCGGCCTCCTCTCGCATCAGGCCGCCGTGTCGCGCGACCTGAAGCGCGCGGCCGACATCCTGCGCGACATCGAAGGGTGCAATCTCGCCCGCATGTTCGGCCCCGAGCACGGCTACTGGGGCGTGATGCAGGACATGGAAGGCGCCACGCAGGAGAACGACGCGGCGGCCGGCGCCGAGGTCCATTCGCTGTACGCGGTGACCACGTCGCAGGACATGACCGACCTCGAGGCGGCGAAGGAGAAGCTCCGTCCCAAGCCGGAGTGGCTCGCCGACTTGGACGCGCTCGTCGTCGACCTGCAGGACGTCGGCTCGCGCTACTACACCTTCGTTTACACGATGAAGTTCTGCATGGAGGTGGCGGCGAAGACGGGAACGGAAGTGATCGTCCTCGACCGGCCGAATCCGATCGGCGGGACGCATGTCGAAGGGAACGTCCTCGAGCCGGAGTGGATCAGCTTCGTCGGCCATCACGTCCTCCCGGTGCGGCACGGGATGACGATCGGCGAGCTCGCGCAGCTCTTCAATGCCGGCATCGGCTGCAAGCTGACGGTGATCCCGATGCAGGGATGGCGGCGGTCGATGTGGTGGGACGACACCGGCCTGCCGTGGGTCTTCCCGTCGCCGAACATGGCGACGCTGGAGACGGCGACGGTCTATCCCGGCATGTGCCTCATCGAAGCGCTCGATGCTGTAAGTGAAGGCCGCGGGACGACAAAGCCGTTCGAGATCTTCGGCGCGCCGGGGCTCGATCACTTCCGTTTCTCCGAAGCGCTGAACGATCTGAGTCTGCCCGGCGTCCTCTTTCGCCCGCAACTCTTCAAGCCGATGTTCCAGAAGAGCGCCGGGAACGTCTGCGGCGGCGCCCAGATCCACGTCACCGATCGCGAGACCTTCCGCCCCTACGAGACCGGCCTCTGGATCGTGAATGTCCTCCACGACCTCATGGGCAACGCCTTCGCCTGGCGCAGCGCACCGTACGAGTACGAGCCCGCCGCAACGCGTCCGGCGATCAATCTCCTCACGGGGACCGCCGAGTACAAACGTCTCATCGAGACCGGCGGCGATCTGCGCGCTTGGATCGGGACGTGGGACGAGGCGCTACAGCCGTTCCTCGCGCTTCGCGAAGAGTTCCTGATTTACGAATAACATCGCTTCTGTGTAGCGCCGGCAATCCTGCCGGCGACGCGCCCGATAAGTTCCAGCGCCTCGCGCACCTTGCGGAACAGTTGCTCCACCACCATCGCGCGTTCGCCGGAGCTCTCCGTAGAAAATTCGACACACTTCTCGGGTGACCTCGTCCTCCGAAAACTCAGGGTGCCGCATCCGAATACCAGCGCGCGACAATTCGCGAATGGCCTCGCTCAATTCGGCGGCGATTTCCGCGCGGAGTGAAGGTCCCGCCCTCCGATATGCACGAAGGTGTACGGCGTGCGCCGTCGCCGTCGTGTCGTTCGGTCTCACAACCGCATTCTAGCGTCGCAGCTCCGGCGGCTCGGGATGACAGTTGAGGCGTCGGGATAGACTGCGGCGCACACATGCAGATCAAGCTCGGTCTCGCGGCCGTCCTCCTTACCGCCGCCACGATGCAGCCCATCCAGATCACGAGCGTGGTGTGGAAGGACGCGCCGCCGACGATGCCCGCGGGCGCGAAGATGGCGGTGCTCGAGGGCGATCCGAAGCACGACGGCATGTTCACGATCCGGGTGAAGCTGCCGGCGGGCGCGAAGATCGGGCCGCATTTTCATCCGCAGCCCGAGCGCGTCACGGTCATTTGGGGCGAGGCGCGGGTCGGCTTCGGCGACGTCTTCGACATGAAGAAGACGAAGCGCTTCCCGGCCGGGAGCTTCTACATCAACCCGCCCGAGTCGCATCATTACCTCTACTTCCCGCGCACCACGATCCTCCAGATGACGGGGCAGGGGCCGTGGGAACTGCACTACGTCAAAGAGTGACCTCGATCGCCGAGCTGTCGCTCGATGTCCTTTACGAAGACGACGTCCTGCTCTTCGTGAACAAACCGCCGCGTCTCGTCGTCCAGCGCGGGTACGACCCCGACGAGCCGACGCTCCTCGATCTGGCCGGTGAACACGCCGGCAAGCCGGTGCACCTCCTCCAACGCCTCGACCGCGGCACTTCCGGCGTCATCTTTTTCTCGAAGTCATCGGCGATGAACGTGCGGATCACGCGTCAGTTCGAGACGAAGCGGATCAAGAAGACATATCTCGCGCTCTGCGAAGGCGAGCTCGCAGAACGCCAGACGATCGACGCTCCCATCGCGCGGATCGGCGCGATCAAGTTCGGCGTCCGTGACGATGGCCGCCGCTCGGTGACGCACATCGAGCCGCTCTCGACCACCCCGAACGGCACGTTTCTCCGGATCATCCTCGAGACCGGCCGCACGCACCAGATCCGCGTCCACCTCTCGGCCATCGCCCACCCGCTCCTCGGCGACTGGCTCTACGGCGACCGCCACAGTGCCGAACGCCCGATGCTCCACGCCGTCCTGCTCGAGATGACACACCCCGCCACGCGCGAGCCTCTCCGAGTTGGCGCCCCGCTCGCTAGCGACTTCTGCGATGAGGCTGCGAAACGCGGAATCGTTCTCGAATCAGGACAAAGCGACCTCCCCATGCTCCACGTAAACCACTGAAAGGATTAGAATAAACAGGAACGTGAGCCCCGTTACGGATTGCAGGAGACGAAGCCATGAGATTCCGGTTGATGCTCGCAGCGATGATTCTGACGTTCGTGCCGCTGGCGGCCGAGGCCCAGTTCAAGGACCTCGACGTGGCGATGTCGAACCTCACGCGCGGCTTCGGCAGCGGCGACTCCCAGGCGGTCGTGGCTGGAATCGGCGCGAGCGACCAGGTCCGGCTGCAGTTTCCCGGCCTCATCGAACAGAACGGGAACTACTACGGCCACGACCAGGCGGCATACCTCCTCGACGGCCTCTTCAACCGCGTGAAGCCGAGCGCCTTTGACGTCAAGCGCGCCGTGAAGAAGAGCGTCGACAACGAGTATGAAATCGATGCCGTCTGGACCGTTCAGGTCGCGGGCAAGCCGCAGACGCGAGATCTTTACGTGAGGCTCCGCAACAACAAAGACCACTGGTCGGTGACGTCGATACAGTCCGGGAGCAAATGATCCGATCCCAGTGGCTCGCCCCGATCGCCGTCGCGCTTGCGACGGCGATTCGTGTTTTTGCGCCACGCGATCTCTTCCCCATCGCCGTCTCCTCGATCCTCCTCATCGGCGCGGTGATCGGGATCGCGTTCGCACGTCGCGCCACGCTCCGGATCATCTCGATCCTCATCCTGCTCGTGGCGATCGTCGACTTCGCGACACTCTGGCGCGTGCACGACGTCGACCGCGACTTCACCGCGAGAGTGCATGAGCGCCTCTCGGCCGACGCCGACGACGTTCGCGCCGACGTCGCGGACATCGAGACGCGGCTCGACGCCTCCGCGCAAGGACTTGCGGCTCGCATCAACGCCGCGCCGCACGCCACGCGCGACGCGCTCTTCCGGATGCTGCACCAGGAGCTGCATCGCGATCCCGGCCGCGGGGCGCGCGTCGTCAACGCGGCAAACAACGAAGTCGCGTGGTGGGGCGAGGACCTCCGCGCCGACGGCGCGAAGACGTACGAGTTCGACACCACGAACCTCTACATCATCAGGAGCCGGCCGCTGACGCACGGCGGTTTCGTGCAGGTCTACGCGCGCATCGGAAACGGCGCCGGCAACGACTCGCCGCTCGATCCGAAAGACCCGTGGGTGGTCGGCTCGGTCTTCAACAGCGGCTTCCTGCGGAAGGACGCGTCGACCGAACGTTTCCAGATCGCGAAGCATCCCGACGCGCAGCTCCTCATCGATCTCGCACCGCGGACGCGCGCCGAGGTCGAACAGCGGACGCGCGACGATGGAGGGAACGTCGCGGCGATACTGCTCGCGTGCGCGGCGCTGATCGCGGTGACGTTCACGAAGCGCAGAAACGCCGCGCTGCTGATTTTCATCGTGATCGTCGGCCGTTTAGCGGTCCTCGGCATTCATGTGGGCGACGACCCGCTGCACATCTTCCGCTACGACGTCTTCGCCTCGAAGCTCCTCGGTCCATTCAGCAAGTCGCCGTTCGATTTGCTCGTGACCGCGGCGACACTCCTCGCGATCGGCCTCATCCTCCGCGAGCCGCTCGAACGGATGAACGTGATCGTTCGAGCCGGCGTCGCGCTCATCGCCGGATGGGGCTTCGTCGCGCTGACGGAGAACCTGGTCAACAACTCGAGACTCTCCGCGATCCCGGAGCACATCGTTCCGACGTCGACCGCGCAGGCGGTGCTCCTCGGGGCGCTACTCCTCTTCGCGCTCATCCTGCTGCTTCTGGCGCGGCATCGCGACCGTCCGCGGCCGGCACTGATCGCGATTGCCATCGCGATCGTCCCAATGCTCCTCGTCGCCCTCGGTGCGGGTGCGGCGTATCTCTACGTCGGTTTCGCGCTGCTCGCGTTCATCGCCATCTGCGCATTCGTCACGGAGCCGGTGTTGCGGCTGATCGCGATTGCGCTCATCGCGGGCCTGGTCGTCTTCGCGCCCGAGCAGATCTTCGAGCGCGCCAGCGCGCGGCGTTTCATCTCGGAGACCTACGCGCCGCTGGTCGCCGGCGAGTCGGGCCAGCTCCGGACGATGATCGAGGACACGCTGCACAACGAGTTCACGCGCACCGACCTCTCGACCATCCTCCCCGACGACTATCGCCACATGAACCTCGACGATCTGGCGTACGCGGTGTGGCTGCGGAGCGACCTGTCGAAGTGGCGCATCCCGGCGGTCATCACGATCGACGACGAGTTCACGCGCTCCACCATCAGCCGTTTCGGCATCGGCCTGCCGCAGTTCACGGAACGCAGCAACGGCTCGACGCGTGAGCTGCTGCAGGTCGGTAGAGTCACCCGCGTCCTCATCCATCACGACTTCGACGTCACCGCCTGGGGAACGACGATCGCCCTCGGCAGCGTGCACGTCGTCAACCCGGCCGATCCCGGTTCGCTGGCATCCGCCGACGTCTATCGCGACTTCTTCCAGTCGGGCGCCGAGGATCTGACGACGGGGCTGCACGCGCAGCGGGAGCCGGCGATATACGATGCCGACGGGAATGCCCACGGAGCAACGATGCGGCTGCCGCAGAGCCCATCGTTCTACTTCTCGCGGCTGAAGCCCGGCTCCGGGATGTGGATCGAGCAGTCGAACGCCGATCCGCCCGCGATCTATCTGCGGCGCGCCGAGACGGCGCTCTTCGCGTTTCCGCTCCAGGTTCCGGACACGACGCAGGTCATCCAACGCGCCGGCGGCGTGATCATCTGGAGCATCGCCGCCGTGCTCCTCATCCTCGGTTTTCGCTTCATGCCGGGGATGATCGCGGCGCTGCGCCGGGCTCCCAAGACGCTCGACTTCCGTGCACGGACGTCGCTCTACGTCGCGGGCGTCGTCATCCTCCCGCTCATCATCTTCGTGATCTTCGTCCGGGCGTACGTCGCGAACCGGCTGGAGGCCGAGTACTTCGATCGCGGCCAGACGGCGCTCAACTCGGCGCAACGCGTGGTCGAGGACTATCTCGCGTCGTCGAGCGCGGTCAGCCCCGAGCAGGTGCTGAACGACGAAGTCCTCGCCTGGCTCGCGCGCGTCGTCGGCCACGACCTCCATCTCTATCGAGGCGAGCAACTCATCGCATCGTCACGCCGCGATCTCTTCGCGGCGCACATCGAGGCGCAGCGGCTTCCCGGCGACGTCTACGAGTCGATCGTCCTCAGCGGCGGCCAGTTCCATCGCGCCCGGCGCAACACCGGGCCGTCGCAGTACATCGAGATCTATTCGCCGATCAATCTCGCGCCTGGCACGAGCTACACCCTCGCGCTGCCGTTCATCGTCCAGGGACGGCAGATTGAAGCTCAGGTGAACGACCTCGCCACGACCATCTACATGCTCCTGGTCTTCATCGCGCTCGCGGCGATCGGGGTCGCGTTTCGCATCGCGGCGACGGTGACGCGTCCGGTGCAAGGGCTGGTCGCCGGCGCCCGCGGCATCGCGCGCGGCAATTTCGACGTGAGGGTCGCCGTCCCGACCGACCCCGACCTCGGCCTCCTCGTCACGACGTTCCGCGACATGGCGCAGTCGATCCGCCGGCAGCAGGAGGAGCTGCGCCTGGAGCGCGACCGGCTCCAGACGCTCCTCGAGAACATCACCGCGGCGGTCGTCGTCCTCGACGGCGGCAAGAATCCGGTGGCGTCGAACGTCGCCGCACGCAGGCTCTTCGGCGATCCGGTCGATCTCGCGAAGTACCCGGAAGTGACCGCGGTACGAAAGACGGGGGAAATCGACCTGCACGTCGAGGACAACCTCCGCACGTACCGCATCTCGATCGTCCCGCTGCCGGAGAGCAATGAAGAAATGCTCATCGCCGAGGATGTGACGGAGATCCTGCGATCGAACAGGCTCGAGGCGTGGGGCGAGATGGCGCGGCAAGTTGCGCACGAGATCAAGAACCCTCTGACGCCGATCCAGCTCACTGCGGAGCACCTCCGCGCCGTCGCGGAGCGCAATGACGCCAGCTTGCCGCACGTCGTCCGGAGCGCCGTCGACAACATCCTCCGGCAGGTGGTCACGCTGCGCGAGACCTCGCGCGAGTTCAGCGACTACGCCTCGCTGCGCCAGGTGCACCGGAAGCCGGTCGACCTGCGCCACCTCCTCACCGACATCGCCGCCGACTACACGGCGTCGCGCGAACGCGGCATCGATTTCCGCGCCGACATCGCGCCGTCGACGCCGCAGACGTTCAGCGGCGACGCCCGCCTCCTCCGCGGCGCGATCTCGAATCTCATCGAGAACGCGCTGCAGGCGGCACCGAACGGCCGGGTGCGTCTCGGCAGCGAAGGAGTCGACTCGAAGGTGCTCATTTCGGTCGAGGACAACGGCCCCGGCGTCACCCCCGAGATGCTCCCGCGCATCTTCGATCCGTACTTTTCGACGAAGTCGACCGGCACCGGCCTCGGCCTCGCCATCGCCCGAAAAGCGATCGAGGAGCATGGCGGCCGCGTCCACGCCGAGAATCTGAATCCGGGGCTTCGGGTTCAGATTGAGTTACCTTTGAGGTGAGTTGCGGGGTTGCGAGGTTGCGAGGTTACGGGGTTGCGAGGTTACGGGGTTGCGGGGTTGCGGGGTTGCGGGGTTGCGGGGTTGCGAGGTTACGGGTTGCGAGGTTACGAAGTTTGAACGCGAAACCCCTAACCTCGTAACCTCGTAACCTCGTAACCTTGAGGTGAGTTACGGGGTTGCGAGGTTACGAAGTTTGAAACGCGAAACCCCTAACCTCGTAACCTCGTAACTTCGTAACCTCGTAACCGCGTAACCTCGTAACCTCGTAACCTCGTAACCTCATATGCGCCGCGCTGCAATCACGACCGTCGCCTTCCTCGCGCTCATCGCCGCGCTTCCGCTGGCGCAGGGCGAAGGTCCGGCCGACGAGACGCGCATCACGCTGCGCGACGAGTTCCTCCGCATGATCAATCACGACCGCGTGGCGAACGGTCTCACGCCGGTCGCCCTCGATCCGCAGGCCTCGGCGATGGCCGACGACTACTGCCGCGATCAGATTCGCAACGGCACGACCGGGCATTTCGGCGTCGACGGTCTGACGCCGTACATGCGCTACTCCTTCGCCGGCGGCAACGACGGCGTCAGCGAGAACGCGGCGGCATGGTCGGCGTCGTACCACTTCAGCGACCGCGCGCTGTACGACATGATCCAGCGGAGCGAGCGCGCCATGATCGCCGAACGCGCGCCGCATGACGGCCACCGCCGCACGATCCTCGATCCGTCGGCGACGAATGTCGGCATCGGCCTGGCGTGGCAGCGCGGCGAGTTCCGCCTGACGCAGGAGTTCATCCGCCACTACGTCGACTGGACGCACGCGCTCCCGCGCAACGCGAGCGAGAATGAACGCGTAACTGGCGCGGCGCGGCCGGTCACCGGATTCCAAATCGAAGCGGTGAGCATTCATCACGAGCCGCTTCCACGGCCGCTCACCGCCGCCGCCGCGAACGCCATCGACGAGTATTCGCTGCCGGAGAAACGCCGCGACTACCTCCCGCGCCTTCGCACATACCGCCAGCAGCGCGGCGACGCCGTCTACGAAGTGCGCGAGCAGTACGCCGACGGCCGCCGCGGCGACTTCGCCGTCGCGAGCGACGGCTCGTTCACCTTCAACGTCCCATTCGTCGACGGCCCCGGCATCTACACCGTCGTCGTCTGGGTGCGTGGCCGCAGTGGCACCCCCATCGCCGCCAGCAACGTCTCGCTCCGCGTCGAGCAAGGCGCCGGCGAGTCGTTCGGCGCCTTCGGCGGCGGCACGAAGTAGACATGCCGTCGGCCCAGACGACGTATGACGCGATCATCATCGGCGGCGGTCCGGCCGGACTGACCTGCGCCATCTTCCTGGCGCGCTATCGCCGCCGCATCCTCGTCGCCGACAACTGCCAGCCGCGCAACGCCGCCTCGCACGGCATTCACGGATTCATCGGCCACCACAGCATCGCCCCCGCCGAGCTCCTCGCGCGCGGGCGCGAAGAGGCGCGCAATTTCGGCACGGAGATCTGCGAGTGCACCGTGCAGCGCATTGAAAAGATCGGCGACGTCTTCGAGGCGACCACCACCGCCGGCACGTATCACGCGCGGCGCATCGTCCTGGCGTACGGCGTCCGCGACGAGCTGCCCGACATCCCGAACATCCGCGACTACTACGGCATCAGCCTCTTTCACTGCCCCGACTGCGACGCGTACGAATGCAGCGACAAACGGATCGGCATCATCGGATGGGGGAAGAGCGCGGCGGGACTCTCGCTGAAGCTCCTGCAGTGGAGCTGCGACCTGACGATCTTCGCGCACGGCCGGCCGCGCGGCTTCGACGAGGAGATGACGAGCAAGCTCCTCGCGGAGCAGATCGGCGTCAAAGACGAGCGGATCCTCGCGCTCGAAGGGAAGGATGGCCACGTATCGGCGGTCGTCCTCGACACCGGCGAACGCGTGCCGGTCGACGCGCTCTTCTTCAACGTCGGCTGTACGCGCCAGTGCACCCTCGCCGAGGATCTTGGATGCGAGGTCTTGATCGACACGCCGAACGTCGTGGTCGACGCGTACAAACAGACGACCGTCGAAGGCGTCTATGCGGTCGGCGATCTCGTCGCCGGCTCCCAGCTCGTCATCACCTCGGCTGCCGACGGCGCCATCGCCGCCATCGCGATCAACAAATCGTTACTCCCGCCGGCCCGGCTCGTTTGAACGCATAGAATCAGTGGCCAGTTGCCGGTGGCCGGTTGCCAGAAGACACCTCTGGCGACCGGCCACCGGCGACCGGCCACTTTTCATGTCGTCCAAGCGCTTCTGGCCTTTCCTGCGCCCGCTGGTGATGATCGCGGTCTTCGCGATTGCGCTCCGCGTTCTCCAGGCCACGCTCCAGCACTACCGCTACCGCGAGGTGATGGGCTACCTGCAGTCGCTCGACAAACTGCAGGTCTTCTTCGCGACGCTCCTCACCCTCGGCGGCTACCTCATCATGACCGGCTACGACACGCTGGCGTTCCGCTACATCCGCCACCCGCTGCCGTACCGACGGATCGCGCTCGCCTCGTTCATCGGCTACGCCTTCAACAACAACGTCGGCCTCTCGGGCCTCGTTGGCGGCACGCTGCGTTTCCGCCTCTACAACGCCTGGCGCCTCTCTGCCGTCGAGATCGCGAAGGTCATCGCCTTCTACACGATCACCTTCTGGCTCGGCTTCGTCCTCCTCGGCGGCTCGCTCTTCATCCTCGCACCGCCGGTGATCCCGCACACGGTCCACCTGCCGTTCAACTCCATCCGGCTCCTCGGTTTCGTCCTGCTGATCCCCGCGATCCTCTATCTCGCGTGGGTGATCGCGCGGAACGAGCCGGTGCGCATCCGGCAGTGGGAGTTCGAGCTGCCGCAAACCCGGCTGCTCGTCGCGCAGATCCTGATCTCGTGCGCCGACTGGGTCCTGGCGGCGATGGTCCTCTACGTCCTGCTCCCCGACCAGTTGCCGACCGGCTTCGTCAACTTCCTCGGCGTCTTTCTCCTGGCGCAGATCGCCGGCGTCGTATCCAACCTTCCGGGAGGCCTCGGCGTCTTCGAAGCGATCATCCTCATCTTCCTCGCGCCGTACTACCACGCCGGCGCGATCCTCGGCTCCCTCATCGCTTTCCGCGGGATCTACTACCTTTTCCCGCTCATCGTCGCGACGATCCTCCTGACGATTCACGAAGTGCTCGAGAAGCGGGAAGGCGTCGCGCGCGTGGCCCGCGTCTTCGGCCGGTGGGCGCCCGGCATCGCGCCGCAGCTTCTTGCATTCACGACATTCATCGGCGGCGCCGTGCTGCTCTTCTCCGGCGCGACGCCGATCCTCGCCGGCCGCAAAGAGTGGCTGCGGCTCTTCGTCCCGTTGCCGGTCATCGAGCTCTCGCACTTCCTCGGCTCGATTGCAGGCGTCGCGCTGCTCGTCCTCGCGCGCGGCCTGCAGCGGCGTCTCGACGCCGCCTACCAACTCACCGTCATCGTCCTCAGCGCCTCGATCGTGTTCCAGCTCTTCAAAGGCGTCGACTATGAGGAGGCGGTGATCCTCTCCATCATGCTCGCGGGGCTGATTGCCTCGCGGCGGCACTTCTATCGCCGCGGAACATTCCTGAACGAGAGCTTCGGTCCCGGTTGGATCGGCGCGATCCTGCTGGTACTGATCTCGTCGGCGTGGCTCGGCTTCTTCAGCTACAAACACATCGAGTACTCGACCGATCTCTGGTGGCGGTTCGGCGTCCGCGGCGATGCGCCGCGCTTCCTCCGCGCCTCGGTCGGCGTCGTCGCCGCGCTCCTCATTTTTGCGATCCGCCGCCTCTTGCGCCCCGCTACGCCGCATCCGGAACAGCCGTCGGAGGCCGACCTCCAGCGCGCGGCCGAAGTCATCGCGACCGACGAAAACAGTCAGGCGAACATCGCGCTTCTCGGCGACAAGTCGCTCCTCTTCAGCGAAAGCGGACGCTCATTCATCATGTACGGCGTCGAAGGGCGGAGCTGGGTCGCCATGGGCGACCCGGTCGGCGACGACGACGAGAAGCCGGAGCTGATCTGGAAGTTCCGCGAGATGTGCGACGTGCACGCGGGCTGGCCGGTCTTCTACGAGGTCCAGCGCTCGAGCCTCCACCTCTATCTAGACGTCGGCCTAACGCTCCTGAAGATCGGCGAAGAGGCGCGCGTACCGCTCGACGACTTCAATCTCGAAGGCGGCTCGCGCAAGTGGATGCGCAAGATGCTCCGCCGGCTCGAGGAGGAGAACTGCTCGTTCGAGCTGGTGCCGGCCGACCGCGTCGCGGAGATCGTGCCGGAGCTTCGCGCCATCTCCGACGCCTGGCTCGCCGACAAGAAGACACGCGAGAAAGGCTTCTCCCTCGGCTTTTTCGCGGAGGAGTACGTCGCGCGCTTTCCGATCGCGGTCGTCCGCCGCGAGAATCACATCGTCGCGTTCTCGAACATGTGGAAGGGCGCGAATGGCGAGGAGTTGTCGGTCGACCTTATGCGCCAGGCCGCCGACGCGCCGAGCGGCGTGATGGACTACATGTTCGTCAACCTGATGCTCTGGGGCGCCGACCAGGGCTATCGCTTCTTCAACCTCGGCATGGCGCCGCTGTCGGGCATCGAGAACCGCAGCATGGCGCCGCTCTGGAGCCGCGCCGGCGCCCTCGCCTATCGATTCGGCGAGAACTTCTACAACTTCCAGGGCCTGCGGCAGTACAAGGAGAAGTTCGATCCGGTCTGGGAGCCGACCTACATCGCCTCCCCCGGCGGCCTCGCCCTCCCCCGCATCCTCATCAACCTCGCCGCCCTTGTGTCAGGAGGGTTACGCGGAATCTTCGCGAAATAGCCGCCCCTCATCCGGCCTTCGGCCACCTTCTCCCCACTTCGTGGGGCGAAGGGTAATCAACACGTTTGCCCCGAGTACCCTTCGCCCCCGCGAAGCGGGGGAGAAGGTGGCGCGAAGCGCCGGATGAGGGGGCCGAAATGAGGAGGCGGTGCGAGCCGTTGTACGGCGCGGCCCGATGTTTCTCCTGCTTTCCGTCCTACTCGCAACCGTCAAGTCCCTCCCGCTGATCGAC
>DASXHZ010000067.1:0-7899 GCA_036488085.1 Thermoanaerobaculia bacterium
AAGTTTCGACCTGACCCCCTTTACGTCCCCATCGCGCGCACAGTTCTGGTTCGAATGGCGGATGTACGGCCGTGCACTCCCCGCACTCGTCGCGATCCTGCTGCCTTTCGAGCTGGCGATGCTGTATGTCATGCACGACACGCCGCTTCTGCTCTTCGAAATAGTCGTCGTCATTCTCCTCTCGCCCCCGCTGATGGCGGCGTTCGTCGCCCCGGCCGTGTCATCCGCGATGACGCCATTCATCGCGCGGCGGCCGCTCACCGGCAACGCGCTGATCGCCGCAAAGCTGAAGACGGCGCTCGCGAGCACGCTCGCCGCATGGGTCCTGGTCCTGGTCGCAATGCCCGTGGGACTGAAAATCACCGGTACCGCGGCAACCGTCATGGAGCCCGTGCAGCGGCTCGCGGACGTCATCGGGATGCCGCGCGCCGTGGCGCTCGTCGTCGTCGCGCTGCTTTTCCTGATGGCGGCGACGTGGAAGCAGCTCGTCCAGAGCCTCTGCATCGGAATGAGCGGCCGCCCGTGGATCACCAAAGGCGCGGTGTTCGCTACGCTGGCCTTCATCTCCATCGCCGGGCTGGTCTCGCAATGGATCGTGATCGACCGCCGCCTCGGCGCCGTTTGGAAGGCGGCCCCCTCGATCATCTTCGCCCTCGCGGTTCTCAAGCTCGCATCCGCCATCTGGATCTTCGCCCGTCTTCGTGCGCGCGGACTCATGACCGATCGGGCGTTGCTCCTCGCCGCGATCGCCTGGGACGCCGCGGTGTTCGCCGTCTTCGCGCTGCTGGAATCGTTGCTTCCCGGGCTCCTCGTCCGCGGATACTTCCTCCTCTTCGTCGCGATCCTCGCTGTCCCGCTCGTCCGTCTCTCCGCCGCACCGCTCGCGTTCGCGTGGAATCGGAACCGATGATGCGTTCCGCCGCGATCCTCCTCGCCCTCCCGCTCCTCGCCGCCTCGATGCTGGCGCTGTCGTTCCGCGCGAACAATCGGAACAACGGCTCGATGATCGTGGCAGGGGAGAAACGCGAGTACCTCATTCACGTCCCGCCGCGCTATGACCGTACGCGCGCCGTGCCGCTCGTCATCAGCATGCACGGCGCCGGCGGCTGGCCCGCGCAGCAGATGCGGATGAGCGGCTGGAATCGCGTGTCGGATCGCGAGGGCTTCATCGTCGTCTACCCGTCCGGCGCCGACACCGCGGGCCCGCGCATCTGGCGGCCATCCGACGTCCGCTACCTCGCCGCGCTCATCGACAAGCTCGAGAGCGACTACAACATCGACCGCACCCGCATCTACGCCAACGGCTTCTCGAACGGCGGCGGCATGTCGTCGATGCTGTCGTGCACGATGTCCGACCGCCTCGCCGCCGTCGGCCTGGTCGGTGCGGCGCACACCGTCCCATGGCGGTGGTGCCGCGACCCGCACCCGATCCCGATGATCTCCATCCACGGCACCGCCGACCGCTTCGCCCCATACCTCGGCGGCCCATCCCCGGTCGCGCCCGCGGGGAATCCATTCCCCAGCATCGCCGTCTGGGCCTCGAAGTGGGCCGCGCGCAACCATTGCTCCTCATCCGCCCAGACGCGCACCGCCGCCGTCACCCGCACCACCTGGTCGAATTGCTCCAACAACGACGACGTCGTCCTCGAAGCCATCACCGGCGCAGGCCACCAGTGGTTCGGCGGCACCCCGTTACCCGAGTACTTCGTCGGCCGCGACACCCGCGCCATCGACACGACCGCGGAGCTCTGGTCGTTCTTCCAAGCCCACACGCTCCCCCAAACAAGATCCTGATAGCCGGCCGGCCCCATCCGTAACAGAATCGGAAGCTGTGAAGAGCAGGCCCGTCCTCCTGTTCGTCGTCCTCCTCGCCCTCGTGAGCACGCCGTTCTATTACATGGCGGTGCACTACCACGGCGGGACGTACAACCTGATGTGGGGGGTGACGGTCGCCACGCTCATCACGTGCGCGATTCTGAAGCGCGACCTCCGCACGCTCGGATGGTCGTGGGGGCCGTGGCGCTACGAGTGGGCGGCGCTGCTCATTCCTCTGGCCTATTGCGTCGTGGCGTACGCCGTCATCTGGTCCGCCGGTTGGGGAGGGTTCTACGATCCGAAATTCGCGGCGGACCTTCGCCAGTCCTACGGCGTCACCGGCTGGAGCGACCTCGCGGTGCTCGCGTACGTCATTCCGCTGAGAGCGACGTTCGGCCTCGCGGGGAGTCTCTCCAGTGCGATCGGCGAAGAGATCGGGTGGCGAGGATTCCTCGTGCCGGAGCTGAGCCGCACCATGTCATTCACCGGCGTCGCGCTGACCAGCGGCGTCCTCTGGTTCGCCTACCACCTGCCGTTGATCCTTCTCGGCAACTACCACAACAACTCGCCGGCGGCGCTTCCGCTGGCCGGGCAGCTCCTGGCGTTCTTCACGTGCGTCGTCGGTGACGCGATCATCATGGCCTACCTGCGCCTCAAATCCGGCAGCCTCTGGACCGGCGCCATCCTCCACGCGGCCCACAATCTCTTCATTCAGTCGATCCTGAACCCGCTGACGATCAATCACCCCGACACACCAAAGTACGTCGACGAGCTCGGCGTCGTCCTGCCGCTAACTATCCTCCCGATCGCCCTCTACTTCTGGTTCCGCGGCCGCCGCGAGTTCGGTCCGTCGCCCAGTGTGGCGCCGGCGCGCTGAACGACCTTCCCCGTTCCCAGCTTCACCGCAAAAGGCGTCCACTCCTGCTCCGACTGCCGCCGCGCTTCGCCGAGGAGCTCGTCGCCGGTGATCGTCAGACCGCGGAAGCCTCCGCAGCCGATGGGGGCGGTTTTCCAGAGGCGGCCGCGGGGGCCGAAACACTCGATGATTTTCTCGTCGTGGGCCACGATGAAGAGCGAGCCGGAGTCGTCGAGGCCTACCGGCATCACGTCGTCGCCGATCTTCTCGATCAGCGCGTGGGATGTCCTGTCGAGAATGTACCCGGCGCCGCATGCGGAGACCAGGAGGTGGCCGTCCGGCATGAGGTGAGCCGTACTCGCTTCTTTGTTCCCTCGAACGAAGCTGCCGACCCATGCGAATTGGCGAACGCCGATGCGCAAGAGAACGCGCTCTTGCCCGGAGCCGCTCTCCTCGGCCGGAATCGCGATGACCGGTTCCTTGGCCGGCAGCGAATCGAGGAGCTTGACCGCGGTCAGTTCAAATAGGAGCTGAAGCCGCGGGTGGCTCGAGAGAGGCGGTTTGGCTGTCGGTGAGCCCTTCTGGCGGCGGTTCCGAGAGCCGCTCTTCGAGGCGGCCGTGACCAGCAACGGGATCAATTGAAGCCGCCGTGCGGCCTCACTGCCCGGCCCCTGCAGCTTCGCCTCGGCCTCAGTCTCTCGGTAGATCGCGTCGAATGTCGTTGCGACGGCGGCGCCTTCGTTCTTCACGACGCGGGCGAGCTCGAAAGTGATTCTCTCCAGGTCGACGGGCGCGTCTTCGGCGTGCTCGAGGATGCCGATCGCCTGGTGGATCAGCGCGGCGGCTCGTTTCGATGGATATTTTTTCATCATGACCGGCCGCTAGAATAGGTGCGAATGGACGTTCCGCGTTTCACGCGTGCCGAGCTGAATGCGCATCTGGTTGATGGCGACCTCGAAGAGGCCTTCTCTCGTTTCGCTAGCGACACGAGGGAGAAGCTCTTCGACGAAGTGAGTCAACCCATCCGCGATTGGCTCGGTCATGAGAACAACCGGCTGCTCCCGGAGGCCTGGCGCGTCTACCGTACGTGGCTCAACGCCACCGGCGACACCGTTTCGATCGAAAAGCCTCTGGCGGAATGGCTGGCCGTCAACGACTCCGGCGACGACGCGGACCGCGTTTTTCGCGCGTGGCTGCAAGCCGGCGGACGATTCGCGTACATACGGGAACACGTTTTCGAATGGCTGAGGACCCACAGTCACGAGCGAAATGCCGTTTATGTCTTGAAGGACGTCGTCAAGCAACGGATCATCCCCGACGACGTCACGCTGAAAATCCTCGCCTGGTGCGCCAGGTTTTCGGACGACCGCGACGCCATCTGGAGACTCACCGAGCTGACCGCCCACGTCGGCGCCGAGCGATTCGTGGAGGCGGTGCGGGCATCGGCGTCGGTATTGGAGCCCTTATTCGCCAACCCAAACCTACCCGGTATCACGCGTTCGCAGATCACGACTGTTTTGGGAAACCTCGCGACGCTCGAGGATCTCGCCTCACACCCGGCATCGCGGGACCTCGACGTGCTCCTTTGCTGCTGGATGGACCACCCGCAGTCTTTCGAACCATCGCGTCGTCATGGGCCGTACCACCAGACGCGGCCGTTCCTCATTCGATTGCTGGCCGCCGCGGAAAGCGAAACCCCTACGCCCGACCTCTCACCTCTGATCGAGTGGATCGGTGCCTGGGACGAGCAACCTCGGCTGCAGTGTAAGGACCTCCTCAAACGGGCCCGCCTTCTGAGACATACCTCCACGGGTGGCCGGCCACGACGGCCTTAGCCTCGCCACTGCCCAACATCGTACGCCGGCTGGGATCGTGTTCAGGATCTGCGGCACCGGCAATCTCCCACGGCTGAGGAGGAAGTAGCCGAAGTAGCCGGTTGCCCACGTCTCGCAACTCGCGAGCACGATCCCGTCCGCCTTCGTCGTCACGCTTCGGCGGTGACGCCGGTGGCGAGAACGGCCGGCGTCTCACGGTACGTGTCCGGCGGCAGCGTCGCGAGAAAGAGGCAATTAGTTGGGGTCGCAGCTGGAAAACCAACTTAGCGGACGCGGGCTATCCCAACCCCCTCCGTTAAGTTGATTTTCCAGATACGACCCCAACTTACCAACTTACGATCCCCGACCCCCGAACATGCTGCCGAAAAGGTGAACGTCCGCCACGAAGGGCTGTTCCGCCGCCTGAGCAAGTAGTGATGGTGCGTTTTCTTTCCATCTACGAGGTGGTCGCACTGCACGCGCAGCAGATCCGGCTCTTTGGCGGAGCTGCCGGGGTTCGCGATCTCGGATTGCTTGAGTCGGCGGCCGGGAGTGCGGCTGTGACGTTCGACGGTGCTTTCCTGAACGAGACGCTTCGACATGGCGGCCGCGTACCTCTACGGCATCTGCCGAAATCAGCCGTTCGTCGACGGCCAACAAACGGACTGCGACTGCTTCGCGCTGGTGTTTCTCGAATTGAACGGCGTCTCAATCGAGGCGGACGAGGATGAATTCTACGAGTTGGTGATCGGCGTTGCCGAGGGAGCGGTCGACAAGGCGGCTCTCGCTTCCTTCTTCGGGGGGCACGCCGCCCGTCTACCTTGATCGCCGGCAGGATTGCCGGCGCCACACTGAAACGGCGAGCTCGCTCGTTAGACGGCGAAAATCGGGCTTCGCGAGGTCGACATCCAGGCTCAGGGCTCGTCGTCGAGGATGGCGAGCTCAAATTCGACCGTCCAGAGGTCGACGAAGACGCGTAGGGTGTTCGAATCGATAGTCCGGGAGCGCGTTCACTAGGTCCGGGAGCTAGCTCACTAGGTCCGGGAGCTAGCTAACTAGGTCCGGGAGCTAGCTCACTAGGTCCGGGAGCTAGCTCACTAGGTCCGGGAGCTAGTGAACTAGGTCCGGAGGCTAGTTAGCTAGGTCCGGAGGCTAGCTAGCTAGATCCGGAGGCTAGCTAGCTAGGTCCGGAGGCTAGCTAGCTAGGTCCGGAGGCTAGTTAGCTGGGTCCGCAGGCTAGTTAACTCGGTCCGGGGGCTAGTTGGCTGGGTCCAGGAGCACGTTAACTGGGTCCGGGAGCGCGTTCGGGCAAGTTGGGGTCACATCTGGACAATCAACTTAACGATCCTGGCGATTGTTTCGCGTCCCTGGCGGCGTGATACCCTGAACTTCCCACACGGACAGCCGGTCTCTTCGCCGCCCGCTCTCTTCGGGTTTCGTTGTCCCGTCAGCTTCGCCTCGAATTTCCGGGTGCCATCTGGCACGTCACCAGCCGCGGCAACGAGCGGCGCGACATTTTCCGGGATGATGCCGATCGCCGGCGTTTCGTGACTCTGCTCTCAAACGTGGTCACCGACCGGCGATGGATCCTCCACGCCTGGGTTCTCATGTCGAATCACTACCACCTGCTCATCGAGACGCCCGAGGTAGGGCTTTCGCGCGGGATGAAATGGCTCAACCAGGAATATGCGCAGGAATTCAATGAGCGTCACCACAGGGTCGGCCACCTTTTTCAGGGGCGATTCAAGAGCATCCTGGTGGAACGGGAGGGGCACCTTCTGGAGCTGATCCGATACATCGTCCTGAATCCTGTGCGATGTCATGCGGTTGCGTTCGCGGGTGATTACGAGTGGAGCAACTACCGTGCGACGGCAGGGCTGCAGGCGCCCCAGCCGTGGCTCGAGATCGAATGGACCCTCGATCAGTTCGGAGCCGGCAATCGAGCGGAAGCGCACGAGGCGTACCGCCGTTTTGTCGCGGACGCGAGGGGAGCGTCGTACAACCCCTGGGAGCATGTCGTCGGCCAGATCTACCTCGGCGGCGCGGCTTTTTGCGATCGGATGCAGGCGCTGGTGGCGGGAGCGGAGCGCAGCCGCGAACATCCTCGGGCACAAAGGATGTTCGTCAGGCCGGCACTTGATGCTGTCGTGATGCTGATCGCCGACCGTTTCGATGTCCGGCCCACGGACCTGAAACGCAAGTCGCGCGGCCAGGCGCGGAAGACGCTCGCCTTGCTCGCCGTCGATGACGCCGGTCTGACGCTTCGATCGATCGGCGACTGGATGGGAGTCAGCGATTGGTCGGCTTCGAAGATGAGGAAGGCCGCAATGACGCTCTACGCCACGGATGGTCGCTACCGCGAGAAGGTGGACCAAATCCGGGCCGCGTTAAGTTGACTCTCCAGATGTGACCCCTACCTAAACCTACTTACCCCGGGCGCCGCGCGCGCGCCGTGTTGGGCGGGGACTTGGCGCATGAGGTGGTTGGTCGTGCCCGCGCAAGGTGACGTCGTTGCGGCATGCGATCAGCCGCGCTGGCGCAGTACAATCGCGGTGCTGCCTATGATTGCGTAACGGTTCTCCGCTCCGGCCCACACATCTACACGAGGAGAAGACCGAAATGCACTTCCAGTCTATCTACACGCCACGGCTCGAGTTGCGCGCAGGCAATCGTGAGATCTATAGCATTCCGTTCGACGATCGCGAGGCGCTCGCTCGCGCGCTTCTCGTGAATGTTCCCGACAACTGGCCGGTCGAACACTACGACGCCGATCCGCTCGTCTCATCGGTGAAAAAGCTGGACGAAGATGCCTCTTCGGAACCGTGGCTCCTCCGCTATTTCATCGACCGCGAGACGGGGACGCTCGTCGGCTTCGGCGGAGGAGGAGGCCTGCCGGCCGGCGGATGTTGGACGATCGGCTACTCCGTCCTGCCACAGTTCCGACGTCGCGGATACGCATCTGAGGCACTGGCGGCGCTGGTGGCGGCGGCGTTCACTCATGCGGAGGTCGAACGGATCATCGGCGAGACGTATCCGGAGCTCGCGGCGTCGATCGGCGTGATGCAGAAGAACGGATTCGTGTTTGCCGGACCGGGGGACGGAGAGCGGGTCATCCAATACGAGCGGCGGCGATAGTGCTTCGCCATTCACAGCCGCGCTGGGGCGCGGCCTCGCCATCCGGGTGAGGCAACTTGGGGTCAGATCTGGAGAATCAGTTTCGATGTCAGGCCCGGGGACCTGAAACGCAAGTCGCGCGGCCACGCGCGCAAGACGCTCGCCTTGCTCGCCGTCGATGAGGCCGGTCTGACGCTTCGATCGATCGGCGACTGGATGGGAGTCAGCGATTGGTCGGCTTCGAAGATGAGGAAGGCCGCAATGACGCTCTACGCCACGGATGGTCGCTACCGCGAGAAG
>DASXHZ010000080.1:0-3598 GCA_036488085.1 Thermoanaerobaculia bacterium
TGTCGCGCCGCCGGCTCGGCGGCGGTTCTTGTCGCCGCCGAGCCGGCGGCGCTACACCTACGCGCAGCCGCGCGCCTGTTCGCGATCCTCGGCGGCGCCGATGCACATACGCACCGCGCGGAGCAGGCGGCTCGGGATCACCGGCTTCGCGAGCGCGTCGCGGACGTCGGGGAAGAGCCGGCGGATCTCCGAGACGTCGACGCCTGTCACCACGATCGTGTTTGCCAGCGTCTGCGGCTGGGTGCACGCCAGGTGCTCCATGATGTCCATCCCGCTGATCTTGGGCAGCACAAGATCGAGGATTACGACGTCATAGGACTGACGCGACAGATACCCGACCGCGGTCTCGCCGTCGGCAGCCCAGTCGACGTCGATCCCGCTCGATGCGATCAGATCGACCAGGGCGTGACGCGTTGCCGCATCATCTTCGACGACTAGGGTCTTGCGACGCATATATGTAACTGTTTATAGCAGCAAACTTGCCGTCACGGCAAGGACGGCAGTACGTCATACCAAGTATTTCCCGGCCAGGGTCACGGCCCGATCGAGGTTCTCCGCTTCCGTGACGCCCGAGCTCGCGCGCGGCTTCAGGGAATGGTCGCCGTCCGTGATCCATTCGACACGGATGCGCTTGGAAAGCTCGTAACCTGCTACATCATCACGACTTCCGAACGGATCGCGCTCGCCCTGCAGGATCAGCGTCGGAGTCTTCAGGCCCTTCAGGTGCGCCGTCCTGACTTTGGCCGGCTGGCCGGGTGGATGGAAGGGGTAGCCGAAGCAGACCACCGCCGCCACCCCGAGCTCGTCGGCGACCATGGTCGCCATCCGGCCGCCCATCGACTTACCACCGATGGCGACCTTCTTCGGGTCGCCCTGCGCCGCCACCGCCTCGCGCCAGGCGTCCAGGAGCACCGCCTCGCGGTCGGGCGCACCCCGTTTCCCACCCTTCCGCCGCGCGGCCATATACGGGAACTCGAACCGGACGACCCGAATCCCCTGCTCCGCGATCCCGCGCGCCACGCGCGTCATCCAGGGGACGTCCATCGCGCCCCCTGCGCCGTGCGCAAACACGAACGTGCGCTCAGCCTTCTTGGGACCGTCTACGAGAAAGTCCATCGACGCCAGAATACAATCGCCTCATGCGCAAAAAGTTGATCGCCATCACGTTGCTGTTCGTGTCGACGACGCTGATCGCCGCCCCGAAACCGGTCGCTCCCGACACGCTCGCCCACTCCACCGCGCTCTTCCTCTCCGGCCTCTCGAACGACGGCAGGCGCACCGTCACCTACAAAGCGATGGCCCGCAACACCCGCTTCTTCCTCGAGGAGCCGGCCGGCGTAACGGTGTACGTCTACGACGGGGACGGATATCGGAAGGAGACGTTCCTTCGCGGCATGAAGCTGGAGAGAGCGGTGAAGCGGTACGCGAAGTGAGGTAACGGGGTTACGGGGTTACGAGGTTACGAAGTTACGAAGTTACGAGGTTACGGGGTTACGAGGAGCGACCCGATCACCCGTACCCTCGTAACCCCCGTGACCTCGCAACCCCCGTAACCTCGTAACCCCCGTAACCTCGCAACCCTCGTAACCCCGTAACCTCGTAACCCCGTAACCTCGTAACCCCGCGTAACCCCGCGTAACCCTCCCGGCACAACTTGCGCACCTGACGCGCTCGCATGGCGAGCATTACCCCTCCCACACAACTCGGCTGGCATCGCGACGTCGACCCGCCGGAAGCGATGGTCACGCGCGAGTGGCTGGTGACGAACGGCTTCGGCGGCTACGCCTCTGGCACTATCGGAGGCGCGTGCACGCGCCGATTCCACGGCATCCTCATCGCCGCCCTCCCGTCGCCGCACGCCCGCACGATGATGTTCAACCACCTCGAGGAGTGCGTCACCATCGACGGCCGCGAACGGCATCTGTCCGCCGACGAGCACGCGCACGGCCGCGCCATCCGCTATCCGGATGACGACTTCTTCGAGGAGTTCATCCTCGAGAACGGCCTCCCCGTCTGGCGCTGGGCCAAGGACGGAATCCGGCTCGAAAAGCGGCTCGTGATGCCGCACCTGCAGAACACGACCTACCTCGTCTACCAGCTCCTCGACGGCCCAGGGAACGTGACGCTGACACTGCGTCCGGCGATGCACTTCCGGCCGCATGAAGGGCTGGTCACCCGCACCGACCATGCGCGATGGAAGGTCTCGCGCGGCGAGGACGGCATCGAGATCCACGAGAACCCCGATTACCCTCCCCTCCGCCTCCAGCTCCTCGGCCGCAACGCGCAACTCCACAGCGACGAGCGCGAGATCGAGCACGTCCTCTATCGCATCGAGAAGAGCCGCGGCTACGACAACGAAGGGCCGCTCTGGAGTCCCGGCACCATCACCATCGACCTCGCGCGTGGCGAGTCGGCGGGCTTCATCGCGTCGACCGAACGTTGGGAGATCGCAAAGGCGCTCAGCATCGAAGAGGCATTCGACGCGGAGCGATCGCGCCGCAACCGCCTGCTCCTGATCTCCGGCGAGACCGGCCGCGACAACTTCTCCGGCCAGCTCGTCCTCGCGTCGGACCAGTTCCTCATCCATCCCTCGACCCGTTTCGCCGACGAGGCGCGCGCGCATGCCGCCGGCGAGAGTCCGCGCACAGTCATCGCCGGCTACCACTGGTTCACCGACTGGGGCCGCGACACCATGATCAGCCTCGAGGGGCTGACGCTCGTCACCGGCCGCAATCGCGAGGCCGGACGCATCCTCCGGACGTTCGCGACCTACGTCCGCAACGGCCTGATCCCGAACATGTTCCCCGAGGGAAAACAGGCGGGGCTGTATCACACGGCCGACGCCACGATGTGGTTCTTCCATGCGCTCTACAAATACGTCAAGAGCACCGGCGACCACGACACGTTGCGCGCCATCCTCCCGAGGTTGCTCGACATCATCGATCACCATCTCAAAGGCACCGATTTCAACATTCATGTCGATCCGTCGGATGGCCTGCTGTCGCAGGGCGCCGAGGGGTATCAGCTCACCTGGATGGACGCGAAGGTGGATGGGTGGGTTGTCACGCCGCGCCGCGGCAAAGCGGTCGAGATCAACGCCCTCTTCTACAACGCGCTCCGGATCCTCGAGCAGTTCCTGCGCGAGGAGAATCGCGCCGGCGATGCGGCGAAGTACGCCGACCTCGCTTCGCGCGCGCGGGAGTCGTTCAACGCCCGCTTCTGGTACGAAGAGGGGGAGTACCTATACGACGTCGTCGACCCGAACGATCCGTCACTCCGCCCGAACCAGATCTTCTCCCTCTCGCTCGACTTCCCCGTGCTCGACGAGAAGCGCTGGAAGCGCGTCGTCGAGGTGACAAGAGAAAAGCTCCTCACGCCGTTCGGCCTCCGCTCGCTCGCCCCCGGATCGAAGGACTACAAGCCGACCTACGACGGCGACCTCCGCTCCCGCGACGCCGCCTATCACCAGGGCACCGTCTGGGCCTGGCTCATCGGTCCGTTCATCGACGCCTGGCTGAAGGTCAACCCCGCCGACCGCGCCACCGCGCGCTCATTTCTTTCCAGCTTCGAACCGCATTTGAACGAAGGCTGCGTCGGC
>DASXHZ010000107.1:0-8272 GCA_036488085.1 Thermoanaerobaculia bacterium
GTCGTTTTCCCGGCGCCGTTCGGACCGAGGAAGCCGAAGACCTCGCCGGCCGGGATGTCGAGCGAGACGCTCTCCACGATGGTCTTCTTTTCGATGACTTTTCGGAGATCGCGCGCGAGGAGGGTCGATTCGCTCATAAACTGGGGGCGATGCGCCGCTTTTTCCTCTGGTATCTGCCGCTCGCCACCGCGCTGACCGCGACCGTCATCTTCGGGGCTGGATTCTACTCGTTCCTTCGCGGCGACACGGGGCAGCCGGTCGCGCCGGTCACCGGTCCGATCCGCGCGAGCGCTCCGGCGGCCAAGATCGCTCCGCTCCTCCTCGGCGACTCGCTCGCCCGCGGCCAGGGCGACGATACCGGCCTCGGCATCGGCGGTCGTCTCGTCGACGATCTCAAGAAGGCGCACGTGCAGGTGCAGCCGTCGGTCAACCTCGCCGTCAACGGTGCGATCACCAAGGATCTGGAAGCGCAGCTCGAGAGCCGCAGCGTGCAGACGCTGATCGCGCAGTCGAACGTGATCGTGATCTCGATCGGCGGCAACGATCTGTGGGGAGGCGCGGAGGGCTTGCGCCGCGGGCCGACGAAAAACCCCGAGAAAGTGATGAACGTGACGCTCGACTCGCTCGACCGGATCGTGAAGAAGGTGCGCACCGCGAATCCGCGTGCCCGCATCTTCATCGTCGGCCTCTACAACCCGTTCGTGAATGCGCCGTTCGGGACGTTGCTCAGCGTGCTGGTGAACAAGTGGAACGGGATGGAGTTCGACGGCTTCGCCGCCGACACGAACGTGACGATCGTCGAGACGTCCGATCTCTTCTCCCATCGCGCGCGGCTGTCGCTCGACAACTTCCATCCGAACGACGAGGGATACGAGCTAATCGCCCGGCGGATCGCCGAGTCGCTTTGACATAGGAGGCTTCATGCAACTGGCGAAAGACGCGTGCGCCTGCGGACACCCGATCGAGCAGCACGACGGCGGCCGCGGCGCTCCGTGTAACTACTGCGGATGTGCCGCTGGCGAGCCGCCGACGGCGTTCGAGGCCGGCGTGATCCACTCGCTGCACGAGATGACGATGGTCCTCGTGCGGCTGGTGAAAGAGGTTCAGGGGAAGAATGTAGGGGCCGGCTCTTAGCCGACCCCTACACACCTCAAGGTTTCACGAAGATCTTCGGATCGACGGTCGGATTGATCTCCACCGACTTGACCGTGGCGCTTCCCTGCTTTTCGCCGTTGATACTGATGGTCGCGGCGGCGGGGACGTTGAGGCCGCCGAACGGCTTCCAATCGGTGTAGTCGGTCGTCTGCTCGCCGCGCCGGCTGTTGCGCACGGTGCGCAGCACGCGGCCGGTAGCTGGATCGACGTACCACTTGGCGGTCGAGCCGTCGGTGGTGACCGTGACGATGGTCGTATTCACGTCGCCGATCTTCTCGCTGCCGGCGACGCCGAGGGTGTACTTCTCGGGCGACTTCAGCACGGTGAGGAGGTCGAACTTCGCGTCGGCGCGCATCGACGCAGGCAGATCCTGCACGCCCATCGGCGTGCTGGCGAATGCGGCATTCGGCGTGATGACGGTCGTCATCTCGCCCATCGGCGTCTTGACCACCTGATGGAGCGAGTCGGGGAATTGCATCGTCTGCTCCATCTCGATGTCCATGTCCCCGCCCGGCGTCTTCGTCGTCATCGCCATGACGGTCTTCGTCGCCTGAACTTTGTCGAGCGTCGTTTTTCCGCCGACGAAGTCCTGCACCTTCTTGACGAGCGCGGCGGCATCCGCGGTCGCGGCGGCCGACGGCGGGGCAGTCATGGTTGAAGCGGCCGGCCGTGGCGAGCCGTCCGGAATCGTGATGTCGATCGGCGTCACGCTGCCCAGGGAGGTCAGCGGCTTGTCGAAGTCCTTCTCATTGCCGACGACGAGGACCGCGAGCTGGTCGGGGTGGATGTACTTTTTCGCCACGCGCTCGACGTCGGCGGCCGTGACGGCCTCGATTCCTTGCTGGTACTTCTGCCAGTAGTCGGCGGGATAGCCGTAGAACTCGAGGAGGGTCCGCTGGCTGAGGACCTTGGCCTTCGAGTCCATCGTGAAGACGAACGCGTTGAGGATCGTGTCCTTGGCGTGCGCCAACTCCTCGGCGGTGAACGGCTTCGTCTGCAGGTCGCTGATCTCCTGCTTCACCATCCCGATCGACTCGACGGTCGACGGGCTCTTAGTGGACATCGATACGTTGAAGAGCGTCGGCCGATCCCATCCGGAACCGAGGCCGCCGCCGACGCCGTATGCGAGGCCGGCCTGCGAGCGGATGTGCGTCATGAGGCGACCCGAGAAGCCGCCGCTGAGGATCTCGTTGAGTACCGCGGCCGCGTAGTAGTCGGGGTCCTTGCGGAGCAGTGTCGCCGGATGCAGCGTCGAGATGTTCGACTGCGTCACGTCGTCTTTGGCGACGTAGTAGACGCCGGCCTTCGCGGGCGCGCCGGCCGCCGGGATCGTCGCCGGAGCGCCGGTGCCGCGCTTCCAGGCGGCGAATGCGTCGCGGAGCTTCTTCTCCATCGCGACGGAGTCGAAGTCGCCGACGATGCCAATGATGATGTTGTTCGGTGCGACGAAACGATCGTGGAAGGCGACGAGGTCATCGCGGGTGATGCTCCCGATGGTTGCGTACTCCGGCGTGCGGCCGTACGGCGAGCCGGCGCCGTAGCCGAGCCTCGCGGCTTCCCGCGCGCGGATCTGTCCCGGGTCGTCGTTGCGGCGCGAGATTGCGGTGCGCGCCTGCGTCTTCGCGAGGTCGATCTTGTCCTGGCGGAACGCCGGCTTCTGCATCAGCTCGACGAACATCGGGAAGACGGTGTCGAAGTCGTCCTTCAGCACATCGAAGGAGATACGCGTCGAGTCTTCGCCACCCCCGGTCTCGATGCGTGCCGCGCGTGCCTCGAGGAGGTCATCGAGCTGATCGCCCGTCTTCGACTCGGTCCCGCCGGTGCGCCACGCCTGGCCGTAGATGTTCGCGAGGCCGGCCTTGGCCGCCGGCACGTCGCGCTCACCGCCGCGGATGAGAGCCGAGCCGCGGATGAGCGGCAGCTCGTGATCCTGCTGGAGCAAGAGGATCATCCCGTTGCCTAGGGCGATGCGCTTCGGTTGGACGACGGTGAAGGAGCGGAGCGGCGGAGTCTTGATCTCGGTGTACTTCGTGACCTGCGTGAATGCGGGGGAGGCGAGCGCCAGAAGGAGCGCCGCTGCAGCAATTACGTTTCGCTTCAGCATGCTCATTTCGACTCTCCCTTCGGCGCCGTGGCTGATGCAGTCTTCGCCGGCGAGTTGTCGACGTATGCGATCGTGCGGTTGTTGATGTTGAACGTCGCATTCGCGACGCGGCGGATGTCGGCCGCCGTCACCTTGTCGATCTTGTCGACCGAGCGGAAGAGCTCACGCCAGTCGCCGTAGACCGTCTGCGCCTCGGCGAGCTGCAGCGCGAGGCCGGAGTTGCTGTCGAGCTGGCGGAGGAGTCCCGCCTTCACGCGCGTTTTCACGGACGCGAGCTCCTCGGGCGACACATCTTCGTTCTTCAGACGATCGAGCTCCTGCGCGATCGCGGCAGTGACGTCGGCCGGCGTGTGGCCCGGCGTCGTGATCGCCACGAAGGTGAATAGGCTCGGGTACTTCGAGCCGGGGAATCCATTGAAGCCCTGCGCCTGCGCCGCGATCTTCTTGTCGCGCACGAGGGAGCGATAGAGACGGGAGGTACGGCCGGACGACAGCAGCATCTCGATCACGTCGTAAACCGGATCATCGACGTCGGTGGCCGACGGACGGTGGTATCCCTCGAGATAGATCGGCTGCGACTTCTCGTGCAGCACGACGGTCCTCTCCGCCTTCTGCACCGGCTCGACCGTGCGCAGAGGCTCGGGCGCGGGCGCCTTCGGCAGGCGTCCGAAGTATTTCTCGAGGAGCGGCATGACCTCGGCCGTCTTCACGTCGCCGACCACGGCGATGACCATGTTCGACGGCACGTAGTACTTGTGGAAGAAGTTGGCCGCGTCGGTCGCGCTGAAGCTCTTCAGGTCCGACGGCCAGCCGACGGTCGGGAAGCCATACGGATGGGCGATGAAGGCGGCGGAGAGGAACTCCTCGATGACGCGGCCGAAAGGGCTGCTCTCGGTCCGCATGCGGCGTTCCTCGAAGACGACGTCGCGCTCTTTGTAGAACTCGCGGAAGACCGGGTGGAGGAAGCGCTCGGACTCGAGGTACGCCCACAGTTCCACGCGGTTCGACGGCAGGGAGTAGAAGAAGACGGTCTGGTCCGATTCGGTGAAGGCGTTGACTCCGACGGCGCCGGCGCGGTCGACGATGCGGGAGAACTCTTCCGGAACCACGTATTTGTCTGCGGCGGCGATGGAGTCCTTCCACGCCTGCTCGAGCTGCGCCACCTTCGCTTGGTCGGCGCCGGTCTCTTTACGCCGCTCAGCGTCGTAGGCGGCGTAAGTGTCCTCGACCTTCTGGAGCGCGATTTTCTCTTCGGGGTAGTTCGTGCTGCCGACGTTCTCGGATCCCTTGAACGCCATGTGCTCGAACATGTGGGCGAGACCGGTGATCCCCGGCACTTCGCGCGCCGAACCGACGTTGACGACGGTGGCGTACGAGAAAACCGGCGCCTCGGGGCGCTCCATGACGATGAGCGTCAGGCCGTTGTCGACCTTCTTCAGCGTGGTCCTCTTCTCGAACGAGGCGAGGTCCTGCGCGAAGAGCGACGACGCGGCGAGCAGCAGGCAGACTGCTAGCGCAGACGTGCTGCGGCGGATGTGTCGCATGAGTCCTCCTGGATTGTGGTAGTAGAACAACAGTGGGCTACGCAAGCTTATACGAATGAGCTTCTATAGAGGTTATCGCCGCCCGGGACCGGTCCCGCCGGGAGGCGTCGAGCCGGAAGCGGGCGAGACGCTCGACTACATCTGCGGCGATTTCCGGATTTTTCAGTACGAGAAGGGGCATCGTTACTCGACCGACGACGTCCTGACGGCGTGGTACGGCACGCAGTGGGCGCCGCGGGTCGAGCGGGCCTGCGATCTCGGATCGGGCATCGGCTCCGTCGCGATCATCGCGGCGTGGCGACTGCCTGGCGCGCGCTTCGTGACGGTCGAGGCGCAGGAGATGTCCGTCCGTCTCGCGCAGAAGAGCGTGGCTTACAACGGGCTGCAGGAACGCTTCACGCTCGTGCACTCGGATCTGCGGGACTTCGAGCCGGACGCACGATTCGACCTCGTCACCGGCTCGCCTCCGTACTTTCCGCAAGGCACGGCAACCGGAGCGAATCATCCTCAGGCGATCCCGGCGCGCATCGAAGTGCGCGGGAATGTGGCCGATTACGCGCGAACGGCGTCGCGCATCCTGGCGCCGGGAGGTCTCTTTGCTTTTGTCTTTCCGGCTGCTGACGCGCGTGTGAACGACGCGTTGCGCGACGCGGGCCTCTCGCTGGTCCGGCGGCGCGACGTCGTGTTCAAGGAAGAGGAACCGCCGCTGATCGCGCTGTTTGCGGCGGCGCGTGCCGACGATATGCCGGTGACGGTGCGCGAGCGGGGAGGATTCGTCGAGCCGCCGTTGGTCATCCGCGATCGAAACGGGCGGGTCCATCCGGAGTACGCGGCGGTACGGATGAGCTTCGGCTTCCCGCCGGGCGACGTTCCGGCAGATCTTTCGCAATCGGATTCGGTATGAGCAGGCATCAGGCAAAACCACGAGAAGACGACCCGTTCCTCGATGAGGAAGAAGAGCCGGCCCCGACGGACGAAGACGTCACCGATTTCTTCGAGGACGACGAGAAGCCGAGCGATCGGCGGCGCGATCCTTTGAGAATGCCGGCGTAAGTCCGGATTGTTTCGGCGGGCGTATCATTCTCGCGTCCCGTTGAAACGTCTCGAGAAAAAGCATCCCCTCGCGATCCGGTGGTTCCACTGGATCAATTTCCCGCTCCTCGCGGCGATGATCTGGAGCGGCACGCTGATCTATTGGGCGAACGCGGTGTATCGCGTAGGCGTCGGCAAGCACACCTTCTGGATGATGAATCTCCCGCCGCACGCCTGGGACAAGCTGCACGTCAGCTACCGGCTCGCGGAGGGGATGGCGTACCACTTCTTCTTCATGTGGCTCTTCGCCATCAACGGAGCGTTGTACGTCGCGTACACGATCTTCTCGGGGGAGTGGCGCGAGCTGGTGCCGAACCGGCGCTCGTTCATCGCCGCGATCCAGGTGACGCTGCACGATCTCCATCTCCGCCGCGAAGCGCCGCCGCAGGGGAAGTACAACGGCGCGCAGCAGATCGCGTACACGGCGATCGTGCTCATGGGGGTCGGCTCGCTGCTGACCGGCATCGCGATCTACAAGCCGACGCAGTTCGCGTGGCTGACGTCGCTCTTCGGCGGCTATCCGATGGCCCGCTTTTTCCACTTCTGGCTGACGGTCGGCTACGTCGTCTTCTTCGTCATCCACATCGCGCAGGTGGTCCGCACCGGCTGGAACAACTTCCGCGCGATGGTGATCGGAAGCGAGGTCGTGGAGGGTGCGAATGAGTGACGTGCCGCCTGACGAACCAGTCGTCGCGCCCGAGCCGGTCATTCAAGAGCCCACTCCTGAAGAGATCGAGGCGACACGGCGGCTGGCGGTCGAGGCGAACGATCGCGAAGTGGCGGATCAGTTGCGGCGGATGTCGCGGCGCGGATTCCTGACGCTCGGTGCCGGCGCGATTGCTGCGGTCGGCGCATGGAAGTGGCTCGGCTCGCGCGATCGGGAGGGCGGAATCGCATGGCCGCTGCGAAAGACGTTGCACCTCGATGAGGCGGTGGCGCTCTCGTACTTTTCGACATCGCGCCTCAACCCGACGTTCCCCGCGTCGATGATCACCCGTCCCGCGCGCATCAACGGCGGCGAGGGGCTTGACCAGCATGCCGATCTTGCGAGCTGGCGGCTCGACTTCGCCGGACACGCACTGACGCTCGACGACATCAAGGCGTTCCCGAAGCGGACGATGATCACGGAGTTCCGCTGCATCGAAGGATGGAGCACGATCGTGCAGTGGGGCGGGACGCGGCTCTCCGACGTCATGGCGAAGCTTCCGGCGCCGCCGTCGGCCCGCTATCTCTCGATGTCGACGCCGGGAAACGGCTACTACGTCAGTCTCGACATGCCGAGCGCGATGCACCCGCAGACGCTCCTCGCGTATGAGATGAACGGCGCCCCGCTCACATGGGAGCACGGCGCTCCGCTCCGCCTCGCGATCCCGGTGAAGTACGGCGTCAAGAACATCAAGCGCATCGGCCAGATCGCGTACACACCCTTCCGCCCGCCCGACTTCTGGGGCGAGCGCGGATACGACGACTACGCAGGGCACTGAACGGCGTTACTCGTTACTCGTGACTCGGGGTTGACGGCCGCACCTGCGTCATGCGTCATCCGTTACCCGTCATCCGTGATGAAAACCGCCTATGACGGACACGGATAACTGATAACGGATGACGCATGACGGATGACGTTTCTCGAATAACGAGTAACGAATCACGAGTCACGAAACAGAGCTTCGCCAGGCCCGTGCGACACAGGCCACGCGCGCTCGTGACAGCGGCCCGCGGCTAGCGGCCCGGCTGCGTGACGATCGGATCGTCGAAGATGTGGACGATCTTGTTGATCAGGCGGTGGATGATCGTCTGCTGCTGTTGCTGCTGGTCGCCTCCGCGGAGCTCGCGCTTGGGGTCTTCGCGAGCGGCGAACGCGGGGACGGCGAGAACGGTGGCCAGGACGAGAGCGATCGTGAACGACTTCGTGGTGGTTCGCATGTTTTTCTCCTTCTCTGCAACGGTCGCGTTTAGTGGCTGGGCTGCGTGACGATCGGGTCGTCGAAGATGTGGACGATCTTGTTGATGAGGCGCCGGACGATCGTCTGCTGCTGTTGCTGCTGGTCGCCTCCGCGCAGTTCGCGCTTGGGGTCTTCACGGGCGGCGAAGAGCGGGGCGGTGAGAACGGTAGCCAGGACGAGGGCGATCGTGAAAGACTTGGTAGAAGTAGTGCGCATAGTTCCTCCCTTATTTGTGTTGCCGTTTTTGAACTGGGCAGCCGCGGGCTGTCGCTGCTGCCGTTTTTTGGCGCGCGATTGAGAGCGGGTTACTCTTCGAGGCGCAATACAGGCTGCACCGGCGAGACCGCGTCTTTGCGCGAAACGTCGCGCATGAATCCGTAAACATGGCGGACCAGGGAAGGCGTAGCGTGGCCGGTTGCCACGGTCTCGCGAAG
>DASXHZ010000082.1:0-9010 GCA_036488085.1 Thermoanaerobaculia bacterium
TCGCAGCTCTCGCAGTTCATGGACCAGACGAACCCCCTCTCGGAGGTCACGCACAAGCGCCGTCTGTCCGCCCTCGGACCAGGCGGTCTCTCCCGCGAGCGCGCCGGATTCGAAGTCCGCGACGTCCATCCGACCCACTACGGCCGCATCTGCCCGATCGAGACGCCGGAAGGTCCGAACATCGGCCTCATCTCGTCGCTGGCGTGCTACGCGCGTATCAACGAGTACGGCTTCATCGAGTCGCCGTACAAGAAGGTCGACGACGGCCGCGTCCTCGATCACTACCGCATCGTCAAGTCGGGCGACGCCAACTTCACCCTCGGACAGATCGTCGAGAAGCGTGACCTCGCGAAGGAGAACACCCGCATCGCGAAGGAAAACGCCGGCGCGAAGTCGAAGAAGGGCGCGATGCAGGTCGCGGAAGCCGAGCCGTACGCGTTCTATCTCTCCGCTTGGGATGAAGAGCGCTACACGATCGCGCAGGCGAACGTGCTCATGGACGACGAGGGCAACCTCCAGCACGACCGCGTCATCGCACGCCAGTCGGGCGACTTCGTCTCCATCGAGAAAGAGAAGGTCGACTTCATCGACGTCTCTCCGAAGCAGCTCGTCTCCGTCGCCGCATCGCTCGTTCCGTTCCTCGAGAACGACGACGCGAACCGTGCACTCATGGGCGCCAACATGCAGCGCCAGTCCGTCCCTCTCCTCCGTACCGAGTCGCCGCTCGTCGGCACCGGCATGGAGAACGTCGTGGCGAAAGACTCCGGCGCGGTCGTCTCGTGCAAGCGTGGCGGCGTCGTCGACCTCGTCGACTCCAACCGCATCATCGTCCGCGTCGAGTCTGAAGATCAGGAGACCGGCGAGACGAAGGAGTTCGGCGCCGACATCTACCAGCTCATCAAGTTCAAGCGTTCGAACCAGAACACCTGCATCACGCAGAAGCCGGTCGTTCGCGAAGGGCAGCGGGTCCGCAAGGGCCAGGTCCTCGCCGACGGTCCCTGCACCGATGCGGGCGAGCTGGCGCTCGGCCGCAACATCCTCGTGGCCTTCATGCCGTGGCGCGGCAACAACTTCGAAGACGCCATCCTCGTCTCGGAGAAGCTGGTCAAAGAGGACTACTACACCTCGATCCACATCGAAGAGTTCGAGATCGAAGCCCGCGACACCAAGCTCGGTCCCGAAGAGATCACCCGCGACATCCCGAACGTCAGCGAGTCGGCGCTGCGCGACCTCGACGAGAGCGGCATCATCCGCATCGGCGCCACGGTCAAGCAGGGCGACATCCTCGTCGGCAAAGTCACGCCGAAGGGCGAGACCCAGCTCACGCCGGAAGAGAAGCTCCTCCGCGCCATCTTCGGCGAGAAGGCGGGCGACGTTCGCGATGCCTCCCTGAAGACGCCTCCGGGCATCGAAGGCACCGTCGTCGACGTCAAGATCTTCTCGCGCAAGGGCGTCGAGAAGGACATGCGCGCGAAGTCCATCGAGGAAGGCGAGATCGACCGGATGAATCGCAACATCCAGGACGAGATTCGCATCATCACCGACGGCCGCAACAAGCGCATCTCCGACCTCCTCACCGACAAGAAGCTGCAGCGCGACGTGGTCGACTTCAAGACGGGCGACACCCTCGTCAAGAAGGGTGAGAGCGCCTCGCGCGAGACGGTCAACCGTCTCTCGCGCCGCGAGCTCCTCGCCCTCCCGGTCGACGAAGAGACGCGCGAGACGATCCGTATGTTCGTCGAGCGCGCCGAGAACCGCATCCGCGTCCTGGAGCAGAAGGCCGAAGAGCGGCGTGAAGACCTCCAGAAGGGTGACGAGCTCCCTCCGGGTGTCATCAAGATGATCAAGGTCTACGTCGCCATGAAGCGCAAGCTCTCCGTCGGCGACAAGATGGCCGGACGTCACGGCAACAAGGGCGTCATCTCGCGCATCCTGCCCGAGGAAGACATGCCCTACATGCCGGACGGCACCCCGGTCGAGATCGTCCTCAACCCCCTCGGCGTTCCGTCGCGTATGAACGTCGGACAGATCCTCGAGACGCACCTCGGGTGGGCCGCCCGCTCTCTCGGCCTCTTCTTCTCCACGCCGGTGTTCGACGGCGCGACGGAAGGGGAGATCAAGGCGCAGCTCGCGGCCGCCGGCCTGCCGGGCGACGGCAAGACCTCTCTCTACGACGGCATGACCGGCGAGCGGTTCGAGCAGCAGGTCACGGTCGGCTTCATCTACATGCTCAAACTCTCGCACCTGGTCGACGACAAGATCCACGCTCGTTCGATCGGACCTTACTCACTCATCACCCAGCAGCCGCTCGGCGGCAAGGCGCAGTTCGGCGGCCAGCGTTTCGGAGAGATGGAAGTCTGGGCTCTCGAAGCGTACGGCGCCGCGTACACGCTGCAGGAGCTGCTGACCGTGAAGTCGGACGACGTCGAAGGCCGTTCCAAGGTTTACGAAGCCATCGTGAAGGGCGACGTACCGGACGATCCGGGTTTGCCGGAATCGTTCAACGTCCTCGTTCGCGAGCTGCAGTCGCTCTGTCTCGACGTCGAGTTGCTGAAAGAGTAAAGGGAGGCCATACACATGGAATCATTTAACGCACTCTTTCAACCCGCGAAACAGCAGGCCGTCAACGACTTCAACGCGATCAAGATCAGTCTCGCCTCGCCGGAGAAGATCCGGAGCTGGTCGTACGGCGAAGTCACCAAGCCGGAGACGATCAACTACCGCACCTTCAAGCCGGAGCGCGACGGTCTCTTCTGCGCCAAGATCTTCGGCCCGATCACCGACTGGGAATGCCTCTGCGGCAAATACAAGCGGATGAAGCACCGCGGCGTCATTTGCGACAAGTGCGGTGTCGAAGTCACGAAATCCAAAGTGCGCCGCGAGCGCATGGGTCACATCGAGCTGGCCTCGCCGGTCTCGCACGTCTGGTTCTTCAAGGGCCTGCCGTCGCGTATCGGCCACCTGCTCGACATTTCGCTCCGCGATCTCGAGCGGATTCTCTACTTCGAGTCGTACGTCGTCATCGACGTCGGCGACCTCGACGGCGTGATCCACGAGAAGGAACTGCTCACCGAGGAGCGGTACCGCGAGCTGCGCGGCCAGTATGGCGACGTGTTCGTGGCGAAGATGGGCGCCGAGGCGATCAAAGAGCTGCTCAAGCGGGTGACCGTCGAAGAGCTCAGCGACGAGCTGCGCCTCATCATGCGCACCGAGACCTCGCAGATCAAAAAGCTCAAGGCGGCCAAGCGGCTCAAAGTCGTCGACGCCTTCCGTAAGTCGGGCCACCGCCCGGAGTGGATGATCCTCGACGTCATCCCGGTCATTCCGCCCGAGCTGCGTCCGCTCGTTCCCCTCGACGGCGGCCGTTTCGCGACGTCGGACCTGAACGACCTCTATCGCCGCGTCATCAATCGCAACAACCGCCTCAAGAAGCTCCTCGAGCTCCGCGCCCCGGACGTCATCGTCCGCAACGAAAAGCGCATGCTCCAGGAAGCCGTCGACGCCCTCTTCGACAACGGCCGCCGCGGCCGCGTCCTGAAGGGCTCGAACAACCGTCCGCTCAAGTCGCTCTCCGACACCCTCAAGGGCAAGCAGGGCCGCTTCCGCCAGAACCTCCTCGGCAAGCGCGTCGACTACTCCGGCCGTTCGGTCATCGTCGTCGGCCCCGAGCTGAAGCTGCATCAGTGCGGTCTTCCGAAGAAGATGGCACTCGAACTCTTCAAACCGTTCATCTACCAGAAGCTCGAGCAGAAGGGCCTGGTCGGCACCATCAAGGCCGCCAAGGAGCTCGTCGAGCTGCAGACCAACGAAGTGTGGGACGCGCTCGATGAGGTCATCAAAGAGCATCCGGTCCTCCTCAACCGCGCACCGACGCTCCACCGCCTCGGCATCCAGGCATTCGAGCCGGTGCTCGTCGAAGGCAAGGCGATCAAGATCCACCCGCTCGTCTGCACCGCGTTCAACGCCGACTTCGACGGCGACCAGATGGCCGTTCACGTTCCGCTCTCGCCGAAGGCTCAGGTCGAGTCGCAGGTGCTGATGCTGGCGTCGAACAACATCCTCTCGCCGGCGCACGGCAAGCCGCTGGCCGTTCCGTCGCAGGACCTCGTCCTCGGCTGCTACTACCTCACCAAGGAGAAGAAGGGCGCCAAGGGCGAAGGAAAAGCATTCGGCAGCGACGATGAAGTCACCCTCGCGTTGCAGGCCGGCGAAGTCGAGCTGCTCACCGCCATCCGTCTGCGCGTCAGCGGCCCGGTCATCGACCTCACCAAGCAGTTCAACGACCAGGACGTCGTCCACGCCGAGATGGAGGAGTACGACAGCAAGCTCCTCTCCACCACCGTCGGCCGCGTCATCTTCAACCAGCACCTTCCGGAAGAGATCCCGTACCTCAACGGTCTTCTCAAGAAGAAGGGGCTGCAGGAGCTCGTCAACTACTGCTTCATCAACTACGGCAACGACCTCACCGTGAGAATGCTCGACGGTCTCAAGGACCTCGGGTTCCTCTACGCGACGAAGGCCGGCGTCTCCATCGGCGTCGACGACATGGTCATCCCCGCGAAGAAGCAGGACATCGTCGAAGGAGCGCGCCGTTCGGTGCTCGAGGTCGAGCGCCAGCGTCTCGACGGCGCGATCACGGCCGGCGAGCGTCACAACAAGATCATCGACATCTGGCACCGCGCTACCGAGCAGGTGTCCGACGAGATGTTCGGCGACATGCGCCGCGCCGAGTCGTCACGCGGCGAGTTCAACCCGATCTTCATGATGGCCGACTCCGGCGCCCGCGGATCGCGCGAGCAGGTCCGCCAGCTCGCCGGCATGCGCGGACTGATGTCCAAGCCGTCGGGCGAGGTCATCGAGACGCCGATCACCGCGAACTTCCGCGAAGGCCTCTCCGTGCTGCAGTACTTCATCTCCACCCACGGAGCTCGTAAGGGTCTGGCCGACACGGCGCTCAAGACCGCCGACTCCGGATACCTCACCCGCCGCCTGGTCGACGTGGCGCAGGACGTCATCGTCACCGAAGAGGATTGCCAGACGTTCGACGGCATCGTCGTCACCTCCATCATGGAAGGCGGCGACATCCTCGAGCCGTTGCGCGACCGCGTCGTCGGCCGCGTGTCGCAGGAAGACGTCTACGATCCGCTCACGGGCGAGCAGCTCATTGCGCAGAACGACGCCTTCACCGACGAGCTCGCGAACGCCGTTCAGGAAGCGGGCATCGAGCAGGTGAAGATCCGTTCCGTGCTCACCTGCGAGACCCGCCGCGGCGTCTGCCGCCGCTGCTACGGCCGCAACCTCGCGAGCGGCAAGCTCGTCGAGATCGGCGAAGCGGTCGGCGTCATCGCCGCCGAGTCGATCGGCGAGCCGGGCACGCAGCTCACCATGCGTACGTTCCACGTCGGTGGTACCGCATCGCGCGTTTCCGAGCAGTCGAAGCACGAGGCCACCTCACCGGGCCGCGTGCAGCTCGTCAGCGTCTCCACCGTCACCAACAAAAACGGCGATCTCGTCGTCATCAACCGCAACGGCAAGCTCCTGATCATGGAAGACACGCCGGCGCGTAAGGGGAAGAAGGGCGAGAAGGCCGAAATCGCCGCCGCCTCGCGCGAGAAGGAGCGTTACGCCCTCGTCTACGGCGCCACGCTGCGCGTCCGCGACGGCCAGCACGTCGACGCAAACCAGATTCTCGTCGAGTGGGATCCGTTCACCTCCGCGGTGCTCACGGAAGTCGGCGGTAAGGCCAACTTCAAGGACATCATCGAGGGCGAAAACGTCCGCGAGGAGACCGACAAAGTCACCGGCCTCACGCAGATGGTCATCGTCGAGTCGGCGGTCGCGGAGAAGCGCACCCCGACCCTCATCATCAAAGCGGGCGGCAAAGGCGCCGAGGAGAAGAAGTACCTCCTCCCGACCGGCGCCCACGTCATGGTCCACAACGGCCAGGAAGTGCATCCGGGCGACATCCTCGCCAAGATCCCGCGCGCCACGACCAAGACAAAGGACATCACCGGCGGTCTGCCGCGCGTCGTCGAGCTGTTCGAAGCGCGTCATCCCCGCGACAAGGCGGTCATCACCGAGGTCGACGGCGTCGTGCATCACGGCCCGGTGGTCAAGGGCATGCGCCGCATCATCGTCGAGACCGACGAAGGCACTCGCCACGAGTACAGCGTACCGCGTTCCGTGCACGTCAACGTGCAGGAGGGCGAGCGCGTGCGCGCCGGCGATCCGCTCATCGACGGTCCGATCGATCCGCACGACGTGCTCGCGGTCCTCGGCGTCAAGGAGCTGCAGAAGTACCTGGTCGACAAGATCCAGGAGGTCTACCGCTCGCAGTCGGTGCAGATCAACGACAAGCACATCGAGACCATCTGCCGTCAGATGCTCCGCAGCGTCCGCGTCACCCGCGTCGGCGATACCGATTTCCTCGTCGACGAGCAGGTCGATCGCTTCCGCTTCATGGAAGAGAACGAGAAGGTCATGAATCGCGGCGGCGAGCCGGCGGACGGAGTTCCTCTCCTCCTCGGCATCACCAAGGCGTCTCTGTCGACCGATTCGTTCATCTCCGCGGCGTCCTTCCAGGAGACCACGCGCGTTCTGACCGAAGCGGCCATCGCCGGCCGCGTCGACTACCTGCGCGGCCTCAAGGAGAACGTCATCGTCGGCCGCCTCATCCCCGCCGGAACCGGCATGCCGGTCTACCGCAACGTCTACCTCGAGAAGGACGAGCCCCCGGTCATCCAACCGTCCCTCGAAGACCTCCTCCGCCCCGAGACCGAGGACGAAGACGCCCTGTCATTGGCCGACTTCGACGACGAGCAGTAACTCTGTTTCTGTGTAGCGCCGCCGACCCCGGCGGCGAAACGGGCGGCCCCAAAGGCCGCCCGTTGTGTTTTACATGCGGGACCGGCGAGCCCGCCCGAAGTTTCCAATCAACACAACTGCGGCGCACATCCAAACAATGAACGGAACGACGCCAACGGGCTCGCCAACGACGACCGAATGCCAGACGAAAGGAACTGGGATCAGCGAAAAATAGATCACGGCGATCAGGGCGGCAACGCGTTGGCGCGGACGCGCGAAATAGAGGAACCAGGAGAATGCTGCCAGGCTCCAGCAGAGCGCAGCTTCCCAGGGAGCGTCGCGAACCATCAGAGAGATGACGCGGCCACCGGTGAACTGGAATGACAGCGGAACGAGGGTCAGGAACAGACTCACGCCAAACAGCAACATGCGCCGCTGCAACGCCCTGCGGACTCTCTCCAGCCCTCGTTTCTCGTGCGCCGAGTCCGCCGCGACGGATGCCACGGACCGCAGCGCGTCGAGCGGTTTCGCCGCGTCTCGCGCCGTACGCTCGAAATCGGGATGTTGGCGAAAGTAATCTTCGACGAGCGTCCTCGTGTCCGCACTGGCTTCCCCGGAAAAATAGATGGACAACAGGTCCGTGATCACTTCGCTTGTGACGTTCATTGTCTTGCTCCTGGCGGAAACCGCGTCCCCGCTACGATGGCCTCGATTGCATCAGCCTCATTCGAGCGCGGTGAACTCTCACCCTCGCTCCGTCCGCCGGGATTCCAAGCGTCTCCGCGATTTGCTCGTACGGCATCCCATCCGCCCGCATCAGCAGCACCGCGCGGTCCATCTCCGGCAGTTGCTGCAACGCGGCGAGCACCGCGTTCGCCTCCTCGCTTCGCTCCATACGCTCTTGCGCACTAACTCGCGTGTCCGGCATGTCGTTGTCCAGTTGCGCGTGGCGCGCCTCCCGGCGCTGCACATCCCGATAGAGGTTGCGCGCGATGGCGAACAGATAACTCTTCACCGTCGGCAGGTGAATGCGTTCGGTCGCCATCCATGCGCGCACGAACGTGTCGCACGTGATTTCATCGGCCATCGCCTCATTGCCGGACAAACCCAGCGCAAACCGGCGGACGTCGCCGGCATAGCGTTCGTAGAGGTCCTCGATGTCTTGCATTCTTGATGGCCAAGCAGGTTACGGACGAATCCTCGAAACGTTACAAGAAGGCCCCTGGCCGCATGCAGCACCGGTCTCGATCCTGGAGCTGTGACTGACGTTCAGTCGGACTTCGTCACCCCCGGCGGGAGCGTGTGGCGCAGCACCGCGACGTTCATCGCCGACGACCACGGTGTCGTCGTCGCCGTCACCTTCGCCTACTACAAGGAGACCACGCGCGTCCTGACCGAAGCGGCCATCGCCGGCCGCGTCGACTACCTGCGCGGCCTCAAAGGAGAACGTCATCGTCGGCCGCCTCATCCCCGCCGGAACCGGCATGGCGGTCGACCGGAACGTTTACCTCGAGAAGCACGAGCCCCCGGCCATCCAACCGTCCCTCGAAGACCTCCTCCGCCTCGAGACCGAAGACGAAGACGCCCTGTCTCTGGCGGATTTCGACGACGAGCAATAACTCGATTCAGTGTGGCGCTGGCAATCCTGCCGGCGAAAACGGGCGGCCCGAAAGGCCGCCCGTTTTGTTTCTGCGCGTGTGCCAAAATGTGTCCAATGAGCGAGTTCGCGATCAGATTCGATCAGCGCGCCCTCGATGAGTTCTGCAGGCGATGGCGCATCGCCGAATTGAGCCTCTTCGGCTCAGCGCTTGGTGATCGTTTCCGCGAAGACAGTGATGTCGACCTGCTCGTCACGTTCGAGCCGGGAACGGCGAGGACGTTCTCTGACTGGATGGACATGGTCCTCGCTCTCGAAGCTCTCTTTGGACGAAAGGTAGATCTCGTCGAGGAGCGCTTCCTCACGAATCCCTTCCGGCGCAAGTCGATCCTGAGCAGCCGCAAGATCATCTATGCAGCCTGACGACCGCAATCGGCCGACCGAGTGAAAGCCGATCACTCCACCTTCGGCAACCCCACCCCCGCCCGCCACCCGGACCAAGGTAGCTAGCGCAAGAACCTAGCGAGCTAGCCCTCGGACCTAGGTAGCTAGCCCTCGGACCTAGGTAGCTAGCCCTCGGACCTAGGTAGCTAGCCCTCGGACCTAGGT
>DASXHZ010000090.1:0-44773 GCA_036488085.1 Thermoanaerobaculia bacterium
CGTTCCAACCAGTGCATCAACCGGAACGCGGGGCGAGACGGCGCGCATGCGGAGCAGAAGCTGGCGAACGATCCCCGCGGTCCGGACGCCGCTCTTGCGGAGCGAGTTGGTCCACCACGCGGACGGACCCTTGAGCGCTTCATCGAGGAGCGACGAAGCCGCATCGTCCTCGTCATCGAGGCGCTTCTTGAAGTTCGCCAAAACAGCGATCCGCTCCGGCTGCTGCGGAGTTGGTATCAGTCGCTGCGGCTGCCAGACCTCGGGGTCCCGCAGCGCTTCGGCGAGCTCAATCAGGTCGGTGTCGAGATGCTCCATGCGAATTACGTACGGCAAGGTAGCACGATGGAAACGCGGAGTCCAGCAATTAAGTCGCAGCGGAACCTACAGGTTCCGTACGCAACGCAGACAGGAATGTCTGCGCTCCACGTTTTATGCCGGGTCAGGCATTCTCGTGACAGCCGGTGATCTCGGCCGAGAGGAGGTCGATGTCGATCGGCTTTCGCATCACGCAGCGCGTCAGCGGAATCTCCCTGCATGAGGCGTACCTCGACTCCGCGGCCGCGGTCACGATGATCGTCCGCCCGAGGAAATGCGGCGAGTGCTCGTGCAGGTGCCGCAGCACGTCAAACCCAGTCACGTTCGGCAGCAGCAAATCCAGGATGATCACTTTCGGCGAGCGGCGCCGGATCGCGGTAAGACCGTCGTCCCCGTCACCGGCACACTCGCAATCGAAGCCGATCCGCTCGACGATGTGCTTCAGCAGACGCTGGATCGGCATGTCGTCTTCGATGATGAGGACATCGAGCGGGGCGTCCATATGGGGGAGAGAGACCGCGAGGGTACTTGCGCGTTGCGCAAAACACAAGGCAGATTCGTGCTGCAACTGCAACGAGCTTCTCCGACCGGCGAACACGACGTTCGTTCTTCTGTCAGAATCCGCCGAGATGGCGAAAAAGAAAAAGCCTTCGCCTGCGGAGACGGTGAGCCTTTTCCCGATCGTCGGTGTCGGTGCATCAGCGGGCGGCCTCGATGCGTTCATGCAACTGCTGCGGGCGTTGCCCGCGGACCCCGGCTTCGCCATCGTCTACGTCCTGCACCACGACGGGCGGCGGGAGTCCGCTCTGTCGGAGGTCCTTCAACGCGCGACGAAGATGCAGGTCGTTCGGGTCGACCCCGCGCGCGAGATCGAGCTCGCCTGTGATCACGTCTACGTCGCCGACGGACGAGCGAACCTCACGCTGTCCGGCGGACGCCTCCGCTCGGCCAAGGCGCGGAGAGGCGAAGGGCCGCTTCCGATCGACACGTTCCTGCTCTCGCTGGCAAAAGACCAGCGCTCGCGCGCCATCGGTGTGATCCTCTCCGGCTCTGCCTCGGACGGCGCCGTCGGGATGAGCATGATCAAGTCGGAGGGCGGGATCACCTTCACGCAAGACGACACGGCGCAATTCCAGAGCATGCCGGAGTCGGCCCGTGAGGCGACCACGATCGATTACACGCTGTCGCCGCCGGAGATCGCCGAGGAGCTGGTCGACGTCGCGCGATCGGGGTACTTTTCACGCGATCCCGAGCAGCCGGCGCACTTGCCCCCCCAAGAGCTGCAGCAGGTTTTTGCGATTCTCAAGGCGTCGCACGACATCGATTTCACCCACTACAAGCCTTCCACGGTCGAGCGGCGGATCCGGCGCCGCATGGCGCTGCTGCGGATCGAGAGACTCAGCGACTACGCCGACCTGATGAAATCGAACGCGAACGAGGCGGCACTTCTCTACTCCGACATCCTGATCCGTGTCACGGCCTTCTTTCGCGATCCCGACGTCTTCTCGGCGTTGCGCGCACTCGCGGTGGAGCTGCTGCGCGGACGCGCCAAAGACGACGCGGTACGGGTCTGGGTCCCAGGGTGCGCGACCGGTGAAGAGGTTTACTCGATCGCGATGGTCGTGATCGAGGCGATGGAAGAGTCGAAGGTCCATCCCCGCCTTCAGGTGTTCGGCACCGACGTGAGCGAGGCGGCGATCGAGCGAGCTCGGCTCGGCGTCTACTCGGAGGCCGCGGTGGCCGACCTTCCCCCCCGAGCGCGCGGGCCGTTTCTTCAGCAAGTTCGACGGCGGCTTTCGCGTCGCGAAGGCGGTGCGCGACTGCTGCATCTTCGCGCGGCAGAACATCACCAAGGACCCGCCGTTCTCGCGTCTCGATCTCATCAGTTGCCGGAACGTGATGATCTACCTGGACGCCGATCTGCAGCGTCGGGTCATGGCGATCTTTCACTACGCGCTGAGTCCCAACGGCTTCCTGCTTCTCGGCAGCTCCGAGACGACCGGCAAATACGGCGACCTGTTCGCGCCGTACGACCGCAAGCACAAGATTTATCAGAAGAAGCTGGCCCTGAATCGTCCGGCCGTCGACTTTCACGGCCTTTCCCCTCGCGAGCCGGTCGAGAAGGTCGACCTCGAACGCGAGCTCGCCGTACCGCCGAACGTCTTCCGCGAGGCCGACCGCCTGTTGCTGACGCGGTTCGCCCCTCCGGGAGTGGTCATCAACAAGAACATGGAAATCCTGCAGTTTCGAGGACGCACCAGCCGGTTCCTCGAGCCGGCGCCCGGCGTGGCGACGTTCAACATCCTCAAGATGGCGCGCGAAGGACTGCTGGCCGACCTGCGCGCGGCCATCCACACGGCGAAGAAGACCGATGGTCCCGTGCGTCGCGAAGGGGTGCGCGTGGTGACGGATGGAGAGGCGACGACGGTCAACCTCGAGGTCATCCCGTTCGTCACGCCGGCGCAGGAGCCCTGTCAGATCATCGTCTTCGAGGAGGAGCCGGTCGCCGAGGCGCCGAAGAAAGGGCGCGCGAAGAAGAAGGAGAAAGAGAAGCCGGAAGAGAAGGACACGCGAAGCATCGTGCGCCTCAAGGGAGAGCTGGCGGCGATGCGGGAGTACCTGCAGTCGACCATCGAAGAGCAGGAAGCGATGAATGAGGAGGTCCGTTCGGCGAACGAGGAGATTCAGTCGTCGAACGAAGAGCTGATCACACTCAACGAAGAACTGGAGAACCGGAATGAGGAACTGGGGGTCGTCAACAACGACCTCGCGAACCTTCTCGCATCGGTGGACGCGCCCATCATCATCCTCGACGGCGATCTGCGTATTCGCCGCTTCAATGCCGGCGCACAGCGGGTGTTGAAGCTCGTCCCCGCGGACGTCGGACGCTCGATCGACGACGTGAAGGCAACGTTCAATCTGAAGGAGCTCGAGGGGTTGGTGCACGAGGTTCTCGAGAACCTCGAGACGCGCGAGACCGAGGTTCAGGATCGCGAGGGACGGCGGTTCACGCTACGCGTGAAACCCTACAAGACCGCGGACAAGAAAGTCGACGGGGCCGTACTGGTAGTGATCGACATCACTCAGACGAAGAAACGGTGATCCGCGGCGCGCGTCCGCGCTTGCCGATATTGGTGCGGACGGCCTCGAGCTCTTCGCGGATGAAGTCGAACTGCGCGAACAGCTCCTCCATCTGCTGCGACACGGTGTCACCGTTCCGCGCCTGCCGGTTCTGACGGGAGGTGCGTTTCGCGTCGGCCAGCTCGCGCCAGAGACGCGCGCGATCGCTCGTCGGGAGTTGCGCGATCTTCGCGACCAACGGATCGCTGGCCTCGTCCGCGTCGTCTGCGCCGACCAGGTCCGCCGGTGCTACGGCGAGCACTTTCGCCAGGGCGAGGAACAGACCGAAGTCGAGTCCCTGCTTGCTATTTTCAATACGTGAAAGCGTCGCCGCGCTGACGTGAGCCTTCCCGGCCACGTCGGTCAACGACAAACCACGCGTCTCTCGTGCCTCGCGAAGTCGTTCGCCAATCATTTGCGTAGATTGTAAACGCGAATCGGGCCGTTTCAATCCTTTCTTACGTTGCGTGTAACTGTTCTGGCGCACGATTTGCTTTTTTTGAAAATGCCGCCGCGATTCCTCTCGCCTGCACCTGCCGCGGCGGCGCCATGTTCCCCATCGCCGGCCGGTTCGAACCGGCCGGCGGTCGTGTTTGGGGGGGAAGAGGATCGGTAGCCCCGGCAAGCGGCGCCATCTCCCCGCGGAGCGGCGCGGCTTCCACGTCCAGTGGGGTGGCGGCCGTTCCGAGATGCGCGGCGGCCCCCGCGAGGGGGTCGTCGGCCACGTCGAGTAGGAAGGTGGCCGCGTCGAGCGGGGAGCGGGCCCTGTCGAGGGGAACGGCGGCCCCCTTGAGCGGCCGAGCGGCCCCCACGAGGGGCGAGCCGCCCCTGTCGAGGGGGAGGGTGGCCCCCGCGAGGGGCCACGTGCTCACCGCCGAGCGGCGGCCCGGCCACCGCGAGGGGCCAAGCGATCACTGCGAGCGGCGCGCTTGCCCCCGCGAGGGGCCAAGCGATCACTGCGAGTGGCGCGCTTGCCCCCGCGAGGGGCCAAGCGATCACCGCGAGAGGCGCGCTTGCCACCGCGAGGCGCTACGCACTCACCACGAAGCGGCCGCGAAATCTCACGAAGGGGCCGCCGAATCTTACGAAGGGGCCGCGTACCCACTGGGGAGGGGCTAGAATCCGCCCGTCATGTCCAACAATCTTGCGCACGCGCTGATCGGTGAACTGGAGCGGGAGAGCGTCTCGACCCAGCGCCTCCTGGAGCGCGTCCCGGTCGACCAGGCCGACTGGCGCCCGCATCCCCGCTCCACCGCCCTCGGCTCGCTCGCATGGCACATCGCGAACATCCCGCGCCGGATCTCGGGCCTGATCGCCGCCGGGTCGTTCGACATCCTGAAGGCGCGTCCCGGCGCCCCTCCCGATCATCATGACTACGTCGCGGAGCTGAAGGCCTCCGTCGAAGAGGCGAAGCGCACCATCGGTACGCTCGACGACTCCGCGATGATGGCGAAGTCGTTCCGCTTCCTGCGCGGCGAGGAGACGATCCGCGAGCTTCCCGTCATCGGCGCCGTCCGTTCGATCATGCTGAACCACGTCTACCACCACCGCGGCCAGCTCACCGTCTACCTCCGCCTCCTCGAAATCCCCGTCCCCGCCATGTACGGCACGACCGCCGACGAGAACCCATTCGCGTGAAGACGTTATCGGTACCCTCGGGTAACTGATAACGGATAACGGATAAACCACATGCGCATCGTTGCAGGCGACATCGGCGGTACCAAGGTGCTCCTCCGATTCGTGGAGGACGGTACGACCGCGCGCGAGCAGCGGTTCGAGTCGGCGGCATACAAGACGTTCGACGATCTGCTCCGCGCGTTCCTCGGGGCGGCACCACACGGGAAGATCGACTCCGCCTGTTTCGCGGTCGCGGGGCCGGTGTTCGAAGACCGGGCCGAGGTGACGAACACCGGCTGGTTCATGTCGGCGAACGGCCTGGCCGAGGCGTTCTCGATCGGCCGCGTCACGCTCATCAACGACTTCTATGCGGTGGCGCTCGGCGTTCCGCTGCTCGCTGCCGGCGACCTCATCTCGCTGAACGCCGGCAAACGAGTCGCCAGCGCGCCGATCGCGATCCTCGGCGCCGGCACGGGCCTCGGCGAAGCCGCGCTCGTGTACGACGGCAAAAAGTACGACGTCGTCCCCGGCGAAGGAGGCCACGCCGACTTCGGCCCGCAGGACGAAGAGCAGGGACGCCTATTCGTCGAGCTGCTGAACAAGTACGGTCACGTCTCGTGGGAGCGCGTGCTCAGCGGCATGGGGCTCGTCAACATCGACGACTTCCTGCGCGGCATCACGCGCGAGTACGACGAGCACATCCCGATGGAGATCGCCTCGCTCGCGGATGAGGGCGACGCCATCGCGAACCGTACATTCGAGATCTTCGTCGACATCTACGGCGCCGAGGCGGGGAACATGGCGTTGCGTCTCCTGGCGCGCGGCGGCGTCTTCCTCGCAGGCGGCATCGCCGCGAAGAACATGCGCCACTTCACCACCGGCCGCTTCATGGAGGCGTTCCTGCGCAAGGGACGGTTCACCGACGTGGTGAAGTCCATTCCGATCGACGTGATCGTGAATCCCGAGGTGGGGCTCCTCGGCGCCGTCGAGGCCGCGCGGCGCGGCGTGGAATCGCCCTGATACCCCTCGCGTTGACGGGCGCGCAATGGGTCTATCCGTAGGTATCGTCGGGCTCCCGAACGTCGGGAAATCGACCATCTTCAACGCACTCACCGCCGCCGGAGCGCAGAGCGCTAACTATCCGTTCTGCACCATCGAGCCGAACGTCGGCATCGTTCCGGTCGCCGACCGCCGGCTCGTCACGCTCGCCGAGCTCGCGCAGTCGAAGCAGACGGTCTTCACCGATCTGAGGGTCGTCGACATCGCCGGCCTCGTTCGCGGCGCCTCGAAAGGGGAGGGCCTCGGCAATCAGTTCCTCGCAAACATCCGCGAGACCGACGCGATCCTCCACGTCGTCCGCTGCTTCGACGATCCGAACGTCGTGCACGTCGAAGGAAGCGTCGATCCCGAACGCGACATCGAGGTGATCGAGACGGAGCTGCTGCTCGCCGATCTCGACGCCATCGCGAAGAAGCTCGATCGTGTCGGCCGTCTCGCACGCGTCGGCCAGAAGGAGTACCTCGCACAAGCCGAGGCGCTGGAGAAGGCGAAGACGGCGGTCGAGAAGGGGACGGCGCTCCGGGCAATCGACTTTACGGACGACGAGCGGAACGCGCTCGCGGAGCTGAACCTCATCACGATGAAGCCGGTGCTCTTCGTCGCGAACGTCGCCGAGAACGACCTCGGGACGGAGACGCCGCTGCTGGCGAAAGTGCGCAAGGTCGCGGCCGACAAACGCGGCGAGGTGGTCGTCATCTGCGGCGAGCTCGAGGCGCAGATCGCACAGCTCCCGCCCGACGAGCGCACCGACTTCCTCAAGGAGATGGGGCTCGAAGAGCCGGGACTCGACGTCCTGATCCGCGCCGCGTACAAGCTGCTCGACCTCGAGACGTTCTTCACCGCCGGCCCGAAGGAAGCGCGCGCCTGGACGATCCACCGCGGCTCGCGCGCGCCGCAGGCCGCCGGGAAGATCCACAGCGACTTCGAGCGCGGCTTCATCCGCGCCGAAACGATCGCCTACGACGACTACATCGCCGCCGGCAACGAGCAAGCAGCCCGAGCCGCCGGGAAGATGCGGAGCGAGGGGAAGGATTACGTGGTGCAGGACGGGGACGTTATTTTGTTCCGGTTCAATGTTTGAAGGTCGTTATTCGTTACTCGTTATTCGTGACTCGACGGTATGGCCACACCCGATTTCTCATTCCGAGCTAAACGCTCGGATGACAACGAATAACGAATAACGAATAACGAGTAACGAATAACGAGTAACGCCGCGAAGCCCCCGATGCACTTCACCACAACCTCCCACGAAGGTCTCCCCATCCGCGGCGACATTGACGCGCCGCCGGATCCGTCGGCGCTGGTGGTGGTCGTTCAGGGGTTCAAGGGTTTCAAGGACTGGGGCTTCTTTCCGTGGCTCGCGGAGATGCTCTGCGATGCCGGCTTCGCGGTGGTGCGGTTCAACATGTCGCGCAGCGGGATCGGCGAGAACCCGGAGACGTTCGATCGTCTCGACCTCTTCGCCGGCGACACGTACACGACGCAACTGCACGACCTGCACACCGCGATCGCACATGCGCAGCGTGAGCTTCCGTCGCTACCGACGTTTCTGGTCGGGCACTCGCGCGGCGGCGGGATCGCGCTGCTCGGCGCGAGCGAGGTGCGCGATCTCGCCGGCGTCGTGACGTGGAGCGCGATCTCGCACGTGGACCGATGGGACGACGCGACGATTCACCGTTGGCGCAAAGACGGCGCGCTCTTCATCGAAAACGCGCGGACGAAGCAGATGATGCGGCTGTCGACCGCGATGCTCGACGACGTCGAAGCGCATCGCGAACGGCTCGACGTCGGCGCCGCGGTGGAAGCGCTGAAAGTCCCGCTGCTCGTCATCCACGGCGGACGCGATGAAAGCGTTCCCGTCGCCGAGGCCGAGGCAATCGCGTCGCGCGGCCGTGATGCGTCGAAGGTGATCCTCGCGAACGCGGGACACACCTACAACTCGATCCATCCGCTGGTGCACGTCCCGTTCGCGCTGAATCTCGCCGGCGTGCTCACGTCGCGCTTCGTTGCCGCTCACGACTGAGCAACCGCGGCCGAGTCCCGCCGCGAAAGTCGTCTAGGCGATGACCCTGACTCATTCGCGACTTTGGTTCCGCTGCGGCGGGACTCGTGCCGACCGACGCGACGCGCGTCAGCAGTTACGGAATACGCAAAAAATTTGCCCGGTGTTTTGCGGAGACGGAGCAGACAGCAAGGCTCCGTTCCCCTCGTCCTTCTCCCTCGGGAGAAGGTGGCGCGAAGCGCCGGATGAGGGGCGTGCTGGATGCGCAGATCGTGGGAACGAGGTTTGTGGCGAGCGCTCGCGCGCGAACGCGGTTTTTCGCGAGCGCCGTGCCCCTCACCGGCCTTCGGCCACCCTCTCCCGGAGGGAGAGGGCTTTGACCGTTACCTTGCGCCTAATCCCCGTTCTCGCCTTCGCCCTCGAGGTGTTTCCCGCGATTGCCAGGGAGATTGCCGGCGTGGCGGACACCGCCACGGCGACGGCGTCTGCGCCGGCCGCCGTTGCCGCCGTTGCCACCTTCCGGCGGCTCCGGCTGTGACGGCTCTTCGGCAACCGGCTCGCTGGCAGTGGGAGGCGACGACTTCTGCTTCTCCTCGTCCATCAGCCATACCCACTGCGTCGCCGGTTTCTCCGCTCCGCGCTGAGGCTGTGGCTGAGATTGAGGTTGCGGCGCCCCGGGCTGCTGCGGCTGAGGGCGCTGAGGCCGTTCACGCCGCTCGTCGCGAGGACGCGCCTGCGGCCGTCGCTCCGGCGACTCCAGTTTCTTGACCCGGATCAGTACTTCCTCGCTGAGGCGCCGATTCACGGCGATCAGATCTGCGAGCAGCGCGATGAGCCACGTCTGAAAGCCGGTCACGAGGAAGACGGCGCAGAGGATCAGCGACTGCACGTGCCCCGCGCCGTGGCCTTGCGCGAAGTCCCACAGGAAGCGGATGCCGAGCGCGAGGCCGGCGAGCATCAGAATGGTTCCGATCAGGAAGAACGTCTTCAGCGGTTTGTACAGCGTGTAGATGCGGAAGATCGTGGCGACCGACTTGCGCAGGTACGTCCCGAGGCCGCGATAGAGCCGCGACTCGCGCGTCGGCGCGTTCGTCTTCACCGCCACCGTCTGCACGCCGAGATTGCGGTTGCCCGACTGGATGATGGTCTCGAGCGTGTAGGTGAACGGGTTGAAGACGTTGATCTGCATCGCCGCTTCGCGGGAGAACGCACGGAAGCCGCTGGTGACGTCGGCGACGTTGACCCCCGAGGCCTTGCCGACCGTCCAGCTCCCGAGACGCTGCAGCGACTTCTTTATCCCGGACATGTGCGGCGACTTCGAGACCTCGCGGTCGCCAATCACGACCTCGGCGCTCCCTTTCACGATCGGCGCGACGAGCTTCGCGATGTCGGCGGCGGCGTACTGGTTGTCGGCGTCGGTGTTGACGATGACGTCCGCGCCGAGACGCAGGGCCGCGTCGATGCCGGCCACGAACGCTGCGGAGAGGCCGCGGTGGTTCCGGAGCTGCACAAGATGCGTTGCACCCGCCTGGCGCGCCGCGTCGGCCGTCTTGTCCGAGGAGCCGTCGTCGATCACGAGCGTCTCGACGGAGGTGAAACCGTCGACGCGCTTCGGGATGTCGCGCAACGTCAGCGCGATCGTCTTCTCTTCGTTGAATGCAGGGATTTGAACGATAAGCTTCATGCGTTCGTGAAAGTCAGCATCATCATGCCTGTGGAGCGGATCGGCGGCGATGCGGAGCGCGCGATCGACTCCGTGTTGCGCCAGGCCGCGCCGTTTGATTTCGAGTTGATCGTCGTTTCCGGGGTGCCGTTGGCTGCCGGTCTTGGCGACCGCATACGGAACGTGGTCGAGGCGAATCGTAATCCCGCAACTCGAAGAAATCGAGCGGTTTCCGAGGCGAAGGGGGAGGTGTTCGCGTTCATTGACGACGACGCCCGCGCCGAGCCGGGCTGGCTCGCCAACGCCGTCGCCTATCTCGATGCCCATCCCGACGTCCTCGCCCTCGGCGGCCCCGACCCGGCGCCCGAAGACTCGACGGTCGCGGAGCTGATCTCCGACACGCTGCTCGCGACTCCGTTCATTGGCAGCGGCGTCGCCGCGCACGAGAACCGGCGCGGCGTTTTCGACCTCGAGACGCCGAGCGACATCGCGCTCGTCAATCTCTTCGTCCGCGGCGATGCCTTCACCGGCTTCGACGAGTCGATCGGATACATCGGCGAGGATACGGCGCTGATCGGGTCGCTCCTGCGGCGTGGCCGGGTCGTCTACAACGACACCGTCCGTGTCGTGCACCGCCGCCGCGCGTTTCCCGAGGCCTACCTGAAACAGCGCTGGCGCTATCGGGTGAAGACCGGCCAGCGGCGCGCGTTCACGCCGAAGGTGACGGCGTTTCTGGTCGCCGGCACGCTCGCGATTCTCGCCGCTCCGCTCGCAATCGTCCCGTACGTCATCCTCACGTTTCTCCTCGGCGTGCGCACGACACGGCTGCCGCTCCGCTACTGGCCGACGATCCCGTTTGCCTTCGCGCTGCACCACGCGACGTACTACTTCGGAATTTGCTGGGGGCTGATTCGCGGTTCTACAGGCAGTTTTACAGGCAGCCCGCGCAGATGAAGTTCTCCGACAAGCTCCCGTACCTCCGCTACCTCGTCAATAAACGGGGCATGAAGCCGGTGTATCTCATCATCGGGCTGACGTACGACTGCAACTCGTTCTGCCGGACCTGCTTCAATTGGGAGCAGCTCCGGAAGGACAAGGAGCACGAGCTCTCGCTCGATGAGCTGAAGAAGACGTTCCGCTCCCTCGGCGACATGCTGTTCATCGTGATGAGCGGCGGCGAGCCGTTCCTCCGCCGCGATCTGCCGGAAGTCTGCGAGACGCTCTCGAAGGAGAATCACGTCAAGCAGATCACGATCCCCACCGGCGCGATCGCGAGCGATCTGATCGCGAAGTCGGTGGAGGAGACGCTGCAACGCTGCCCGTCGACGCAGATCGTCGTCAATCTCTCCATCGATCATGTGGGGGAGAAGCACGACTGGATCCGCGGCGTCCCCGGCAATTACGAGCGCGCGAAGAAGACGTACGCGAACCTCATCCCGTTGCGCGACAAGTTCGCGAATCTCACGGTGAACGTGCACACATGCTTGTGCACGTACAACGCGGAGGATCTCGATGAGCTGTTCGCGGCCGTGAAGCGCGACTTCCCGACGGTCTCGTTCCACTCATTCGAGATGTTGCGCGGCGATCAGCCGGACAAGAACATCCAGGCGATCACGACGGAGCGTTACCGCGAGCTGCTGCCGAAGCTCGAGGCGTACTGGGCGACGTATCCGAATTACGACCAGTTCCTGAAGTTCGTGAAGGTGTACTCGCGCCGGATGGAGCTCGCGGTGCTGGAGCAGGAGACGCAGGTCCGCCCGTGCCATGCCGGCCTCGTCAGCGGCGTCCTCGACGCGCGCGGCGAGGTGCGGATGTGCGAGCTGCGGGACGCGGTCGGCAACGTCCGCGACACCGGCTACGACTTCACGAAGCTCTGGTTCAACGAAGCCGCCGACGCCCAACGCCTCGCGATCCGCCGCAAGGAGTGCCACTGCACGCACTCCTGCTTCATGTCGTCGTCGCTCGTCTTCGACTGGCGCACGTGGGGCAGCTACTTCGCGTCTACGGTGGTGAATTTCCTGTCGGCGTAGCGGCCGCGGCTGCAGCGTCATCCGCAGCGGCCGTGAGCTGGCTCACGCAAAAACGTAGGGCGGGCCTCAGCCCGCCCCCCGGAACGGGCCGAAGCCCATCCTACGTTCGCTACCGTCACTTCCCGTTTTCGTTTTCGTTCTTCTTGTGCTGCTTCTCGGCGCCGATCGCCGCGCCGATGACCGCGCCTTTTTTGCCCGCGATGAAGTCACCAGCTGCGCCGCCGATCGCCGCGCCCTTCAACTCGCTGTGATGCTCCGGCTCCTGCGCCACATCCTTGTTTTTTTTGTCGTCTGCCATGGTTCGCCTCCGACCTCCAAAAGCGCAAGGGACGTGCCGTAGCCGATAACATGCGCTCGCTTGAAGATCGCTATCGTCGGCCCCGTCTATCCGTACCGCGCGGGCATTGCGTATTGCACGACGCGGCTGGCTGAGGAGCTGCGTAAGTCGTTCGAGGTGGAGGTCGTCTCGTTCTCGCGGCAGTTTCCGAAACGCTTCTATCCGGGGGGCGATGACGTCGATCCGACGCTGCCGAAAGCGGACGCGCATTTCACGCTGGATGTGATCAATCCGTTCAGTTGGGTGGCGACCGCGCTCGCGATGCGGCGCGGCGATTTCGACGCGGTCATCTTCGTCTGGTGGATCTGGGTGTGGGCGCTGCCGTATCGCGTGATCATGGCGCTGCTCCCGCGCTCGACGCGCGTGGTCCTGCAATGCCACAACATCGGCGACAAGGAGCCGGCGTGGTGGAAGCGCGCGTTGACGAACGTCGTGTTGCGGCGCGCGAACGCGCTGGTCGTCCACGCGCAGAGTGAGGCGGCGGAGGGGTGGCGGAGGTCGGGCGGACGGCGGACGGTGAAGACGTTCCTGCCGGTACACGAGCTCGGAGGGGCCATCCCGGCTCGCGATGAGGCGCGGACGACGCTTGGCATCGACGCGAAGAACGTCGCGCTCTTCTTCGGCCATGTCCGGCCGTTCAAGGCGCTCGACGTCGTGCTGAAAGCGTGGGGCGAGATCGAATCCGACGCGTTGCTGCTCGTTGCCGGCGAGGCGTGGTGGGAGAGCGCGGAGCAATACAAGCGGCTCGCCAAGGGAAATGTCCGTTTCGATTTTCGCTTCATCCCCGACGCCGAGATCGCGACGTACTTTGCCGCGTGCGACGTCGTCCTCGCGGCGTATCGCATCGAGGCGCAAAGCGGCGTCGCATTGACGGCGTTTCACTTCGCGCGTCCCGTCATTGCGTCTACCGTCGGAGGGCTGCCGGAGATCGTGGAGCAGGGAAGGAACGGGATGCTCGTCCCGCCCGACGACGCGCAGGCCCTCGCGCGCGCCGTCGACGCGTTCTTCGCAAGTCCCGATCGCGCTTCATTCGAGCAACACGCCGCCGAATCGGCGCGCCGCTACTCGTGGGAGGAATACGGCCGCGTCTTCGGGCGCTTGCTCAACACCGTATGAAGTTCAACCCCCGCCGATACAAGGTCGGCCTCGAGCTGACGTCGAAGTGCAACCTGCGGTGCGGCATGTGCCCGCTGCCGGTGCTGCGCCGTCCGTACGAGGACATGGCATGGGAGCTGGTCGAAAAAGCCGAGCGCGAGATCCACGGCATTGGCCTACAGCTCAAGTGGCTGCACGAGATGGGCGAGCCGCTGCTCTATTCGCGTATAGATGACGCGATCCGCCTCTTCCCCGAGGCGAGCGTCTCGACGAACGGCCTCGTGCTCACCGAACAAGTCGGCGCGAAGCTCCTCGGCTCGCCGCTCAAGCGCCTACGCATCTGCGTCGACTCGATCAATCCGCAGGTCTACCCGCAGCTCCGCACCGGCGGCGACTTCGAGAAGCTCGTCGAGCTGACGCGTGCGTTCCTCGCTCAAGCCAACGGCCATCCGATCCGTATCGAGATCCAGAAGATGCGCTCACGGCTGACGGTCGACGAGTCGATCGACGACTTCAAACGCGTCTTCGACCTGAAGCGGTACAAGAATGCTCGCGTGATCGAGAAGACATGCGAGGCGCTCGACGTCAACGAGGAGACCGACCTGCACGGCAAGTTCTACGGATGCGTGCAGGGGGCGTTCTTCACCTGGATCGTCGTCTTCGCCGACGGACGCGTCACGCACTGCTGCTACGACGCGCACGGCGATCAGGTGATGGGCGATCTGAAAACCCAGACGCTCCGCGAGATCATCGAAGGCGACCGCCTCGCCGAGATGCAGCGCGCCTTCGAGCAACGCGACTTCACGAATCTTCCGCGCTGCGCGGAGTGCTTCAAGCACGGCGGCGAGTCGCACGCGTTCAACGACGTCCTCACCGGCGTCCAGAACCTCCCCGGCGCCGCGAAGGATCTCGTGCGGAAAGTGCTGGATGTGCGGTACAGGTAGGTGGGGTCAGGTCGAAACTTGAAACTTATCAAGTTTCAAGTTTCGACCTGACCCCATGATCTTCGCCTTTAACATCGCACTCGGCATCATCCCGACGCTGATCCTCGGCGCGTCGATCGCCGCGGGCGTCGACGACGACCGGCATCACCGCCGGATGTTCCTCCTCGTCTACGGCCTCTGGTCGATCACGCTGGCGATGTGGAACTGGATGCGGTCGGCGCCGTGGGGATGGACGGCGGCGTGGGCGCTCTTCGGCGTCGCGGCGCTGATCGCGCTCAGCGTGCAGCGGCGAGGCCGCGTTGACGCCGGATCTGGCGCTCCCACGCCCCGAACACCAGATGGTCCGTGAGCAGGCCGAGCGTGATGATGACGAGCATGACGGCGACGACCTGGCTCATGTCGTTCAGCTCGCGGCCGAGCATCAGCAGGTGCCCGAGTCCCGGTAACGCGTAGAGGAGCTCGCCGGCCATCAGCGAGCGCCACGCGAACGACCAGCCGAGCTTCATCCCGGTGACGATCGACGGTAGCGCCGACGGCAGCACCACATTGGTATAGAGCCTGAGCCCGCGCGCGCCGAGGTTCCGCGCGGCGTTCATGTAGATCGGAGGCGTGTTGCGGACGCCGTCCGCGGTCGCCTGCGCGATCGACAGCACGGCGCCCATGATCACGACGAAGACGATCGCTTTTTCGCTGAGACCAAACCAGAGCAGCGCGAGCGGCAGCCAGCAGATGCTCGGGAGCGCCTGGAGGCCCATGACGAGCAGCCCGATCGTGTCGTTCACCCACCGGACGGTCGCGATGAGGACGCCGATGACGACGCCGGCGACGATCGCGATAGCGTAGCCGATGACGAGGCGCCGCAGGCTTCCGCCGATCGCAGCGAGGAAGTCGCCGTCGCGGAAGCCGTCGATGAGCGCACGTGCGACGCCGCCGGGCGCCGGGAGGAGGTAGTCGGGCCAGAACCGCGCCCGGACGAGCAGTTCCCATACGCCGAGGAGCGCGGCGAAGAACACCACGCGGCTGAGAGTCTTACGCATGCGTCACGTCTTCCGCTATTTGCCGCGCCAATGCGCTGACCGGCGGGCTGTCGATCACGCGCGGGCGCGGGAGGTCGACGCGATGCTCGGCGACGACACGGCCCGGGCGCGGCGACATCACCAGCACGCGGTCGCCGAGGACGACCGCCTCGCGGACGTTGTGCGTGACGAAGACGATCGTCTTTTTCGTCTGCGCCCAGATCTCTTGCAGCTCCGTGTGAAGGATCGAGCGCGTCATGGCGTCGAGCGCGCCGAACGGCTCGTCGAGCAGCAGCACCGCGGGGTCGACCGCGATCGCACGCGCCAGGCTGACCCGCTGCCGCATCCCGCCCGACAACTCGTGAATCCGCGCGCCGGCGAATCCGTCGAGATGGACGAGTTTCAGGAGTTGCATCGCGCGCGCTCTCCGTTCCTCGGCTGTCGTTCCGTCGAGGAATCGCAGGCCGAACTCCACGTTCTCGCGCACGCTCAGCCACGGAAAGAGCGCGCCGTCCTGAAACATGAGGATGCGGTTGCCGCTTGCGACAACGTTGCCGGCGGTCGGCGGCTCGAGTCCCGCGATGATCGAGAGGAGCGTCGACTTCCCGCAGCCCGACGGCCCGATGATGCAGACGAACTCGCCCGACTCGATCGTCAGATTGATGTCGTCGAGCGCAGCGATCCGCCGGCTCCCGTCGAACGACTTCGAGACGCCGCGCAGCTCGAGTCTCATGGCGATGCCACCACTTCGTTGAGGATGCGAAGGTCGTAGATGCCGTCGAGGTTGGGCCGTACGCGCAGAAAGTGCGCGGCGTAGGCGGCGTCCGCCGACGCTCTCAATGACGGGGCGATCGGATCCCACGTCGGGCGCATGTGCTCCCATGCCGAGGCGAGCACTCGATCCGCGAGCTTCTTGCCGGTGAGCCGCTTGATCTCGCCGTTGACGATCGCCCGCGCCTCCGCGGGATGCGCGAGCTCCCACCGGGTGATCGCGACATGCGCCGCGAGAAAACGCCGGACGCGATCCGGATGCGCCTTCAGGAACTTCGTGCTCGCGATCACCTGCGCCGTCACGAAGTCGCCGTGCGGCCAGAGCGTCCGCTCGTCGACCAGCACCACGCCGCCCGCTTCGACCACCAGCCGCGAGACCCATGGCTCCGGCACCCACGCGCCGTCGACGTCGCCGCGCCGGAAGAGATCGACGATCTGCGCATTTGGCGTTGGCACGACCTCGGCCTTGATGCCATCCGCCGCAAGGTAGCGCCGCAACGCGACGTCCTGCGTATTGCCGAGCTGCGGCGATGCGAGCTTCCGCCCGTTCAGGTTCTGCACGCCCTTGCGGACGACCAGCGCCGCTCCGCCGCTCGTCGCCCCGGCGACGATCCGCAATGCCTCGCCGTGCGACTGCACGTATCCGTTGATGGCCGGATTCGGCCCGACGTACGCGAGGTCGACGTCCCCCGCGAAGAGCGCCTCGATGACCGATGGCCCCGCGTTGAAGACGATCGGCTTCACCTTCCCGAAATCGCCCCGCGCGATGCCGATGAGCGCCTGTGAATGCGTGACGTTAGGGAAGTACCCGAGACGGATGGCGGGGTCGCTTCCCTCGCCGCCGCACGCGAGCGCGAACACGCCGACGAGCGCGCCGATCCACCTCATGACGCGCGAATGATTAGATTGATGATCTAATTTGTCAACAATGGATATCGCGATTCACCGATAACTCACCGGAATGTCGTCCATCGTCAGCACGCCGGGGCGCGCGCCGATCACCCGGGGGATGGAGTTGACCACCATCGCCGCCGTGGCACGGTCCCCGTGGACGCCGCCTTTGATCTCCATCTCGACGTCGGGCACACCTTTCACGATCACTCGGTCCGCGGCCACATCCTCGGCGCCGACGTACATCCGCAGCTCCAGGCTCACGTTGATCTTTCCGCGGCCGTCGATCGTCTGATGGACGCCGGCGACCTGGCCCGGCGCGACCTTCAGGTACTGCGTCACGACCTCGCGCTCGGCGATGACCGGCTCGATCTTCTCGTCGCTGACGTGCTCGAACTCCGCGCCGAGGCCGTGGCCGACCATCATCAGCGACTCGCGGAGGCCCATGTGCTTGATCTTGCCGGCATCGACGGCGGTGCGGAACTCGGCGGCCGTCATGCCGGCGCCGACCTTGCGCTGGAGCGGCTCGCGCCGCGTCGACGCGTTCTGGATGCGGATGATCTGCACCGAGTCGATCGACTGGCAGACCGACGTCACCGTCAGCGCCAGCTTGTCCATGACGAAGCCGGGATTCACGCCGGTGCCGAGAAGCGTCACATTGTGCGCGCGGGCAGCCTTCTGGAGCTCTTCGCGGATGGCGGCGTCGAGCGGGAAGGACAGCTCCTCGCAGGTGGAGACGACGTGAGCCCCGCGCGACAGCAGGTCAACTAATTGACCTTTTACGTCGCGCAGGCGGGAGCCGGTGGAGTGGCAGACGACGTCGCATTTCGCGGTGAGCCCGCCGGTGACCTTCACGCCGACCTGGCGTCCGAGGCCGATGACGTCGCCGACATCCTTGCCGATTTTGTTCGGATCGACGTCGACCGCGGCGACGAGCTTGATCCACGGCTTGGTGAGGAGCAGCCGCGCGATCTCAGCCCCGATCGGGCCGATGCCGTACTGCGCGACGGCGACGGGTTGCATGGAGTTCATGGACGATTACCTCGCGTCGAAAAAAGTCGGCGCATTGTAAGCGGGCGTCTCTTCGTCCTCCAGGAAATTCGATACGCCGACGCCGGCCAACCGGTACTTCGCCTGCGCCGGGAATGCGAAGCGGCCGAGGAGCTCCACCGCGATGCGCGCGATGTCGTCGCCGCTGGCGGGGAGTTGCGGCGGCGTGAGCTGGCGCGTCGCCGTCTCGAACTTGTCGGTGCGGAGCTTCACCGTGACCGTCCGTCCGCGCATCGCCTTCTTCTCCAGCGACTCCCACAACTTCTGCGACTCGGTGCGCAGGTAGGCCGCGACTTCCTCCATCGTGACGTCGTACGCGAACGTGTTCTCACTCGACCATGACTTGCGCTTCTGCGACGGCTCGACCGGCGACTCGTCGATGCCGCGCGCCAGCTCCCAGAGCCGGGTGCCCCACTTACCGAAGCGCGCGATCAGATCCTCCTGCTCGAAGCGGAGGAGATCGCCGACCGTCGCGACGCCGATCTCCGTCATCACCTTCTCGGTCGCCTTCCCGACGCCCGGAATCTTGCGCACCGGCAGGGTAACGAGGAACCGCTCGACCTGATGCGGCTTGATCACGAAGAGGCCGTCGGGCTTCTTCCAGTCGCTGGCGATCTTCGCGAGGAACTTGTTCGGCGCCACGCCGGCCGACGCCGTCAGGTTCGTCTCGGCCCGGATCTCGCCGCGGATCGCCTCCGCCGTTTCCGTCGCGGTCGGAATCCCCGTCAGCTCCTGCGTGACGTCGAGGTATGCCTCGTCGAGCGAGAGCGGCTCCACCAATGGAGTGTGTCGCTCGAAGATCTCGCGGATCTGGTGCGACACGGCGCGGTACTTGTCGAAGTTCGGGTGGATGAACGCGGCGGCGGGACAGAGGCGCATCGCGCGCGTCGCGGGCATCGCCGAGTGGATGCCGAACTTCCGTGCCTCGTACGACGCGGCGCAGACGACGCTCCGCTCGCCCGGCCAGCCGACGATCACCGGCTTCCCCTTCAACGACGGATCGTCCCGCTGTTCGACCGATGCATAAAATGCATCCATGTCGATGTGGATGATCTTGCGCACCGGTGATTCATGTTAGCGGAGTTGACAACGCCTGCCTTCCTGGTGGACGCCGCGCGCGTCCGCGCCAACTGCGACCGGATGCGCGACAAGGCGCTCGCTTCCGGCGTCGCGTTCCGGCCGCACGTGAAGACGCACAAGACGATCGAGATCGGACGGATGCAGCACGGCGGCAAGCCCGGTCCGATCACCGTTTCTACCCTCGCAGAGGCGGAGTTCTTCGCCGATGCCGGATTCACCGACATCACGTATGCGGTACCGATTCCGCCTGAAAAAATGGCCCGCGCTGCTAGTTTGGCGAAACGGATCGAGCGGCTGAACGTCCTCGTCGACAGCGAGCGGGCGTTCCGCGCGCTCGAGGCGAGCGGTCATGTCTTCGACGTCTATGTGAAGGTCGACTGCGGCTATCACCGCGCCGGCGTCGATCCCGACGATCCCGACTCCGCGCGCCTCGCCCTGGCGCTCCGCGATTCAGCGTCCGTCCACTTCCAGGGCCTCCTCACGCACGCCGGGCATTCCTACCATGCGAAGAATGTGGAGGAGGTCCGCCGCGTCGCCGCCTCGGAGACCGATGCGGTCTCCCGCTTCCGCGCCCTCCTCGGCGCGGACGATCTGGTCCGCAGCATCGGCTCGACGCCGACGGCCTCGGTCGTCGATCGCTTCGCCGAATGCGACGAGGTTCGCCCCGGCAACTACGTCTTCTTCGACGCCTTCCAGGCGACGATCGGATCGTGCTCCATCGACGACGTCGCCGTCTCGGTGCTGACCACCGTCGTCGGCAGTTATCCCGAGCGCAACAACCTCGTCGTCGACGCCGGCGCGCTTGCGCTCTCGAAAGACACAGGCCCCGATCACGTCGACCCGCACTTCGGCTACGGCATCGTCTGCGACCTCGACCTCCGCCCGCTCCCGCTCCGCCTCATCGCCCTCTCCCAGGAGCACGGCAAGATCGAAGGCGAGGCCGCGCGCTACCCGGTCGGCACCGAGCTCCGCATCATCCCCAACCACTCCTGCCTCACCGCGGCGATGTACGACCGCTACTACGCGCTCGAGGGCGGGCGGGTGGTGGGGGAGTGGGAACCGGTTAGAGGGTGGTGATTAGAGCCATCACGCTTGCCACCATCCGGTCGCAACGCGAGTGGCCGAACGTGAACGTCGAGCCGAAGTTCGAGCGCTTGTAGATGTTCTCGCGCAGCATGGCGCGCGCGCGGTGGAGGCGGGTCTTGACGACGTCTTCGGAGAGGCTGAGGCACTCGGCGGTCTCGATGGTCGAGAGGCCTTCGACCTCGCGCAGCATGAAGACCGACCGATACGACTCCGGCAGCGCCGAGATCTCCGACTCGACGACCTCCCTGATCTCCGACGACATCGCGGCCTCCTCCGGATTCGGTGATGGCGACTCCATTTCGGGCACGTCGTCGTCCGGTACCACGTGCAATCCGCGCGGCCGGATGCGCGCCAGCGCCTCGTTGATCGCGATGCGCGTCAGCCACGTCGAGAAGGCCGACCGCTCCGCGAACTGCCCGAGGTGCGCGTAGGCGTTCACGTACGCCTGCTGCATCACATCCTCGGTTTCCGTTTCGTCGCGAACGATCGCGCGCACCGCGCGGTAGACGCGCTGGTTGTAGCGCCGCATGATCAGCTCGAACAGCGACGTCTCGCCCGCCACGACGCGGCGGACGATCTCCGCATCGCTCAGAGCATCGCAGGGTAAGGTCTCAGGAATCGCCGTCATACATCCATTAGAGCGCGGGTCCGCGTAAAGGTGACATGTCACCAACGGGCTGGAGAATTCTCTAATGTCTCGGAAGCAGTTGCCGGTGGCCGGTTACCAGTTGCCAGAAAAACCATCTAGCCACCGGCAACTGGCAACTGGCAACCAGACTTCGGAGGTATTCATGAACGATCGATTGCGTGCCCCCTACTGGGCACTCCGCATCGGCCTCGGGCTCGGCCCGCTCCTCGCGGGGATCGACAAATTCTTCAACATCCTCGCCGACTGGCAGATGTACCTCAGCCCCTACGCCACGAAAGTCATCCCGATCAGCCCCGCGCTCTTCATGCGGATCGTCGGCGTCGTCGAGATCATCGCGGGACTGATCGTCCTCGCCGGGCTGACACGGATCGGTGGCTACATTGTGATGATCTGGCTGATCGCTATCGCGATCAACCTCGTGACGACGGGAATGTTCTACGATCTCGCCGTCCGCGACATCGAGATCTCGATCGCTGCCTTCACCCTGACACGTTTAGAAAGGAGCCCCCGATGAAGAAAATCGTTCTCGGAACCCTGGTTCTCATGATGGCCCTCCCGCTCGCCGCCGACACATGGAAGAACGTCTCCCTCATGGATGCCGGCTGCTCGACCAAGAAAGAGGCGATGGCCGCGCCTGAGAAGCACACCAAACATTGCGCGTTGCAGTGCTCCAAGTCCGGCTACGGCGCCATCGTCGACGGCAAGTTCGTCAAGTTCGACAAACACGGCGACGAGCTCGCTACCGAAGCCATCAAGAGCACCGAGCGGAAAGACAACCTCCGCGCCGACATCACCGGCGAAATGAAGGACGGCCAGATCGTCGTCACCAAGCTCGAAATGATGAAGTAGCCCCTCGTGTGGGGCGGGCGTCAGCCCATCTTTTTTTGTGCTCAACGATGCGGTCCCCCTCGCTCCGGCCGAAGGCTGGGGATAGGGGTGTGGGGTGAGGGGCAACTTCTACGCGAGCGGCCGGCCCCTAAGCCCTACGCCGCTCTCCCCGTCGTTCCGACGGGGAGAGGGGACCGATTCGGCACGAATGCTCGACGCTGATGACTAATGTGCGAGCCCTAAATCTGCGGAGTAATCCTCTCCGGATCGCAAATGAATACACGAATGCTCACACGGGCGCGGAAATCGCGCTGAACGAGCTCAGTCGGAGTCAGAAGGAGTTCTACTCCGAGGCGTTCGAGCTGTTTCGCCGCAATACGTCGTGGATTGAGTTCGAAGAGTTCGCGTTCGGATCCCGTTCGCCGCTCTACGAAAACTCCGATTCGCACGTCGACGTCTTGAAGGATCCGCTCTACCTCGCGTTGGAGGACATGCGGCTCGAACTTGGAGTGCAGGAAGGGGCGACGAAGCGCCGCGGCCCGCGCGATGAGAGGCGGGGCGAGCGGACGCGCTCCCTGCGAACGATGCCGAAACTCCAGTAACTCGTCCGGCAACGCGCTTGCACGGCTAAGCGCTCATGGCCACCCACAACGAGCCTCAGTCCTACGGCAGCCAAGGCGACTGGGCGTCCGGGAAGACGGGACAGTCCGTCGATAAGCCGGAATCCGAGCCGGTACACGAAGTGGAGAACGAGGGAGGCAGCGTCTCGCCCGTTCAATTCGCGGATACCAAGAGTGCCGACGTGATCCAGCACGGCGCCGATGACGTACCCGCGAGCCGCGTCACCTCGGCAGACACAGGCGCGAAGCGCGACAGCTTCTTCAAAGATCGCGATTACAAGGAGTAGCGCGCCTGCTACCATGCTCCGAGCCCTCGGAGCATGGCCACCTTTCACCTCAACGGACTCGCCGGCGCCTCGGCGTTCACGGCGCTGGTCGTCTTCATCCTCGGCATGGCGGTGCTCATCCGGCGCCGTTCGCTTACGCACGCCCTCTTCTTCGTCGTCACGACGACCGTGAGTGCGTGGTCCGGCGCGTTCGCGTTCCTCTACGGGGAAACGAGCGCGAAGGATGCGCTCGTCTGGGCGCGGGCGGGGAACCTCGCGGCGTGTTTCGTGGCGCCGGCGCTCTTCCACTTCGTCGCCGTCTTCCTGCAGCGCGGCCGGAGCCTCCGCTACCAGATCGCGGCGGCGTGGGCCGGATGCTTCGTCGTCGGCGTCGTCACCTCGCTTCCGGTCGCGATTCCCGGCGTGCGGCACTACCAGTGGGGTTACTACCCGGCATCCCAGCCCGCCAGCGCCCTCGTCGTGGTCGCATACATCGTCGTCATCGGCGCCGCGGTGCGGATGCTTTGGAACGCCTACAACACGTCCGAAGGCGTCATGCGCGAGCGTGCGGCATCGCTCGCCATCGCATTCGGGGTCGGAGCGCTCGCCGTCATCGACTACCTCCCGGCCATCGGCCTCGACGTCTACCCGGCCGGCCACATCGCGATCCTCGCCTTCGCGATCATCGCGGCGACCGCGATCAGCCGCTTCCAGCTCGTCGACGTCACGCCCGCCTTCGCAGCCGGCCAGCTCCTCGAGACGATGAAGAACGCGGTCCTGGTCGTCGACATGGGCGGGATCATCCGCGTCGCGAACCGCGCCACGTCGATGATGCTCGGCTACGAACCGTCGGCGATCGTCGGCCAGCACGTGAAGGCGATCCTGCCGCGCGACGACGTCACCTCGACCGGCAAGATCCTGCACAGCGGCGGCGTTCTCGAGCAGAACGTCGTCTGGCGCGCCGCCGACGGCACGCGCATCGACGTCCTCGTGAGCTCCTCGTTCGTCCGCGACGCGAAGGGCTCGCCGGTTGCCGTCATCTACGTCGCCTCCGACTTCACCGAGCGCAAACGCGCCGAGACCGCGCTGCGGGCCAGCGAGCACCGCTACCGCGCGCTCTTCGAGCTCAACCCGCTCCCGATGTGGGTCTACGACGTCGAGACCCTCCGCTTCACCGCCGTGAACGATGCCGCGGTCAAACACTACGGCCACTCGCGCGAGGGCTTCCTCGCCATGAAGATCACGCAGATCCGGCCGCCGGAAGACATTCCGAACGTCGTCAAGCTCGTCGCCAGCCTCGAAGGACGCCGCGGCCCGGTCGTTCATCGCCATCGCAAGGCGGACGCCTCCACGTTCGAGGCCGAGGTGACGTCGTTCGAGTTCGAGTCGAGCGCGCGGCGGCTGCGGCTCGTCATCGCGCAGGACATCACCGAGCGCCGCAAGAACGAGGAGCGCTACAAACTCCTCTTCGAGCGCAACCTCGCCGCCGTCTACCGGACGACGCTGGAGGGGCGCATCCTCGACGTCAACGACGCCATGGCGCGCATCTTCGGCTACGCCACCCGCGAAGAGATCATGGCGGAGCCGGCACTCAGCCTCTACCTCAACGAAGAGGACCGCCGGAACGTGATCCGCAACCTCCAGGAGTTCGGATCGCTCTCGAACTACGAGTCGCGCATGCGCCGCCGCGACGGCGAACAGATCTGGATCCTCGAGAACGCGTCGCTACTCGACGACGGCGTCATCGAAGGGACGATCGTCGACATCACCGACCGCAAGAGCGCGCAGCAGGCGATGGAGTACCAGGCGTACCACGACGTCCTGACGGAGCTGCCGAATCGGCTCCTTTTCCGCGATCGCCTCGGCATCGCGCTGGCGCACGCGAAACGTGCCAAGCGCGCCGCCGCCGTCATGTTCCTCGATCTCGATCAGTTCAAGCTCGTGAACGACACCCTCGGCCACTCCATCGGCGACCGTCTGCTGCAGGAGATGGCGTTGCGCCTTGTCGCCTGCATCCGCGCCGAGGACACGGTGGCGCGCATGGGCGGCGACGAGTTCACCATCCTCCTCGCCGACCTCAACGACCGCCGCTCCGCCGCGACCGTCGCGCAGAAAGTGCTCGACACCATCCGCCAGCCGGTGCTCATCGACGAGCACGAGCTGTACGTCACGACCTCGATCGGCATCGCGCTCTATCCCGAGGATGGGATGGATACCGAGACGCTGCTGCGCGAGGCCGACCGCGCGATGTACCGCGCGAAAGACTCCGGCCGGAACAACTTCCAGTTCGCGACGCCGCTGCCGAGCGACATCGCCGACAGCCGCCTCGCGCTCGAGCGCAAGCTGCACCACGCGCTCGAGCGGGGAGAGTTCGTCGTCCACTACCAGCCGATCGTCGCCATCGAGAGCGGCGCGGTCGTCGGCGCCGAGGCGCTCGTGCGCTGGATGCCGCCGGATGGACCGATCGTCCTTCCCGACGCGTTCATCAGCGTTGCCGAGGATTGCAACCTCATCGTCCCCCTCGGCGAGTGGGTGCTCTGGACCGCCTGCTGCCAGATGAAGCAGTGGCACAACGACGGCCATGCGGAGCTGCGCATCGCCGTGAACCTCTCCGCACGCCAGCTCCAGCAGCGCGACCTCATCGCGAGCGTGGAGCGCATCCTCGCCGATAGCGGGCTGCCGCCGTCGTCGCTGGAGCTGGAGATCACGGAGTCCGCCGCGATCCAGGTCCCGGAGCTGACGATCTCGATCCTGACGCAGCTCAAGCGCCTCGGCGTCCGCATCTCGATCGACGACTTCGGCACCGGCTACACGTCGCTTAGTTACCTCAAGCGCTTCCCGATCGACACCGTGAAGATCGACCAGAACTTCGTGCGCGACCTCGTCAGCGACGAGGGCGACGCCGCGATCATCTCCGCCGTCATCTCGATCGCACGCGCGCTGAAGCTCAACGTCGTGGCGGAAGGCGTCGAGACCACCGAGCAGCTCGCCTTCCTCCAACGCGAGCGCTGCGCCCACGTGCAGGGCTTCCTCCACAGCATGCCGCTCACCGCCCATGAGTTCGCCCGCGACATGCTGGCGCCGCGGCTACGAACCAATTCGGCTCGCATACAATCGGCTCCATGAAGCGGTCGGCTGCATTCCTCATAGCGCTCCTCTCTCTTTCTGCGACGACGGCCACGAAGCTCGAGCCGGCGAAGATTGCGCCGGACATCGAGCAGCGGCTCGCCAAGTTTCGTCCCGTCGAGATGCCGTTCTCGTACGACGGGTTCACGAAACGGGAGCAGACCGTCATTCGCGAGCTCGTCGCGGCGTCGCAGGACCTCGAGAACATCTACTGGCGCCAGATCAACCCGGAGGACATCGCGCTCCTCCACCAGAGCGCCGGCTCGAAGGATCCGAAGATCAAGGCGTTCCACCACTACCTCTGGATCAACGGCAGTCATTGGGACCAGATCGAGGAAGGGCAGCCGTTCTACGGCGACAAAGCGCAGCCGCCGGGTCGAAACGTCATCGCCGAGGGGCTGACGTCGGCCGAGATCGAGGGCTACGTCAAAGAGCATCCCGCGCAGAAATCCGCCATCTACGCCGAGCGAACCATCGTCGAGATCGTGTCGCGCCATCCGCTGAAACTGAAGACGACGCCGTACCACGTCCGCTATGCGCAATGGCTGAAGCCCGCGGCGCAACACCTCCGGAACGCCGCGGCGGCGAGCGACGACAAAGCGTTCGCGCGATACCTCCGCGACCGTGCCACCGCGCTCCTCACGGACGACTACTACAAGAGCGACGTCGAGTGGGTGGAGCTGAAGGACCCGAAGTTCGACGTCATCTTCGCGCCGTACGAGGTCTACGCCGACGCGCTGCTCAGCATCAAGACGTCGTACGGCGCCGCCGTGATGATTCGCAACGAGGCGGAGAGCCGGAAGCTCGACATCTTCCAGAAATACGTTCCCGACATCCAGGACGCACTCCCGCTTCCGGCCGCGGACCGGCCGTCGAAGCAAGGACAGCCGACGCCGATGGAAGTGATGGACACGCCGTACCGCGCCGGCGACCTGCGGCACGGATACCAGGCGGTGGCCGACAACCTCCCGAACGATCCGCGCATCCACGAGAAGGTCGGCAGCAAGAAGATCTTCTTCAAGAACTTCATGGACGCGCGCGTGAACGACATCATCCTCCCGCTCTCGAAGCGGGTGATGAAATCGGAGGACGCGGCGATCGCGACCGCCGATGGTTACCTCGCCAGCACGATGATGCACGAGATCTGTCACGGCCTCGGGCCGGCGTTCGCGCACGTGGGCGGGAAACAAGAGGAGATCCCCGCCGCGATCGGGCCGGCGTACTCAGGCCTTGAAGAAGCGAAGGCGGACGTCACCGGCATGTACGGCCTCAAGTGGCTGGTCGACCACGGCGCGCTCCCGCAGGAGAGACTGAAGGAGTTCTACGCGTCGTACGTCGCCGGCATCTTCCGCACCGTTCGCTTCGGCACCGGCGAGGCGCACGGCCGCGCCGAGATGATGGAGTTCAACTTCCTCTCCGAGCGAGGCGCGATCGTGCGCGATCCGAGCGGGCTGTACTCGATCGACTACGCGAAGATGCCCGACGCGATTGCCGCCGTGACGAAGGAGTTGCTCGAGATCGAGGCGACCGGCGACCGTGCCCGCGCCGAGGCGTGGTTCAAGAAATACGACGTCATGCCGTCGGAGCTCACCGCCGCGCTCGACCGTGCGAAAGACGTCCCGGTCGACATCGACCCGCTCGTTCCGTTCCGCGAAGGCGTGCAATAGTAGGTACGAAGTATGCGGAAGGTGCTGAGAGGGATCGCAGCGGGGGTGGGCATGGCGATGGAACCAACCAAGCGCGTCCTGATCGTCGACGACGACAAGGACGTGAGGGACATTCTCTGTACGGTGCTCTTGGCGCGTGGCATCCATGCCGACGGAGCTTCGAACGGACGTGAGGCGCTCGACCTGATCGCCCAGCATCCGTACCTCGTCGTCGTGCTCGACCTGATGATGCCGGAGCTCGACGGCTTCGGCGTGCTCGAAACGCTCCACTCCGGCGGCGCGATGCCGGTCGTGCTCGTCGTCACCGCCGCCGATCAGCATCTGACGGAACGGCTCGACCCGAACCTCATTCATGGACTAGTCCGAAAACCGTTTGACCCGCAGGAGATCGCCGACGTCGTCGCCTCCTGCGCCGACATCCGCAGCAAGGGCATATTCGAGACGATGGCGATCGCCGCCATGATCGCCGGCGCCCCGCTGGTGACTTTGTTGAGTCGTTAATCGTTACTCGTGAACCGTTATGCGTTATCCGTTATGCGTTATCCGTTATCCGTTACGGTCATTCGAGTAACGAGTAACGAGTAACGCATCACGGATAACGCATCACGGATAACGCATCACGGATAACGGATAACGGATAACGGATAACGGATCCCGATCACCGAGTCACGCGCTGAATCATCTCCGCGATCAAGAGCAGCATCCCGCTCGAGATTACGTTGCCGAAGCCGGTGCTCTCTTCGCCGGCGCACTTCTTCACGGCGCTCAGCAGCGTTTCGACGTCGAACGGTTTCGCGATGACGCCCGCGACCGGATAGTTCTTCATCCGTTCCGAATCGCGTTGCGTCAGCGCGGCGGTGACGACCACGATGCACTTCATCATCTCCGGCCGCGTCTTCATGAGCGTGTCCATGACTTCGTAGCCGTCGGGCGGCGGCATCCGCAGGTCGAGCACGATCGCGGCGTACTTTCCCGCTTTCAGTTTCTCCAGCGCCTCGGTGCCGTCATGGGCGACGTCCGTCGCGAAGTCGCGCTGGAGTACCGCGGCGACGAGGGTGCAGGTTGCCTCGTTGTCGTCAACGAGGAGGACGCAGGGCTTATCCATGAGTTTCCTATCGGAATGGGGACTTGGTTTTGGACCGCGCTATTCTAACGCTGCATGGGGAAAAAGAACGAGCGAAGCTTGCGGCGGATGCAAGCCGACCTCACGCACAACCTCGACTACGCCACGCTGAAGGCGCGGAAGGAGGCCGGCAAGCTCCGCCGCGGCTTCAACAAGGAGAAAGGCCGCGAGCGCGCCGGGCAGGTGACCGAGGAGAACTGGGAGGCGCTGCTCGACCAGCATGGGCCGGCGCGGCGACGGAGCAAGCTGACCCAGATCATCGCCCAGCTCGAGCCTTCGTCCGACGCCTCGCCGGCGACCGAAGCGGATGAGGCGAACGCCGCCATCGTCATGTCGGTCACCGGCGCTCAGTGCCGCGTCTTCAAGAATGGCGAGGAGGTCGACGCGAACGTTCCGCCCCACATCGCCATGCGCCGCGGCAGCGCGGTGGCGGCGGGGGATCGAGTGACGCTGAGCGGCGACACGGTAGAGACGGTCCTTCCGCGCCGCACCGTCCTGGCGCGTCCGGACCCGATCAACAAACACCTCCAGCGGATGATCGCCGCGAACATCGACGTCGTCGTGCACGTCGTCTCGGTGAAGTCGCCGCCGCTCCGTCCGCGGCTCATCGACCGCTACCTCATCGCCATCCAGCGCGGCGGCGCGCAGCCGGTGCTCTGCGTCAACAAGATCGACCTGCTCTCGGATGAGGAACGCGACGAGGAACTGGCGAAGCTCGCGCCGTACCGCGATCTCAACGTCCCCGTGATCGCCGTGTCGACGAAAACCGGCGAAGGCCTCGACACGCTCCGCGTCGAGGTGCAAGGCCGGATGGCGGCGCTCGTCGGACACAGCGGCGTCGGCAAGTCGTCGATCCTGAACTCGCTCGACGAGCGCCTGCAGCTCGTGACCGGCGGCCTCCACCGCCGCGGCACCGGCCGCCACACCACGACGCGCGCCACCCTCTACGACTTTGGCGCCGGAACCTACCTCATCGATACCCCCGGCATCCGCGAGTTCGGCCTCTGGGACCTCGACCGCGAGTCGCTACGCGACTACTTCCCCGAGTTCGTCGAGCCCTCCGAGTCGTGCCGCTTCACCAACTGCACCCACGTCCACGAGCCCGACTGCGAAGTCAAACGCCGCCTCGACGCCGGAGAACTGAATCGCGCCAGATACGAAACCTACGTGCGCCTCTACGAGTCCCTCGGTTCTGTGTAGCGCCGCCGACCCGGCGGCGTCACCATAGAGAAGCCCCCCGCCCCGAGAGCCTCGATCGCCCGCGCGCTGACCGCTTCCTTCACCAGCACGTAATCCGTATCGAACGTCCCGACGATCAGCACACTGATCCCCGCCTCCGCAAGCGCACCGCTGATCGCCGCCGCCACCCCCACAGTCTCGAACGGAATCGGCCCAAGCACCTTCACGCACACCCACCCGCCCTCCGCCCGCACGCCCTCCGGCATCGCCGCTTCCTCGCAGACGACCGACAACTCCTCGGACGTCCGCGTGATCGACACGAATGCGCCACGGGCCCAGCCGGGAACCGCGTCGTCAGCTCCGAGCCGACAGACCGCGAAGCGGCCTTCGAGCAGCGTGATGTTCATGCGCGAGGGGGTCAGGTCGAACTTGAAATTTCCTCTGGCGCGCGTCCCACTCCGGTTGGGCCAAACTTCCGAGGAAGTTTCAAGTTTCGACCTACTCAAACGCCGGCGGCCGCATCCCCTTCGCACACCCATCCTCCACACGCCCGGTCCCGAGGAAGCGTGCGGCGATGGCGTCCCAGCACTCGCCGTGCTCCCACTTGTCGAGATCGAAAGGGCCGTGGCCGAGGTCGGGGAAGAGGACGACGCGGCAGTGGAGCAGCTTCGCGCAGAACTCGTACGACCAGTCGGGCGTCGTAGTCGCGTCCATCTCGCCCGCCATCACGAGAACGGAGCCGCTCTTCGGCGGATCGTAGAAGGACGGCGCGACGTCGTACTTTGGCCAGTTGGAGCAGGCGTTCAGCTCCTGCCGGACGCGGTACTCGCCGAGGAACGTGTCGGCGGTCTGTTGCGCGACGTCCAAGTCGCGAATCCGCGGCGTCGCCTCGGAACAGACGATGCTGAAGTACTCCCCGAGGGCGAACATCGAGCTGTCCTTTCCAAAGCGCTTCTCGATGTCGGCGAAGTGTCCTTCGCGTGCCGCGTGAATGTCGGCCGGCAGCTTCCGCTGCGATTCCGCCGTCGCCAACAGGTTCCGCACTGCCTCGGCGAATGGGCCGGCAGGAACGGTCCCGAGCTTTGCCTGGTCCATCATCCACGAAAATTCCTCGCGCAGGATCGGGTACTTTTTGCTGCACGCCGCGTCGCGCTCGCACTTGTAGAAGAGGAGGTCGAGAACGCGCTGTGCGTTGACGGCGTGGAAGAGGGGAGTGCGGTAGTCGAGCGGCGCGAAGCCGGCGAGTACGGCCCGGCGAACGTGCGACGGGTAGCTCTTCATGTAAACCTGCGCCAGGCGCGTGCCGTACGAGACCGACCAGATATCGATCTGCGCGTAGCCGAGGGCGCGGCGGACCGCGTCGACGTCGTCGGCGGCGCGCTCCGTCGAATACTGCGTGAGGTCCGCCGTCTTTTCGAGCGCGTCGCGGCACTGTCGCACTACGTCGACCGGATACATCTCGACTAGCGGCCGGCGTTTCTCCAGCTCCGGACAGCGCAGCGGGTTCGACTTCCCGGTCCCACGCTGATCGAAGAGGACGACGTCGCGGTGCTCCCGGTACACGTCACCCGGCCCGACATAGAACTCCGCCGCATTCGTCGCCGCGACCCCCGGCCCACCCTCGAGATGAAACATCGGCGGCTCGCCCGCCTTCTTCTTGATCGCGGGAACGACGACCACGTTCAACGCAATCGTCCGCCCGTTCGGTTTCTCCGCGTCCTCCGTCACGGTGATGGTCGCACATCGAGCATGCGCCTTCGTCAGGGTGGGCGGGCAAGGATGCGTGAGCGCGGCCGCGGCAGCGTGGGTTGCGAGGGCAACGAGCAGGGCGGCCAGCAATGGCCTCGTCATAGGATGAGTCTAGAGTTTACGTAGGAGTGGAGCTCTGGAGCAAGCTCGCGGACCCGCCGGGACCGCGTCATATGATTCCGACTGATGAGCAAGCGTGGCGCTCTATGGTTCGTATCACCGCCGGTGCGAGCCGAATCGTGACGAAGTCGAGTTGGTAGCAACCTCGTGCCATCTCTGGGGCCGTCCGCGACACAGCGCTCTTCTTCGCCTGGCTCATTCCCGCAGTGAAGGCATGGGAAGGATCGCTCCCCGGGTGGCGGCAAGGGTGGAGTGACTCAGCTCTTCTCCTGCCGCTGGCGGTCGACGATCTCGTCGTAGATGCGCTGCGCGCGTTCGGCGAAGGGGCTGGCGATCCAGACGCGTGCTCGCCAGTCGTCGGGCGCCGTCATCTGCCGTTCGGGATGATCGAGGAGCGCGAGCGCGGTGCCGGCTTCGACGATGTACGGCACGCCCGCTTTTTCGAGGCGGTCGGTCAGGTCGCCGAGCGTGAAGGGATCGATGCTGTCGGCGAGCGGCGTGAGCGCTTCGTCGTACGCGACAGTCGACTCGACCTCGTTCACGAGCGCGGCGTCGCAGTCGGAGCAGCGCGTGATGCCCTCGCGATATTCGGCCTCGCACTCGGGACAGATCATCAGTCGCCCGAGATGATGCTGCCGAGGATGTCGCCGCCGATGCCGGCGAGTCCTTTGCTCTCGTCCTGGTGATGCGGGATCGCGGCTGCGATGCGGTTCGCGAGTCGCGAGAAGGGGAGGGTCTGCAGGACGACGTGACCTGGTCCCGTGAGCGTGGCGAAGAAGAGGCCCTCGCCGCCGAAGAGTGCGTTCTTGAAGCCGCCGACGAATTGGATGTCGTACGTGACGCTGTCCGCCATCGAGACGATGCAGCCGGTGTCGACGCGGAGGTGCTCGCCGGGCGCGAGGTCGAACTCGACCATGTTGCCGCCGGCGTGGAGGAAGACCATTCCCTGTCCGGTGATCTTCTGGAGGATGAAGCCTTCGCCGCCGAACAGGCCCGCGCCGAACTTCTTCGTGAATGCGATCGAGAGGTCGACGTTGCCGATGGCGCAGAGGTAGGCGTTGCGCTCGGCGAGGATGGTGTTGCCGTTCAACTGGATCGGGAAGATCTTGCCGGCGATCGGATTCGCGAGCGCCATATGCGCCTGCGGCGCGTCGCAGCGGAACACGCTCCAGAAGAGCGACTCGCCCGCGAGAAATTTGCGCATCAGGCCCTTCATCAGGCCCCCGCTCATCTTCGCCTGGAAGTCGATGCCAGCCGACATGTACAGCATCGCCCCTGCCTCGGCATAGATCTCTTCGCCCTGATGCAGCGTGAGCTGCAGCGCCTGCATGACGTCGCCTGTAATCTTGTAGTCCATGCCCAAGATCTTATCCTGAGGACATGCAACTCCTCGACAAGCTCGCGCAGCTCTTCCCCGACTCCTCCCGCACGACGCTGCGGCAGATGCTGCAGCATGGGCGGGTGCGGGTGAATGGGGAGATCGAGAAGGATGCGAAGCGGAAGGTCGTGCCGGCGGACGCCATCGACGTCACCGACAAGAGGGCGGCGCGGCTGCTGCCGCCGGCGCTGACGCTGTTGCACGAAGACCGCGACGTGCTCGTGGTCGTGAAGGCGAACGGCCTGCTGACCGTCGCAACGGAGCGCGAAAAAGACACGACGGCGCAGGCGTATCTGAACCACTACCTCGGCGCGCACGGGGAGGACCGCGTGCACGTCGTTCATCGCCTCGATCGCGAGACCTCGGGGGTGCTCGTCTTCGCGAAGACGTTCCACGCGCGCGAGATGCTCAAGGAGCAGTTCGCGGCGCACAGCACCGACCGGATCTACATCGCGATCATCGAAGGGACGCTCCCGAACACGCGCGGGTCGTTTCGCTCGCACCTGCTGGAACGCCGCGACCTGCGGATGGTCAGCGTGAAAGCGCATAAGGACGCGAAGCACGCCGTCACCCACTACCGGACGATCGAGAAGAACGCGAAGTACTCGATGCTCGAGGTGACGCTCGAGACGGGGCGCAAGAACCAGATCCGCGCGCATCTGACTGAGGCGAGCCATCCGATCGTCGGCGACCAGTTCTACGGCAGCACGGTCAACCCGCTCGGACGCCTCGGCCTGCACGCCAAGCTCCTCGGGTTCGTCCATCCGACGACCGGCGAGCGAATGTCGTTCACCGCCCCGATCCCGCGGGTCTTTCGCGAGCTATTCGCTACGAAAAGCTGACCGCGAGCCGCGAGCCCTCTTCGCGGAAGATGGTGTCGACGAAGCGGATCGTGTTCGTCTTCCGCGACATGAAGAGGGACGACGTCCGGATGCCGCCGCCGAAATAGCGGACGCCGCGGAGCAGGTCGCCGTCGGTGACGCCGGTGGCGCAGAAGATGATGTCGTTGCCGGCCGCGAGCTCGTTCGTGTCGTAAACCTTGTTGCCGTCGACGAAGCCCATCGAGTGGAGACGGTCCTCCTGCCACTTCTCGAGCGGCTTGAGACGCCCCTGCATGCGGCCGTTGAGGCAGCGCATGGCGGCCGCGGTCAGCACGCCTTCCGGAGCGCCGCCGATGCCGATCGCGACGTGGATGCCGGTGCCGCGGACGGCGGCGGAGATACCGGCGGAGAGGTCGCCGTCGCTGATCAGCTTGATGCGCGCGCCCGCCTCGCGGATCTGCGCGATGAGGTCGTGATGCCGCTCGCGGTCGAGGACGACCACCGTCAGCTCGTTGATGTCGCGCTCGAACGCCTCGGCGATCTTCGCGAGGTTGTCCGTCACCGACGCGTTCAGGTCGACGCAGTTCGCCGCGGTCGGGCCGACGACGATTTTCTCCATGTAGACGTCGGGAGCATTGAGGAGGCCGCCTTTTTCCGACGCGGCGAGCACGGCGATCGAGCCGGGGGCGCCGGTGGCGCAGAGGTTGGTTCCTTCGAGCGGATCGACGGCGATGTCGACCTCGGGGTAGATCTCGCCCTCGGTCCAGCCGCGTCCGAGGGGCTCGCCGACGTAGAGCATCGGGGCTTTGTCGCGCTCACCCTCGCCGATCACAATGGAGCCGCGCATCTTGAGCCGGTTCAGCTCTTCGCGCATCGACTCGACGGCAACCTGGTCGGAATACTTCCGCTTTCCGTATCCCATAGTGCGCGCGGCCGCGATGGCAGCCTTTTCAGTGACGCGCAGAAACCCGATCTCGAGGCTCGATTCCATGAAGTTCCTTCGAAAATTTGATCGCGCGCACTCTAGCAGAAAGCTGGTACTCGCCGCGATTCTCCTCGTTGCGGCGGCCGCGTACCTGGCGGTGCTGCTGAAGTACAACTGCTGGTTCGTCGGCGGCCCCGACAGCGCGGGGTACTGCACCGAGGCGAAGATGATCGCGTCGGGGCACATCACGACGGAGGTGCCGCTCCTTCGGGAGCTGCAACTCCCTCCCGACATGATCCGCGTCTTCACGCCGACCGGCTGGATGCGCGGGCCGGTCGACGGCTTCATGGTGCCGACGTACCCGGCCGGCGTTCCGTTTCACCAAGCGCTTCTCGGGAAGCTTTTCGGGTGGGGCCGCGGGCCGTTTCTCGTCGCGCCGATCGTCGCGTTCCTCACGCTCTTCGCCTGCATTGCGCTGCTGTGCGAGTTCGGCTTGCCGGCCGAGTACGCGATCGGTGGCGCCGCGATCTACGTGCTGGTGCCGTCGTTTGTGAGTCACGCCATCCAGCCAGTGAGCGACGACGTCGCGAGCTTCTATTCGATCGTCGCGATCTGGCTCGCGCTGCGAGCTTCGCGTGTGGTGACGTCAATCGTACCGGCGATCGTGCCGTCGATCATGGCCGGAGTGGCGTTCTCGATCGGCGTCTGGGTCCGGCCGACGAACTTTCTCCTCTGCATCGCACTGGCCTTCGCACTGCGATGGAATCCGCGTCGTCTGATCGCAGCGGTCATCGGTTCGCTGCCGCTCGGCCTCGCGCTCGCGTGGTGGAACAAGACGTTGTACGGGAGCCCGTTCAGCACCGGCTACGGCTCGGCGTTCAACGTCCTGAAGCCGTACCCCGCATGCGGCGCGTTCCACCTCCGGATGATCGGCGAGATGCTCACGCCGCTCATCGCCCTGGGCGCGCTGTTTGTCTTTTTCGATAGGAGGATCGATGGTTGGCTGCGCGCGCTCATCGGTGCGTGGGCCGGTTCATTTCTCCTCTTCTATTCTTTCTATGACTACTGTGACGAGCGCTTTCTCCTGCCGGCACTCCCGGCGTTGATCGCAGGCTTTCTCCTCACTCTGAGACGCGCTTTCCGGCTGGTGGGTGAGGAGACGCCGGTTTTCGCCCAAGTGGTCGCGCGACTGGTGATCGTCGCGCTCATCGGTCTCCAGATCGAGACGCTCAAGTACGACACGACGCTCGATCTGGCGCGATACGACAACATCTTTCCGACCAGCATCGCGTTTGCCGAGGCGCGGTTGCCGAAGGACGCGTTCGTCGTCTCCGGCTTGATGGCGGGTGCATTCCTTTACGACACGGGCCGATACACGTTCCGTTTCGACGTCCTGCCGGAGCCGGGCCGTCTCGCCCTGGCTCGCGAAGCTGCCAGGCGAGCCCACAAACGCTGGTATGCCCTCCTCTCGGTCGAGGAGGCCACCCCCGATCGCTTCGACGTCTGGGAGCCGTCGCGATGGGTGCCCGTCGGCATCAATCGCGATGTGACGCTGTGGAAGCTCGAAGAGTAGTTACTTCGTCGCCTCCGCCTCGCGCCGTGCCGTCGCTTCCCGCTCCGCTTGCGCGGACATCGGCGGGTTGTAGGCTGCGATGCCGGTGACCGCCTCGCCGATGATGAGGTTGTGGATGTCGTGCGTCCCCTCATACGTCTTCACCGACTCGAGATTCATCATGTGGCGGATGATCGGGTACTCGTCGCTGACGCCGTTCGCGCCGAGGATGTCGCGCGCCGTGCGGGCGCACTCGAGCGCGATGTTCACGTTGTTCATCTTCCCCATCGAGACGTGCTGCGGCTTCAGATTGCCGTCGTCCTTGAGGCGTCCCATCTGCAGCGCGAGGAGCTGGCCCTTCGTGATCTCCGTGACCATCCACGCCAGCTTGTTCTGCACGAGCTGATGCGACGCGATCGGCTGCCCGCCGAACTGGATGCGTGACTTCGCGTACTCCGTTGCCGTGTGGAAAACCGACATCGCCGCGCCGAGGGCGCCCCAAGCGATGCCGTAGCGCGCCTGCGTCAGGCACGAGAGCGGGTACTTGAGGCCGTTCGTCTCGGGGAGGACGTTCTCGGCCGGAATGCGGCAGTCTTCGAAGAAGAGCTGCGAGGTCACCGAGGCGCGGAGTGAGAACTTGCCCATGTGATACGCGGTCGTGAAGCCGGGCGTGTCCTTCTCGACGAGGAAGCCGCGCACCGTGCCATCCGTCTTCGCCCACACCACCGCGACGTCGGCGATCGAGCCGTTCGTGATCCATGCTTTGGCGCCGTTGAGGACCCACGAGTCGCCGTCTTTGCGCGCGCGCGTCCGCATGCCGCCCGGATTCGAGCCGAAGTCGGGCTCCGTGAGGCCGAAGCAGCCGATCTTTTCTCCAGCCGCCATTTTCGGGATCCAATAGTCGCGCTGCTCCTGCGAGCCGTACGCGCTGATCGGATACATCACGAGGCCCGACTGCACGCTGGCGAACGAGCGGAGGCCCGAGTCGCCGCGCTCGAGCTCCTGCATGATCAGCCCGTACGCGACGCTGTTGAGGCCGGGGAGGCCGTATTCGCTGATCGTCGCGCCGAAGAGTCCCATCTCCGCCATCTTCGGGATGAGGTGCATCGGGAACTTCTCTTCGCGATTCGCGTGCTCGATGATCGGGATCACTTCGTCGTCCACGAAGTCGCGCACGGTCTGGCGCACCATCAGCTCTTCTTCCGAGAAGAGCGAGTCAATCAGCATGTAGTCGACGCCGGGAAAGGCCACGGTAACTCCTTATCGATTGATCGGTCTTTGACCGCGTTTTGATCGGTTTTTCATCATATCCGAGTACCGTTGCCCCGGTGCTCGCTACGTGGGATCTCTTCGTCAACGGTCACGACTACTCCGTGACCGTGGAGCGTCTGCCGAACGGAAAAGAGGCGATCCGAGTCAACGGACGAATCGCCGCAAAGCCGATGGACCCCGCCGAGGCGGAGTGTCCCATCACGGTCGGCGGCGTGCCGCACATGATCACGCGGCGCGGCAAAGACAGCTTCGAAATCGAAGAGGACCCGCTCGCGCAGGCGCTGGCGCGTAACCGCGACACCGCGAATACGGTCCTCGCGCAGTCGGGCCAGACCGCCGTGCGGATCCGCAAGTCGTCGCCGCTCACCGCCCCGATGGTCGGCTGGGCCGTCGTCGTCATCGTCGCGGGGCTCCTGATCTTCTGGGCGAAGGGTCCGGGCTACGACAAGATCGCTGCCGACCGCGTCGACAAGATCCTCCGCGACATGCGGAGCGGCCGCGAGACCGAGATGCAGTTCTCCGTCACGTTGTGGGCGAAGAACAAGAAAGTCCTCGAGCAGACCGAGATGAACATCGCCATGAACCACTTCGACCGGTGGCGCCAGGAGAAGGGGATCTACGGGAAGCCGTTCTCGAGCTACAAGATCGTGAAGTCGGAGATCGTGAAAGAGGAGACCAACCCGACCGCCATCGTGACGTTCACGATCGAGGACACGGAGTACAAGGTCAAGGTCCCGAAGGACGCCGAGATCAGTTGGGTCGACTAGTTCTCGCCACGTAAAGCATGTGCGCGTGCGGGTAGCCGAAGTCGATCCGCTTTGCTTCTATTTGCCCGAAACCCGCTCTCTGCAGGCGCGCGATGAAGGCTGACGGTGTCTCGTAGCTGAACGACTCTCCCATCGTGAGGCTCAGCATCGTCGCGAGCGACTCCTGCGCGCGGTTCCAGGCGTTTTTGAGGCGGGCGGTCGGGTCGTGCTCCTTCACGAGCAGCATGCCGCCGTCGCGGAGGCGTTCACGCGCGCGGGTGAGGAAGGCGTCCCATTCCGTGAGCGGAATCTTGTACAGGACGTCGTTGATGGCGACGACGTCGAAGGTGCCGCGGACGACGTCGTCGTAGCCGGCGACGAAGTGGTTTCGGAGTTGCGGAGTTACGGGGTTTCGACCGCGTAACCCCGTAACCTCGTAACCGTCCCACGGTGCCTTCCGCGCGTCGGGCTCCACCGCCACGACACGTGCTCCTCGATCGGCCGCCAGTACTGAGAACACGCCGTGTCCCGCACCGACGTCGAGCACGCGCGCGCCCGACGGCACGTACGGCAAGACGCGCAGAAAGGGACAGGTGAGGAAGCGGACGAGCGCGTGGAGACGCGTCCTGATGTCGCGCGAGCGGAAGGCGCGATGCAGTACGATCAAGCCGCGAATGAATCCTCGCACCGCGCGATTGTACGAATACGGCGGCGCGCTCATCGTCCTCCTGGTCCGTATCTTCACCGCTCCACGGACGCCGTGGGAGAACGACGAGTTCCTGTTCGCCGAGGCGGTGCGGAAATTCGACCCGTCGCGCTACCACCCGCATCCGCCGGGCTTCCCGCTCTTCGTCCTGCTCGGCAAAGCGTTCGCGATCGTCGTGCACGACCCGTGGCGCGCGCTGGTCGTGCTCAACATCGTCCTCGCGCCGATCGGCTTCATCGCCCTGACGCGCGCGTTGCGTAATTGGTCCGGCGATACGCAGGTCGCTGCCGCGGCGTCGCTGATCTACTTCCTCTCGGCGGCGATGCTCGTTCACGGCCCGCTCGCCCTCTCGGATGCGGCGGCGATGACGTTCGTCTGCCTGGCGCTTGCCGCGATTTCTGCTCCCGATGACGGAGCGCACGAACGATCCGCGATCCTCGCCGGCCTCTGGACCTCCGCGGCGATCGGGACCCGTCCTCAGTTGCTGCTTCCGCTCGCGCCGCTGCTTGTTATCGCGCTGCTCCGCATGCGCACCATGCGGCAGCGGATCGGGTGCATCGCGGCCTTCACCTTCGTCTCGCTGATGTGGTTCCTCCCGCTGCTCGACGCGACGAATGGCTGGGACGGTTTCGTCGCGTATCAGACGAAACAGGTCGCCTACTTCGCGGCGCACGACGCCGCGATGTCGCGGGGCGCGTTCTCGGCGTCGCAGATCGGACTCCGTTTTCTCATCCATCCGTGGGGCTCGAAGTACCTCACGCTCCCTCTCCTCGCCCTCATCCTCCTCGGCGCGTCCGAGCTCGCGCGGCGCTGGCGTCCGCTGTTGCCGCTCTTCGCGTTCACGGGGGTGCAGATGGCGTTCGAGCTTGGCTCGATGGACCCCGCCGACGGCGCGCGCTACTCGCTTCCGATCATGATCGTCTTCGCGCTCGCGGCGGCATTCGGACTGGAGCTGATCGCGCGCAGCGTTCACATCCCGTTCGTGCCGATCGCCGGCGCGTTCCTCCTCTCCCTCGGCGCGGGCTTCTACGTCAGAGACATCCTCGGGCCGCGGATGGAAGGTCCGTCGCCGGCGGCGGCGGCCGCGCAGTACGTGAAGTCGTCGTTCCCGTCGAACACGGTCGTGCTCGTCGACCTCTCGATGCGGCCGGCCGTCGAGTCGCTGCTGCCCGAGTTCCAGTCCGTCGCGATCGACGCCGCCCTCAAGCGCTACTACGATCAGACGCAGATCCCGCTCGTCCTCCTGGCCGACGGCGGCTCGCACGATCCGGACGCGCACACGTTCGCGTGGCCGGAGAGCGACGCCTACGGGAAACTGACGCGCAATCACTACCGCGTCGTGACCGCCGACCCGGTCACGGCGGCCGAGCGGTATGGTCCCGGCGAAGGCGTCTACGCGCTCGAGCGGACGATCGCGGGCGAGGAGTGGCGCTGGCTCGCGCCGCGCGCGGCGATCGCGTTGCCGCGCGGATTTCAAGCCGTGACCGTGACGCTGGCGCTCTCTCCCGACGCGCCGTACGACAGCAACCCGACCACCGTCCTCGTGAACGGCCGCCCCGAGGCCGTCATCAACGTCACGCGGCAGCCGAGCAGCGCCACCGTCGAGCTGATCCCGCTCCTTCCGCCGGAGATCGAGTTTCGGGCGTCGAAATCGTTCCGGCCCGCCGACGTCCTGAAGAACCAGGACCCGCGGACCGTCTCGGTGGAGCTGACGCGCGTGGAGCAACGGTAAACTAGCAGCGCACATGCACCGTCCGTCCGTCTCCCTCGTCATCCCGATGTTCAACGAAGAGCTGAACATCGCGCACGCCATCGAGGCGGCGGTGGAGGCGCTGTCGAAATACGCCGACGACTACGAAGTCATCATCGTCGACGACGCCTCAACGGACGCATCGCCGCGCATCGTCGCCGGCATCGCGTCCGAGAACGCCCGCATCCGGGTGATCCGTCACGAGAAGAACCGCAAGCTCGGCGGATCGCTAAAGACCGGTTTCAACGCGGCGACCAAGGAAGTCGTGCTCTACATGGACGCTGACGTCCCGTTCGACCCCGACGCCATCAACCGCGCCATCCGCGCCATGTCGCTCACCGGCGCCGACGTCATCGCCGGCTATCGTCTCGACCGGACCATCGAGGGGCTCAGGCGGACGATCTACTCATACTGCTACAACGCCCTGATCGGCGTCCTCTTCGGCTGGCCGCACCGCGACATCAACTTCTCCTTCAAGCTGATCAAGCGCGACGTGCTGGAGGCGATCGAGCTCAAATCCGAAGGCTCCCTCATCGACGCGGAGCTGATCGTGAAGGCGAAGAACCGCGGCTTCCTCATCCAGCAGATCGGCCTCGACTACTTCCCGCGTACCCGCGGCGTGTCGCACCTCTCGTCGCCCGCGGTCATCATCAAGATCTTTCGGGAGCTGGTGAAGCTATATCCGGAGATGAGAAAGCGCGTGAGAGCGCAGAGCGCCGAGGACAGCGCGCAGGATGAATCGGCGACTCGTCATCCGTCATCGGTCATCCGTCATCCGACGAGTTGACCCGGATGACGGATAACGGATCACGGATGACGGCGTCCAAGCGCCTCATCGTCACTGCCGACGACGTCGGCCTCCATCGCGGGATGACCGACGGTGCGTTGCATGCGCACGACTCGGGGATCGTGACCGCGTGCAGCGTCGTGGCGAACGGCACCGCGTTCCATCATGCCGTCGAGCGGCTGCGCGACTACCCCAAGCTCTCCGTCGGCATCCACCTCGCGCTCGTCGAAGAACGGCCGCTCGCCGCCGACGTCGATTCACTGATCGGCGCCAGCGGGATTTTCCACGGCAGCTACTACGAGTTCATCCCGCGCTACTTCGCGCGCCGCATCCGCATCGACGAAGTCGAGCGCGAATTCCGGGCGCAGATCGAGAGCGTCCTCGCCGCCGGCATCACGCTCCAGCACGTGAACGGGCACCAGCACCTCCACCTCCTCCCGCGCATCTTCACCCTCGTGCAGCGCCTCGCCGAGGAGTACCGCATCCCGTATGTGCGGATCGTCGATGAGCGAAAGCGCGGCCACGGCCTCCGCGAGACCTCCGTCGCCGTCCTCAGCCGCCTCGGCCGCGCCGCACGTGCGCGCTCGCGCATCGGCACGAACGACCGCACCATCGGCGTCACCAACGCCGGACGTGTCGCAACATCCGCCGATCTCATCGCCCTCCTCGACGACGTCGACGGCCTCACGGAGCTCGTCGTCCACCCCGGTCTCGGCGACCCCGAGCTCCGCGACGCCTACGACTGGGGCTACGCCTGGGAAGCGGAGACCACCGCCCTATGCGATCCCGCGCTGCGCGAAGCGATCGCCGCGCGCGGGATCGAGCTCGCTACTCCACCTTTACCGCGCGGCTGAACTCGGAGGTGGTCGAGCGCAGGAGGGAGAAATCGTTCCGCGTCAACGTCGGGGCCGTTGTTGGCGACGTCGACCTGGAAATTGATCGGCTGGTTTCCGTCGACCGTCTGGTCCGCGCTGATCGCGACCGAGAGGTCGGCAGAGGTCTGCGCCATCGCCGCCGAAGCCATGAAGAGGACGGCCAAAACCATTTTCTACGCACTTGCTACTCCACTTTAACCGCCCTGCTGAACTCTGAAGTGTACGAGTGCGTGTCGGGGAACTCGGCGTTCGGTTGGACGGTGTTGATCCGAAGGAATCCGAAGAAATTGTTTCGCGTCACCGTCGCCGATACCCACTTACCGCGCCAGTCGCCGAGCGCGGCGAACCGGACGTTTCCATTCTGCGAATTGAAGCGGAGCGAGCCGAGGTAGTACTGGCCGTCTCCGAAGCCGCTCGAGTGGGGAGCGTCGCTGGCGTACATGATGAGCGTCGGGAGGATGGCGTTCGCCGGCTCGTTCGACGCAATCGTGAGCACCGTCGTGTTCGTGGCCGCATCGTATTGCGCCGAGAGGACGACCGGCGCCGGCACGTCGCGGTCCGGCGTCGGACCGTCGAGGCCGACGTCGATGCCGACCTGCCAATTCGCGAAGATCGAGTTCGGACCGATGTCCGTGCCGATGGCACTGCGGTCGACCACGACGCCTGAGCCGTGGTTGAACGCGACGTAGTTGCCGCGGATGTCGACGTCAAACGCGCTTGGGCTGACGTAGATCCCGGCCGCTTCGTTGCCGAGCGGCTCGTTGTGGATGTCGAGGCCGATCCGGTTTCCGAAGATGCTGTCGCCGGCGGCGCGTCCGATCCAGACGCCGCTGTGATGATTCGCGCCGATGACGTTGTTCGTGATCTTCGCGCCGAGGCTCGTGAAGAGGTGCGCGTTGACGACGACGCCGCGGCCGTTCGACGCCGGCTGCGTGCCGCTCGGGTCGACGCCGAGGTAATTGTCGTGGACCGTGCGTGCAGAGAAGAACGACTGGCAGGGAAGGACGTTGCCGGTCCCGAGCTCGCCGCCGATCGTCACCGCGGCGTTGGTGAAGTTGCCGATGGCGAGGCCGGCGATCTCCATGCCGCATGGCTGGTCGACGGCGATCGCGTCTTCCCACGTGCTGTTGCTTCCGTCGATGAAAACCTCGGGGCCATCCGGATTCGTGTCGCCCGTGAGCCGCGTCTGCGTCGTGCCGTCGATCGAGATGTTCTTGCCGGTGATCTTCGGTATCGCGCGATGCGGCTTCAGCGTGAAGTAGCCGCTGGCGGGCGGCGTGCCGAGGCGAAACGCGACCTTGCAGGGGTACTCGTCGGTGCAACCGAGGTTCGCCTGGTCGATGGCATTCGCGAGCGAGTCAGGCTGCGTGTCGGTGACGAAGAACGTGCGGAAGACATGCGCGCCGGCCGTGAAGTGATTGTCCGTGAGGTTGCTCTCAGGCGCCGTCGTATGGACGTCCGCAGGGATCGGGAGCGTCTGTCCGTTCGTCGAATCGTCAGCGACCGCGGTGAGGGTGAAGTCCTTCTGGCCGTTGTAGAACGTTTTCGCGGCGACGTCGGGAATCGAGCACGTCACGGTCTGGCCCGACTGCGTGCAGTTGTCCGAGAGCGAGGCGACCCGAATTTGGGCCGGGACGGCCAGTGTCACCGTCACGCCGGTGGCCGGAATCGTGCCCTGGTTGAACACGGCGCCGATGACGTTGAACGGCAGGCCCGGATCGACCGCCTGCACGCTCACGGTCAAACCGACGTCAGCGGAGCTCTGTGCGATGGCGGCGACCGTAACGAAGAGGGAGACGAGAACGAGGGAGGGGAGAGGGATTCGCCGGGTCATCGTAGGTAGTACGGCAGTCGACAAAAGAACGTCCCCGTATAATCCGCCGCGCTTATGGAACGCAAGATCGCAGTGATTCCCGGCGACGGCATCGGCCCCGAAGTCATCGCTGCCGGTATGCGCGTGCTCGAGGCCGTCAACGAGCGGTACCGGCTCGGGCTCGAGTTCGTCCACTTTGGCTGGAACGCCGACGAGTACCTTCGCACCGGCATCTCCATGCCGCCCGGCGCCATGGACGACATCCGGAACAACTACGCCGCCGTCTACCTCGGTGCGTTCGGCGACCCGCGCGTTCCCGACATGAAGCACGCCGCCGACATCCTCCTTGGCATGCGCTTCCAGCTCGACCTCTACGTCAACTACCGGCCGGTGAAGCTGCTCAATGAGCGCCTCTCGCCGCTGAAGGGGAAGGATCGTCAACATATTGACTTCGTCATCTTCCGCGAGAACACGGAAGGGGCCTACGTCGGCATGGGCGGCAACTTCAAGAAGGGGACGGACGAAGAGATCGCCGTTCAGGAAGACGTCTCCACGCACAAAGGGGTGGAGCGCATCATCCGCTACGCCTTCGAGTTCGCCCAGAAAACCGGCCGCAAGTCGGTCTGCATGTCGGACAAGAACAACGTCATGCGCTTCGGCGGCGATCTCTGGTTGCGCACCTTTCACGAAGTGGCGGCGCACTATCCCGGCATCGAAAGCTTTCACATGTTCGTCGATGCGCTCA
>DASXHZ010000091.1:0-99046 GCA_036488085.1 Thermoanaerobaculia bacterium
AACCCGCAACCCCGCAACCACGCAACCCCGCAACCCCGCAACCCCGCAACCTCGTAACCCCGCAACCTCGTAACCCCGCAACCTCGTAACCCCGTAACCCCGCAACCTCGCAACCATACAATTCCCCGCTCATGCCGACCCGCGAACAACTCGACGAGATCCTTCGCGCGCGTAGCGGCGACCTGCAGCAGACGCCGTACGCGATCCTGCTACTCGCGCTGGCGCTGCGCGAGCGCACCGCGGTGCTCGAGCTGCGGCGCACCCCGCTCGAAAAGCAGATCGTCTTCGACGCCGGCTCGCCCGTCGAGTGCCGCTCGAACATCGCCACCGAGACCCTCGGCCGCTTCCTCGTGGCGCAGGGGAGACTGTCGGAGCACGACTGCCACGCCGCCCTGAATCAGTCGACCTCGCGCGGCGTGCCCCTCGGCGAGATCCTCATCGAGCGCAAGCTCCTCGCGCCGACCGAGCTCTATCGCGTCCTCCAGCAGAACCTCGGCCGCAAGCTCCTCGAGCCGTTCGCCTGGAAGAGCGGCACCTGGTCGATCTCCTACGACGCCCCCACCACCGGCTCCGCGCTCCGCGTCAAAACGCCGCAGCTCATCGTCACCGGCATCCTCAAAGTCGAAGAGCAGGAGAGCGCCGACGAGGCGGCCTCGATCGCCAACGGAAAACACCTCGCCATCGCCTCCGATCCGCTCTTCGGCTTCGACGACGTCCGCTTCACCAAAGAGCAGCAGAGCGTCATCGACGCCGCGAAGAAGGGGACGGCGTTCGACGTCATCCGCGAAAAGTCCGGTATCGACCCCGAGGACCTCAATCGCATCGTCTACGCCCTGATGCTCCTCGGCATCGTCGCAGTCACCGGCACGCCGTCGATCTGGATGCCGCCGTTCGACACCAAAGCGGCGCCGGTTGCCGCTGCGCCTCCGCCCCCTCCCGTCGCCGCGCACGCAACCGCGAGCGCCGAGGAGGTGATGGACGCGTACCTCTCCTTCCGTCGCAAGGACGCATTCGACTTCTTCGGCGCGAACGAAGATGCCTCGCTGCCGGATCTCATCCGCGCCTTCGTGAGCACCTCGGAGAAGTTCGCTCCGTCGAACTTTCCGGAGAACGCGTCCGAAGGCGTGCGCGAAAAAGCGCAGGAAGTCTTCCTCGCCGGCGCGCGCGCATACGCCGAGCTTGCCGACCCCGATCGCCGCGAGCGGCTGATCAAACGCCGGCAGAAATTGCGCGACGAAGAGGCCGCGGCCGCCCAACGCAGCGCCGCCGCGCTCATCGACCCCGAGGAGCTGTGCAAGACCGGACGCGCCATGATGGCCGCCGGAAAGACGCGTGAGGCGCTGTCGTCATTCGAGATGGCGTCCGAATGCGACGCCCAAAACGGCACGTACGCCGCCGAGGTCGCATGGTGCCGCTACCTGCTCCGCGTCTCGCCCGCGCCGATCGTCATGAAGATGCTGAAAAACGCCATCCGCATCGACCCCAACGCCTCCGTCGCCTACCTCTACGCCGGCCAGATCCAATCCGTCCTCGGCCACAAGCTGGAAGCGGAAGCCTTCCTGAACCGCGCCGCCATGCTGATGCCGAAGGACCTCCGCGTGGTCGAAGCATTCAAGCGCCTGCCAAAGTAGCCAGGCCTTAGGCGAGCATCTCGCGTGAAGCATAGAATCCCGCCATGGAAAAAGTGGCAGGCATCGGCGGAATCTTCTTTCGCGCGCAGGATCCGAAGGCGCTGAAGGAGTGGTATGCGAAGCACCTCGGCGTCGGGCCGGCGCCTGAGTGTCCCGACGAACCGTGGCAGCAGGACGCCGGCCCCACCGTATTCGAGGCATTCCCCGTGAAGACGGAGTACTTCGGCCGCGAGGCGCAACAGTGGATGATCAACTTCCGCGTCCGCGATCTCGACGCCATAGTTGCCCAGCTCCGCGACGGCGGCATCGAAGTGGCGGACGTGCAGAAGTACCCCTACGGTAGCTTCGCCCGCATCCACGACCCCGAGGGAAACCCGATCGAGTTGTGGCAGCCGGCGTAAGGCGTCACTGTTCGTCCGGCGCGATCGACTACCGCTGCGCGAAAAGAACGAGCAGCAGCGCCACGGCGCCGGGCAATGCCTGCACGAACAGGATCGACCGTTTCGCCGTGATGGCGCCGACGATGCCCGCGATGACGACGAACCCAAGGAAGAAGAGCTTGATCTGGAACGCGCAGTCGTGTGCCACGAGTCCCCAGATCAACCCTGCCGCCACGAAGAGGTTGTAGACGCCCTGATTCGCAGCGAGTGACGCCGAGTCCTGCGCCTTCTCCGCCGTGAGCCCGAAGACGCGGCGCCCGGTTGGCTTGGTCCAGAGAAACGACTCCAGGACGAAGAACCCGACATGCAGGAGTGCCACGAAGGCGACGAAGACGGCCGCGACCAGACTTGCGATGCCACAGTGTAGCGCCGCCGCCCCGGCGGCGGGTTCAGATCGCGTGTCGACGGATTCGTTCGGTGCTTCTTAATGTGTGGGGCCGGCTCTCAGCCGGCCCTGGAGCGCGCTGAGAGCCCGCCCCGCACCCGGCGGCGGGTTCTTCATGTGTGGGGCCGGCTCTCAGCCGGCCCTGGAGCGGGCTGAGAGCCCGCCCCGCACACAAAACTGGGGCGCCGCGCGTCAGCGTCCCCGAAGGACGCTCTTGCAGTCGATCGTGCCGTGCAACTTCACGCCGGCGGCGGTCGTTCCTTCGAACGTGACCGTCGCGGTGGCGCCATGGTCGGCGACGGTGACAGTTCCCGTCCCCTTTCCCTTCCCTGTGACGATCTCGTACTCGGCGCTCCGGTTGAGGATCGACCCGAAGCCGACGTGCAGCTCGAAGTCATGCGTGCCGCCCGCTGCCGCCTTCGCGTTCGGCACGATGAGCTGAAGACTGTTGAACTTCTTCGGGTCCTTCTCCCTCGGCATCGAGAACTGGTTCCCGAAACTCCCCGCCCCGGTCAGTCCGGCCGAGCAGCCGCCCCGATCCGTCTCGCCGTTGTAGGTCCCCGCGTTCGGACCGTTGGCGATGACGACGTGGACGGTCTCCCTCACCGGCGCCGCCGAGAGCGTCGCCGCGAAGAGCACACACGCCGCCGAGAGAGTGCCCGCAAGAGCCATGGTTCGCCTCATTCGTTCCTCCGTTGGTTCCATTTGTGGTGGTGCGCGCGGAGTGTAACGCGGCCTAGGTCTCCCAGATAGATGATGAATTGATGCCTGGTGCTCTGTTGTTACGATGCCTGTATGAGAACGACGCTGACGATCGAAGAGCGTCTCGCCCGACATCTGAAGGAAATCGCGCACCGCTCCGGGAAGCCGTTCAAGCAGGTCGTCAATGAGACTCTCCACGCCGGCCTGAGTGCGCAAAAGGCGCCGGCGAAGGCGCGCCGCTATCGCCTCAAACCAGCGTCGCTCGGACAACCTTTGCCTGGAATCGATCTCGACAAGGCCCTGCAGCTTGCCGATGCACTCGAGGACGTTGAGATCGCCCTGAAGCTCGAGATGCGGAAGTGAACCTGGTCGACGCCAACATTCTGATCTACGCCGTCAATTCGGATTCTCCCACCACAAATCCGGCCGGCGGCCAGCTATGAAGCCCTTCGCGTCCCTTTGACAGGCTCGCGGTGTTTGCGAGAGATGATCCGTTCCTTCATCTGACTCTCGACCTCTTTCAGGTGCTCGGCATAGCCGGTGCTGCCGCCGTAGCGTTCGAGCAGTTTCTCGCGAGTCTTGTGCGTCTCCTCGACGATCGGATCTTCATAATCTGCCATCTCACTCACCCATCAATTCCTGCGGCGTGCAGACGAACGGAGGCTCGTACCCCCGAGTGGAGCGTATCGCCAGTTTCGTGTCATGGAAAGGGAGGCCTCAAAGCCACTGCCGCACGCCCCCGTGGTGCGAGCACGTTCCCCGCCGATGAGCGGAGAACGAATAGCTCCCGTCATTGCACTGCGCGGTAGCTCCCGCGGGCGGGCCGGAGGGACTCATCTGAGGTGACGGGATTCGCTTCCCGTCCGAGTTGACGGAGTACCCCTTGCCGTTCCGTTTCGGGGTCGCCTCGCCACTCTTCGGCGCACCGAGATCGCGTCTTGCGACCCAGACCTTGGCGCCATTCCACGACGTCGTGCACCAAGCCTTCGAGCAAGATTTGATCGAGAGCTGCACGCCCGCGGGCACGGTGGCGACGACGCGGGAGCGAGCCGTGGGAGCGGAGTACAGCGGCACCCGCGCGAGCGTCATCCGCGTCTCGGCCCGAAGGCTGGATGCTGCGAGCAAGAGGGACGCGAAGAACCCGGCGACGCTCCAGACGCGCGCTCGGAAATGAGACGGCATGTAGGCTCCTATGAGAGAGTGCCACGCCAAGCCCGTTCTGTCCCCGACCCCGTCAAGCGAGCGGTCGTCGCGCGCCGCCTGCGCCCGAAGGCGCGCCGCTATCGCCTCAACCGAGGTCGCTAGGACAACGTTTGCCCGCGAAAAGGAGCTCTCGGACCGCGAAAACGCGGTCTGAGACCGCACGAACGTGGTCTCGAACCGCGTTAACGCGCTTCCGGACCCAGCTAACTAGCCTTCGGACCTAGTGAGCTAGCCTCCGGACCTAGTGAGCTAGCCTCCGGACCTAGTGAACTAGCCCCCGGTCCTAGTGAGCTAGCCTCCGGACCTAGTGAACTAGCTCCCGGACCGAGTTAACTAGCCCCCGGACCTAGTGAACTAGCTCCCGGACCCAGTTAACGCGCTCCCGGACTCTCGATTCGAACACCTACGCGTCTTCGTCGACCTCGGGAGGGTCGAATTTGAGATCGACATCCTCGACGACGAGCCCTGAGTCCGGATATCGACCTCTCGAAGCGGTTCTTGGCTGTCTAGCGAGCGAGCTCGCCGCTTCAGTGTGGCGCCGGCAACCCTGCCGGCGATCAGGGTCGACGGACGGTGTGCCTCTCGAAGAAGGAAGCGAGAGCCGCCTTGTCGACCGCTCCCTCGGCAACGCCGATCACCAACTCGTAGAACTCATCCTCATCCGCCTCGATCCAGACGCCGTTCAACTCGAGAAACACCAGCGCCGTGGCGGTCGCCGTCCGTTTGTTGCCGTCGACGAACGGGTGATTCCGGCAGATGCCGTAGAGGTACGCGGCCGCCATGTCGAACAGCGTCTCGTTCAGGAAAGCACCGTCGAACGTCGCAGCCGCACTTCCGACCGCCGACTCCAGCAATCCGAGATCGCGAACCCCGGCAGCTCCGCCAAAGAGCCGGATCTGCTGCGCGTGCAGTGCGAGCACCTCGTCGATGGAAAGGAACCGCACCGTCGCTACTTGCTCAGGCGGCGAAACAGGCCTTCGTAGCGGCTGTTCACCTTCTCGACGGCGCGTTCGAACGCGTCGTCTCCCGCCTCGCTCTCAACGGGGACGACCACCAGCACGCGGCCGTCGATCGAAACATCGACCTCCGCGTTCTCGCCGACGCCCAGCTTCTCCAGCTCGGACTCCTCGAGCTCGAGCGTCACGCGGTCGCCACTTCGGACCAGTTGCCTCCTCATGCTCGTTCCATCCTACGCCAAGAGTCTGATCACTCCTCCGGCCACCGCATCGCCGCCTCGAACCCGCGGATGCGGCGCCGCAGCCAATCCACCTCGGAGCCGGCAAGGTCCAGCAGGTGCCGCGACATCAGCTCGTCGACCGAGATCCCCTCGCGCCCCGCGAGCTTCGCCAGCATCACGACCTGATACCGCGGAATTCGAACCCGGAGCTCAGTGAGCCTGACGGCTTCCGGAACCACCGACGCCATCGCCGGCCCGAGCGCGCTCTCGATCTCGGCCTGTGGATACCGTTCCGTCAGCATCACGGCGATCTCGCGCCAGGCGATCCGAACGCCGGAGTCCTCAGGCGTGACCGCGACGATCCCCGCTTCGATCGCTCGCTTCACCTCTGAAGGCGTCCAACCGAGAACTTTCGCCGATTCGGCCGGCGTATACGAATCCTGGCGAGCGAGAAAGACCCGCCGCATCGAATCACCGGTTGTCTTGCTCCGACTCTTATGCGAGTCCGTTGGCATCGCAGCAGCCATGGTTACGTGACAATGTAGGTTAACCATGGCTTAGATGCAAGGGGTGCCGCGCAAGAAAGAAAAAGATCCTCTCGGAGAGGTCTTCGGGGCGACCGTCCGCAAGCTACGCGAGTCGCGCGGCTGGACGCAGGAGCAGCTCGCCGAAGCGTCCGAGATGAGCGCGACATACCTTGGATTTCTAGAACGCGGGGAAAACGTGCCAACGTTGCCGGTGATCGTGCGGCTGGCGGTAGCGTTGAAGGTCACGCCTGCAGTGCTTCTCGAAGAGGTGTGGCGAAAGCGATAGCAGTCGATAGCAGAACCTTAGGCAGGTTCAATTGACGCCGTCCACCGAATGCCCGACCAGCGTCTCCGGTTAACATGATCGTCATGACCAACTGGACAGCCGTCTACGTCCCGGTACCGGAGGGCTACATCGCCTTCGTGGAAGAACTGCCGGGAGCGAACACTCAGGGCGCAACGCTTGAGGAAGCACGGAACAACCTTCAGGAAGCAATCGAGCTCGTGCTCGAAGCGAACCGCACGCTGGCCGAAGAATCGCTCGAAGGCCGCGAGGCGATCCGAGAGCTGTTGCCCATCGGGTGAATGAAACGCCGCGACCTCATACGTCATCTCGAACAGGAAGGATGTGAGTTGCTGAGAGAGGGCGGCGACCACTCGATCTACGTCAACCGTACGCGCCAAAAGGCTAGCAGTGTCCCCCGCCATCGCGAGATCAATGAGTACCTCTGCACGAAGATCTGCCGCGACCTCGAGATCCCGAAACTGTAGCCGCGTCCTGCAACTTCTGTAGGCGCCGAGAGCGCAAGGAGCTGGCCTGCGCCCATCACTAACGTTAGCGCTGATGCGCGATGCTGCGAAGCCGCTCAGAAGCGTTCATAGCCTCAAGCTCAACCGCGACCGACCTCGGAACTTTACTCCGCCATAGTTCATCCCCGGCGATGAGCGACTCTCGTACTTCGGCGGCGGAAATCAACTTAGGCTTCTCCCACAAGACCCGTACGAGGTAGCCTGCCTCCTCCAGAACAGCGATTTTCTGCCGGTTCCACTCTTCGCAGATCGTAGTGAAGCATGGGACGGTTTTTGGTAGGAACGCTGGTAAGTGGCCCGGAGTCTCGATCGGAAACGGAATGAAACCAAACTCTGACGGGGCGACGCCCTCTTCAACGAGCGCGCCTGTGATCATCTTCACACGCTCGTAGTAAGTAAATGGGTTATTCGCCGGCTGCTCCCTCCGGGTACCCAACGGGTTCATCGCGCCGAGAGACACGTCGTACTTCGTGATGCCAACCCAAAGGTAATCGCATTCCTCCTTTGCGGCCTTTACGTACTCGAGATGGCCGAGGTGAAACGGCTGAAAACGCCCGTGCGCTGACCCTTCGCTAATGCGTGCCAAGGCGGCTATCCCATGTGAGAGCTGAAATCCCACGGCGAGGCCGATTCCCACGCCAAGTCGAAGTACCGCCGAAAACCATAATAGATCGATTCTACATCTCGCTTGCCAGCCCGCCTCCGGATATAAACGTCAGGGAGCTGAGATCCATCGCCTTCGCCAAAAACATAATAACTTGCAAGACAAAGTTCATCGTTAACGAACATCAGACGAAAGACGGGCAGCTGCTCATAGAACCTGACCTCGATATTGCGAGCGCGCTCGTCGTGAAGACGACGAATTGCACGAAGCGAGGATTTTACCTTCTCCTGATATTCGCCCTCGGGCTCACCCGCCTGGCGTGCAAAAGCAATCAGCTGTGGGTTATCTGGAGCACAAAGCAAGAAGCGAATCGGCCGATTCGGGCGATGACATCGGTTCACAGCCTCCTCGAACGCCGGCTGCTTGTCGGTCAGTTTACGCGCCCCGATGCCTAAGAAATCGAACGAGTTACTACACAATGCGAGAGCACCGCCGTAGCGGTCGGCGTCAACCGCTCTGCCGATGCCAACGATACCAAGCCGCCAGTAACGTCGAACTTCACTCCACCAGCTGAAGGCAAGGAGTGAAAAAGAAAGGGCTAGAAACCAGACCGAGTACTCTGGAAATAGCGTACGGTAGAACTCGTTGGCTACGATGAAGATGACCGACGCGGTCACGAGCAACCCAACACGTACAAAGGGGTGCCACCGCCCCGATGGATCTTGGACTCGTTTTAGCAGATAAAGGATGCCCGCCCATGCAGCGTTTGCCGCAACCCCGAGAAGGACGGCACCTAAATTGCCCATTGGTGCTCCATGGATTCGAGAAGCAGCAGTGACCAATTCTCGAACTCGGCGGCGCGAGCGCGGATCTCCGATAGACTTTCAAACTTCGCATCCATCAGAAACCCCCGCTCGCCGATTGCAAATTCTTGAGAGTGCACCGTGATTTCGTATGTTACGCCAACATGCTGCGTGCTGACTTCGCGCGCGTTATCGTAAAGCAAGCCTCTGAAGACGAGACTCTCGACAGGGTTTCCTCGGAACTTCACCTCCTCCCCGAGCTCTCTCAGAAGCCAGGGAGCCCATTGCTCGGGCTTGGAGGGACTGAAAAGTGGTGTGATATCGGAAGGGTTGAGATGGCCGCCAAAGGTCAGCGAATAGAAGCCGTGCAGCCGTGATTCGGGTAGGCGCTTTGTCCTCTTGTGAGTCAGAACTTTCGACCCATTCCGAACCACAAACGCTGACACTAACTGGACCACTGACATGTCGGCTTCTGCATCGGAGCGACGCATCGGCTGACATTGCCGGATCAGACCAGCGAGGTCGCTAAAGTGGAGGCCTGGTGCGGGAGCGTACTCGGAAAGGCGGAGACGCGGAAACACCATGATTTCTTCATCGAAGAGAGACTTCTTGTATCGATCGGCCACATATTCCGCATTCGAAGTCCATGCCCGCAATGCGAATTGACCTTGGCCGGTACGCATGAACGCGGACCTCTCGCCCTGACGCAAAATATCAGTCGATAGCTTAGACTTCATGGTCTGCCAAGGCGTCTTGCCCTTACTATCCAAATAGCCGCGCCGAACAGCCTCGTCGGCTATTTCGCGAGACGACATCGCTCGGCCACGCGCCAAGAGAACTCGGTATGCTGCGTCAAGGAATACGCCCATTTTAGCGGCGAGTTGGCGACACGATGAGATACTCGGTAATCGGTACCCGCGCTGTTCGATGCGGAGAAATTAGGCTCAAGCGACTAATGATACGAACCTGCCAGCTCGGATAAAGCGTTGCGATAGCTTTATGATGTGCATTGCTGATGATGACGGTCGCGCCTCGAGCGGCCGCCCGGGCCGCCGCTTCTGCCAATCGGTGTTGATCGTGCCACGAAAAATTACATTCGTTATACCGCACGAAGCCGTTGTTGTTGTGCGCGGTGGTGTATGTCGGATCGCAATAAACGACATCACCATCGCGGGCTCGGCGCATGGTGTTGGCGAAATCGCAGGCTGCGATGGTGGTATGCTTGAGAACCCCCGAGGCGATATGAAGGATATCCCGCTCCCAAAGTATGGCGTGACTTCGACCGCCGCCATACGGCACATTGAACTCACCTTTGCGGTTCACGCGGTACATTCCCGCAAAGGCGGTCCGATTTAGGTATAGCAGTCTTGCGGCACGTCCCACGGCGGAACGGGGTCTGGCCGCGCGTCTGCGATAGTATTCCTCTTCATTCACCGGAATTCGCCTGAGCGCCCGAAGCACAGCGTCGGGAGCGTCGCGAACCGCCGTATAGGATTCGACTAAAGCCGAGTTAATGTCCGTAAGGACAGCTCGCTTCGGCGTGAGCGCAAAAAATAGCGCCGCACCACCCGCAAACGGCTCAAAATAAGTGGAACCTCGACCTAAACGCGTTCTCACAAGCTCGACCAACGTTGGAGCTAACCAACGCTTCCCGCCTGGCCATTTGAATAGGGGTACCGCCACGGAAGAATTATATTATCGAATGCGCTCTCACCGCTGACTACCATGAGCCTCATCGGAACTTCGAATCAGCCAAACCAAAGGGCGGCCTCGCGGCCGCCCTCTTCACATCCCTACGTTTACCCCAGGCGGGACTAAGCCATTCGCCTACGAGCACCCGCTGGTACTGCCGCAGTTGAGGCATTTGTAGCAGGCGCCGTTGCGGACCATGATCGAGCCGCAGTCGGAGCAGCTTGGTGCGTCCTGCTGGAAGCGGATCGGGGCGCCGGTTTTGGTGTTGGGGGCGTCGGCGTCTTTGGGGGGCATGATGAAGCCGACGACCTTCGCGTCTACCGCTGACAGGTCGCGGGCGGCGGGGGGGAGGGAGGCGGCGGCGGAGACGGTGTCTATGAAGGAGATGTCCTTCGGGGTGGGGGCAGTCACATTGGTGGCGGGAGCAGCAGAGGCGACGACGTCGTCGCGGAGGATGACGCCGGCTTCGGCCTGGCTCTCTCTCGGGAGGAACTTGATCGCGAGCCATTTGAAGATGTAGTCCATGATCGACTTCGCCATCGGAATCTCGCGATTCTTAGTGAAGCCGCTCGGCTCGAATCTGGTGTGCGTGAATTTGTCGACCAGGAGCTGCAGCGGGACGCCGTGCTGCAGGGAGAGGGAGGTCATGGTCGCGAAGCTGTCCATGAGACCGGAGATGGTCGAGCCTTCTTTCGCCATGGTGATGAAGATCTCGCCCGGCGTTCCGTCTTCGTACTTGCCGACGGTGATGTAGCCCTCGTGGCCGCCGATGGAGAATTTGTGGGTGATCGACTCGCGCTCGTCGGGGAGCTTGCGGCGGACGGCGGTGGCGCCGACGCCGAGCGCCTCGAGACCGGTCTTGTCTTTCGCGGTCGATAGCGGCTGGGAGCGTTTGCAGCCATCGCGGTAGACGGCGACGGCTTTGAGGCCGAGCTTCCAGGCCTCGTAGTACGCCTGCTCGATCTCCTCGATCGTGGCGTTGGTCGGCATGTTGATGGTCTTGGAGATCGCGCCGCTGATGAACGGCTGCACGGCGCCCATCATCTTGAGGTGGCCGGCGTAGTGGATGGAGCGGGTGCCGTTGGCCGGCTTGAACGCGCAGTCGAAGACGGTCAGGTGCGAGTCGATGAGGTGCGGGGCGCCTTCGATGGTGTCGTTCTCGTCGATGTACTGGACGATCTCTTTGATCTGCTTGTCGTCGTAGCCGAGGCGCTTGAGCGCGGTCGGGACGGTGTTGTTGACGATCTTCAGCATCCCGCCGCCGACGAGCTTCTTGTACTTGACGAGGGCGATGTCGGGCTCGATGCCGGTGGTGTCGCAGTCCATCATGAAGGCGATGGTGCCGGTCGGCGCGAGGACGGAGATCTGGGCGTTGCGGTAGCCGTGCTGCTGGCCGAGGGCGTACGCCTCGTCCCACACGGTGGCGGCGGCGTCGGCGAGGTCGGCCGGGATCGCGCGGTTGTTGATGCGATACGCGGCGCGGCGGTGCTTGTCGATGACGCGGAGGAACGGCTCTTCGTTGACCGGGTAGCCGGCGAAGGGACCGAGCTTCTCGGCGATGCGGGCCGACTGCGCGTACGACTCGCCCGAGAGGATCGAGGTGATGGCGGCGGCGTAGTCGCGGCCTTCATCGCTGTCATAGGCGAGACCGCGGGCCATGAGGAGGGCGCCGAGGTTGGCGTAGCCGATGCCGAGCGGGCGGAAGGCGTGGGAGTTCTTCTCGATCGCCGGCGTCGGGTAGGAGGCGTAGTCGACCGTGATCTCCTGCGCGGTGATGACGATGCGGAGCGCCGCACGGTAGGCCTCGACGTCGAAGCCCTCGGTCTCGCTGTAGAACTTCATCAGGTTCAGCGAGGCGAGGTTGCAGGCGGAGTCGTCGAGGAACATGTACTCCGAGCAGGGGTTCGACGCGTTGATGCGCGCGGTGTTCGGGCACGGATGCCAGTCGTTGACGGTGGTGTCGAACTGCATGCCGGGATCGCCGCAGACCCACGCCGACTCGGCCATTTTGCGCATCAGGTCGCGCGCTTTGTAGGTCGCCATGACGCGCGAGTGGTCGGTGACGGCGCGCGTCTGCCAGTCGTTGTCCTTCTCGTAGGCGCGCATGAAGTCGTCGGTGACGCGGACGGAGTGGTTGGCGTTCTGGAACTGGACGGAGTCGTAGGCGCCGCCCGGTGCGTTGAAGGCGCCGTCGTAGCCGGCGTCGATCAGGGCCCACGCCTTCTTCTCTTCCTTCTCCTTCGACTCGATGAAGTCGAGGATGTCGGGATGGTCGGCGTTGAGGATGACCATCTTGGCGGCGCGGCGGGTCTTGCCGCCTGATTTGATCACGCCGGCGAACGAGTCGTAGCCGCGCATGAACGACACCGGCCCCGAGGCCGTGCCGCCGCCCGCCAGGAGCTCCTTCGACGAGCGGATATGGGAGAGGTTGGATCCCGTTCCCGAGCCGTACTTGAAGAGCATCCCCTCGGTCTTGGCGAGGCCGAGGATCGAGTCCATCGTGTCGTTGACGGAGTTGATGAAGCACGCCGAGCATTGCGGCCGCGGCTCGACTCCGACGGTGAACCAGACCGGCGAGTTGAACGACGCCATCTGGTAGAGAAGGATGTGCGTCAGCTCGTCGCGGAAGGTGTCGCCATCGCCCTCGGTGGCGAAGTAGCCGCCCTCGCGTCCCCACTGGGTGATGGTGCGGACGACGCGGCCGATGAGCTGGCGGACGCTCGACTCGCGCTCGGGAGTGCCGAGGTGGCCGCGGAAGTACTTCGAGACGACGACGTTGGTCGCCATCTGCGACCAGAACTTCGGCATCTCGACGTCTTTCTGTTCGAAGACGATCTCGCCGCGCTCGCTGGTGATGACGGCGCTGCGCATTTCCCATTCGCAGGTGTCGAACACGTCGACGCCCGGCTTGGTGAAGACGCGGTCGACGGAGATGCCGCCCGGTTTGGTCTCTTTCTTCGCAGCTTTCGGCGGGCGGGCGGGGGTGCGTGGACGGAGAGAAGAGTTGGTCACATCGATTGCAGTCATCAGCTTCTCCTACGGAGAAAAAAATAGAGGAGGGAAGCTCGCGACTTCGAAGGATATCGGCGGCGAGTGTCTGCGGATCCTTTTCAGACGCTCGCGGTGTTCCGATGTCCCTACGTCCGACCTTCCATCCCCTACCTCCCCTTCACTGGCGCCCGGAGGTTGGCCTCCGGCACGCCGAACTATCTCAAAACGAACTCAACGAACGGCGTGGCGAGACAACTGCGGATTGAGCTGCGGCACGGCCGACTTGACCTTGAGCGTTACCTGATAGTCGCGAATCTGGAGAGAGACGGACCGGATCTGGGAACGAGTGACAAGACGCGATTGCTGCTTCAAATCCTTCATTGTCCTCCCTCGCTGTCACCAAGTTGTTGTATGCGACACAACCTACGCTCGGTGGAAACTGATGTCAAGGGGATGTCCACAACATGTTGTGGTGCGGTGCATCGAGAACCACAACATGTCGGGCAAGTCACAACATTTCAGCAGGTTACGCACAGCGTCGTGGGATCGGTTTCGATGCATTCTCCGCGAGGGTTCCGCCACTTCCCCGCAAGTTATCCGCAGGCTTTTGCACAGGCAGTTCATGCGAGTTTCCTCATAAAATCCGCGTTTTCTCCACATGTTCTGCACAGGTTTTTCGCACACGATTAGCGTCCGGATTGCGTAAAGTTTTTCCGCAACGATTTCGAGGCGATTTCCGCAGCTAATAGCAGACGCAGCCGGAGAGAAAAATGGCGAAAATTAAGCGGGCGACGGAAGTGTGTGGAAAAGCGCCCGCGACTGCACAGGAGTTGTGGCACGTGGAACAATTTCAGGGGGAAATGTTCAATATCCGGCGCTGGCTCCGCCGCCACCGAAGCCTCCGCCGCCACCTTCGAATCCACCGCCTGTAGGTTGCTCGGCGGGAGCGTTCGGGCTGACGTGGATCGCCCCGGCGATCTGCATGACTTCGTCATAGCCGGTGAGGCTCGATTCGGTGGTCACGAAGCCGGTGGTGTGTTTTTGGAGAATCCGCGAGGTGACGATCGCGATGGCGAGCAGCAGAATGCCGCCTCCGATCAGCTTCGCCTCGAGCGACGCGGCAATCAGGTGGGAGGCTTCGTAGCTCGCCACTGTCGCGTTGACGGCGCCCGCGAGCAGGAAGGCTCGCGAGCGGAGCGCGATGCCGATCGCAAGGACGATTGCGGCAGCGATGATGTACACGGCCGCGATTGCGGCGTGATCCGGTTGGCTTTCGAACTCCGCCGCGATCACGCCGGCGAGCGGCGCCAGGATCGCGATGGTCTGGAAGAGCCGATCGACCGAGCGACGCTGCCACTCGATGATCTGCGCCGCCGCGGCGCCAAGCGCGATCACGACGGACACGAGCACGGTCTGCAGCGGGGTCGCATTCGCCACCGCCATGTAGACGATGATCGACATGGCCGCGAGGCCGCCGATGAAGGGGTTCAGGAGCCTCGCGCCGGCGATCCCGACCAACGCTCCGACCACCAGAATCGCCTCGTTCGAGCCGGTATGCGGCAGCGCGACGAGGATGTAGACCACTCCCGCCAGCCAGAGCGCCGTCTCGACGCCGGTCGCGAAGAAGCGCTGCTTTTGGATGAGGAACTCGGCGACCGCGAGGACGAGGAGGGCGTTGAAGATCGAGCCGGCCGTTCGATTGACTATGGCGAAGCCGGAGAAGGCGCTGATCCCGATCAGCGTCAGGATGAAGAACGCGACCTGGACGTGGAGGCGGTAATGCTTCCAGTTGCCGGTATCCGCCGGCAGCTTGAGCTTCTTCAGCGCCGCGGCGCGTTCGTCGGCGACGGAGGGCCAGATCATGCTTCCTCCTTCCGCATCTTCGCGTGGATGACGAAGAGGCTCACGATCGCGACCATGGACGACGTCATGATGAAGAACGGCGCTAGTCCATCGATGAGATCGACCATGGCGACGTCGAGCGCGATGACGCCGTAGACGCACGCGTAGATGAGGAACATCTCGCTGCGGATCTTGAAGCCGTAAGCCGCCGAGGCGGCGGCGAGGCCGAGGGCGATCAGGCAGCCGAGGAGGCGGAGGTCTTTGTCGGCCGAGAGGATGAGCGCCGACCAGAAGGCAAGGTTCGCCGCGTAGTGGTCGAAGACCGGGGTGAACGTGCTTTCTTTCCGATATCGCTCATCGAGGAAACGCCAGGCGAGGACGATGGCGGCGCAGATGAAGCCGCGCCGCGCGAGGTAGCGGCTGGAGCCCCAGATCGCGTCGAGACTGCGCTGGACGCCGAGGTAGGCGGCGAGCGAGGTGAGCGACACCGAGAGCACGAGGCGCGAGCCGAAGATGTACGCGGTCACGCCGTGGATGACGGCGAGGATGAGCAGGTGCTCTTTCCAGTTCGCGCCGAGCAGGTGCCACGTACGCTCGATGTACCCGAGGTCGGCGGAGAGGAGGAGGGCGGCGAGGAGGAGGATGTAGTCGTCAACGAGCGACGCCTCGCGTTTCCGCTTGTACGCTGCCCACGCGTAGCAGGCCGCGGCCGCGGCACCGATGCCGAGGGCGATGGCGAGCGGCCCGATCTCGTCGAGGTGGTTCTTCACCAGGACGCCGACGCCGGTGACGATGAGCATCACACCGGCCCACGTCAGGAAGCGAAGCTCGGCGTAGACGCTGACGACCTCGCGCTTCTCGCGCGCGATCAGGGGGAGGGCAACCTCAGCAGCGACCGCGCCCGAATCGCGGAGCGCCTCGATCTCGCGCGCAACTGAAAACATGGCACATGCTACCTATTCTTCGTGCTCAGTGGGGGAGCCGGCGGCTCGCCGGCTCGGCGCGGCGACAGCCGCGCTGGCGCGCGGCCACGCCGGCGAGGCCGCCGGCGCCCCACTGAGAAACGGGTCACACGAGGTACGCCACAGCGAACGCGACCTGGGCGAACATCATCATCAGGTACATGTGGCGCCACGACGGGTGGTTCTCGGTTGACGTCAGCTCGTCGGGATTCCGGACGATGAGGTAGACGGTGTAGACGCCCCAGGCGGCGAGCGCGAAGCCGAATAGTGTCAATAGGTTACGGTTACCGGTGAGGATGCCGTAGTGAGCGCCGATCGGCATCAGGAGCCAGGGGAAGACGAAGAACGGGGCGATGGTCCAGGCGGCGCGGCGGACGCCGATGACGATCGGAAGGGTCCGGCAGCCGCCGGCGCGATCGCCTTCGATGTCGCTGAAGTCTTTCGTCGAGGCGGCGCCGAGGAGGAAGAGCATGAAGACGGAGCCGATGAACCACGGCTCGGCGACCGTGGCGCGGGCGACCATGGTCCAGCCGGCGACTTTGAGCAGGCATCCCCGTGGGATGGCGATCGTGACGTTGGCGCCGATCGGGTGCGCCTTCGTCCGCCCGAGGGCCGGGACGGAGTAGACAAAGGTCGAGATGAAGGCGATGAAGTAGATGAAGAAGCATTCATGCGCCGACAGAGGGGCGTAGAGCTTCTGGCCCCAGGTGGTGAAGGGGAAGACGACCACGAGCCACGTCGGGATGAGGCCGAGGGCGTACAGGATCCAGGTGAAGACCCAGGCGTTGCGGATCGAGATCTCGCCGGTCACGATCGGCCGTTTCGGCTTGTTGATCCGGTCGATCTCGAGGTCGTAGATCTGGTTGAGTGAGTTGTTGGCAGCATTGAGGAACGCGGCGCAGACGGAGCCTAGGACGACCGTCAGGATGACGGAGGCGGTCAGCGTCCTCGTTAGATCCGGGTTGTGCGCCGACCCCCACGCGCAGATCGCCCCCGAGATGATGCCGAGCAGGGGCGGGAGGAGGGTGAATGGCCGAGCCAGGTTGACGTATTTGTTCAAACTAGACAGGATAAACTCAGTTTCCACTCATGGTGCGAAAACCAATCTTTGAAGAAACGAGCAACGACGACGATTCCGGCGTCGGCTCCCCACCAAACAGAATGAGCAACGAACGAAAGATCGCCTTGTTCATCGATTTCGAGAACATCGCGATCGGTGTCACTGAAGCAAAGTACAAGAAGTTCGAGGTCAACCTCCTCCTGGAGCGCCTGCTCGAGAAGGGAAAGATCGTCGTCAAACGCGCATATTGCGACTGGGACAAGTTCCCCGACTACAAGCGCGAGCTGCACGAGGCAGCCGTCGAGATGACGGAGATTCCGGCGCGCTCGTACAGCGGGAAGAACTCCGCCGACATCCGGATGGCGGTCGACGCGATGGACATGTGCTGGTCCAAGGAGCACATCGACACGTTCGTCGTCGCCTCGGGGGACTCGGACTTTTCGCCGCTCGTGTCGAAGCTGAAGGAGAACGACAAGTTCGTCATCGGCGTCGGCGTGAAGAACTCGTCGAGCGACCTCCTGATCGACAACTGCGACGAGTGGATCTTCTACGAGGATCTCGTGCGCGGCGTGCAGAAGGCGCCGAACGTGCCATCCGGCGACAAGAAGAAGACGGAAGTCTTCAAGCTCCTGATCGACTCGATCAAGGCGCTCATGCGCGAGAACAAAGAGATCCTCTGGGGCTCGATGGTGAAGCAGACGATGCAGCGGAAGAAGCCGACCTTCAACGAGGAGTACTACGGCTACGACACGTTCAGCGACCTGCTGGAAGACGCTCAGTCGAACAACATCATCAAGATCAAGAAGGACATCAAGAGCGGGTCGTACGTGATCACCGGGTTCGCGCAGCCGGCGGCGTAACGCTGCGGACGAACTGCACGACCTCCGGCGTGAGCTTCTCGCTGAGTTGGAGTTTGGGATCGCTGTAGGACGGGAGCTGCGCTTGTACGTCGCCGGAGACCATCTTGAGGATGTGGTTCATCCCCTCGATCGTGACGAGCTTCGCCTTCGGGCTCGCGGCGGCGAGGCGCTTCGCATCGTCCATGCTCACTTGGACGTCGGTGGTCCCCTGGACGATGAGGACGGGGATCTTCAGCGCCGCGATCTCCTTCGCCGGGTCGTATTTGAACCATGAGATCAGGTAGGGCTGAACGCTCGGGCGATAGAGCGATACGAGCGTCTGCGAGACGTCGTCGACCGTCTTGCCAGCCTCGAGGCTCTTCAGGACTCTTTCGCTCTCCGTCTGCAGCGCTTCGGGAAGACGGCCTTTGAGTTGGGTGCGGAGGATGTCGGCAGCGGGGAAGCCGGCGCCTTCGAGCGAGATGAAGCCGGCGGCGCCGCACTTCTTCGCCGCGATCATGCCGATGAGCGAGCCTTCGCTGTGGCCGGCGATGACGACGCCGGAAAAGCGCGGCACATGAAGCTGGTTGCACCAGGCGACGGCGTCGTCGACGTAGGTGTCGAAGCGGAGGTCGCTCTCCTTCGTTCCCGGGACCGCGCTCTGCGCGATGCCGCGCTTGTCGTATCGCAGCGACGCGATGCCGTTCATGGCGAAGTCGGTGGCGAGCATCTTCAGCGAGTCGTTGTGGCCGGGCAACATCGCACTGTTCCCGTCGCGATCGGTAGGGCCGGAGCCGGCGATGATCAGGACCACGGGGACCGGCTTGGTCATGTCGGCCGGAAGAAGCAACGTGCCATGGATCGCCCCGGCGGTGACGTCGGACTGCTGGGCGAGCAGCGGCGCCGCGGTGAGCGCCAGTACAGCGATCAGTTTTCGCATCGCACTACAATACGCCCGCCTTGGCTAAGCTGAAGAATCGGGAGCACTTTCCGGCCGTCGTCATCGGCACCGGGATTGCCGGGCTGACGACGGCGTTCACGCTCGCGTCGGCCGGAATTCGCTGCCTGCTCATCACGAAGGCGGCCGACCCGAAGGACTGCAACACCTTCTGGGCGCAGGGGGGGATCATCTACCAGGGCGAGAACGACTCGCCGGCGAAGCTGGTCGACGACATCATCGCCGCCGGCGCCGGTATCTCGAACGAGGTGTCGGTCCGCTTCCTGGCGGAGGAAGGGCCGGCGGTCGTCAAACAGATCCTGCTCGACGAGATGCACGTGCCCTTCTCGACGAACGAGGAGGGGGAGCTCGACCTCACGCAGGAGGGGGCGCACTCCATCCCGCGGATCATCTACGCCGGCGACGCGACAGGCCGTGCGATCGAGAACTCGCTGCTGAATCGGGTGAAGAACGAGCCGAACATCACGCTCGCAACCGAGGTCACGGCGATCGATCTGCTGACGACGCAGCACCATCCGACCGACGTCCAGGTGCGGTACCGGCTGACGAACGAATGTGTCGGGGCGTACCTGCTCGACAACAAGACGAACGAGGTCTACACGGTCTTCGCCGACTTCACGGTGCTCGCGACCGGCGGCGTGGGGCAGATCTACCTGCACACGACGAACACCCGCAACGCGATCGGCGACGGCGTGGTGATGGCGCACCGCGCGGGCGCGAAGATCATGAACGCGGAGTACGTGCAGTTCCACCCGACCGCGCTCGCCGACAAGAAGGCGAATCACTTCCTGATCTCGGAGGCGCTGCGGGGCGAGGGGGCGCGGCTCCGGAACCACAAGGGCGAATACTTCATGGAGAAGTACTCGCCGACGCTGCGCGACCTCGCGCCGCGCGACGTCGTGGCGCGGGCCATCGTCGAGGAGATGACGCAGAACAAAGAGGAGTTCGTCTACCTCGACCTCGCGAACTTCTACAAGGGTCACCAGCCGATCAGCGAGCGGTTCCCGAACATCCGGAAGGCGTGCGCGGCGATCGGCGTCGACATCGAACGAGAGCCGATCCCGGTCGTGCCGGCAGCGCACTACTTCTGCGGCGGCGTGCTCGCGAACACGAGCGGGGAGTCGACGCTGGCTCGGCTCTACGCGATCGGGGAGACGTCGTGCACCGGCGTCCACGGCGCGAACCGGCTCGCCTCGACCTCGCTGCTCGAAGGACTGACGTGGGGATTCTCGACGGCGAAGTCGATCGAGGCGAAGCTGCGCACGGTTTCGTCAAAGACGCGGCCCGCCGGCGTCGGCGAGATCGATGGAGCGCTGGTCGAAACGATTCCCGACTGGAAGCCGCCCGGCCCTGAGAACCTCGAGGATCCCGCGCTGCTGCTGCAGGACTGGACGACGATCCAGCACACGATGTGGAACTACGTCGGGATCGTCCGCACCTACGAGCGCCTCAAGCGCGCCGTCGCCGACATGCGCGAGCTCGGCAACCGCCTCACGAAGTATTACCACGAGGCCACCGTGAGCAAGAACATCGTCGAGCTCTTTCACGGCACCCAAATGGCCGGGATCGTCGCCAGCGCCGCGTTGCGCAATCCGCAATCGCGGGGCGCGCATTTTCGGAAGGACTGAGGCGCGATCGCGTCCTAGTGCGCGATGCTACGCGTTCGTGTTGCGCCGCAGCCGGTCCGCGAGTATGTGCATGATCTGGAGGGCGAAGAACGGCGTCTGTTGCACGAGTAACGTGAACCGCTTCTGATTCACGAGCGCGAGCTGGCAGTCGGTCCGCGCTTTCGCGGTGGCGCTGCGCGGCTCCTGATCGATCAGCGCCATCTCGCCGAAGACGCCACCGAGCGGTACGACCTCGAGGAGGTGTCCGTGCTTCGCGATCTCGACTTCCCCTTCGAGCACGGCATACATCGCGTCGCCGGAATCGCCCTCATTGAAGATCACATCGCCCGCAGCGTAAGAGCGGACGTCCCGTTCGTGCTTGAGTAAGTCGAAGATTGCCATCAGAAAAGATCGTTCTGCCGGCGCGTGGCGCCGAGCTTGTAGCCGAGGTGGTCGTAGGCGAGTTTGGAGGCGACGCGGCCGCGGGGGGTGCGCTGGAGGAAACCGATCTGGATGAGGTACGGCTCGTAGAGGTCTTCGATCGTTCCGCGATCCTCGGCAGTGGATGACGCGAGGGCGGCGATTCCGACGGGGCCGCCGTTGAAGCGCTCGATGACGGCGGTGAGGAGCTTGCGGTCGATCTCGTCGAGGCCATATTCGTCGACTTCGAGCATCAGAAGCGCGTCGCGGGCGATCTCCAGGGTCACGCTCCCCTCGTGCTTCACCTCGGCGTAGTCGCGCACGCGTCGCAGCAGGCGGTTCGCGATACGCGGCGTGCCGCGGGCGCGACGCGCGATCTCGACCGCCGCGTCGCGGTCGATCGGAATGCTGAGGATTTCGGCGGAGCGGCGGACGATGACGGTGAGCGAGTCGACGTCGTAAAAGTCGAGGCGGTGGACGATTCCGAAGCGCGCGCGCAGCGGCGCGGTGAGGAGGCCGGCGCGCGTCGTGGCGCCGACGAGCGTGAACCGCGGGAGCTCGAACTTCATCGTCCGCGCCGCTGGGCCCTGGCCGATGACGATGTCGACGTGGAAGTCCTCCATCGCGGAGTAGAGGACCTCTTCCACCTGCGCCGGGAGCCGGTGAATCTCGTCGATGAAGAGCATTTCTCCCGGCTGTAGATTCGTCACGATCGCGACGAGGTCGCCCGGGCGCTCCAGCGCGGGGCCGGAGGTCGTGCGGATGGAGGCGTCCATCTCGTTCGCCAGGATGTTCGCGAGCGTCGTCTTGCCGAGGCCGGGAGGACCGAAGAGGAGGACATGGTCGAGCGTCTCGGCGCGTTTGCGGGCCGCCGCGATCGAGATCTCGAGGTTCGCCTTCACCTTCTGCTGGCCGATGTACTCGGTGAGCCGCTTCGGGCGGAGGGAAAGCTCGGACTGGATCTCTTCGTCGAGCGGGCCTGCGTCGAGTAGGCGGGAGTCGGTCACCGTTCGCAACAGTCTATTCTGAGCGTAGCGAAGAATCTCCGGTGCAATGGTTAGCGCGAGCCGACTTGTGCCGATCTTCGCGGCGCCACCGGAGATGCTTCGCTGCGCTCAGCATAGACCCCGTGAGGCAGCGACACCGTGATCGTCGTGCCGGCGCCTTCGCGCGAGGTGACGTCGATCTTGCCGCCGTGCTCCTGGACGATGCGGTACGAGATCGCCATGCCGAGGCCGGTGCCCGTGGGGAAGTTCGTCCGGAAGGGTTGGAAGAGGCGGCGGAGATCGCCTTCGGTCATGCCGCGGCCGCTGTCCGTGAAGATGATCTGGTAGCTGTCGTCGACGGCCGCGGTGCGCACCTTCAGCGTGCCGCCGCCCGACATCGCCTGGAAGGCGTTGCGGGCGAGGTTCCAGAACACCTGCCGGATCTGATCGGCGTCGCCGACGATGTGGAACGAGGGCGGATCGATCTGGCCGTCGATCTTGTGGTCGGCGTGGAGCTCGGGGGAGTTCGCGAGGAGCTCCAGCGTCTCGGAGAGGCTCGCGGCGATGTCGAATTCGGCGGCGCGCTTCTCCTGCGGACGGACGAAGCGGAGGAAGTCGGCGATCGACTTGTTGAGCCGCTCCGTTTCCTTCAGGACGATCGACATCAGCCGCTGCTCCTGCTGCGACAGCGACGACGAATTGCGCAGCACCTGCGCCGAGCCGGCGATGGCGGCGAGCGGGTTCCGGATCTCGTGCGCGATGCCGGCGGAGAGCTCGCCAACAGCGGCCATGCGGTCCTTCAGCCGCAGTTCGGACTCCAGCTTCTTCATGTCCGTCAGGTCCTGGAAGATGAGCGTGTAGCCGGCCGCCTTCCCTTCGAGGGTGTTGAGCGGCGTGATGGCGAAGCCGATGCTGCGCGTGTCGTCGTCGACGAGGAAGTCCTGCTCGCCGCGGACGACGACGCCGTTCGCGAGCTTGGCGCGCGTGTCGTTCCACCCCGGCAGATCGAAGAAGCCGAGCTCACTGACGTGCCAGCCGAGGATTTCCGCGGGCCGCTTCTGGAGGATGATCGACGAGGCGGGATTCGCGAACGCCGCGGTTCCGTACTCGCTGAAAGTGATGAGTCCCGAGGGGATCGACTCCACCACATTCTGATTCAGCGCGCGGAGCTCGGCCAGGTTCTGGCGGTTCGCGACCAGCTCTTCCGAGGTTTTCTGGAGCTTCTCGGAGATGTACGACGTCAGGAGCGCCGTGGCGTAGAAGCCGGCGAGGTTCGTCGCGATGTTGAAGTAGACGCGAGAGGAGCTCCACGCCGACACCTCCACGAGCGACTGCTCGGGGAGCGGCATGATGTGGAGGTACATCAGGTCGCACAGGAGGCCGTAGCAGATCGTCGACGCCGAGGCGATCATGATGCCGCCGCGGCGGTAGAGCATCATCGACGCGGTGATGATGGAGACGAGGTAGAGGAACGAGAACGGCGAGTCGAGCGCGCCGGTGAAGTAGACGAGCAGCGTCTCGACGCAGAGGTCGCCGAAGAGCTGCACATAGAGGCTCAGCTTGCGCGACGGGAAGAGCTGGCCGATGCCGATGTAGAAGAGCGTCAGGCCGTACGCCAGCGCCGCCGTCAGGTAGATGTACGTGATCGGCAGCAGCTCGCGGACGGTGAACTGGATGATGAGCGACGCCATCAGCAGCGTCGTCACGACGACGACGCGGACCGCGATGAGCATGCGCGCGTCGCTGTGCATATGTAGGGGCCGGCTCTCAGCCGGCCCGATTAACCCATCTGTCCGATCAGCGTGAACATCGGCATGTACATCGCGATGACGATGCCGCCGATGGCGACGCCGAGGAAGGCGATGAGGAGCGGTTCGAGAAGCTTCATCAAGCCGGCGACGGCGGTATCGACTTCGTCTTCGTAAAAGTCGGCGATCTTGGAGAGCATCGTATCGAGCGCACCGGTCTGCTCGCCGACCGCGATCATCTGCACGACCATCGACGGGAAGACGTCCGTGTCGCCGAGCGGCTCGCTGATCGTCTTGCCCTCTTCGACCGACTTGCGCGTCGCCATGATCGCGTCTTCCACGATCGAGTTGCCGGCGGTGCGGGCCGTGATCTGGAGGCCGTCGAGGATGGGAACGCCCGACGCGGTGAGCGTCGAGAGCGTGCGGCAGAAGCGGGCCACGGCGATCTTGCGGAGGAGCATGCCGACGATCGGCGCCCTCAGCATGATCCTGTCGATGACGCGCCGTCCTTTCGGTGTGGCGTAGTAGCGCCCGAGGGCGTACCAGCCGCCGAAGCCCACTCCGCCGATCAGCCACCAGTAGTCGCCGATAAAGTTCGACAGCGCGATGACCACGCGCGTTGGCAGCGGCAGCGTAGCGCCGAGGCCTGCGAACAGCGAGGCGAAGACCGGGATGACCTTCCAGAGAATGACCGCGACGACGATGACCGCGATCGAGATGACGGCGACGGGGTAGATCATCGCCGACTTGACCTGCGAGTTCAGCTTGACCGACTTCTCGATGTACTGCGCCAGGCGCTGCAGGATCGTGTCGAGAATGCCGCCCGCCTCACCGGCGGCGACCATGTTCGTGAAGAGGTCGTTGAAGATCTTCGGATGCTTGCGCATGGCGTCGGCGAGCGAGGAGCCCGACTCGACGTCCTGCCGGATGGCGATGAGCGCGCGCTTGAAGTTCTTGTTGTCCTGCTGCGACCCGAGGATCTCGATGCACTGCACCAGCGGGAGGCCGGCGTCGATCATGACCGAGAACTGACGCGTGAAGATCGCGATGAGCTGGGGGGGAACCTTGCCGCCCGCCTTCGGGATGGCGATCTCTTTCCCCTTTTCCTTGACCGCGGTGACCACCACCTGCTGGCGGCGCATCGCGGCGATCACGGCGTCTTTCGAGTCCGCGACCAGCATGCCGGTCTGGGACTGTCCGTTGCGTCCCGTTCCCTTCCATTCGAATGTCGGCATCGATTCCTCCTGGGGTTAAGCCGGTCGCGGCCGTTGAGTACCTGCTGCCGCCGGGGGACCCTGCGGCATGAGCGTTCCCGCACCGCGGGAGATCATTTCCTGCAGCTCGTCGGGATTCGACGAACGTGAGAGTGCCGTCTGCAGCGTGATCGCTTTTTTGAAGTAGAGCGTCGCCAACGACTGGTTGAATGTCTGCATTCCGTATTTCGCCTGTCCAGTCTGCATCATGGAGTAGATCTGATGCACCTTATCCTCACGGATCAGGTTACGGATGGCAGCGTTCGGTACCAAGATCTCCATCGCCATCGCGCGTCCCTTGCCGTTCGCCTTAGGGAGCAGCGACTGACAGAGGATCCCCTCGAGAACGAACGAGAGCTGCGCGCGGATCTGCGGCTGCTGGTGGGCGGGAAAGACGTCGACGATACGGTTGATCGTCTGCGCCGCCGAGTTCGTGTGGAGCGTGCCGAAGGTGAGGTGGCCGGTTTCCGCAATGCGGAGCGCCGACTCGATCGTCTCAAGGTCGCGCATCTCGCCGATGAGCACGACGTCGGGATCCTGACGGAGGGCACTCTTGAGCGAGTTGGTGAAGGAGTGCGTGTCGGCGTGCAGCTCGCGCTGATTGACGATGCAGCTCTTGTGTTGGTGGAGGAACTCGACCGGGTCCTCGATGGTGATGATGTGCTGGTGCGTCTCGCGGTTGATCTTGTCGATCATCGCGGCGAGGGTGGTCGACTTGCCGGAGCCGGTCGGGCCGGTGACCAGGACAAGGCCGCGGGGCCTGCTGCAGATCTCCTCGACGACGACCGGGAGGCCGAGCTCCTTGAACCCGAGGATCTCGTACGGGATCTGCCGGTAGACGGCGGCGACCGCGCCGCGCTGGTTGAAGATGTTCGCGCGGAAGCGGGCCAGGCCCTTGATTCCGAACGAGATATCGAGCTCGAGGTTCTCTTCGAAGCGGTGCTTCTGCGCGTCGGTGAGGACGGAGTACGAGAGCTGCTTCGTCTCGGGGGCCGTCAACGGCGGCATGTCGAGCGGCACGAGCTTGCCGTCGATGCGGATCTGCGGTGCGGAGTTGGTCGTGATGTGGAGGTCGCTGCCGCCGCGCTCGACCATGGTCTTTAGAAGCTGATGTAGGGTGACCGCCATTTTTTCTCCGGTTATCCGTTATCCGTTACCCGTTATCCGACACGCGAGGAGCCTTGGATGACGGATAAGGGGTAACGGATAACGATCAAAGCACTGTCTCTCGAACGACTTCCTCGACCGTGGTGATTCCTTCTTTGATTTTGATCAGGCCTGAACGGCGGAGGGTGATCATGCCGTTGTCGATCGCGCGTTTCTTGATGTCGAGGGCGCTGCCGCCGGCCAGGATCATGTCGCGCAGGTCGTCGTCGATCTGCATGACTTCCACGAGGCCGACGCGTCCCTTGTAGCCGGTGTTGTTGCACTTGTCGCAGCCGCGGCCCTTGAACACCTTGAACGATCCGGCCTCGTCCTTCTTGTAGCCGAGGTTCACGAGCGCCTGCTGCGCCATCTCGACCTCTTCCTTACAGTTCGAGCAGATGCGGCGCACGAGCCGCTGCGCCGCGATGAGCTGCACCGAGGTCGCGACCAGGAACGGCTCGATCCCCATGTTCATCAGGCGGTTGATCGTCGACGGCGCGTCGTTCGTGTGCAGCGTCGAGAGCACGAGGTGGCCCGTGAGCGCCGCCTTGATCGCGATCTCCGCCGTCTCGAAGTCGCGGATCTCGCCGACCAGGATGATGTTCGGGTCCTGCCGCAGGAACGACCGGAGCGTCGCGGCGAAGTTCAGGCCGATCGACTCCTTCATCTGCACCTGATTGATCCCCGGCAGGTTGAACTCCACCGGATCCTCGGCGGTCATGATGTTCACTTCCGGCGAGTTCACCTTCGCAAGGGCCGAATAGAGCGTGTTCGTCTTGCCCGAGCCGGTCGGCCCGGTGACGAGCACCATCCCCCAAGGCTTGAAGATCGCCTCTTCGAACTTATCGAGCGACTCCTGCTCGAATCCGAGCTTCGTCATGTCGAGGCGGAGGTTGTCCTTGTCGAGCAGCCGGAGAACGATCTTCTCGCCGAAGAGCGTCGGGAGTACGGAGACGCGGAAGTCGAGCTCCTTGTTCTTGTCTTCCAGCTTGATCTTCAGCTTGATGCGGCCGTCCTGCGGGAGGCGCTTCTCCGAGATGTCGAGCTTCGCGAGGATCTTCATGCGCGACGTGATCGCGTCGCGCAGCTTGAGGGGCGGGTTCATGATCTCGTACAGAATGCCGTCGACCCGGAAGCGGACGCGGTACTCCTTCTCGTACGGCTCGATGTGGATGTCGGACGCACCGCGCCGGATGGCATCGGTCAGGATGAGGTTCACGAGCTTGACGACCGGGGCTTCCTCTGCGCCTTCGGCGAGCGCCTCGACATCGAGCTCTTCGTCCTCTTCCAGCACCTCGAGGTCGCCGCTCGCCTCGGTCTGGAGGTCCTCCATGACCTTCTTGAGCTCGATCGCCGACGTCGTGCCGTAGTAGCTGTCGATCGCCGCCTTGATCCCGAGCTCCGAGGCGACGACCGGCTCCACGTTGTAGCCGGTCATGAACTTGATGTCGTCCATCGCGAAGACGTTGGTCGGGTCGGCCATGGCGATGGTGATCGTGGCGCCGGTCTTGTTGACCGGCAGGATGTTGTATTTGCGGGCGACCTCGGACGAGATCAGCTTGATGACGCCGGGGTCGATCTCGAAGTGCTGGAGGTTGATCGACGGGACGCCGAACTGCTGCGAGAGGCACTCAGTGATGTCTTCCTCGGCGACGAATCCGAGCTTGATGAGGGTCTCGCCCAGCTTGCCGCCGGTCTCTTTTTGAACGCGCAGGGCTTCCTTGAGCTGATCCTGCGTGATCAGACTGGCCTTGGTCAGTAACTCGCCGAGACGAACACTCATGCTGTGGACGAAACTAGACGGAACGGTACTCCGGCGCGGTGAACAATATCAATGGAGGGTTTATTTGGACTGCGCGGAGACGCCCGGCTCGGCGGACCAGTAGCCGCTGCTGACGGCGCGCAGGGTCGCCGTGATGGCGCCGATCTTCGCCTCGGAACGGATGCGGACGGGGAGGTGGCGCCAGTCGTCGCTGTACCAGATGGTCATCTGGCTCTTCGCGTCCTCGCGGAAGATGCCGGCGGCGTCCATGTGCGGCTCGACGACGAGGCAATCGAACTTGCCGGCGGGCGTCGTGAGCGTCTCGGTGCGGACGACGTGCGCTTCGACGTCGCGCAACTTGCCGTCCGCGATGATCGTGAAGTGGAGGACCTGGCCGTTGGTCAGCGGGAAGCCGCGCATGTAGTAGATGAGCGAGAGCGGGTCGAAGACGATCGGCGGGACGGTGGTGTGCTCGTCGCCGCGGCGTGTGGCGATGTGCGTCTCCGGATCGATGACGGTCGTCTCGTCCTTCCGGTTGCTGCCCTCTTTCAGCAGCTTCCGGTAGTGCAGCGTGGTGAATGTGTCGCGGGAGACGAAGGTCTCGATCTCGTCGCGCACTGTGTAGATGCGCGCGAAGCTCTTGCTCGACTTGCCGACGGACGTGAGGCGGTAGCGCGCGTCGTCCGCCGGCGCGATCGTCATACGCGCGGCGCCGCCCGAGATGCGAAGCCAGACGAGGTCGTAGTCGAGCGTCTCACCGTCGACGTAGACCTGCGTCAGCGGGTTGGCGGCACCGAGGGAGAGGAGCGCGGCGGCGATGAGAACCAGGAGTGCGCGCTTCATTCGATCATCGCCAGAACGTCGTCGACCTCGATCGACTCCATTCTCTTCGTTGTCCCGTAGGTCGAAATGCAACGATGCAGTTGCGAGTAGGGCCCGTTGCGGCGCGGGTTAGTCGGGCCGTGGAGGCCGATGACCTTCGTGCCGAGGGCGTCGGCGAGGTGGAGCGGGCCGGTATCGCCGCCGATGACGAGCGAGGCGGTTTTCAGGAGCTTCGCGAGCTCGCGGAGCGAGGTTTTGGGCGTCATGCGTGCGCCGATGGCGCGGGCGCGCTCCTCTTCGCCGGGACCCCAGACGACGAGAGCGCGATCGCCGAGGCGCTGCGCGAGGGCACGGAAGCGCTCGGCGGGCCAGATCTTCTCGGGACGGCCCGCCCCGGGGAGCAGAATGACCGCTCCTCCCGAATCGAGCTCACCCGTTGCAAAAGGCGCGAAGTCGACTTCCGGCATCGTCGTGACGCCCGCAAGCTGCAGGTTCCAGTCCACGACGTGCTTGCTGGCGTCGATGTTGACTTCCCTGGTGAGGAACCACGCTGCCGGTTTCTCCTTGATGTGCTTTTGGGCGAATCCGATGCGCTCCTTCGCGCCGGAGACCCGAGCCAGGAGGGCCGACTTGATCAGTCCCTGAAAATCGATCGCGACGTCGAAGCCTCTGACGTTCTTTCGTGCGTCGTTTACATTCGTTAGTGACCACTTCTTCAGGGACACCGGGATCGCTTTGACTTTCGCGACGATCTCGACCAGCTCGCGGTACGGCGTCTCCACCGCCCACGCGATGTCGTCGTACCGCTCGCGCAGCGCGACCACCGCCGGAATCGTGTGGATCACGTCGCCGAGCGCGGACAGACGAACGACCAGGAGCTTCGTCACTGCTTGCGCAGCCGCCCGAGGATGTCGGTCGTCGAGTGGTCCTTCGGATCGCCGACGATTGCGACCCGCCCGCCGTACGCTCTAACGGCCTCGCGCTCGGGGACGGAGTCCGGCGTGTAGTCGGTCCCCTTGCAATGCACGTCAGGCTTCAGCGCCTCGATCAGCTTTACCGGCGACGTGTCGTGAAAGACCGTGACGTACCCGACCCCGCGAATCGCCGCCACGATCTCCGCCCGCTCTTTCTCATCCGCCAACGGCCGCCCTTCGCCCTTGAGCGCCCGCGTCGAGTCGTCCCCGTTCACCCCGACCACCAGCACGTCCGCCTCTCCCGCCGCCGCCTGCAGATACCGCACATGCCCCACATGCAGCAGATCAAAGATCCCATTCGCAAACGCAATCGACTTCCCGTTCCCGCGCTCGCGCTGGATGGCGGCAAGGAGTTCCTCTCCCGCCAAGACCGGCGCGTTCAACGCCGCCACCAGATTCTGACTCGGAGGGTCGGACGCCCTCGTCCGCCCGGCCGCGCGTCTGCGCGGCTATCGCCGCGCGGGCGGACGAGAGCGTCCGCCCCTCCAGGGAAAAAACGCGGCGCGTTACTCATGCAGCTCTTCGTCGCGCTCGATGGCGTAGCGAAGCTCGTCGTTCGACACGGTGGCGGTGCCCATCTTCATGACGACGATTCCGCCGCCGTAGTTCGCGAGTTTCGCGGCCTCGGCGTACGACGCTCCGGCCGCAAGGGCGAGGGTGAAGGTGGCGATGACGGTGTCGCCGGCGCCGGTCACGTCCGAGACCTGGTCGGTGCCCCACACCGGCAGCAGGACGGGCTCGGCGCTGTCTTTTTCGAACAGCGCCATGCCGCGGCTGCCGCGCGTGATCAGCAACGCCTCGGAGCCGAGGGTGCGGCGCAGCTTGTCGCCGACTTCGATCAGGTTCTCGTCGACGAGGTCCATCCCCGCTGCACGCGCTGCTTCGTCTTCGTTCGGCGTCGCGGCGGTGACGTGCGGGTACTCGAGGATCGAGTACCGCGAGTCGAGCGTGACGGGCTTCCGGCGCGCCGTCGCCGTCAGCTCCGCGGCGATCGCAGGCGTCACGATCCCGTAGCCGTAGTCGCTGATGAGCGCCGCGTCCGAGCGCGTCATCTCATTGCGCAACAGGGCCGCGAACCGCTGGGCCTCGTCATCGTGCGCCTCGAACTGATCCTCGATGTCGTAGCGGACGATCTGCTGCCGGGCCGCGTGCGGGAACCCGCCGAGGATGCGGACCTTCGTCGGCGTGCGATAGCGGGCGACGGGAACGATTCCGCTGCAGTCGACGCCGCGCGAGGAGAGCGACTGCAGCAGCGCCGCGCCGGCGGCGTCCTCGCCGACCACCGACACCGGCTTCGGGACGCCGCCGAGCGAGAGGATGTTGTTGATCGCGTTGCCGCCGCCGCCGAGGAGGATGTCCTCGCGGTACTGGCGAAGGATTAGCACCGGCGCCTCGCGCGAGATCCGTTTCGGCGTCCCGTAGATGAAGTGGTCCGCTACGATGTCGCCGTAGACGACGACCCGCTTCCCGCGCATCTGGCCGGTGAGTTGGAGCAGTCGGCTGCGAGCGAACACTGCAACGAAGAATATGGGCAAACTGATCGAAGGAGAAGACTTCTACTTCGAGGGACCGTACATGGTCTTCACCGAGAAGTTCTTGCGCGAGCGCGGCTACTGCTGCGAGTCGGGGTGCAGGCACTGCCCGTACGGATTCCGTCGCGGTCAGCGGTCGGACGCGCCGGCCGACGTCTCGAGCGACGACAACTCCGCCTGCTGAAGCTCGACCTTCTCGTCCGCCGTCAGCACGTTCTCGAGATCGATCAGCAGATACACCTCGTCGCCGTGCGAGATCACCGCGATCAGCAGCTCGCCGCGGATGCCGCGCACGAGCGGGGGCGGCGGGAGGAGCGCCTCGGAGGAGACATTCACGATCCGCCGCACCTCGTCAACCTTCAGCCCGATCGTCCCCGCCGTCGAGTGCGTGATCAGCACCAGCGGCTCCTCGGCGCGCGCCTTCGAGCGCGGGTAAAGGCGGTCGCGCAGGTCGATGATCGGGATCACCTCGTTGCGCAGGACGATGATCCCTTCCACGAACGACGGCGCGGTCGGCACGCTCGTTGAGCCGCTGTACGGGATGATCTGCCGCACCGCCATGATGTCGAGCACGAACGTCTCGGGGCCGATGCGGAAGGTGATGAGGCGGAGCTGTTGCGCGCCGTCGCTCACGCGCGCACCCGGAACTTGCGCACCTCTTCGTCGAGGCTGCGGATCGCGTCGTTCAGGAGGCCGACCGAGTCGCCCATCTCCGAGGCCGAGCTCCGGTTGTTGTCGGCGATGGCGCGGACCTGCTCCATCGTCGCCACGATCCGCTCGCTCTCCTGCGACTGGCTCGCCGCGACCTGGAAGATCTCGTGGATCATGTCGATCATCCGCTCGGCGGCGGCGGAGATCATGCCGCTGCCGGTGCGCTGCTCGATCATCGCCTGGCGGACGTACTTCGTCACCTCGCGCATCGACTCGACCGCTTTCATGATGTGGTCCGAGCCCTGCGCCTGCTGCCGCGTCGCGGAGTTGATCTGCCCCGCCATCGACTGCAGCCGGTCGACCGCGCGCGTCACGTTCTCGCTCCCCGCCGTCTGCTCGCGCGTCGCGTTTGCGATCTCTTTTCCCATCTCCGACGCCTTCGAGGTGGAGTCGAGAATGTTGTTCAGCGCCCGCCCCGCTTCGTGCGAGAGCGATACGCCGGCTTCCACCAGCCGCGAACCGACGGACATCGCCTGCAGCGCGTTCGCGACTTCGTCCTGCACTGCGCGAATGAGGTTCGCGATGTCGCGCGTCGACGACGCGGTCCGCTCCGACAGCTCGCGAATCTCCGCGGCGACGACCGAGAATCCTTTGCCGTACTCGCCCGCCTGCGCCGCGAGGATCGCAGCATTCAAAGCGAGAAGGTTCGTCTGCTCCGCGACGTCTTCAATGACGTTCAGGATCTTGCCGATCGCGGTCGAGCGCTCGCCGAGCCTCGACACCACCGTGTTCGCCTCGACGACCGATTTGCGGACCTGCTCCATCCCTTCGATCGTCTCGCGGACCGCCTTCATCCCGCTCTCCGCCGCCTCGGCGACCGTGAGCGCCAGGTTGTACGACCGCGCCGCGTTCCCCTCAACCTGCCCGATCGACGCCGACATCTCGACCATCGACGACGAGGTGTCGGTCACGAAGTTCGTCAGATAAACGACGTTCTGATCCACCTCGGAAATGGACGACACCATCTGCGAGGTCGCCGACGCCGTCTCCTCGACCGAGGTCCAGAGCGTGTCGGTGTGGCGGCTGACCTCCTCCATCGACGCCACCATCTCCAGCATTGAAGATGACGTCTCCTCCGACGACGCGGAGAGAGCCTCGACGTTGTCGGTGATCTTCCGGACGCCGCCGTTGAGGTGATCGATCGACGAGTACATGTCGCCGATGATCGAGCGCTGCTCGTCGACGCGTTCCATGACGGTGCGCGAGCGCGAGCTGACCGAGTCGACGACTCCTTTGAGCTTCTGCTGCGCCGTCGCCACGCTCTTGACTGTCCGTTCCAGGTTCGCCGCCATGGAGTTGAACGAGTCGCCGAGCGATCCGATCTCGTCCTTGGTCGTCACATGCGTCCGATGCGTCAGGTCGCCCTGTGCGATCCGCTGCGCCGAGTCGGAAAGGTCGAGGATCGGCTTCACGAGGGAGCTCGATGCGACCACCGCGAGCGCCACCGCGATGACGATCGCGATGATCATGACGAGCACGTTGGTCGTCCACATCGAGCGCGACACTTCATCCGAGCGCCGCTCGTTGACGAGGAGCCGGAACCATCCGCGCGGATGCAGGTTGTCCGAGGAGCCCTCGAAGAACGGAACGATGAAGAGGTGAAGCCGCTGCTTCACGACCATCAGCTCGATCTGCTGCCGCTTCACGCCGAGCTGCTGCGCGTTGACCTCGGCCGGCGGCTGCGGGCCGCTGTGCGCCATCACCCGGCCGTCGGCGGCGACGAAGTCGGCGTACTGCACCGACGGGTTCTTCGAGAGGTCGTCGGTGATCTTCTGGAGGTAGCTGTCGAGCGCCGCGCTGACGTACGAGCCGCCCGTCGACTGCACCGTGTCGGCGATCGCGCTCGCCTGTTCCAGCGTGAGCGAACGGATCGTTCCACGCAGCCGGTAGTGATCGATCCCGACGATGATCAGCGCCGAGACGAGCGTCAGCAGCGCGAACGCGACGACGAACTTCGACCGGATCCCGAAGCGCGTCTCCACCACGTTTTCCAAAGCCATAGGACCGCGGGGAGTGTAGCTCACGACGTGTATCATCAACACACACATGCCCCTGATTCGTTGTCCGAAATGCGGACAGGCGTACGACGTCCCGGGCGCCGTCGCGGTTCACCTTCCCAACTCCATCGCAACCTGTCACTGCGGCGAATGGCTCGCCGGAAGCAAGGCGGCGGTGCTCGCGCGCATGCTCGATCCGACCAAGATTCGCGAGGTCGATCTGCAGCCGTACCGCGTTTCGGAGGACGGCGAGCCGCAGCCCGCCGCCGCGCCGGCAGCGCCGGCTCCCCTGTCCAGCGAGACGACCCACGAACGCGATGCCCCCATCGCCGGCGAGCACCAGGTCTTCGAGACGATCAGCGCGCTCGAGCTCGAGGAGCAGGAGGCGAAGCGCACGGTCCTCGTCTGCATCGACGGTGCGCTGAAAGGGCAAGAGTTCGAGCTCCCGCCGAGCGGCCTCGTGGTCGGCCGCGAAGGCCACGTCCGCGTCCCCGATGAGTACCTCTCCCGCCGCCACTTCGAAGTCCTCACCGACCCAGAGGGCGTCATCCGCGTCCGCGACCTCGGCAGCCGGAATGGCACGTTCCTCAACACGATGCCGGCGCGCGATACGAAGGTGCAGCCGGGCGACGTCATCCATGCGGGCGTGAACCGGTTCCGGATCGAGCAGCGGGCGCTCTGATTCCGAAACCGCTCGTTGTTCGAAACGCAACAACTCCATATACTCACGCCTCCAAATCCCCGGAGGTCTAAATCGATGAGTACCGTCGAAACCGCGACAGCGCGCATCATTGCGCCGCTTTCGGTCTTGCTTCAGAAGCCGCTCGCCCTGGTCGACGGACAGTCGCCGGAAGCGAGCCATTCATTCGCAATCAGGTTCAGCGTCCCGCGGCTCTGCATCGTCGCCGCCGACGGCTCGCCGTTCGCCGACACCGAGCGGCGGCTGCTCAACGAGATCTTCGAGGTCATCCGCATCGCGCAGGAGAACGAGGACAAGTATCGCGAGCTCGAGGAGCGGATGATCAGCCTCCAGCGCGAGAACCTCGACCTCACCGTGAAGAACCGCACCCTGAATGAGGTCTCCTCGCGCGACACGCTGACGGGCCTCTACAACCGCTGGTACGTCATCGAGAAGATCGACTCCGAGATCAATCGAGCGCTCCGCCACGGCTCCCCGATGGCGCTGCTGATGCTCGACATCGACCACTTCAAGAGCGTCAACGATACGTACGGCCACACCGTCGGCGACCAGGTGCTGCAGCTCGTCGGCAAGACGCTGAAGGACAGTTGCCGCGTGTACGACGTCCCCGGCCGCTACGGCGGGGAGGAGTTCTGCGTGGTGCTGCCCGAGACGCGCGCCGGCAACACGACCGTCGTCGCCGAGCGCATCCGCCAGCGCCTCATGACCACGCCGATGATCGTCGGCGACGAAGCGCTCAGCGTGACCGCCTCCTTCGGGATCGCCGGCATCGACTGCACCCCCGACGAAGGCATCCTCAGCCCCGCCGCCCTAATCGACCGCGCCGACCGCGCGCTGTACTCCGCTAAGCACAACGGCCGGAACCGGGTGGAACTGTGGGAAGGCGCGATCATCGGCCACGCCGACGAAGGCGTAAGCCACTAAGGGCACGTCGCGCGGTGGGGTGCTTCTTGGCCCTCTCGCACCGGGAGAGGGTGCCGCGAAGCGGCGGGTGAGGCGTGCCATGACGCTAAGCCCGAACGCTATCCCCGTCTCGCCGCCTCGATCGTCGCGACGTCGATCTTCCTCATCGTCATCATCGCCCCGAACGCCCGCTTCGCCTCGTCGCCGCCGGCCGCGAGCGCGTCGGTCAACGTGCGCGGAGTGATCTGCCAGGAGATGCCCCACTTGTCCTTGCACCACCCGCACTCGCTTTCCTGGCCGCCGTTGCCGACGATCGCGTTCCAGTAGCGGTCCGTCTCGTCCTGATCATCAGTCGCGATCTGAAACGAGAACGCCTCGCTGTGGTGGAACGTCGGACCGCCATTCAGGCCGAGGCACGGAATGCCGAGGACCGTGAAGTCGACGGTCAGCACCTGGCCCTTCTTCCCACCCGGGTAGTCGTCGGGCGCCTTGTGAACGGCTTTGACTTCGCTGTTCGGGAACGTCGCGGCATAGAACCGCGCCGCCGCCTCCACATCGTTGTCGAACCAGAGACAGATCGTATTCTTCGGCTGCATGGTGTCCGCACCCTATCAAAAGTACGGGGGCAACGTTCGAGGCTATCGTCCGCATCTCGTCATCGGTCAACGGCACCGTCGTGCGGAACGTAAGCCACTCCTGCCGCGCGTAGGGCGGTCCGAGGTCGCTGCCGTAGAGGACGCGTTTGACGCCGACCTGTCGGATCCGCGCGGCGAAGCGCTTCAGCTCGGCCTCCGGTTGCTCGTCGGCGACCGTGGCGGCGTCGAAGTAGACGTTCTTCATGCGCGGGTCGCCTTTCTGGATCGCGTCGGCGAACACGCCGAGGGCGGAGTCGGTGTACCCAGGGCCGCCGCCGCCGGCGAAGTGCGCGATCTGCACGACGATGTCCGGCGCCTCGGGGAGCAGTTGGTCGAGAAACACCTGCGAGTGCTCGGCCCCGTAGCTGGGGTCGCTCGTCCAGAGGTGCGCCACGATCGGCATCCGCAGCCGGTTCGCGGCGCGGAAGAACTCCTTCATCGTCGCCACGTGCTGCGGGTTCTTCCTGGAGCGCCTTCTTGTCGTTCCAGCGAGTGGCACGGTCGGCCAGCAAGCAGGCCGCGGCGGAAAAAAGGGATGCGAGAACCGCGAGCGCGCGGTCATGCGCACCTGATACGACAAGTTTGTAGGGGCTTCTCGGCGCCCTATGTGACGGAACGCTCGCGAAGAAACGGCACAGTTCCGACGGCGGCATATCCAGAGTCGGCGACGCCGAGGAGGAGTGAGAGCGTCGGATTGCCCGCGCCGCCCTCGATCCCCGTGGATACCGGCCAGTTCGCGACGACGCGGGCGACAACTTCCTGACGATCGGCAGGACGGTAAACGTTGCCTACTCTGTCCCGCAATGTCCCGCGCCGTTCCGCAGACTTGTTACAACTTCCAGTTCAAACTAGACCAGTACCTGCCGATAGAATTTTCGAGTGAGCTATGGGAAGGCGTCATCGGCACGCGGATGAGAACGTGAGCCACTAGCTCTACCCCGCCGCCGTCTCGATCGTTGCAACGTCGATCTTCCTCATCGTCATCATCGCCTCGAACGCCCGCTTCGCCTCGTCGCCCGCCGCGAGCGCGTCCGTCAACACGCGCGGAGTGATCTACCAGAAGAGTGCCCACCTGTCCTTGCACCACCAGTGTCGCGCGGCTTCCCATGAGTGCCGTGAACCATCCGGCCAACGCCGCGGGCCTTCCGGCCAAGGCCGCTCGGGTTCCGCCAACGCGGCTGCAGTTTCACCAAACGCTACGTACCATCGATGTTAACGTGATCGTCGGAGCGAGCGATTGACGATTGATCGCGTGAAGTTCTGGTCGGACATTCTGGTTATGGTTGCAGCGGCCGCTACCTTCGTTTTCGGCTCGATTGCGTTGTACACCGGGAACAAAATCGCAGACCGTCAGGCGCAGCAGCTTGTAAGGCTCGATCATGATCTGACGGAGGCGAAAAGCGCCCTCGAGCAGCAAAGAGAACGAGCCGCGAACGCTGAAAGGCAGACGGCGGAGGCTCAGCAAGAGATCGCTCAAACAACCGCGAACCTGGATATTGCAACGTCAGAGTGGCGACAGCGGGCGGCAGTCGCAGAACTCGAACTGGCCGAATTCAAGAAACGAATTCGTGATCGGCATATTGAATCCGTCGATCGCGCTCGCCTTCTAGACGCGCTGCGTAAGGGTGCCGGAAATGCCCGGGTTCGGTTTATCGACTCGGCGGATCAGGAGCCTCGAAGGTTCGCTACCGAGGTCGCTGAGGTGCTAACGGATGCTGGCTGGAAAGTACACTTCGATCAGAGCCAGCTACTCGATCCTTCAATCGCACCCGGCTTGACATTGCGGGCGGCGAGTAATTCTTCCGAGGCCAAAATTTTGATCCGCGCCTTTTCCGGCATCGGCATAAGGCTTCACGTCGAAGCCCCGGCCTCTGAAGGTGCAGTCCTGCTATCCGTCGGCGCCAAGCCGCAGCCAAAGTAGAAGGTCGCGTCGCGATAGAGCTTCGCGCCGCGTCGACGACGCGATCGCGTCACTCTGACCGGGTTAATGTCGCTTCTCGAACGGCTGAAACAACTCCGCCGGCGCGACGTTCAGCGCCTCGGCAAGCCTGAGAATGTTGTCGAGGCATGGATTGCGCCGTCCACGTTCCACGTCGCCGACGTAGTTGCGATTCAGGCCGGCGAGATCGGACAACTGCGTCTGCGAGAGGTCGCGTGCTTCGCGCAGTTCCCGAAGGTGAACGCCAAACTTCTCGAGCGTCCGCGCCGCCATGCTTTGAGTGTGCGACACCCGGTCTCTTGCTTCACATGCTATGAGTGTGACATGCTATTGGGTGTGAAGCGTTCCGAATTGTCGCCCCGCATCTTGAAGCTTTTCGATGAGGCTGAGCGCGTGGCGACGCGGCTCGCCGAGATCGCGTCTGAAGAGCGTGGTCTCCAACGATCGGCGGAGGTGATCTGGCAGGAGAAGGCGCAAGTCATGGCGCTTCTCGCGGACGCGGCCCGGAAGGCATGCGTGGCTGAGTCGACCGAAATGCTGAAACGGACGGTCCGAAGGCCGCCGACAAAAGAATCGTGGTAGTGGTCTAGTTTGACGCCCCACTTGTAACAGCGTCCCTGATGACTTTTCCCTCCTCCGGCGTTACCTTGGCATCATGCCAAAGGGCTCAAGCAAGAAACCCCGCAAGGGCGAAGACGAAGCGCAGGCCGCCGTCCGCATCATGGAGACGATCGCCGCCAAGCATGAGGAGCCGGAAGAGGCTCCGGTCGAGATCACGGACGAGATGCGGGCCGCTGCTGCCGCGTTCGGGCGGATCGGCGGTAAGATTGGCGGTGCGAGACGTGCGAAGAAGCTGACGGCAGCGCGGCGTTCCGAGATCGCGCAGAAGGCAGCGGCGGCACGTTGGAAGAAGTGATGGCGCCCCCGGCAGGACTCGGACCTGCGACCAGCGGTTTAGTAGACCGCCGCTCTATCCCACTGAGCTACGGGGGCGCACCCACTCCTAAAAGATGTCGTCGCCGTCGTCGTCGTCCGCATCGGGATACGTCGTCGGTAGATTGCTCTCCTCGATGTCCTTGTTGAAGTCGAAATCCATCTGATCCAACTTCGCGCCGAAGACGTTGTTGTCTTGGTAGGAAGACCAATCTAGGTGGAGTTGCTTCACGTCCTGTTCTGCGGCGCGGCGCCGTAACTGAAACGACACCTTCATGTGCTCGGCATCGGCGTGGAACAGTTCCTTCCAAATCGATCGCCGCTTCGGTCCAGACGGCGTCTGGACCTCGATCATCACGGCGTGGTTCTTTCGGACTTCGCGACCTTGCGGATCGGTGACGTAGATGTTGCGAAGATATCGGGCGATGTCGCGGCTGAGTGCGACGACCGGATCGACCGGCGGGCGTTTCCACAGCCCTTTGTTGTAAGCCCACTCCGCGATCAGATCGGGTATTTCGGACGGATCAGCGTCCGGGTGCGCCTTGTGGTACTGCTCGATGACGTACTCGATCTCTCTAGCTTTGGTACCGCGTGGGAAAGGTACGACTACGCGCGCTTTTGTTGCCATTCGGTCGGTGTCTCCTGGAGGAGAGCGGGGCTGATGCTCTGTCCCCATCCGTCAGTAAAGGCAGTCTCGGCGAGGGTTGTCCGTACCTTCGCCAAGAGTTCTCGATGGGCGCTGTAACCGAGTTCGCCGCGGTACTGAAGCTGTCCAACGATGATGCCTGGATGAATTCGCATCCTATGAGCGAACTGGATGATTCTGTCCCTGGAGTAGAGCGGAGCGAGCCGCCTGATGAAAGAGTCGAGCTCATCGCTTGGAATGAGTGCGGACGCGGCGCCTCTGTTGGCCTGTTCCTCATCAGCGTCGCCCGAAAGAGGAATAGTCAGCTTCCCATCGCGCTCGCTGATCAGATTCGAATCGAACGAAAACCAATGCGAATACTCGATGTGTTTAAACTCGTGCATGAGTGTGAACCAGACCGCATCAACGCGATCGAATCGCAAAGACAGGGCGATTACGGGGTTTTGCTTGTCGAGCCAAAAGGCCGCGCCATCCATCTTGACCCCCGGCAGAGGCTCGACGACGACGAACCGAATTCCGTGCTCAGATAGGATTCGATGAACCTTGCGCGCTTCCTTCGGAAACGCTGCTGCCTCGCGCAACTGCTTCTCCGCTGATGCGAGTCGGCGCGGAGCAAACGGCGCGGTTGGCGGAAGCGCGGCTGCAAGCTGCCGAGCGCGGAAACACCATGCTCGCTCGGCTGGAGTCAGTGCGTCGAGCGGTGCCGTCTTCTTCGCCGCGATCGGAAATGCCACGTCGCGATCTAACGGACCGCCGAAGAACGCTCCCAGTGATTTCTCCAAACCCTCAGTGTCGTCCGCCTCGCTGATCCATCCGCGTCTCTGCATGTCACGGATTGGCGCAAGGCTAAACAGGCGTGCGCGCCGCTCGACCGTTGAGCGGTCGGTTACCGTCACTGCTAGTTCGTACTGAGCGTTCCATTGCAACCACGCGGCGGGGTCATTCTCGAATGCGGCGCCCAGCGCGATAGCCATCTGCGGGGTGACGCTTCGCTTGCCTGCGATGATGTAGTTGATACCCTGACGACTCAAGCCGGTAATCGCGGCGAGGTCGTCTTGCGTCCATCCTTTCGCGGCCATGAGTTCGCTGAGGAACTTTCCGGGGTGCTTGGGCGGCGGGGCGTTCGCGTCGGTCGGCACGAATGGATTATGAAGCTCCGCTGTCACTATGTCAACAGGGAGGTGACATTTGGCTTGACAGCCTAACCCCTCAAGCATATATTGTCATTCATGAACAAGCTGTCACCTGAGAGTCGAGCCCGGATCATCACCTGCCTCATGGAAGGTAACTCGATCGCCGCGACGTGCCGCATGACCGGCGCGGCGAAGATGACCGTTCTGAGTCTGATTCGCGAAGTCGGCGCGGCCTGTCTCCGCTTCCACGACGCTCAGGTTCGCTACCTCTCGACCGTGGAGCGCGTGCAGTGCGATGAGGTGTGGTCGTTCTGCTACTCCAAACAGAAGAACGTTCCCGAGCAGTTTCGCGGCAGTACCGGATACGGCTCCGTCTGGACGTGGACGGCGCTCGACGCGGACTCCAAGCTGATGATCTCGTGGGTCGTGAGTGACCGCAATCAGGAAGCCGCTGACGCCCTGATCCGCGACCTGAAGAAGCGCGTCTTCTGGCGCATTCAAATCTCGACCGATGGCCTGCCGGAGTACTTCAACGCGATCCTGAAGACGTACCGCTACGGCGAAGCGGATCACGGCGAGGTCGTGAAGGTCTACGCGAGTAGTAAGCCGGTGCAGGGAACAAGTCCGAAGAGTGCCGCGAGTCGGTACTCACCGGGACGGCTGCTGCGTATCGAGAAGCGCATCGCGTTCGGACAGCCGCTCCACAAGTACATGTCCACGTCGTTCATGGAGCGGTGGAACCTGACGCTGCGGATGCAGAATCGGCGCTTCACCCGCCTGACGAACGCCTTCTCCAAGAAGCTGGAGAATCACTGCCTCATGCTCGCGATCACGATGGTCTACTACAACTTCTGCCGCAAGCATCGCTCGCTCCAGGGGCGGACGCCCGCGATGGCTGCCGGGATCACGAAATACGTGTGGACGGCGAGTGATCTGCTGGCGCTCGATATGTGGAAGAGCGAAGACGCGGCGGCCTAGCGGCTGTCGCGGCGCTTTGCTGCCGCTTCCTCGTCGCACCGCTTACATGTCACGCGGTGCGTCTGGTGTTGGGCAGTCGGCGTCGGAACAACGACATGATCGCGTTCGTCGTGTTCGCACCAGCATTTAGGCACGGTGTGATCTTTCGACATGGCGCTGATGTTACAGCTTCGGCCGCGTGTCGAAGAGCCGGAACAACTCTGACGGCGGCACGTCCAGCGCCTCGGCGATCTTGACGACGTTGACGATCGCCGGATTCCGCTCGCCGCGCTCGATCATGCCGATGTAGTTCCGATCGAGACCGGCTCGCGCCGCGAGTTCGTCCTGAGACAGACCGCGCTCGGTCCGCAGCTCGCGCAGCGTCTTTCCGAATCGGGCGAGCACCGTGGTACGTCGCACTGACTCGGATTAGTGCTTGACGCTGTGGAGACGCGCTACCTACTATAAGTAGCTATGTCGCGCCGAAAGAACGTCGTCCCGCGTCGTCGAAAGAAGACTCCGCCCCGCCGCCGCTTTGCTCGACTCGGTGTGTTTCTTCGCGAGAACGAAGTCAAACCGAACGAGCTTGCGGATGTGACCGGGATCAGCAGACAGCACGTCATGCGGTTACGGTACGGAACGAGCGAGCCGACACGCCCGCTCATGATCTGGCTCACGATCGCCTGCCGCAGGATGCTCAACCGGCGTGTCAGGATCACCGAACTATTCGATCTCGGCGACGGTGAGCGATGACCATACACCGGACACCGCTTGATCCGCTCTCGCCGCTCGACGAATACCTCGCGGTGCAGCACGTCCTCCGGCAGGCTCGCCTGATGGAGCGATTCTTTGAGGATTTCGTGGACGAGAATCCGATGCTTCGCCCGCACCTCCCCGAGATGCACTGCGCCTACATGGACATGCTGAACGAACAGCTTGCGCCGTACGCTCTGATACTGGCCCTTGCCATCACGGAGTTGGAAGACGCTTACCCGGAGATTGAACGACCGGGAACGCCGAGGTAGCCGCTCCGTCCCCGCCATGTCCCGCGCTGTCCCGCAGACTTGTTACAACTTCCGGTTCAAACTAGACCACTACCAGAATCGTAGATTTTCGTCGCACTTACGCTTGACTTTCGCCCAGTTACCGCCCATATTGTCTTTTCACGAGGCAAACATGCGGTATCTGACAGAGCGACAGCGGGACATTCTGGCTTTCATCCGGGAGTTTCAGCAGAAACGGGGCGTGGCGCCGACGCACCGGGAGATCTGCGACCATTTCGGGTTCTCGTCGTACGGGACCGTCTACAAGCACCTTTCGCTTCTCGAGAAGAAGGGGCTGATCCGGCGGGACTGGAACCAGAAGCGGGGGGTGGAGGTGGTGGAGGACGACAAGCCGGCCGTGGCCGCTCGGCAGGCTGAGTCGTCCGGGGTCCGGGATCTGCCCCTCTTCGGCTACATCGCCGCCGGCCGGCCGCTCGACGTCGAGCGCTCGGACGAGACGATCCCGGTGCCGGCGCACCTGACGACACGTGGCGAGAACTACGTGCTGAAGGTGCGCGGGGACTCGATGGTCGACGATGGGATCCTCGACGGCGACCTCGTCATCATTTCCCGCCGCGAGGATGCGACCAACGGAGAGATGGTCGTTGCCAATGTGAGCGGGGAAGTCACACTCAAGCGTCTCTACAAGGAAGGGGAGCGCGTTCGCCTGCAGCCGGCGAATTCGATGATGGGCCCGATCTACGCGTCCGCGCGCGACGTGTCGGTTCAGGGTGTCGTCGTCGGTCTGATGCGCCGCTTCTAGCGTTGATAGAAAGGTAAGGGAATCATCATGGATATCGTTCTCAAACTTCGCGAAATCCGCCGCGTGCGCGGCCTGAGCCAAAAAGATGTCGCCCGCCTTTCCGGCGTCGGCGAGAAGACGATCAGCTCCTTCGAGACCGGCGAGCGCATCGGCTCCCTGAAGCTCGAGCAGCTCAAGAAGCTCCTCGCCGTCTACGGGTTGAAGGAGGCTGACTTCTTCGGCGCCTCGATCGAGCGCGAGCTCGCACCGTGGGAGCTGGAGGAAGATGAGTTCGCGCTCACCCGTGTGATCGACGAGGTGCGTGCCTTGCCGAAGCAGGCCAAGAAGCCGCTCCTCGCCAAGTTCCAGCTCATGCTCGAAGCGGTCGCCGACGTGCAGGACGTCCATCGCGACAAACGGCCGGCGTACGTCCGCGACAACCCCGAGTGGCACATGCTGACGTCGCGGAATTAGCGCGACTGAAATATGTGCAGCAGTGAAGCTTCCAGCGTCGGATATTTGAACGTGAACCCTTCGCGCTGCAGGCGCGAAGGGACGGCGCGCTGGCCGCCGAGGAGTGCTTCGTCGGCCAGTCCGCGTCCGAAGAGGGTGCGGAGGGCGAAGCCGGGGACGGGCATGAACGCGGGGCGGTGGACGGTGCGGCCGAGGGCGCGGGAGAACTCGCGATTCCTGACCGGGTTGGGCGCGGCGACGTTGTAGATCCCTCGGGCAGTCGCATTGTCGATGGCCCACTCGATGGCGCGGATGATGTCCTCGCGATCGACCCACGACATCCACTGCTTGCCGCTTCCGATTGGACCGCCCACGCCTAGGTAGAACGGCGGCAGCATCTTTTTGAGCGCGCCACCGTGTTTGTCGAGAACGACGCCGAAGCGGAGCAACACCACGCGGGCGGAGGCCTCCGCTTCACGCGCCGCGGCCTCCCACTTCTCGACGAGCTCGGCGAGAAAGCCGGTACCCCGTGCGGCGGTTTCATCGAACGTTTCGTCGCTGGTGTAGCCGTAGTAGCCGACGGCCGAGGCTTCGATGAGCGTACGCGGCTTCGCATTGACGAGGGCGCGAAGGGGATCGAGGCGCGAAGAGGTGAGCGTCGCCTTGCGTGATTCCGTCCAGCGCCCTCCGGCGATGCTTTCGCCGGCGAGGTTCACGACCGCATCGGCTTCGCGGACCTGTGATTCCCACGGCCCGCCGTGCGGCGGGTGCCATTCAAGGCCGCGGTTGGGATCACGCGAGAGGACGACCACGTCGTCGCCGCGCTCCCGCAATCGCGCGACGAGGGGCGAACCGATGAAGCCGGAACCGCCGGAGACGACGATCTTCACCGCTACATTCTCTACCCAAAAAAATTGCCCCGGCTACGCGCCGGGGCACCCGATGAAAGAGAGGAGGTAGGAGATGGTTGGTTTTCGTCGTCTCTAAAACATCTGACGACGCGAATCGAAAAAAGTTACGGCTGGCCGATGCGGGAGCGGGCGACGACACGGCGGGGGTCAGCAGCCGTGCTTTCTCTCTGCAAACCGGCGAACGCGATCATGGCGGCGTTGTCGGTGCAGTAACGCTTCTCCGGTAAACGAACGGTCACATCGTGAGATTTGCCCCACTCGGCGATCCGCTCGCGCAGGACGCCGTTTGCGGCCACTCCGCCCGCAGTCGCGAGCTCGGACGGCCGTGATCCGTTATCCGCTATCCGTGACCAGATCACTTCTAACCTGTCGAGGAGCTGGGCGATGAGAGCGTCTTGGAAGGTGGCGCAGAAGTCGGCGAGCGCTTGGGGATCGCCACCGACATTGATGTTCTGTTCGCGGGCGAGGCGGATCGCCCCGGCCTTGATTCCGGAGTACGAAAAGTCGGCCGACTCGTCCTTGAAGTGCGGGACGGGGAAGGGGAAACGCTTCGGGTCGGCGCGACCGTCGCGGCCGTGCTTTTCGATCTGCGGGCCGCCCGGATATGGCAGGCCGATGAACTTCGCGACCTTGTCGAACGTCTCGCCGATGGCGTCGTCGCGGGTGCGATTGAGCATGGTCACGACGCCGCGGTGCACGTCGTAGATCGACGAGTGGCCGCCGGAGATGACGAGCGACAGAAAGCGTTCGGGTATCGGAAGCGACGGCCCTTCGCGTTGCAGGAACGGCGAAAAGATGTGGCCTTCGAGGTGGTTGATCGCGATCAGCGGGATGCCGAGGCCGTAGGCGAGGCCTTGCGCACCGGCGACGCCGACCAGGAGCGCGCCGATGAGTCCCGGTCCGCTGGTCACCGCGATCGACTCGACATCGTTCCACTGAGCACGGCCATCAGACAGCGCGCGTGTGACGAGCGGAAAGAGATGCGCGAGGTGCTCGCGCGACGCGATCTCCGGCACGACGCCGCCGAACGGCTGATGGCGCTCGATCTGCGACGCGATGTGATTCACGCGCACTGTGCCGTCGCGTTCGAGGAGTGCCACCGAGGTTTCGTCGCAGGAGGTTTCAATACCGAGAATCATGAGGTTACCGAGGTTACGAGGTCACGCGGTTCCGGGTTCTGACCTCTAACCCCGCAACCTCGAAACCCGCCACTATAATCGCGCGCCGCGACGCCGATGAAAGAAGAACTCGCCACCCGATACAACCCCGTCGATTTCGAACAGCGGATCTACGCGTTCTGGGAGAGCGGCGGCTACTTCACCCCCGTCGTCGACCGTGAGCGGCCGAAGTTTTCGATCGTCATCCCGCCGCCGAATGTGACGGGGCGCCTCCACATCGGCCACGCGCTGGTGAACACGCTGCAGGACATCGTCGTCCGCTGGAAGCGGATGAGCGGCTACAACACGCTCTGGCTCCCCGGCACCGACCACGCCGGCATTGCGACGCAGATGGTGGTCGACCGCAAGCTGACCGAGCGCGGCATTTCGCGATTCGACATCGGCCGCGAGAAGTTCGTCGAAGAGATCTGGAAGTGGAAGGAGCAGCACCGCTCCGAGATCAAAGACCAGCTCGCGCGCCTCGGCGCGTCCGCCGACTGGAGGCGCGAGCGCTTCACGCTCGATGAGAACCTCTCGCGCGCCGTCCGCCACGTCTTCGTGCGGCTCTACGAGGACGGCTTGATCTATCGCGACATCGCGATGGTGAACTGGTGCCCGTTCTGCCGCACCGCGATCTCCGACATCGAGGTGGAGTACCGCGAGCGCACCGGAAAGCTCTATAACATCGACTACCCCATCGAAGGGACGACGCGGCGGCTGACCGTCGCGACCACGCGTCCCGAGACGATGCTCGGCGATACCGCGCTGGCCGTGCATCCGGACGACGAGCGCTACAAGGACGTCATCGGCCAGACCGCGACGCTCCCGATCGCGAACCGCCAGATCCCGATCATCGCCGACCCGATCCTGGTCGATCCCGAGTTCGGCACCGGCGTCGTGAAGGTGACGCCGTCGCACGACAAGAACGACTACGAGGCCGGAAAGCGCAACAACCTCCCGCAACTGCAGGTCATCGACGAGACAGGCCACATGACGTCGGTCGCAGGCAAAGAGTTCGAAGGACTCGATCGCTTCGAGGCGCGCAAGAAGGTCGTGCAGCAACTCGAGGAGCAGCGGCTGCTCGCCGGCGTGAAGGACTACGTTCACTCGGTCGGCGTCCACGGCAAGTGCGACAACGACATCGAGCCGATGATCTCGCGGCAGTGGTTTGTGAAGATCGAGCCGCTCGCACGGCCCGCGATCGACGCGGTGCGCAACGGCGCAATCGAGATCGTCCCGCAGAGCTGGGAAGCGACGTATTTCAACTGGATGGAGAACATCCACGACTGGACGATCTCGCGACAGCTCTGGTGGGGGCATCGCGTCCCGGCGTACTACTGCGCGAACGGCCACACGGTCGTCAGCGAGGAAGAGCCGAAGGCGTGCCCGGAGTGCGGCTCGGAGAGCTTCACGCAGGAGACTGACGTTCTCGACACCTGGTTCTCGTCGGGTCTCTGGCCCTTCTCCACCATGGGATGGCCGGAGAAGACGCCGGACTACGAGATCTTCTATCCAACCGACGTCCTGATCACGGGCTTCGACATCCTCTTCTTCTGGGTGGCGCGGATGATCATGTTCGGCCTTCGCTTCACCGGCAAAGCGCCGTTCTCGCAGGTGTTCCTGCACGGCCTCGTGCGCGACGAGCACGGCGACAAGATGTCAAAGAGCAAGGGGAACGTGATCGATCCGATCACGGTGATCGAGGAGTCGGGTGCCGACGCGCTCCGCTTCACGCTCGCGATCAATACGACGGGCCGCGACATCCCCCTCGGCAAGAGCCGCATCGCCGGCTACTCAGCGTTTGTGAACAAGATCTGGAACGCGTCGCGGTTCGCGCTGATGCACATCGACGTGGAGCTGAAGAGCGCGCCGCAGATCGACCGCGATGCGCTCAGCATCGTCGAGCGCTGGATCCTGTCGCGCATCAACGCCGCGACGAACGACGTGAACAAGAATCTCTCGATTTTCCGCTTCGACGAGGCGGCGTCGACGCTCTATCACTTCTTCTGGGGCGAGTTCTGCGACTGGTACATCGAGATGGTGAAGCCCGTCCTCCTCGGCAAGCACGGTTCCGAGGACGACAAGCGGCGTGCAAAACGGGTGCTGCTGGAGGTGCTCGACCGGTCGTTGCGGCTTTTGCATCCGTTCATGCCGTTCGTGACCGAGGAGATCTGGCAGAAGCTCGGAGGGGTGGAGCCGTCCGTGATGGTGGCGCCGTATCCGGTCGCCGAGGAGTTCCTCGAGGATCCCGAGGCGGAGCGGTTGATCGGTGCGGTGCAGCAGATGATCACGACCGTGCGCAATGCGAGAGCGGAGCGCGGGTTCACGCCGAAGGACCGCTTCACGCTGCACGTTAACGCTGCGAATGAACGCGATGCCAACTTCTTCCGCGCGTACAGCTATCTGCTCAACGATCTCGCTCGGCTCGACTCGGTGCGCGTGAACGAGACGGCACCGGCCGGCGCGCAGCAGGACGTCGTCGCCGGCTTCGAGATCGCGATCGTCTTCCCAGAGAAAGTCATCACGCAGGAGCAGATCGGTCGGACGAAGCGCGAGATCGAGAAGAGCAAGAACGAGCTCGCCTCCCTCGACGCGAAGCTCGCGAACGAGCAGTTCACGAAGAACGCACCGCCGCAGGTCGTGCAGGGTGCCGAGGCGCGGCGCATCGAGCTGCGCGCGCGGATCGAAAAACTCGAACAGAACCAATGAATCACGTGACCCGTAAACCGTGATCCGTGATGAAATCGAACGGACGAACATCACGGATCACGCATCACCGGTCACGCTCATGATTGACACGCGCCGCGCCGTCGCCGAGCTGAAGGCGATCGAGTCGATCGCGGTCATGACGCGTGTGTCGTCGACGAACACCGTCGCGCAGCGGATTGTCGCGGAGTGCGTGGCGAACGACCTCTCGCTGCCGCAGGCGATGATCATCGCGGGGGAGCAGTTCGCCGGCCGCGGACGGAACCAGCGCACTTGGTCGTCGCCGGCCGGGAAGGGGATTTACGCGACGACGATGCTGACCCGCTCGGCGCGCGACCTGGCGCTGATCCCGCTCGAGATGGCGAACATCATCGCGTCGTTCCTGCGCGAGCGCTTCGGCATTGATGCCCGCGTGAAGTGGCCGAACGACGTCGTCGCAAACGGCCGCAAGATCGCCGGAATCCTCATCGAGGCACGCGTGCAGGAAGATCGCGCCTTCCTCATCATCGGCACCGGCGTGAACGTCGAGCCGGTGTCGGACGACGACCGCCCGAACGCCACGTCGATCCACGAGCTCGCGCCCGATCGTTTTCACGGGATCGAAGAAGCGACGCTCGCGTTCATCGAGCATGTCGATACGCACTTCGCCCGCCCTCTCGCCCGCGAACGCGTTCTCGGCGACTGGCGCAGCATGACCGTTCACACGCCCGGCGACCGGATCACCTCGATCATCAACGACCGCCGTATACAGGGGACGTGGAGCGGGATCGACGACGAGGGACGCGCGCTGATCGACGACGGCTCGGTGGTCATTGCGATCAGCGCGGGGGAGGTTTTTTAGTTTATCCCGAGCGGAGCGAGGGATCTCTAGTTATACCCACGCAGAACGAGCGTCTTCGGCGAGTCGCATAACTCCGCGCGGTGCACCCCGAGATCCCTCGCTACGCTCGGGATAAACTTCAAGAACCAAAGTGCCAGGCCTCCTCGTCGTCGACGTCGGCAACACGAACATCGTCCTCGGCATCTACCGCGGCGATCGGCTCGTGAACTCGTGGCGCCTGGCGACGGCGCGCGATCGCACCGCCGACGAATACGGCATCCTCGCGGCGCAGCTCATCGGAACCGATTTCGACGGCAAGCTCGAAGGAGCGATCGTCTCGTCGGTCGTGCCGCCGCTGAACAGCGCGATGCGGTTCATGGTCGAGAAGTACTTCGGGATCGATCCGCTGTTCGTCGAGCCGGGCGTCAAGACGGGGATCGCGATCCACGTCGACAACCCGCAGGAAGTCGGCGCTGACCGCATCGTGAACTGCGTCGCCGCATACGAGCGGTTCGGCGGACCGACTGTCATCGTCGACTTCGGGACGGCGACGACGTTCGATCTCGTCACCGCGGACGGCCAGTACGTCGGCGGCGTCATCGCGCCGGGTTTGAACATCTCGGCCGAGGCGCTGTTCGCACGCGCGGCGCGTCTGCCGCGCGTCGACATCAAGCGGCCGCCGCACATCATCGGCACGAACACCATCGTCAACATGCAGTCGGGCCTCTACTTCGGGTACCTCGGACTGGTCGACGGCATCCTCGCGCGGATCAAGCAGGAAGTGAGCGGCATCAAGCGCGTCATTGCGACCGGCGGGCTCGCGCCGCTCTTCGCTGAGGACAGCGAATACATCGACGAGGTCGAGCCGGAGCTGACGCTGGAGGGGCTGAAGCTGATCTACGACCGCAACCGCGCGCCGCGGCGGGGACGAAGATGAATGCAGAATGCAGAAGGCAGAAGGCAGAAGTCGCCGTTTTCTGCGTTCTGCTTTCTGCCTTCTGCATTCCTATCCACGCGTCTCAGGTGACGGCGACGCATGCGGCGGTCGCGACGTCATCGCCGCTCGCGACTCAGATCGGCGTACGCGTGCTGAAAGACGGTGGGAGCGCTGCCGATGCGGCGGTCGCGGTCGCGCTGCTGATCGGAGTGGCGCAGCCGGAGTCTTCGGGCATCGGCGGCGGCGGAATGCTGACGTACTTCGAGGCGAAAACCGGCTCCGTCTGGACGCTCGACTTCCTCACGACCGCGCCGGCGGCGGTGAAGCCCGAAATGGCGGGGACGAAGATCGGTGTGAAAGCGGCCGGAGTGCCGGGACTCCTCGCGGGCCTCGACGTGCTGCACCGCAAGTTTGGCGTCCGGCCGTGGAAAGAGCTGGTGCAGCCGGCGACCGTGCTGGCGCGGGAAGCGGGAAACCGCGATCTGGCGGCGACGCTGATACGCATCGGCGAGGCGGGAGCGCGCGATTTCTATGACGGCGAGATCGGCAATCGCATCGCGTCGCACGTCAAAGACGCCGGCGGCGTGCTCGGATTCCAGGACCTTCGCAGTTACGCGGCTGTCTGGCGCGCGCCGATGCGGATCCAGTTCGACGGCTACGACATTTACCTCCCGCCGGCGCCGTCGACCGGCGCGATCGTCGTCGGCGAGGCGCTCAACATTCTCAGCTCGTACGATCTCGCAGCGAGCGGATTCGAGTCGCCGAAGACGCTGCATCTGCTCGCCGAAGCGCTGCGGCGCGCAGCGATCGACCGCGGCCACTACGTCAGCGATCCCGAGGGCGCACGGATTCCGTACCGCGATCTGTTGTCGACCGCTCGCGCCGACGCCTGGCGCAAGACGATCCAACCGGAGCGTTTCACCCCGGCGAGCGGTCTCACGGAACCCGAGATCAATCCGACCGGCAGCCACACCACTCACATCTCGATCGCCGACACGCACGGCAACGTCGTCGCGATGACGCTTTCTCTCGGCGACGAGAACGGCAGCGGCTTCGTCGTTCCCGGCACCGGCGTGCTGATGAACGACGCGCTCGCGGCGTTCACAGCGAAACTGCCGAACACGCTCGCCGGCGGAAAACGAGCTGCAACGCCGCTGTCGCCCACGATCGTGTTGAAAGACAATCACCCCGTGATGGCAATCGGGACTCCGGGCGGCGAAGCGATTCCGTCGACGATTCTGCAGGTGCTGCTGAACGTGATCGTCTACGGGAAGAGCCTCGGCGACGCCGTCGCCGCGCCGCGTATTCATCAGAGCGACGTGCCCGATGACATGGAGTACGAGCGCGTGTTGCCGCAGGCGACGCTCGAAGCGCTCGCCGCGATGGCGCATCCGACCGTTCAACGCGAGACAATCGGGGACGTGCAGGCGCTGATGTTCGACGGCGGCAACATCATCGCCGTCGCCGACCCGCGGCATCGCGGCGCGGCAGGAGGGTTCTGATGGCCGGTCATCCGAAGGATGATGATCCACGGTTGTACAAGATCGCCGCGGCCCGGGCGGCGCTCGAAGAGGTTCGCGGCGAGATGACGCTCGGCCTCGGCAGCGGAACGACGTCCGAAGAATTCGTCCGTCTCCTCGGCGACTCGCCGCACAAGTCGACCCTGCGCTGCACCTGCACGTCCGCGCGTACCGAACGTCTCGCCCGCTCCCTCGGCATCGAGATCTACCGCCTCGCCGACGTCGTGCCGATCGATCTCGCGATCGACGGCGCCGACGAGATCGATCACGACCTCCGTCTCATCAAAGGGCGCGGCGGCGCGCTCCTCCGCGAGAAGATCGTCGAGCAGCAGGCGCGACGGTTCATCGTCATCGCCGACGGCACAAAGGTCGTCGAGCGCCTCGGCGCCGGCACGCTGCCGGTCGAGGTGACGCCGTTCGCGCAGGAAGTGTTGATGGCGACGTTCGACTACTTGAAGCTGCTGCCCGTCCTCCGCCGCGTCGAAGGCGCGCCGTTCGTGACCGACGAAGGCAATCGCATCATCGACGTCCGCATCCCGGCGGAAACGGACATCGCCGATGTCGTCGCCGAGATCCGCAGCCACGCCGGCGTCGTCGAGACCGGCTTCTTCCCGCAGGAGGCCACCGAGGCGATCATCGCCGACGAAAACGGCGTCTGGCGCATGCGGCGGGAGTGAAGCCCTTATCCGTTATCCGTTATCCGTTATCCGTTATGAGGCCGCCGGGTCATCCCCCGGATAACGGATAACGGATAACGCATAACGGCTAGAGCTCGTCGGTCTTCCGCACCGTCACGTCGAAGCGCCACTGAAAATCTTTGTAGTAGAACGAGATGTAGGACGCGAACGGCTTGTTCAACGGCTTGTTGATCTTCGTCTCGAAGAGGGGATAGAGCGCGGTCGGGTTTTCGTAATGCCAGACGAGCTCGGCGTGGCCGACGGTGGGGTCGGTCGGGTGGCGTTCGAAGTTGCGTAGCCCGTCGTAGTGCTTGTAGCAAATCGTGGCGCGGAAGCAGGGGCCGCGCGCGCTGGGGGCGGTCCCGAGGATCGAGAAACCTTTCGCGGTGGCCTTCGCGGTGTAAGCCGTGGTGTCGCGGTCGTGCAGTTCGATGACGGTCAGAAGACCTGCACGCTCGAGATTCCGCAGCGTCTGCAGCGCCTTGACGTCGTAGTCGTCCTGCGGCGCCTTCGCGCTCCACCAGACGCGTTGCGGCACCTCGGCGTAGATCGGCTCTTTGGCGAACTGGTAGCCGCGAATGAGCTCGTCGGCCTTCTGTGCCGTGAGCGGCTCTCGCCGCTGACACGCGACGAGCGCCAAGACGATCGCGAGCGCGAGATGAATTCCTTGACTCGACTTCCAGCGCATGTTATCCCCGCAACCCCTTGTTCGAACGCGCACTCGACGCCCTCGCATCCCTCTGTCTGCGCCACAGCAAGCAGATCGCCATTGCATCTCTCGTTCTCGGCATCCTTGCGATCGCCGCCGCGTCGCGGCTCTCGTTTGACCCCGATCTGCTCAACCTCATCCCGCAAAAGAACAAACAAGTCAACGAGTTTCGCAACACGCTCCGCGACCTCGGCACGATCGACTACCACATCGTCGTCGTCCAGATTCCGCCAGGCCGCGATCCACACGACTACGACTCCGTCATCACAAACATCGCCGAAGGGTATCGGAAGAGCCCCGGGATCGAGGACGTCAGCTACCGCGTCCCGAACCCGATGGACTTCGTCGAAGTCGTGTTGCCGCGCGCGCTCCTCTTCCTCACGCCGCAGGAGCTGAACCAGGTCGCGGAGCAGCTTTCCGACAAAGGCATCCGCGATGCCGTCGTGCGCGATCGCACGCTGCTCGAGACCCCGCAGGCGTTCGCGCTCAAGCAGCTCGTGCAGTACGACCCGTTCAATCTCGCGCCGATCTTCATCCGGAAGTTCCAGAGCTCGGGTGGAGGGTTCAAGCTCGACACGTCGAGCGGCTACTACCTCTCGTCCGATCACACGACGCTGCTGATTCTGGTGAAGCCGAAGAAGCCGGCGCAGGACGTCAACTACGGGCGGCAGCTCATGGCCGAAGGGGCGCTGATCGAGGCGAACGCGCTGAGCGAGTTTCATAAGAACGCGCCCGCGGGGACGCCGCTACCAAAGATCGTGCACACCGGCGGATATCAGATCGCCGTCAGCGATGCGAACCTGATCCAGCAGGACGTGATCATCAACATCATCGGATCGGTGATCGGAGTCCTCGCGCTGTTCCTCTACGCGTTCCGCCGCGGCGCATCGATCGCCTACGCCGGCCTCCCGATGCTCCTAGGCCTGCTCCTGACGTTCGGCACCGCGGGGATCACGTACGGCACGCTCTCGTCCCTCAGCGCGGGCTTCGCGGCGCTCCTCGCCGGTCTCGGTATCGACTTCATCACCGTGCTGTATGGCCGCTACGTCGACGAGCGGAATCGCGGCGCAACGATGCCGCACGGCATCATCGTCGCCATCCGCACGACGTTGCCGGGCGTGTTGATCGCGGCGATCACGACCGCCGCGACGTTCTTCGCGTTTCTCGCGACCGACTTCCGCGGCATGACGCAGCTGGGGTTCCTGACCGGCGTAGGCATCCTGCTGTTTCTCCTGGCCGTGATGTTCCTGCTGCCCGCGCTCATCGTCCTCGGCGAGCGGCCGCAGAAGCGCGCGCCGAAGCTTTACCTGCACTCGTTCGGCGCTGGGAAAGTGATCGACCGTTCCATCCGGCGGCCGGGTCTCACGATCGCGATCTGGTGCGGGTTCATCGTCCTCTGCGGCGTCCTGTCGTTCCGTCTCCGCTTCAGCGACAACATCCAGGACCTCCGCGCGAAGGGGAACGAGGGCGTGGTCGTACAGTCGCAGATCACGAGCAAGTTCGGCCAGTCGTTCGACGCGATGATGTACGTCGTCCATGGGAAGACGCTCGACGACGCGATGGACAAGACGTACGCCGCCAGCCGCGACCTGCAGCCGCTCGTTGCCGATAAGACGATCGCGTCATTCAACTCCATCTCGACGTTTCTGCCGCCGCGCGAGCAACAACTCGCGGTCATCGCGGAGCTCAATCGCGGACGCGCCGATCGCTTCAACGTCGACAGGATCGAAAAGACGTTCAACACGGCGCTCGTCGAGAACGGGTTCCGCCCGGAGCCGTTCCAGAACTCGCTGCGGCTCTTCAAACAGGCGCTTTCGCCGGGGCAGCCGGTGTCGCTCGCCAACATCGGCAACACCGAGATCACGAAGCTCGCCGCCCGCTTTGTGAAGCCGATCCACGGTGACTGGATGTCGGTGATCTATGTCTACCCGGTCGGCGGCAAGTGGCCGCGCGAAGTGCCGCCGAAGCTGCTCGCGGTCGCGGATAGGCATCCGGGCGACGTGCTCACCGGCGTGAACCTGGTCAGCCAGACGCTGCGCCGGATCGTCATGGCGGACGCGAAGCGCTCAACGCTCATCGGCTTCATCGCCGTGGCGTTGCTGATGTTCCTCAGCTTCCGGACAATCAAGATGACGCTGCTGACGTTCGTCCCGTTCGTCGCGGGGGCGGCGGGGATGCTCGGGCTGATGGCGCTGTTCGACCTCGAGTTCAACTTCATGAACATCTTTGTCGGGCTGATGATCATCGGAGTCGCGACCGACTATGCGGTCTACATGCTCCAGCGCTACAAAGAAGATCCGGCGAACTTCCCGCGAGCCGCGCATGAGACTGGCAAGGCAATCGTGATGGCGGCACTCACCGCAATCGTCGGGTACGGTTCGTTCGCGATCTCGCACTATCCGGGGCTTCGATCGATTGGGTATGCTTCGACTTTCGGGATCGGGCTCAGCGGACTCGCTGCGATCACGCTGCTGCCGGCGATCCTGGTGCTGGGGGAGACGAAGAAGTCGTAGCCGTCTATTCTGAGGAGCGAAGCGACGAAGAACCTGCGGTGCACTTGCGAGTCATGTGAGTGTGACGTGGATGCGCCCGAGATCCTTCGCTTCGCTCAGGATAGACTCAGCAGAGGCTGGGGAGACAAAGAATGCAAACGAATGAAATGACGATTCCGGCAGTCCTTCGGACGCGACTGATGCTCGACCGCGTGGAAGTGAGTCTCTTGACGATCGTCGGCGCGAGCCTGCTGATTGCCCTCGCCGCGCAGCTCGCCATTCCGCTGCCGTTCTCGCCGGTGCCGCTGACGATGCAGCCGTTCGCGGTGCTACTGGTCGGTGTGACGCTCGGCTCGCGCCGAGGCGCGGCCGCGGCGGTGCTCTATCTCCTGGAAGGCGCCAGCGGACTCCCGTTCTTCGCGCAGGGACACGGCGGTCCTTTCTGGCTCGTCGCCGCGACCGCGGGCTACCTCTGGTCGTATCCGTTCGCCGCGTTCGTCGCCGGCTGGTTCTCGGAGCGCGGCTTCGGCTCGAAGACGCTCCGCGCGGTCGCCGGGATGCTCGCGGCTCTCGCGATCATCTACGCCGGCGGCTTCACGTGGCTCGCGATCCTCGCCGGCCCGCGTGGCGCCATGACGATGGGCATCCTCCCCTTCGTCGTCTCCGACATCGTGAAGGTCGCGCTCGGCGCGGCCCTTCTGCCGCAGTTCGAGAAGCTCGTCGGCCGCCTGGCATGAGGCGGATCGCGGCGGCGCTCCTCACGGCGGCGCTCGCGATGCCGGTGAGCGCGGCCACCGACCCGGTCGCGGCGATGCTGCGTTCGGTCAAGTCGAAGAACATCGAGCACACGATCAAGACGCTGGTCTCGTTCGGGACGCGGAGCACGCTCTCGTCGCAGGACGACCCGAAGCGCGGCATCGGCGCCGCGCGCGACTGGCTGTACGGCGAGTTCAAGAAGGTCGCGGAGACGTCCGACGGCCGGATGACGGTCGAGCTGCAGTCGTTCGATCAGGAGCCGGGGAAGTTCGCGCGCATCGCGAAGACGACGAAGCTCACGAACATCGTCGCGACGCTGCGCGGAACGCAGCCGGAGTCCGAAAAGCGCGTTTACGTCGTCAGCGGCCATTATGACTCGATGTGCAGCAGCCCGACCGATGCGGACTGCGATGCTCCCGGCGCGAACGACGACGCCTCGGGTACGGCCGCCGTCCTAGAAGCGGCGCGCGTGATGGCGCCGCACTCGTTCGACGCCACGATCGTCTTCATGACGGTGCCTGGCGAGGAACAAGGGCTGGTCGGCTCGACGCATTTCGCTGAAGAGGCGAAGAAGCAGGGAATGGATATCGACGCGATGTTCACGAACGACATCGTGGGCAACACGCACGGTGGCAACGGCGTCATCGATCGCAAGACGCTGCGCGTGTTCGCTGAGGGCGTTCCGAGCGACGAGTCGGAAGAGGAAGCGCGCACACGCCGGAGCGTCGGCGGCGAGAACGACTCGCCATCACGCGAGCTCGGGCGTTTCATCGTCGAGACGGCGAGCTCTAAGCTGCAGGACTTTCACGTTCACCTGGTGTACCGGCGCGACCGCTATCTCCGCGGCGGCGATCACATCCCGTTCCTCGAGCGCGGCTATCCGGCCGTCCGCTTCACCGAGCCGAACGAGGAGTACAAGCATCAGCACCAGAACGTCCGCGTCGAGAAGGGCGTGCAGTACGGCGATCTGCCGCAATTTGTCGACTTTGCCTACGTCGCGAACGTGACCCGCGTGAACGTGGCCGCACTCGCGACCCTTGCCCTCGCCCCCGCCCGCCCGAGCGGCGCCGCCGTCCTCACGACGCGCCTCACGAACGACACCGACCTGCAGTGGGCGCCGAACCACGAGCCCGACCTCGATCACTACGAGGTCGTCTGGCGCGATACCGACGCGCCCATGTGGCAGCACTCCCGCGCCGTCGGCAACGTCACCAGCTACACGATGAAGGGCCTCTCCAAGGACAACTTCATCTTCGGCATCGTCGCTGTGGACGAAGCGGGCCACCGCAGCCCGGCCAGCTTCCCAAAGCCGAAGCGGGAGCCGCCGGCAGCGAAGCCACCCGCACGCTAGATCACCCCACCTGTACCGTCGGAGTGTGCTCCTCGTGCGCGGCGGGCTCGGGTTGCGCCAATGGTCGCGATTCGCGGCCCTGGCGCTCGGTGGTCTTCTGCTCGGCTGCGCTCGCGGGGAGCAACGCGATCTGGAGGACGTCTTCGACGTGCTCGACGAAGTAGAACTGCATGTCGCGCTTGATCGGCTCGGGCACGTCGACGAGGTCGCGTTCGTTGAGCTTCGGTAGGATGACGGTATTGATCTTCGCGGCGCGGGCGGCGAGGACCTTTTCCTTCACTCCGCCGATCGGGAGCACGTCGCCGCGCAGCGTCACTTCTCCGGTCATCGCGACGTTGCGCTTGACCGGACGGCCGGTGAGGACGCTGATGATCGCGCTCGTGATCGTGATGCCTGCGGACGGACCGTCCTTCGGGATCGCGCCCGCGGGGACGTGGATGTGGATGTCGTGCGTGTCGAAGTAATCGGCCGGAATGCCGTTCTCGTCGGCGTGCGCACGCGCGTAGGTGAGCGCGGCCTGCGCCGACTCTTTCATGACGTCGCCAAGCTGTCCCGTCAGTGACAGCTTGCCTTTGCCGCGAACCGCGGTCACCTCGATGAAGAGGATGTCGCCGCCGACCGCGGTCCATGCGAGTCCGGTGGCAACTCCCACCTGATCGCGCTCGAGCAGCTCCTCGGCGAAGTGCTTCATCGGCCCGAGGTACTTGTCGACGTTCGTTTCGGTAATGCGGTACTGCTCCTGGGTCTTGCCTTCGGCGACCGTCACCGCGATCTTGCGGCAGATCGTCCCGATCTCGCGCTCCATGTTGCGGAGGCCGGCTTCCTTCGTATAGCCGGTGATGATCTTCGTGACCCCGCTGTCGGTCCAGACGACGGGCACTTCCTTGATCCCGTTCTCCTCCATCTGCTTCGGGATGATGTGCTGCTTGGCGATCATCAGCTTCTCTTCGTCGGTATAACCCGAGAGACGGATGACTTCCATCCGGTCGAGGAACGCAGGCTGGATGGTGTCGAGGACGTTCGCCGTCACGATGAACATGACGTTCGAGAGGTCGTACGCCACGCCGAGGTAGTGATCGCGGAAGGAGAAGTTCTGCTCGGGGTCGAGGACTTCGAGCAGGGCGGACGAGGGATCGCCGCGATAGTCGGCGCCGATCTTGTCGACCTCGTCGAGCATGAACACAGGATTCCCGGTCGCTGCCTGGTTGATGCCCTGGATGATGCGGCCCGGGAGCGCGCCGACGTACGTCCGGCGATGACCGCGGATTTCCGCCTCATCGCGAACGCCGCCGAGCGAGATGCGGACGAACTTGCGGTCGAGCGCCCGCGCGATCGAACGGCCGAGCGACGTCTTGCCGACGCCCGGAGGTCCGACGAAGCAGAGGATCGGGCCTTTCATCTTCGCGCCGCGTAGCTTGCGGACCGCGAGGTACTCGAGGATGCGTTCCTTGATCTTCTCGAGGTCGTAGTGGTCTTCGTCGAGGACGGCGCGTGCGCGGGTGAGGTCGTGGTTGTCGGCTGACATCACGCCCCACGGCAGTCCGGTCATCCAGTCGAGGTACGTACGGATGATCGACGTCTCCGCGGAGTCGGGATGCGAGCGCTCGAGGCGCTTGATCTGCTTCTCGATCTCCTCCCGCGATTCCTGCGGGATCATCTTTTCTTCGATCTTCTTGCGGTAGTTCTCGACGTCCTCGGCGACGTCTTCGCCTTCGCCGAGCTCCGACTGGATTGCCTTCATCTGCTGCCGCAGGAAGTACTCGCGCTGCGACTTGTTCATCTCGCCCTGGGCGGCGGACGAGATCTCCTGCTGCATCGTGAGGAGGTTGATCTCACGGGTCAGCAGTTCGTTGACTTTCTTCAGCCGCTCCAGCGGATCGATGGTTTCGAGGATGCCCTGCGCCTCTTCGAGCTTGAGGTCGAGGTTCGACGCGGCGAGGTCGGTCAGCCGCGCGGGATCGTCGAGATTCGCGGCAATGACCATGACCTCGGGGCTGATGTTCTTGCCGAGCGACACGGCGCGGTCGAGGTTCTGTTTGACGGCGCGGATGAGCGCTTCGACTTCGAGGCCGCGGTCCTTCGCGACCGGTTCTTCGATGCGCGTGATCTTCGCTTTGAAGAACGGCGCGGTCTGGATGAAGTAGTCGACGCGGGCGCGGGAGAGGCCCTGCACCAGGATGCGGATGCGCCCATCGGGGAGCTTGAGCATCCGCATGATGATCGCGACGGTGCCGACGCGGTAGAGGTCCTCTTCGCCCGGGTCCTCGTTCTGGAAGTCTTTCTGCGCCGTCAGCATGATCACGCGGTTTTCCGCGAGCGCCTGGTCGACCGCGTTGATCGACTTTTCGCGCGACACCGACAGCGGGACGATGATGAACGGAAAGATCACCAGGTCCTTGAGCGGCAGGACCGGAAGAACGTCGGGGATCTTGATTGCTTCTTCTTTCGCGGTTTCGTTCGCGTCAGTCATTGCGACCTCTTAGCATCTGCAGAGAAAGACCAGCCCGGCTCTTTTGCAATGCGTATTCCCATTACTTGAGCTGATGCAACTCCTTCACGAAGGCATCTACGTCTTCAAAGTTTCGATACACCGAAGCGAATCGCACGTATGCGACCGGGTCGAGCTCGCGGAGTTGTGACATCACCATGGCGCCGATGCGCTTCGACGAGATCTCGCGCTCGCCGGTGTCGTTGATCGCCGCTTCGACGGAGTCGGCGAGCCGCTCGAGCGCGTCCTGCGACACCGGCCGTTTGCGGCAGGCGACCTGGAGGCCGCGCATCAGTTTGTCGCGATCGAATGACTCCCGCCGTTCATCGCGCTTCACGACGAAAAGCGGGACCGACTCGATTTTTTCGTAACTCGTGAAGCGGCGGTCGCAGCGCGTGCACTCACGCCGGCGGCGAATGACGTCACCCTCGCGGCTCTCCCGCGAGTCGACGACGCGATCCTCCATGTTGCCGCAGAACGGACACCGCATTACGCGGGCGTATATCACAGCGACTTCAGATCGCGCATGCGCACGCCGGTCACTGCGAAGAGAACGAGACCCGTCACGAGCACCGGCAGCGTGCCGACGATGTGAAACATCACCGCGGCGGCAACGGAGGTGTCGACGTCGAAGCCGTAGAACGTCGTCAGGATGAGCTGACAGATCTTGTGGAATCCGCCGACGCCGCCGGGCGTCGGGATCGCGAGGCCGAGCGTCGTCACGCCGCTGATGAAGAAGCTCGAATCGAACGGCAGGTGATGCGTCATGCCGCGGGTCGTGATCCAGAACTGTGAGCTGAGACAGGTCCAGATCGCGACGGTGCACAGGACGACTTTCAGCGCCGCGGCAGGGCGTTCGCGCAGCTTCAGCGTTTCGACGAATGCGTCATAGAAGTGCATCCAAGCGCCGCGGAAGCGTTTCGGCACGAAGCGGGCGAGCCATTCGTGCACGCGCCGCATCCGTTCGCGGAAGAGGTAGATGCCGGCGACGAGCGCGGTGAGGGCGCCGATGACGATGAGGCAGCCGATGGCGCCGGAGCGCATCAGCGTCCAGGCGCGCGTGTTCGGCCAGTCGGTCCAGTGGCGCGCGACGAAGTAGATGAACAGGAGCAGGAGCGAATAGAGATCGAGAATGCGCTCCGTGAGGACCGTGCCGAGGGCGCCGGAGAAGCGGACGGTCGTCCGTCGCGCGAGGAGCGCCGGCCGCGCCACGTCGCCGGCCCGGATGGGAAGGACGGTCGAGAGCATGTACCCGACCGTGTTCGCGAAGAAGGTCGCGTAGAAAGGCGGCGGATTGTCGTTGTCGATCAGCGCGCGCCAGCGGAAGGTGCGGAAGATGAGCGCGCTGAAGTTGACGAGCAGCGCCAGCGCGAACCAATACGGATCGGTGGCCCGCATGATGTGCCAGACGTCCCCGAGGTTGCTGTTCTTCAGGAAGAGCCAGATGAAGAGGACGGTGAGCGCGGCGATTGCCGTAAATTGGAGAAGGCGCTTCAAGGTCGGGTACTTTTAGCAGAGCGAATGCTCAACATCTATACCAACTCCGTTTTCTACCGCCACGACACCGGCGTCGGGCACCCGGAAACGGCGTCTCGCATCGACGCGGCGCTGGAGGGAGTGCGGCGGGCGGGCCTCGCCGATGGCGTGTTGCGCGACTCGAACGAGCATCCGGAAACGCTCCGCATCATCGGAAAGGTGCATGCGCCGGAATACGGACGCGAGCTCGAAGACGCATGCGCGGCCGGCTTTCGGCTCTTTCACTCGCTCGACAATCCGATCTCGCGCTCGACTTTCGCTGCGGCACGCGCCGCGGTGGCGACTTCGCTCGTCGCGGCCGAGGAGATCTGGAAGGAGCGAAATTCGAAGCGGGCATTCGTCATCGCGCGGCCGCCGGGACACCACGCCGAGCGGCTCCAGGCGATGGGCTTCTGCTTTTTCAACACCATCGGATGCGTCGCGGAGTGGCTACGCGAACAGCCCGGCATCGCGCGGGTCTTCATCTTCGATTTCGACGTGCATCATGGCAACGGAACGCAGCACCTGTTCGAAGAGCGCGACGATGTCTTCTACGCGTCGATGCACCGCTACCCGTTCTATCCCGGCACCGGCGCGGCGAATGAGATCGGCGTCGGGAAGGGGCGCGGCTACACGCACAACATCCCACTCGATGCCGGCGAAGGCGACGTCGAGTACCTCTCCGCCGTCGAGAACGAGATCGTCCGGATCATTGACGCCTACCGCCCGAACGCCATCCTCCTCTCCTCCGGCTTCGACGCGCATCGCCGCGATCCGCTGGGAGGCATGGCCGTCAGCGAGCGGGCGTACGGCGAGATCACCAGGCGCATCGTGGAGTGCGCGGAACGGCATTGCGAAGGACGCGTGCTGTCGCTGCTCGAAGGGGGCTACGACATGGAAGGGCTGGCGGCGTCGGTGGACGAGCATGTTCGAGCGCTCGGTTGAGCTCACCACAGAGGCACAGAGGTCGCAGAGTTAATTAAATTTCTGTGTTCTCTGTGCCTCTGTGGTCAATCGTCTTCTCTTTCAGGATCCGCGAGTACAGATCCTCCAGCCTCGTGATTCGCAGCTCCTTCGAGAAGCCGCGCGCGACGTGCGCTCGCGCGTTCTCGGCAACGCGCGCCGCGCGGCCGCGGTCTTCGATCACGGTCAGCATGGCGCTGGTCAGCTCGGCGCGGTCGCGCATCGGGATCAGCCAGCCGACCTCCGGCGACGAGACGAGCTCGCGGTTGCCGCCGGCGTCGGTCGCGATCACCGGCTTCTGCATCGCCATCGCCTCGCGGACCGTGCCGGTGATGCCGGTGCCGGCCCACGACGCATCGACCACGAGATCGCACGCCGCGAAGACGTTCGGCATGTCGCTGCGGTACTCGACGGCGCTGACGTGCTCTCCCATGCCGGCGGAGCGCGCGTAGTCGAGCACTTCGTTCTTCTCGGCGTCGCCGCGGCAGCCGATCAGCGCGACGTGAATGTTCGGGTGGCTCGACACGATGTCGGACGCGGAGTCGATCAGCTCCTTCCACCCCTTCCAGTCGCGCACGCCGACCTGTGCGATGAGGAAGCGGTCGTCGCCGATCGACTTCTCGTGGCGGAACGCGCGCGGGTCCCAGTTGGCGGGATCGAAGACCGCGACGTCGGTGCCGGCGTAGACGACTTCCACTTTGCCGGCCGGCAGCTTCCCGCTGTCGACGATGACGTTCTTGATCTGCTCGCACACCGTGACGACGCGGTCGACGCGCGCGGTCCGGTACTTCAGCCGGTTCCAGACGTCGAGCGGGAACGAGACGCCGCGGTTCACGACGAACGCCGGCACGCTCGCCCTCGTCGTCGCCGCCAGGGCGAGACCGTGCGCGATGCCTTTATGGACATGGATGACGTCCGGCTTTCGCTCCCGGATCAGCCGGCGCAGCGCCGCGGCGCTCGCGAGATCGAAGGCATGCCGCATCTTCAGCGGCGTGAAATCGACTCCTGCCTCTCGCGCGCGCCGCTCGATCTCGTCGCCGGGACGGCTGACGACCGTGACCTGATGGCCGCGTTCCGAAAGCCCGGTCGCCGCCTGAAACATCTGATGGACGGAGCCGGTGTTGAACTGGTTGAACTCCAGGATCTGAAAAATGCGCACTGGCGCCGAGTTTATCTTTCTGTCATCCCGAGCGTAGCGAGGGACCTGGGCGGCGGCCAGGCGCGAGGATCGAGGTTCGAAGTTCGAGGTTCGAGGGATGAGTGAAGAGAAAACCGAATGACATTCGTCATTCGAACCTCGAACCTCGAACCTCGAACCTCAAACCTCGAAACCTCGAAACCTCGAAACCTCAAACCTCAACCTCTTCCTCGAACCGCTCCTCCTCGCACCTCTCCTCCGCCCAGTTCCCTCGCTACGCTCGGGATGACATCGCGAACAGTGCGCGGTGATAGGCTCATCAGCGCTATGCACCGCATACGAATCGCACTCGCACTCTCTCTACTGTCGGTCGCGTTCGTTGCTACGGCCCAGGAGCATCAGCACAGCGCGACAGCGACCGTGACCACCGTCAATAAGGTCCTCGTCGGGACGAGCGTTACGTTCGCCTCGTCGGCCGGTGAGGGCAGCGGCTACCTCGCGCTGCCGTCGGGGGCTGGAACGCACCCAGCCATCATCGTCATTCAGGAGTGGTGGGGCCTCAATGACTGGGTCAAGCAGCAGGCCGACCGCTTTGCGTCGCAGGGCTATGTCGCGCTCGCGCCCGATCTCTACCGCGGCAAAGTCGCCACCGACCCGAACATGGCGCACGAGCTGATGCGCGGCATGCCGCAGGATCGCGCCATGAGCGACCTGCGCGGAGCGTTCAACTACCTGGCGGACCGGAAAGACGTCGACGCCAAGCGCATCGCCGTGATCGGCTGGTGTATGGGCGGCGGATATGCCATCGACTTCGCGATCGCCGAACCGCGTCTGGCCGCCGCGGTGATGAATTACGGCCACACGCTCACCGATCCCGCTACGATCGCGAAGCTGCACCCGCCGCTTCTCGGGAACTTCGGTGCCGAGGATCGCGGAATCCCGCCGGCCGACGTCGGTGCATTCGAGGCGGCGTTGAAGAAGGCCGGCAAGTCGGTCGACTTCAAGGTCTACCCTGGTGCCGGGCACGCATTCATGAACCCGAACAACACCGGAGGGTACGTAGAAGGCGCGGCCAAGGACGCGTGGGCACGCATCGACGCATTCTTGACACAGCACATGCGCTAAGATCGAAATTCGCTGATTTCACAGGAGATAGGGCGAATTGCCGAAAGACGCGAGAGAAAAGCCGGAGATCAAGGTCACCGACAAGCGGATCTTTACGGCCGAGGGTGACATCCGCGAGGAGTTCCGGAACGAGATCAAGCCGGGCGAGCCGATGAGCGCGAAAGCGGAGGAGCCCGCCCCGCCGCCTCCCCCTCCGGCGGAAGAGCGCCGCTCGCAGTCGAAAGGCGCGCCGCCCGAAACGGGAGAACGCCGCCGGACGATGGCGGACAAGGCGACGAACCCCGAGACGCCGTTCACGAACTTCATCGAGCCGCTGATCGCGCAGGGCTATATGTCGCTCGGCCTGCTGCGCAATCCGTATCAGCCGCAGGCGAAGATCGACGTCGCCGCCGCGCGGCAGATGATCGACATCCTCACATTGCTGAAAGAGAAAACGGCGCGGAACCTCACCCCCGACGAAGACGACTTCCTCGAAACGCACCTCGGAGAGCTGAAGCTCGCGTACGTTCAACGGACGAAGAGCCTGTGATGCCTGTTCGCCGCATGCTCGTCGTCGCGATCGTCGCCGCGGTGGCATTCGCTGCCGCCGCGGATGAGACGAAGTCGCCGCGCGACATGTGGGGGATGGCGGCGAATGCGGCGATCACAGGCGATTTCGACGCGGCGATCAAGAATACGAATGACCTGCTGAATGCCGGGAAGGCGCTAGGGATTGCGTCGTTCCCGACATACGCCGCTTCCGCGGCTGCAATGGCGAGCGACGCCGACAAGCTCGGAAAGAAAGAGCTCGCGGATTGGGCGGCGAAGACGGCGGATCAGCTCGACCCGAAATCGCCCGCCGTCGCCTTCAGCGCCGCGGAGCGCGCGCGCGCAAAAGGGAACTGGCCCAAAGTTCTGCAGTCGTCGATCACCGGATTCGTTCGCGTGTTCGCCAACTACCGGACACGTCTCCTCGGCCAGATCGACGTACTCATCGCGATCACGCTCGCGTTGGCGCTGACGTCGGTGATCTTCGCCATCGCGCTGTTCATCCGCTACGCGCGATCGATGGGCCACGATTTCCGCGAGCTCCTCGGGCTTCGCCTTCACGGCGGAGCGGTCAGCGTGCTCGGATTCGCGCTGCTGTTTCTCCCCCTGTTCCTCTGGCTGAGTCCCGTCTGGCTGGTCCTTTACTGGCTGATCATCTTCTTCGGTTACGCGAGCAAGGTGGAGCGGGTGCTGATCGTTCTCTTCACGCTCGTCATCGCGGTCCTTCCGATCGTGCTCGACCGCGCCGCGACGGCGACGGCGGGAGTCGACAATCCGATCGTGGCGGCCGACATCAACTCGGCCGAGGCTGCGTATCATCCGGAGTCGCTGCGGCGCATGCAGGAGCTCGCGGCGCTCGTCTCCGACAACGATCTGGTGCAGATCCTCCTCGGCAACCTGGAGTTGCAGGAAGGAAACGATCAGCAGGCGGAGGTTTACTACAAGCACGCGCAGCAGATCCGCGACTCCGCCGGCGCGAACGTGAACCTCGGCAACCGCAACTTCCTCAACGGCGACTTCGGCGCCGCGATCACGTACTACGAGCGTGCGGAGCAGCTCGACCCGAAGCTCGCCATCGCGTTCTACGACGACTCCGTGGCGAACGGCGAGATGTACAAGTTCGACGTCCAGGGCCAGAAGCTGGAGCAGGCGAAGCGGCTCGACACGAGGCACATCGAGCGTCTGACGCAGACCCCTCCGACGCAGAAGATCGTCGTCTACACCCCGCCGGTGAACGATGCGTGGGCTGCGGCCGACGCGCTGGCGAAGAAGGGCTCAGCGAAGACGCTGTTCGGGACGTACGCCTACTTCGACCTGCAAGACAGCGCGTTCAACCCCATCACGATCGGCGCGATCGCGGCGCTGCTGCTCGAGATCATTGTCTGGTGGCGGCGACGCCGCAGCGGCTACGCGAACGCCTGCATCAAGTGCGGCCGGACGTTCTGTCACCTCTGCAAGTCGGCGCGCGAAAGCGCCACGTACTGCACGCAGTGCATCCACATCTACCTGAAGCGCGACGGCGTCTCGCTCGACACCAAGCGCGCCAAGCTCGAAGAGGTCACGGAGCACCAGGGGGCGATGACGCGCCGCAACAAGCTCTTCGCCACGTTCCTCCCCGGATCGGCGCAGGTGCTCGAAGGACGGACGATCGCCGGCGTCGTCGGGATGTTCCTCTTCCTTCTCTTTCTCTCGGTGGCAGTACTCGCCGGACGGCTGGCCCCGGCAATCGGACCGGTCGCGGACACGACGCACCTGTTCGTCCGCATTCTCATGATCATTCTCGCGGCGGTGACGTGGTTCTTCCTCTCGCTTCCGGTCTACCGGCGGCGTGTAACGATCGGATGACGCGATGGCACTCGAAGGCACGCTACGCGACTTTTCTCTCGCCGACATCTTTCAGCTGATCGGCCTGCAGCGGAAAACCGGCGTCCTGACGCTGCGCGGCAAGGACGACACGGTGACGGTGACGTTCCTCGACGGAAAGGTCGTCGCCGCCGACTCGCTGAACCGCCGCCTCGAGACGCGCCTCGGCAGCGTGCTGATGAAGAGCGGTCTGCTGACGCAGGACCAGCTCAATCGCGCGCTCGACATCCAGAAGGAGACGCTCCAGCGCCTCGGCTATGTGCTCACGCACTACGGCATCATCTCGGCCGACGCGCTCAAGCAGGCGATCCAGCTCCAGATTCTCCAAATCGTCTATCGCCTCTTCCGCTGGAAGGACGGGGACTACCACTTCTCGCAGGAGACGACCATCGAGTACGACCGCGACAATGTCGTGCCGATCACCGCCGAGTCGATCCTGATGGAAGGCGCCCGGATGATCGACGAGTGGCCGATCATCGAGAAGCGCATCCGCTCCTACGACATGGTCTTCCGCAAGAAGCACATCGCGCAGGAGATCGTCGTGGTCGGTGCCGAAGACGCGGACGAGGTGGAGTTCGACCAGACTCCGGCGGCGGCGCGGCGGAAGAAGGCCGCTGCGACCAGCGACAAGATCCGCATCTCGGATGAAGAGAAGCTGATCTACGACCTCGTCGACGGCACGCACACGGTCGGCGACGTCGTCGAGATCTCGCGCCTCTCTGAGTTCGACACGAACAAGGCGATGTATGAGCTGCTGACGCGCGACCTGATCGAGGAGGTGCGTGTCTCCAAGGCGCAGACGGTCACCGAGGCAACGCCGCTCGACGAGAGCGAAGTCGCCGAGACGCCGGTCCCGCTTCCGCTCGTCGCGATCCTCGCGATCCTCGCCGTGTTGTCGGTAATCACCTCGATGCGGAATCCGGCGAACCACTTCGCCCCATTCGGCCGTTCGTTGTCGGCGGTGGGGGAGACGCGGAAGGCCGTTTCCCTTCAGCGCCTCGAAACGATCGGCCAGGCGATCGAGAAGTTCAACGTAACGAACGGCCGTCTGCCGGAGCGTTTGGGCGATCTCGCGCCGTACTACGTCTCGCCGAAGCTCCTCACCGATCCGTGGGGGAACGCGTACAAATACCTCCCGCGCCCCGACCGCTACCTCGTCATCGGCTTCACGCCCGATGGCAAAGTCGACACCGACCTGATGCTCCAACGCCAGATCGACGTCGGCCCCGCCACGACCACCCCCACGCCAAAGAACGGCGAAAAGGGGCTGGTGCTGGTCGACTAGCGTGGCGGGGGGCGCCGGGGTGGACCGTCCCCATCTCCCTCTCCCTCCGGGAGAGGGTGGCGGAGCGAAGCGACGCCGGGTGAGGGGCGTGCATCCGCGGGAGCGTGTTTGCGCGTCGCGTCATCAGGCTTTTCGTGAGCAACACGCTACTCATCCGGCCTTCGGCCACCTTCTCCCGGAGGGAGAAGGGGATGTTCAGGATCTTTACGTTGTTCAGGTTCGCGGCGCTACGATGCGGAGCTTTTTGTCCGCCAACGCGAAACGAACCGGCGTTGTCGTGACCCGCTCGCCGTCCGCGTAGACCACCATCTCACGCTCGCCTTCGATCACGAACTCGCTTCCGCGCTCCGTTGCGACGAAGGGACTCTTCACGTGCGCGCCGGTGTAGGCCTTCGGGAGCGTCTTTAGGAGTTGCCCGCGGGTGGTGCGGTGGACGACGCAGAGATCCAACGCGCCATCGTCGATCTTGGCGTCGGGCGTGATGCGAATCCCGCCGCCGTACTGTCGTGAATTGCCGACCGCCGCGAACATGATCTCCTCGGCGCGGCCGTTGATGCGTACGCGATGGGGCGTGAAGCGCGGCAGGACGCGCATGATCGAGTAAAGGTAGATCAGCGAGCCGCGCAAGTACTTCACGTGGACCGCGTACTCGGCGACCTCGGAGTCGAAGCCGAGACCGGCGACACCGAGGAAGCGGCGTTCGTTCGCTGTAGCAACGTCCACGGACCGCGGCGCGCCGTTCAGGGCGATGTCGCAAGCCGCGGCGAGCTTGCTCGGGATCCCGAGGACGTGCGCGAAGTCGTCGCCTGACCCTAGGGGGAGAAGCGCGAGCGTGCCGCTGTCGAGATCGAAGTCGCGGATCGCGAGGTTCAGCGAGCCGTCGCCGCCGCACACCACCACGCGATCGAACCCGGCGCGCGAGCTCTCGGCGGCTACGCGCGACATGTCGTCGGGAGACGCGCTCTCCTCGATCTCGACCCGTGCGCCGTGATCGAGAAACCACCGTTCCGCCTCGCCGATGTGACGCCGGGCGCGTCCGCGTCCCGCCGCGGGGTTGTAGATCAGCTTGAGATGCACGTGTGACGGAGAGTGTATCCCTTGTGCCCCGCGTCAACGGTCAACCGTCATGCGTCACCGATGATGACCCATGACGGATGGCGCTCCCGGGAGCGCGAATTGCCTAGAATCGCGTCCATGAACCGCCGCGCTTTGTTTCTCGTCGTCGTTCTCTCCTTCGGCTGCAAGCCGATCGCGGAATCGCAGACCGTGTCGCCGAGGAGCACGCAGCCGAACATCCCCGCGACCGTCAGCGCCGTGCGCCGTACGCCGGTCGTCGTCGTCGCGCACAACGTTCTCCCCTCGGTCGTGAACATCCAGAGCGAGTCGGTGATCCGGCAGCGGCAGGTCGATCCCTTCTTCGATCCGTTCGGCTTCTTCGGCGGCCGCGATCGCTCGTACACCGCGCAGTCGCTCGGCTCCGGCTTCGTCTGGTCGAGCGACGGCATCATCGTCACGAACAACCACGTCGTCGAAGGAGCGTCGAAGATCACCGTCAACTTTCAGGACGGCTCGCAGCACACCGGGAAGCTCGTCGGCGTCGATCCCGACAGCGACGTCGCCGTTCTTCGTGTCGACGCCAAGGGCCTCCCCGCCGCGCCGGTCGGGACGTCGTCCGACCTGATGATCGGCGAGACTGTCATCGCCGTCGGCAATCCGTTCGGCCTCTCCGGCACGGTCACGACGGGCGTCGTCTCCGCCCTCGGCCGCTCCGTTCCGTCGAAAGAAGAGGGCCGCACCTTCACCGACTTCATTCAGACCGACGCGTCGATCAACCCCGGAAACTCCGGCGGACCGCTGCTCAACATCGAGGGGAAGGTCATCGGCATCAACACCGCGATCATCGCGCAGGCGCAGGGGATCGGATTCGCGATCCCGGTCGACCGCGCGAAGAAGGTCATTCAAGACCTCCTGCGCTACGGACAGGTTCACTCCGCATGGATCGGCGCCGTCACAGCGACCGTCACTCCCGAGGAGGCGAAACGCCTCGGCCTGAAGGAGGGGAAGGGGGCGCTCGTCTCGCGAGTCTTCGGCGGGTCGCCGGCGGAGGCCGCGGGACTGAAGGCGGGAGACGTCATCACGGCGGTCGGCGATCGCGCAGTCGACTCGCGCGAGGCATTCTCGACCTACACCGCGACGGCGGCGCCGGGACAGGCGGTGCCGCTGACCGTGGTGCGCGGCAGCTCGACGACACACCCAAGCGTCCGCGCCGGCGACGTGCCGTCGAACCTCGGACTGCGGATCCTCGCGGACGTGGCCGGGATTCACGTCCAGGCGAGCGGCGGGCGCCTCGTGGTGAACGAAGTGTCTCGCGGCTCGCGCGCCGAAAAGATCGGCATCACGGCCGGCGACGTCCTGGTGGGCGTCAACGGCGTGGAAGTGACTTCCGTGAAAGATCTCAACGACGAGATCGCGAAGGTCACCGAGCGCAGCGCGTTCATCCTCGACGTCGCGCACAGCGGCACGATCTACGAGCTGACGTTCCCGATGTCGGTGTAGCATCCCTCGCCGTGGATCTCCTCGTCGTAGACGACGAAGCTTCGCTGCGCGACTTCCTCACCATCGTCTTTGAGGAGGATGGATGGCAGGTGGAGACCGCCGCCTCGCTCGCCGAAGCTCGAGCGGCGTTCGGACGCAACCCGCCCGATGTCGTTCTCTGCGATCTCATGCTGCCGGACGGCTCCGGCATCGATCTCCTCCGCGAGCTGAAGTCGGCCGACCCTTCCGTCGCGGTCATCATGATCACGGCGCACACCTCCCCGAAGTCGGCGGTCGCTGCCTTGAAGGCCGGCGCGCTCGACTACATCGCCAAGCCATTCGACGTCGAGGAGCTCAAGATCATCGTTCGGAAGGCGGTGGAGCGGAAGGAGCTCGAGGACGAGAACCTCCACCTCCGCACCGCGCTCGAGGAGCGCTTCACCTTCGCGAACATCATCGGGAAGAGCCCGAAGATGCAGGAGATTTTCTCGATCGTCCAGCGCATCGCGAAGACGAATTCGACGGTCCTCATCTCGGGCGAGTCGGGCACCGGGAAGGAGCTGATCGCCCGCGCCATCCATTACAACTCCGGCCGCCGCGGCAAGTTCGTCTCGATCAATTGCGGCGCGCTGCCCGAAACGCTGCTCGAGTCGGAGCTCTTCGGCCACGAGCGCGGTGCCTTCACCGGCGCCATCCGCGAGAAGCGCGGCCTTTTCCACGAGGCCGACCGCGGCACGATCTTTCTCGACGAGATCGGCGAGACGTCGACGGCGATGCAGATCAAGCTCCTTCGCGTCCTGCAGGACCGCGTCGTGCGGCGCGTCGGGTCGAATACGGAGAACACCGTCGACGTCCGCGTCATCGCGGCCACGAACCGCGATCTTGCCGACTCAATCCAGAAGGGGACGTTCCGCGAGGATCTCTTCTACCGTATCAACGTCATCCCGATCGCGCTCCCGCCGCTCCGCTACCGGCGCGAGGACATCCCGCTGCTGGTCGATCACTTCATCGACAAATTTTCGAACGTGGTCGGCGTGCCGAAGAAGCGGATCTCTTCCGACGCGATGCGGCTCATCGAGAAGTATTCGTGGCCCGGCAATGTCCGCGAGCTGGAAAATGTGATCGAGCGGATGATCGCGCTCGAAACATCGGACGTCCTCACCACGAAGTCGCTCCCGGAGCACGTCCTACTCGGCGGCTCGGTCCCCGACATGACGTTCGACCTGCCGGTCGACGGGATGTCGCTCGAACACCACCTCGAGTCGATCCAGAAGATCTTCATGCTCAAGGCGCTCGAGCGGGCCGGCGGCGTCCAGACCCAGGCCGCCGAGCTACTCCGGATGACGTTCCGTTCGTTCCGCTACTACGCCAAGAAATTCGACCTCATCCCGCGCGACGCGAAGGAAGAGGACGTCGTGGAGGTCGAGAGTGAAAAGTAAGTTGGCCGTTGGCGATGATCGGTGGTGGGTGAAGTGCACTATGCACCGTGCGCGAGTCTACATACCTCTCCCCTCGGGAGAGGGCGGCGCGAAGCGCCGGGTGAGGGGCGTGGCTCTCGCGCTGCTCCTAATCGCTGCCTGTTCGCGAACCGCCCCCGCCCCGACGACCACCACCGGTTCCGCAACGCCCGCCGCCGCGACCGGACCGCGGGTCGTCTTCCCCGACGGCACGGTCATTCACGTCGAGATCGCAGCGGACGACCCTACGCGCGAGCAGGGCTTGATGTTCCGCGATCAGCTTGCCGCCGACAAAGGAATGATCTTCCTCTTCGCGCAGAACGGCGTCTACCCGTTCTGGATGAAGAACACGATCATCCCGCTCGACATGATCTGGATCGACGACCAGCACCGGGTCAACTACGTCGCAAGTGACGCGCTGCCGTGCAAGGCGGACCCCTGTTCGAACTACGGCTCGTTGACGATTCCGTCGCGGTATGTGCTCGAGACCGCCGCCGGTGTCGCGAAGAGGCACAACGTCGCCGCCGGGAGCGTTTTGCGCTTCGAGGGCCTCGAAAACGTCATCGTTCGTTGACCTCGGCGGGCTGCGAATAAAGTCCGGCGGGACTACCGTTCACCCTAGAGTTCCCATGTTTCGCAGACGAGGCGAGAACCTCCACTCGATCTTCATTTTTCTCTTCCTGAACGTCGCGTTGTTTTTTCTCGAATATCAGGACGGGTCGCGGTTCGCGTTGCTCTTCGGCTTCGACCGCGCCTCGGTGAAAGCGGGACAGTGGTGGCGCCTCCTGACGTATCAGTTCGCGCAGACGGGCGGCGGATGGCTGTTCTTCCCGAAGCCGGTCGTCCTCTTTTTCACCCTGCTCATCCTTTATCTGATGGGAGCCGCGATCGAGGAGGAGTGGGGGACGCTCCATTTCGTCACCCTCTTCGTCATCTCGACGGTTGCCACGGCCGGCGTGGCCGCCTGGCTGAACGTCGGGCTGCTCGGGTCGTTCTTCGTCACCTATACACTGCTCTTTGTCTATGCGACGGTGTTTCCGGAGCAGACCTTTTACCTCTTCGCGGTGTTGCCGATCCGCGTTCGCTGGCTGGCGTACATCAGCGCGGCGGTGCTGGCGTGGGGAGCGGTGTTCGGCAGTCCGGCGAACATTGCGGTCGCCGCAGGATCGCTGGCCGGCTACGTCTACTTCCTCCTCCACCGCTCGCCGATGGTCAAGTTCGTGCGGCCGAAGGAAGAGGCACCAGCGCAGGCTGTGGCCGAGGTGAAGGAGAAGTCGACTGATTTCACGGCGGTGCGTAATGGGGCGCGGTTCGTCGCCATCAAGAAGGCATTCGCCGCCGGCAACGACAACGAGATCGATCGTCTGCTCGGCCAGAGCGAGCGCGAGATCGTTCGCGGCGTGAACATCTGCCCTCCGGCCGACTACAAGCCCGACAACAGCGACGGCTACTGCATCCGCTGCGAAGGCTTCCCGGAGTGTTCCGCGCGGTTCATCAAGATGCATCGCCCGCCCTCGGCGCACGCGGCGCCTGCAACCGGAGCGTCCGAGGTCCCCGTCTAGGTCTGGATGCCTTTCACGCGTTGTTGACGCCAAACCAATCAAAAACGGCATCTCGTCGCGTAAATTTTCGAGACGTCGCTCCGAGACCCAGTTCTAGCTCCGAGACCCAGTTACGGAGACCTAGTGAGCTAGCCCGGAGACCTAGTGAGCTAGCCCGGAGACCTAGTGAGCTAGGCCGCAGACCTAGTGAGCTAGCCCGGAGACCTAGTGAGCTAGGCCGCAGACCTAGTGAGCTAGGCCGCAGACCTAGTGAGCTAGCCCGGAGACCTAGTGAGCTAGCCCGGAGACCTAGGAGCCTAGCCCGCAGACCTAGTGAGCTAGCTCCGAGACCTAGTGAACTAGGCTCCGCGACCGCGTTCATGCGCGCTCCGATCATCCGATCGGTCGCATCTTCCAAAATCATGCACGCGCTCGCTTGACCGATCCGTTTCTGGACGCCTTGCGCGTCAGGGGCACATGCCGGTCCTCGCGGGCCGGCTGCAGCCTTGATCCTGATGGGTGACTGGCGCGGAAGGCAGCTACGTTGTTGACGGTGGCGGTGTCGACGGACCGCCGCCCTCTCCGCCGCCACCACCGCCGCCGCGGCGGCGTCTCCGGACGCGGCGGCGCTTGCGCGAGGCTCCCGCTTCGGCGCCTTCGGCGATTGCCGGTGGCCGGTTGCCGGCGGCGGGATTTGGCTGCTGAGGTGGATGCTGTTGCTTCGGCTGCTGTTGTTGCTGCGGGCCGCCTGGCTGTTGTTGTTTCTGAGTGCGATCGCGCCCGCCGCGACGGCGACGCTTGCGGCCGCTTTTCTGTTCACCGCCGGCGGCCGCCTGTTGCGGCTGTTGTTGCGGGCGCGGCTGTTGGCGTTGCTGGCCGCGCTCGGCGTGGGCCTGCTGCCGGCGTTCCGGGCTCTGCCCTTTGCGCTCATCCGGACGCCGGTCGCGCTGGCCGGGCCGCGGACGCTCGCGTTCCCCGCGCTCGTCGCGCTTTTGTTTCGGCGCTCCGGTCCGCTGCTCCCAGTCGCGCACTTTCTGCTGCATGAAGCGGCGCTGCTGTGCCTCGGCGCGCGCACGCGTCTCGTCGTATCCGCAATACGGACAACGTCTCCAGCCTTCGGGATACGTCTTCTTGCAGTGCGAGCAGACAACGCTCTTCGGGAGAGGCATGTCGAAATCGGCGCGCATTGTACACTTCGCGCCGTGGCCGACGAGGCGCGCCGGAAGACGCTCCAGACTCTCATCACGCTTGCCGAGTCGAGCAATCCGGCCGACTGCTGGGACGACTCGCGCGCCGAAGATCTGCTCCGCTCCCAGTCAAGCGCCGAGGAAGTGCGAGCGCTCGGAATGAGCGAGCAGATGATCGAGCGGGTTTTTGGAAACGCCGGCAGGATTGCCGCCGCGACCCAGAAACATCGATACGTCGTTCGCGTCGAGGCGCGCTTCGAGGCGGCCCATTACCTGCGGGAGTACCGCGGGATCTCGGAGCCGCTGCACGGCCACTCGTACAAAGTCGAAGCCGAGCTGGCGGCGGCCGGCGGAGGCGTCGACGCCGATGCGATCGCGGTCGACTTCGTCAGCGCCAAACGAAAGCTCGAAACGCTCGCGAAGAAGCTCGACTACGGCTGTATCAACGACGTCGCGCCGTTCGATCGCCTCAACCCCTCGGCCGAGAACATCGCGCAGTGGTTCGCGAACGAGCTTGGCGCTTCGGTCGCCGGCGAGAACGCGCGCGTCGTTGCGGTCACCATCTGGGAAGGTCCGGTGAACTCCGTTCGCTATGAACAAGCTCCCTAACCACACCGCGCTGAAGGAGTGGTCGAGCGTGATCGACGCCCTCGGCAGCGGCGAGCAGGTCATCCTCATCCGCAAAGGCGGCATCGCCGATCCGAAGTTCGGCGTCGAAGCGGAGCGTTTCTACCTCTATCCGACGTTCTTTCATCAGCAGCAGAGCGAGCCGGAGGAAGTGACGATCACGCATTGGTGCGAGGTCGTTCGGAGCTGGCGCGTGAACGATCTGGAGACGCTCTATCGCCTCGAGCCGCTCGTCGTCATGTCGCGCGAGACGCTCGAGACGCGATACCGCTTCCGTCCCGACCAGGCGCTGCACGTGATCGGCGTCCGCACGCTTGCGCTGCCGCACGCGCGGACGATTCGCGTGAAGCCGGAGTACCTCGGCTGCCGGAGCTGGGTGAGCATCGACGACGAGATCGACGTCGAAGGCTCGCTGCCTGCACTGACGGAGACGGAACTGCAGACGCGGCTGAATCGCGTACAGGCCCTATGGAGCTCGCCGCCGCGCTCTTCATGATCTTCGCCGGAGGGGCGATCGCGGCGTTCGTGATGATCGCCGTGGCGATCGGACGCGGCGGAGCGCAAGGGGCCTCGCCGGAGCAGCCGCGGATCCCCGACCGCGACCGCGTGGCCGCTTCGATTCTCTTTCGGATCCTGACGGCCGGCGGGATGCCGCCGGACGAAGCGCTCCGCGAGATCCGCCGCCGCGGCGGCATCATCGCGCCACCCGCGAGCGACATCGACATCGCGAGTTGGGGAGAGCGCTTCGCAATGCACGCGTCGCCGGAGCAGCGTCTGCAGCTCCTCGATACCGCGGTCCAACTCGTCGCCGGAACGGGCCGTCCAATCCCTCTGGTGCAGTACGTCGACCTTCTCGACCTCAGCTTCGCGCTCGGCTTTCAGACCGATGCCCTCGCGAAGCTGCGTGAGCAGTACGGCTTCGAGTACGTCGATCACGCCAAGGCGGCAAGTCCCCGAGAGGCCGATCGCGTCGGAAGGACGAACTTCTTCACGCGCGACGACCGCGAGCCGCGGGAATGGCTCGCTGTTCTCGGGATGGAGGGGACGCCTTCTCGCCAGCAGATCATCGTCGCGTACCGCAAACTCGTGGCGCAGCACCATCCCGACCGGTTCCACGAGGCGGAGGAGGGAGTCCGCTCCGATGCCGCCCTCCGTTTCATCGAAATCACCCGGGCCTACGAGGCCCTACTTGCTATCTACAAAGAGTAGGGCTATCATTCGCGTCGGGAATTCGTTGTGTTCACTGTTTGTTCACAACCGCTTCCAAGCAGTTCCCTCCAGTAGACCGTAGTCATACTCAAAGATAAACCTTCGAGGACGGATGTGTCCGGTGACTCAAACCCGGACTGGGATCACGCGCCTCGAACCGTAACCATCGAAGCCGCTGATGCATCTAACACTTCATGCGGCACGGGTGTTGAAGATTTTGACTCACTGACCACCGGGAGAAACCATGAAAACCGCTGTAGCGAACGAGCATGAGCAGGGCTGGGACTTCGAGAAGGCAGCGATGCCTTACGTCGACTCTCTCTACAACACTGCCTACCGCATGACCCGGAACTCCGAGGACGCGGAAGAGCTCGTTCAGGAAACGTACCTCAAGGCCTACAAGTACTACGACAAGTTCGAAGAGGGAACGAACTTCAAGGCGTGGCTCTTCAAGATCATGAAGAACACGTTCATCAACAACTACCGGAAGAAGAAGCTCACCCCTCACAAGATCGACTTCTCGGAGATCGAAGAGAGCTACGAGCGGGTCATCCAGAAGAACGCGCCGGACCTGATCAAGGACCCGGAGAGCGACATCTTCCAGGACATGATGGATGCCGACGTGAAGCGGGCGCTCGACTCGCTTCCGCACGACTACAAGATGGTCGTGCTGCTGGCCGACATCGAAGGCTTCTCGTACAAGGAGATCGCGGAGATCCTCGACTGCCCGGTGGGGACGGTGATGTCGCGCCTCTACCGGGGCCGCAAGATGCTGGAGCGGACACTGCTCGAGTACGCGCGCAAGTACGGCTACATCCGCGGCGGCGCGGAGCCGGCGAAGATGCGCTCGCGCAAGGACGAGGCGAAGCCCCGCAAGAAGAAGGAAGACGGATCCGAAGAGACTGAAGTCGCGGAGCCGGAGGAGAACGAAGAGGAGTTGCTCTTCGCCGGCGACGAGGAAGAAGACGAAGAGCTCCAGGACTTCGAAGTCGAGGAAGAAGAGGAAGAGCAGTTCGACGTCGAGTAGTCAGAGCACAGAACTTAGAGCGCAGAGCGCAGTGCGCAGAGAGAGCCCCGCGAGAGCGGGGCTTTCGTTTTTCTCCGCTCGCCCTCTCCGCTCCGCCCTCTCCGCTCCGCGCTCTCCGCTCCGCGCTCTCCGCTCCGCGCTCTGCCCTCTAAGTTCTGCCCTCTGAACAGGAATTCGACCCCAAGTAGGTCAGTTGCTTGCATCGTAGGGTCGTTACTGTCGGTAGCAGGAAGGACTCCCTCGATGGGTTGCGACGACGTCAGACGCGTCATCTACTTTTTTCTCGATGACTCTCTCGCCGAATCAAAGAAGCAGGACATAGGCAGGCATCTCGATCGTTGTCCCGAATGCGGGCAGCGAGCGCGAATCTCCAAGCGGATTCGCGAGTTTTTCCGGCGGCGCATGCAACAGATTCCGGCGCCGGAGCGCTTCAAGACTCGGCTCACACGGTCGATTCGCGCCATTCGTGTAGAGCTTTGACCGAAAAAATCATCCTCGTCTCGTCGAATCCGAATAAAGCGATCGAAGCGGAGCGCATCCTCGGGATGCCTCTGCTTCGCGTTTCGCTGAGCCTGCCGGAGATCCAGGCGGCGACGGTCGAAGAGATCACCCGCCATAAGCTCGAGGCCGCCCGCACGAAGGGCTACGAGCGGCTCATCGTCGAGGACGTTTCTCTCGGCTTCGACGAGCTCGGCAACTTCCCTGGCCCGTACATCAAGTGGCTGCTCGAAGCCGCGGGCGGGAAGGGCATCGGCGCCCTCGCGTACGCGCTGATCAACCGTTCGGCGAAGGCGCAATGCTGTCTCGCATATTGGGACGGTCAGGCGGCGCGCATTTTCCTCGGAGAGTGCGCCGGCGAAGTGCTCGTCGAGCCGCGCGGCAGCCAGAACTTCGGATGGGATCCGTGGTTCAAGCCGCATCGGTCGACGAAGACGTTTGCCGAGATGCCGCCCGAGGAGAAGGACGCGATCTCTCACCGCGGCCTCGCCTACGCCCAGTTGCGCACGCACCTCAGAAGCAAAACTGCGACACGTTGATTTAATTTTGAGACACCGGCTGGCGAGCGGGTGTTTTCCGCCGCGTGACAACTTTCCTCTAACTCCAGGCGTACGTGTAGTTAGAAGCTGCCGCAACCGTAGAGCAGTCCTGGCAAAACGCTTGAAATGTACGGTGCTGACAGTGGAAAGGAAGGTAGTGGTCATGTGGACGTTCGACGGAGAAGAATGGACGGAAGAAGGCGGAGCTCAGAACACCGAGCGTAAGCCGGAAGCGTCTCTCCCGCCGAGGTGGGACGAGGCGATGCCGGAGCTGCAGGTCATCGAACACATCCCGACGCCGACGACACGCATCAACTACGTGCCGTTGCCGCTTCCGTAAGCCGCATCATCCAAATCGATATCAACGCGAGCCGCGCGAAAGCGCGGCTTTTTCGCGCGCGCTCACGCCGTCGTCCGCATGACAAAGTCCGCGATGATCGGATCCACTTCATCCGCCGCCACGTCGAAAATCCGGTCAGCGTGGTAGTTCCCCGGGATGTCGATGATGTGCAGCTCTTTCGGCTCGTTTGCCGCGTCGTAGAGCGCGACCGAATGAGAGTGGTCAACGAGCCAGTCGTTCTTGACGTGAACGAGACAGAGTGGAGCATGGACGCCGGCGATGTCGTCGATCGCGTTCAGCTTCGGGCTCCGTGCGAAGCGCCAGTCGAACCGCGGGCGGCGCAGGGCCTGGCCGAACGCGATGTGACGATGAATCGTGAACGGATTGATGCGAGGCGAAAGGCGGGAGAAGTCGGCGACGGGGGAGATCAGGAGCATGGCGGAAAGCGGGATCTCGTGGCGCGCGGCGGCAGAGATCGCGATCGCGCCGCCGTACGAGAACCCGAGGAGCGTGATCGAATCGATGGAGCGCGAGAGGAGATTGCGTGCGACGGCGGCGACGTCGTAGTGCTCGTTCAAGTTGAACCCGAAGACCCCTTCGCTCTCGCCGTGGCCGCGAAGATCGCAGATCGCGGTCTTGAATCCGTGGCCCGTCAGGAACGCCGCGAGGCGTTGCATCGAAGGGTAGCGGCGGTCGCGCCAGAAGCCGGGAACGACGAGGACGGCGCTGCGCGACGGGGCGTCGTAGAGGTCGTAAACGATCGTCGCCGCGTCGAAGGAGCGGACCGCGAAACTACTCGGTTCTTGCAAAACTTGCAGCACGCGGCTTGACATCGACGGCCTCATTTCTCATATTAGCGCCCCGTGGGCCGCACAACCGGCTCGCTCTTCCCGGCATCGCCGATCCCCAACCGAATCGAACTACGAGCAGCGAGACATCCGCTGCGGCAAATTGAAGACACGAAAAGAGGTGATCCCGGCACCCTCACGATTCGGACTGAAACCAACGATTCCCACTGAAAGAGAAACTCAGGCCAATCATGGTCTGAAGAAATTGAAGGAGATTCAAACGATGAAGAAGTCCCTTGGTATGACCCTGATTGCTCTCTTCGCGGTCGCGATTTTCGCGGTCGGCTGCAAGAAGGAAGAGAACGTCAACACCGATACGGCCACCTCTGACACGTCCGCGACGACCACCACGGCCGTAGCGACCGACACGGCAGCCACCGGCACCACCGGCACGATGTCGACGACCGACACCGCGATGACCAGCACCACGGCCACCACCGGCACCGGCATGACCTCGACCGACACCGCGATGACCGGCACCACCGGCACGTCGGCGATGTCGTCGACCGCTCCGATGACCGACACGACCGCCACGAAGGTCGAGACGAAGAAAGAAACCAAGAAGAAGAAGTAAGTTCTCCTTCGGTTGTTTTCGACGCCCTGCGCCTCCTCGGCGCAGGGCGTTTTCTTTCACTGGCACTTCTGTTGCTCCGCAGCAGCCAGAGGCGTTCTCCGCCCGGGAGTCGCCAGTTTGATGACAGTGAGAGGAACGAGATGAAAAAGAGTTTGGCAGTCCTTTGTTTTCTGGCGCTCGTCGTCTTCGCATTCGCCTGTAAGAAAGAGACGAACGAGAACACCACCAGCAGCGACACGACCGGCACGGCGATGACCGACACCGCCGCGACCACCGGCTCGAGCGCGACCTCGGCGATGCCTTCCGGCACCTCGACCGATACGTCCGGCACGATGACGACGCAGACGAACGCGACGTCGACCACCGGTACGACGCAGACGACGACCTCCGGTACCACCGGCACGTCGACCATGGGCAGTACCACCGGCACGAGTTCTACGACGACGACCTAGCTGTTCAGTTCCTCGAGCAATTCTTGGTAGACCTCGCGTGTCCGCGTTTCCGCGGCCGCGAGGTCACCGTTGTTCTCGATGACGTAGTCGGCGTGCCGCAGCCGCTCTTCACGCGGTAGTTGGTTGGCGATGCGGCGCGTCACTTCGTCGCGTGACATGCCGCGGCCCACGGCACGCGCAATCTGCGTCGCGGGATCCACATCGACGACTACCAGCTTGTCGTAGCGCAGCACCGCTCCCGATTCGATCAAAAGCGTCGCCTCGACGATGACGATCCCGTCGGCGATCGCGCTGATGCGGCGATCCGCTTCATCGAGCACGAGCGGATGAATGAGCCGGTTGAGCTTCTGCGCGTCCTCGGCGCTCCGGAACGCGATCGCCGCGAGCTTCTCGCGATCGACCTCGCCATCCGGCCTCAGGATCTCCGGCCCATACGTCCGCACGAGAGCATCGTGGCCCCCGGCGCCCGGCTGATAAAGCTCCGCGACCAGCTTGTCGGCGTCGATGGTGGTCGCGCCGAGCTTCGCGAACATCTCCCGAATCGTCGACTTTCCGCTCGCGATGCCGCCTGTGAGCCCAACACGGAGTATCAACCGCGTCTCCACTCCGCCGCGGTAACCGTGTTCTTCATCAGCATCGCGATCGTCATCGGTCCGACCCCGCCGGGCACCGGCGTGAGGAAGCCGGCGACCTCGCGTACGCGCGCGAAGTCGAGGTCGCCGATGAGGACGGAGCCGTTCTTCGCGAGGAGCCGCGACTTGTCCGGATCGTGCGCGAGCTGGTCCGCATACGACGCATCGACGCGCGTCGTGCCGACGTCGATCACCACCGCGCCCGGTTTGACCATGTCCGCCGTGACGGTCAGCGGACGCCCAACCGCGGCGACGACGATGTCCGCCTCGCGCACGTGGGCGCCGAGGTCGCGCGTCTTCGAGTGGCAGATCGTGACGGTCGCGTTGCGCTGCAGAAGTAACGCCGCCATCGGCTTGCCGACGATGTCGCTGCGGCCGATCACGACGGCATTCGCGCCGGCGATCGGCACGCCCGTCGAGTCGATCAGCCGGATGCAGCCGGCCGGCGTGCATGGTGCGAGGGCCGGCCGCCCGAGATGGAGCTTGCCGACATTGATCGGATGGAAGCCGTCGACGTCCTTCTCGGGTGCGATCGCGTCGATCACTTTCTGCGGGTCGATCTGTCCCGGGAGCGGAAGCTGGACGAGGATTCCGTCAACGCTGTCGTCTCGGTTGAGCCGCTCCACCTCGGCCAGCAGCTCCACCTCGCTCATCGTCTCCGGAAAAACGCGCTCGCTTCCGCGGAGCCCGAGCTCCTGCGCCTTCTTCGCCTTGCTGCGAACGTAGATCTCGGAGGCGGGGTCGTTGCCGACGCGGACGGCGACGAGACCTGGCGCCATGCCGAGCCGTCTTACCGATTCGGAGACTTCCGACTCGATCGATTGGGCGATCTTCTTTCCATCAATGAGTGTTGCTGCCATCGACGCGGCGCTTCTACCATGACCCCCGAGGCCTGACAACCTATGCACACCATCGCGTTCGCGCTTCTGCTCGCCGTGAAGGGAACACTCTGCTTCAGTCCGAAAGATTGCACGGGGTCGCGCCGGCGAAGGCCGCCGCGAAGCCGATGACGATCCACCTGCCGGCTGGTCGGTACGAGTTGCAGATTGCCGCGGAGCACCACCGCACCGACAAGCGCCGGTTCGACGCGCATGCGGATATCGCGCTTCGGCCGGCGGGAGAAGTGGTTCCGTCGCGACCACCGGTATGGGTCGGTCTCAGCAGCGGGGACCAAGCGGTTACCCTGGAGCTTCCGGCCCCGTAAAACGGACGGCAAGTGTCAGGGAATGAACTCCTTGACTGCCCCGTTGGGCAGTGTTACCGTTTTGCCCCTTCTCTCCGGGAAGGTGTGTAGTTGTCTTTGAGTGTTTGACTTGCGGCGCTGCGGCTGTTCACACCTGCGTCCGCCAGTCTCCACGCAAGAATCAAGAGTGTTCAAGGAAGAGTCATGCGTACGTATTTTCCGAAGCAGGGCGACATCGAGCCGCGTTGGTTTGTCATTGACGCGGAGGGGAAGGTCCTCGGTCGCATCTCGACTGAGATCGCCACGATCATCTCAGGCAAGAACAAGCCGACCTACACGCCGTTTCTCGACACGGGCGATCACGTGATCGTCATCAACGCCGAGAAGGTGCTCCTCACCGGAAAGAAGGAGACCGACAAGATCTACCGGTCTCACTCGCTCTATCCGGGCGGCCTGAAAGAGAAAGAGGCGCGGTTCGTACGCGCCGAAAAGCCGGAGCAGATGATCGAAGAGGCAGTGTGGGGCATGCTGCCGAAGAGCAAACTCGGTCGGAAGATGCTCAAGAAGCTCAAGGTTTACCGCGGCACCTCGCACCCGCACCAGGCGCAGCAGCCTGAAGTGCTCGATCTCGCGAAGAAGGACTAGGAGAACAGATGGCTCTGGTGGACTACTACGGTACGGGACGGCGCAAGACTTCGACGGCGCGCGTCCATCTTCGCCCCGGCAGCGGCGCGATCCAGGTGAACAACCGCGGTCTCGACGAGTACTTCTCGAACGACGTGCTCAAGATGATCATCAAGCAGCCGCTCTCGCTCACCGAGACGGGCGACAAGTTCGACATCGTCGTCACGGTCGACGGCGGCGGCCCGAGCGGCCAGGCGGGCGCGATCCGTCACGGTATCTCGCGCGCGCTGCAGGTCTACAACATGGAGCTCCGCAAGCGCCTCAAGAAGGCCGGCCTCCTCACGCGCGACCCGCGCATGAAGGAGCGTAAGAAGTACGGCCAGAAGGGCGCCCGCGCCCGCTTCCAGTTCTCGAAGCGCTAGTTTTCCGATGTTCTCGTTTTCTCCAAGGTCGTGACTCGAAGGACAGAGGCAACCGCTTCTGTCCTTTTCTTTTCAGTTTCAATTTCAAATTCTCAAAAGTCGGAAGGAGGGTTCACTTGGCGGTTTCTATCTCAATGAAAGAGCTTTTGGAGGCTGGCGTTCACTTCGGTCATCAGACCAAGCGCTGGAACCCGAAGATGAAGAAGTACATCTTCGGCAAGCGCAATGGGATCTACATCATCGACCTGCAGAAGACGCTCAAGCTCTTTAAGGAAGCCTCAGCATTCGTTTCAGACCTTGCCTCCCAGGGCAAGCGCGTTCTCTTCGTCGGCACCAAGCGCCAGGCGCAGGACGCGATTCTCGAGGAAGCCAACCGCTGCGGGATGTTCTATGTGAACAACCGGTGGCTCGGCGGCACGCTCACCAACTTCACGACCGTACGCAAGTCGATCGAACGTCTCAAGGAGATCGAAGCGGTCCTCGGCGACACCGAGAAAGAGATGTCGAAGAAGGAGCGCGCCGCGCTCGATCGTGAGCGGGAGAAGCTACAGAAGAACTTGATCGGAATCCGCGAAATGGACGGCCTGCCCGACGCTCTCTTCGTCATCGACCCGAAGAAGGAGTACATCGCGGTCAAGGAAGCGAAGAAGCTCGGCATCCCCGTCGTCGCGATCGTCGACACGAACTGCGACCCGGAAGACATCGACTACGTCATCCCGGGCAACGACGACGCCATTCGCGCCATCCGGCTGTTCACACAGAAGACCGCCGACGCGGTTCTCGAGGGCTACAACGTCGCGGAAGAGCGGTACATCGGAACGGAAGACAAGGGCGAGCCGGCTGAAGAAGCCGCCATCCCGCCTGAAACTGCCGCTCCCGAAGTGGACGCCGCGTCCGCAACTGCGTAGTTCGCGCTTTTTGGAGCACAGGCATTCCTGCCTGTGCTCACTCCCCCTTTCAATTGGAGCAAGTGAAATGACGCAAATCACCGCATCGATGGTGAAAGACCTCCGCGAGCGCACGGGCGCCGGGATGATGGACGTGAAGAACGCCCTGACCGAGGCGAACGGCGACATGGAAGAGGCAACAAAGGTCCTTCGCAAGAAGGGCCTGGCTGCCGCCAGCAAGAAGGCCGGCCGCGTGACCGCCGAGGGCGCGGTCGTGGCGCATGTCGAAGGCAACACCGGCGTGCTCGTCGAGGTGAACTGCGAGACCGACTTCGTCGGCCGCAACGAGAACTTCCAGAGCTTCGCGCGCGAGATTGCGAAAGTCATCGCGCAGAGCAAGGCCGAGACGGTCGACGAGCTGATGAACGAAACATGGCCTGCCGACGCGGAAGGCCTCACGGTCGCCCAGAAAGTCTCGGAAGCGATCGCCTCGATCAAGGAGAACATCTCGGTTCGCCGCTTCGCGCGCTATGTCGCGCCTTCGAACGGAGCGAGCATCAATGCCTACATCCACGCCGGCGGCAAGATCGGCGTGATGGTGGAGGTCGTGACCGAAGAAGGGGATGCCGGCGACAAGGCGCGCGAGCTTGCGAAAGACATCGCCATGCACGTCGCTGCGCTCGAGCCGCGTTTCCTCCGCCGCGAGGACGTGACGGAGAAGGACCTCGAGACCGAGCGCGAGATCGCTCGCGAGCAGGCCGCCAAGTCCGGCAAGCCGGAGAACATCGTCGAGAAGATGGTGTCCGGCAAGATGGAGAAGTTCTACGGCGAGGCGTGCCTCCTCGAGCAGCCGTACATCCGTGATGACAAATCGACCGTCGCGCAGTACGTCGGCAAGCAGGCAAAGGAGCACGGCTGCAAGTACGTCGTGACCCGCTTCACCCGCTACAAGCTGGGTGAGGGAATCGAGAAGCGCAGCGACGACTTCGCCGCTGAAGTTGCCTCTTACATGAAATAGAGCGGAGATCGCAGAGCGCAGAGGGCAGAAGCCGCAAGGCTGTCGTGCCTTTCTGCGCTCTGCCCACTGCGCTCCCCCCTCTCCTCTGATATAACCCGCCCGCATGCCTGACGCGCAGCCGCGGTACCACCGCGTACTCCTCAAGCTCTCCGGCGAGGCGCTCATGGGCGATCGGAAGTACGGCATCGACGCCGACACGCTCGCCCGTATGGCCGACGAAATTTCTGGCGTCCAGAACGAGGGCGTCCAGATAGCGATCGTCATCGGCGGAGGCAACATCTTCCGCGGTGTCAGCGGCGCCACCGAAGGGATCGACCGGGTGGCGGGCGATCACATGGGGATGCTCGCCACGGTCATCAACGCCATCGCCCTGCAGGATGCGCTCGAGCGCCGCGGCGCAAACGCCCGTGTCGCCTCGGCGATCACGATGGCGGAAGTCGCCGAGCCGTTCATCCGCCGCCGGGCCATCCGTCACCTCGAGAAGGGACGCATCGTCATCTGCGCCGCCGGAACCGGCAATCCCTACTTCACTACTGACTCCGCCGCCGCCCTCCGCGCGAACGAGTTGAAGTGCGAGGTGATTTTCAAGGCGACGAAGGTCGACGGTATCTACACCTCCGATCCGAACAAGGACCCGAACGCCAAGCGCCTCAGCCACGCGACGTATCAGCAGGTGCTTGCCGACCGTCTGGAAGTGATGGACGCCTCGGCGATCGACCTCGCGCGCGGCAGCTCGATTCCAATCTATATTTTTTCGCTCAAGGAACCTGGGAACATCCGCCGCGCCCTCCTCGGAGAAGACATCGGCTCGATGGTCTCTGACGACTTGCGCCAGACGACGAGGGTTTCATGATCAACGACGTGATCAAAGACGTTCAACACCGGATGAATGGCGCGATCGAGGCGCTGCACCGCGAGTTCAAGACGCTCCGCACCGGCCGCGCCAATGCGGCGATGCTCGATGGCGTGACGGTCGACTACTACGGCACGCCGACGCCGATCGCGCAGGTCGCGTCGCTCAAGGTGCCGGAGGCTTCGCTCATCGTGGCCGAGCCGTGGGACAAGTCAATGGTGAGCGCCGTCGAGAAGGCGATTCGCAACGCCGACCTCGGGCTCAACCCGGCCAGCGACGGAAAGGTGATCCGCATCCCGATTCCGCAGTTGACGGAGGACCGCCGCAAGGACCTCGTCAAGAAGGCGCACCAGATGGCCGAAGAGGCGCGTACCGCCATTCGCCAAGTGCGCCGCGACGGCAACGATCACCTCAAGAAGATGCAGAAGGGCCATGAGATCTCCGAGGACGAAGAGAAGCGCGCGCTCGACGAGATCCAGAAGATGACCGACAAGCACATCGACGACGTCGGCAGCGTCCTCAAACACAAAGAAGCGGACATCATGGCGGTGTGAGCGACGCTCGCATTGTCGTGATCGTTCCTGCCGCCGGCGCCGGCAAGCGCTTCGGCGGCGATATCCCGAAGCAGTTTCGGCAGCTCGGCGGTAAGCCGCTCGTGCAACGGGTGGTCGAGCGCTTCCTCTTCGACGAGCAGGTGTCGCGCGTGATCGTTCCGGTCGCCGAGATTCTGCTCTCGGTCGTCAGCCAGTCGAACGAGGAGCGTGTGAAGTTCGTGGCCGGCGGCGAGACGCGCCTGCAGTCGGTCGCGCGCGGCTTGGAGTACGCCGCGGACGCCGATTTGATCGCGATCCACGACGCGGTACGCCCGTTCTTCGCCATCGAGACGTTTCACGCGGCGCTCGCCGCGGCGCAGGAGCATGGCGCCGCGGTCCCGGTGATCCCGCTCGCCGATACGGTGCACGTCGTCGCCGAGGATCGGATCATCTCGACACCCGATCGCTCGACGCTTGCCGCCGCCCAGACGCCGCAGTGCTTCCGTGCCGAAGTGTTGCGCGAGGTCGTGGCGCGCGCGCAACGTGAGGGGGATGACGCGACCGATGAGGCAGGCCTAGCGGCGCGATACGGCTTCACCGTGAAGACCGTTCGCGGCGACTCGATGAATTTCAAGATCACGCGCCTCGAGGATCTCGCAATGGCGGAGCGCGTGCTGGCCGAGTGGGGCGGCGAGTCTTGATTCGCGTGGGTCAAGGCCTCGACGTTCATCCTTTCGACGAGTCGCGCCCTTTGATCCTCGGCGGCGTTCGGATCAGTGAGACCGGCGGTCTGTCCGGCCACTCGGATGCCGACGCCGTGCTTCACGCGCTCACCGACGCGCTCCTCGGCGCCGCCGGCGCGGGGGACATCGGGCAGTACTTTCCGTCCACTGATGAGCGATGGCGGAACGCCGAGTCGTCGCGCTTTCTAGCCGAGGCGCGAAGGATCGTCATGGAAATGGACGGCGAGATCGAGAACGTCGACATCACGATCATCGCGCAGACGCCGAAGCTCGCGCCTCACCGCGACGCAATCCAGGCCAAGATCGCGCATCTTCTCGACCTCCCGAACGGCCGTGTGAACGTCAAAGCGACCACCACCGATCACCTCGGCTTCATTGGCCGGGCCGAGGGCATCTGCGCGATGGCGATCGTCGCGCTTGTCATCCCAAGCGAAGCGAGGGATCGGGAGGAATGACCGTCCGCGTTCGCTTCGCGCCGTCGCCGACGGGGCACCTGCATGTCGGCGGCGCGCGCACGGCGATCTTCAACTGGCTCTTCGCGCGCCATCACGGCGGGACGTTCATCATCCGTGTCGAAGACACCGACCAAGCGCGCTCTACGCGCGAGTCCGAGGCTATGGTCCTCGAAGACCTGCGCTGGCTGAACCTCGGTTGGGAAGAAGGCCCTGATAATGGCGGTCCGCACGCGCCGTACCGCCAAAGCGAGCGCGTCGACGTCTACAGCGCCGCGGCGCAGCAGCTCCTCGCGATGAACGCGGCGTATCGCTGCTTCTGCACCGAGGAAGAGCTCGAGGCAAAGAGGAAGAAAGCGGAAGAGGAAGGGCGGCCGCCGCACTACGACCTGACGTGCTATCGCCTCACGCCGCAGCAGGTCTCGGCGAAGCTCGCGATGTGGACGCCGTTTGCGCTGCGGTTCCACGTCCCCGAGGACGGTGACGTCACGATTCATGACCTGATCCGCGGCGAGGTGACGTGGAAGCGCGAGTCGCTCGGCGACTTCATTCTCGTCCGCAGCGACGGCCTGCCGACGTACAACTTCTCGGTGGTGGTCGACGACCACGACATGGAGATCACGCACGTCATCCGTGCCGAGGAACATCTGACGAATACGCATCGCCAGGTGCTGATCTATCGCGCGCTCGGCTGGTCCATCCCCCAATTCGCTCACGTGTCGCTCATCCTCGGGCCGGACCGAAGCAAACTGTCGAAGCGTCACGGTGCGACGTCAGTATCGGCATACGCGGAAGAAGGCTTCCTCCCCGAGGCGATGACAAACTTCCTTACGCTTCTCGGGTGGTCGTCGCCCGACGGAGTGGAGATCTTCACACGCGAGTACGCCATCGAGCAGTTCTCGCTCGATCGCGTCAACTCGGCGCCCGCCGTGTTCGATCGGACCAAGCTCGAGTGGATGAACGGCCAATACATCCATGCGATGAGCGCAAGCGCACTGCGGCCGCTCGTTGCGAAGTTCTTCGACGCACCATGGCTCGAAGAGGGGATCGAGGTCGTCAAGACGAGTGTGCATCTTCTGACGCAGTTCGGGGAGGCCCTGCGGTTCGTGCTCGACTACACGGCGCCCGAGAACGTCGATCGCGGCTTCGCCGAAGCGTTGGCGAACGAGTTGCGGACGAATACGCCGACCGATGAGGCATCGTTCAAGGCAATGGTCGAGCGACTGAAGACGGCGACAGGATTGAAGGGGAAGAACCTCTTCATGCCGTTGCGTCTCGCGATCACCGGAAGCGATCACGGGCCGGAGTTGGTGCGCGTCATCCCGCTCCTGCAGCATGCGAGCGAGAGCGATCCGCGCGTCCTCTCGCCGCTCGCGCGTGTGGAGCGATGTATTCGCTGATCCGCCGGTTCCTCTTCCTCCTCGAGCCGGAAGAGGCGCACGAATTCGTCACCCGGCAGATGATCGGGCTGCAGCAGATCCCGATCGTGCTGCGCGCGATCGAGCGGGCGTGCGCGCCGCCGCCGTCCGCGCGGCGCGAGCTGTTCGGGCTGACGTTTCCGTCGCCGATCGGCATCGCGGCGGGGTTCGACAAGAACGCGACGATGATACCGTTCCTGGCGGCGCTGGGCTTCGGGTTCGTCGAAGTGGGAACCGTGACATCGCGCGCGCAGCCGGGCAACCCGAGGCCGCGGATGTTTCGCGATCCCGAGTCGCGTGCGCTCGTCAATCGGATGGGGTTCAACAACGATGGCGCGGACGCGGTTGCGGAGCGGCTTGCACGCTGGCAGAAGACGGTCCCGCTCTTCGTGAACGTCGGCAAGAACCGCGAGGTACCGCTCGAGGGGGCGCCGGAGGCGTACGCGGCATGTGCTGCGAAGCTCGAACGCTATGCGGACGTCCTCGTTGTCAACGTCTCGTCGCCGAACACGCCGTCGTTACGGGAGCTCCAGCGTCCGGAGCATCTCGTCGCGATTCTCGGAGCGGTCGCGGCGACGAAGCCGCTCTTGGTCAAGATCGCTCCCGACGTCGACGACACGCTTCTCGCCGAGATCTGCGACGTCTGCGTCAAGCGTGCGAGCGGGATGATTTGCACGAACACGACGGCGCATCCGGACGGCGGTCTCTCGGGCGCGCCACTGATGGCGAAGTCGACGAACGTGCTGTCAAAGGTACGCCGGCTGGTTGGCCCCGACTTTCCACTCGTCGGCGTTGGCGGCGTCTTCACCGTCGACGACGTGCGCGAGAAACTCGAAGCGGGCGCCAACTTGGTGCAGCTCTACACCGGCTTCGTGTACGAGGGCCCGCTCGTCGCCAGGCGTCTGGCGCGGATGTAGCGGACGAGCTCCGCCCCGCCGTACGCGAGCCCGATTGAGTAGAACGGCGCGAAGATGAGCGCGTACCTGATTCCGGTCTCCGGTATTGCGGCGGCCACGCTGAAGTATCCGATCGTGACCGCGATGAGAAGGGCCAACGTTGCATCGACGGCGTAGAGGCGCCAGACCCCAACGGCCAACAGGGCAATGGCAATCAGCACCAACGGGAGGAAGCGCGACTCGCTGTCACGGTTGTCGAAGCCGTACTCATTGCCGATGTCCGCCACCTCGACGACGTCCATCTCGAGGATCCCACTGACCATCAGCTCCGCGAGCGCGATCGGGTGCGAGACGATGATGGGGACCGCGCGCCGCTGGAGGTACGTCGCGCGCGTCGCTGAATTCGCCGCGGCCGGGTCGACGCCGTCGGCGCGCGCGAGCGCCATCGCTTCGAGAAATAGCTGCCGCTGCTCGTCCTGCAGGACGCGGCGGAAGCCGAACTGCTGCTGGGAAGACGTCATTCGATAGAGCGCCGACTTTTCCTTCGTCACCTCGATCGCGGCAGCGAGCTGGAACAACGCGTTCTCGGCGCTCGCCGTGCTGAGCGTCGCCACCCCTGACACCTGCCTGTTCCGCGCCATCCAGGCAACCGGGAGGACGAGCGACGCGACGATCAATGCGATCACGATCCGGCGGCTGCGAACGAACGCGATCAGCGCGAGCGGAATGACGAAATAGAGCGCGATCGGCCGCGTCAGCGTGGCGATGCCGAGGAGGCTTCCGGTGATCGACGCGAGCAGAAGCGAGCGGCGCTCGATGGCGAAATAGGTGGCGACGATCGTCGCGAACAGCAACACCGTGAAGAGCGTCTCCGTCAGGATCATGTTCGCGTAGTGCGCGTTCGGCGGAAACCACGCGAAGATGAGCGCCGCGGCGAATGCGATCGCCGGCGAGCTGAGTACGCTGAGCACGAAGAGGTAGAGGGCCACTGCAAGGGCCACGTTCATCAAATGCTGAATGACGATGACCTCCCGAAGCGTGCGTGATGCGGCGACCAACAGCGGATACCCCGGCGTGCGGAACGTGTCGGGCTCCACGCGCCACGGATACCCCGACATGTGCGAGACCCGGAACGTCGCTCCGGCATTCCTGGTGAACCCGCGGCCCGCGGCGAGCGACTCCGCCGTATCCACGTAGCTCCTGCTGTCCCAAGCGAGGTACTCGTTCGTGCGAGGCAGCAGGCGGAAGTTGTTGATGGCGCAAACGATCGTGATGACTGCCAGATGAAGCGCGATCGTTCGACGCATGAAGGTGACTCGATTGTATAGACTCGGCTCTGCCGCGCATGATCATCTACGGAGTCAATCCGGTGCTCGAAGCCATCCGTTCGCATCCGGAGCGCGTGCGGTACGTCGGCGTGGCACGGGAGCACACCGCCCGGCACCAGCGGCTCATCGCCGAGGCGAATCAGCATGACGTAGCGGTGAGGAAACTCGCCGCGGACCAGATCAATCGTCTCGCCGGACGCGGCGTGCACAACGGCGTCGTCGCAGAGGTTTCGGAGCAGGCGTATGCCGACTTCGATGAGGCGATCGCCTCCGAAATGACGACCTTCGTCCTCATCCTCGACAGCATCACCGACCCCCAAAACCTCGGCGCGATCCTCCGCGTCGCGGATGGTTTCGGCGTCCATCTGGTCGTCCTCCCCGAGCACGAGAGCGCCGGGCTGACTCCCGCTGCCGTGAAAGCGTCGGCCGGAGCGAGCGAGTGGGTACCGGTGGCCGAGGTGACCAACCTCGCGCGCGCCATCGAGGCATTGCAGAAGGCGGGATTCTGGGTCTACGGCGCTGCCGCGGGCGGCGACGCGCCGTCGGCGATCGACTTCAGCGGCCGGGTGGCGCTCGTGCTCGGCAACGAGGGGACCGGAATCCGGCGCAACGTGCTCGAGCACTGCGACCGCGTCGTAACCATCCCGATGAGCGGCCACGTGGAGTCGTTCAACGTCGCGACCGCGGCTGCAATCCTCTGCTACGAGGTGGCCCGGCAGGAGCGTAAGTCACCGGAATAGCTTCCTCTTGCCTCCCGTTCAGCCTTTTTGCTATAACCCACGGCTCTTCAGCCTCCGCTGGCGATGCTCTACCTCTGCACTGCTGGACCTGAGGCTTGATGTGTCTTTGAAAACGTAGTTTGGCGCTGGCATAGCTCAGTTGGTAGAGCAGCTGATTTGTAATCAGCAGGTCGCGGGTTCGAGTCCCGTCGCCAGCTCCAGCGCCAGAATGTCGGAAGCGGAGAGTTGGCTGAGCGGTCAAAAGCAGCAGACTGTAAATCTGCCGGGCCACGCCCTACGGAGGTTCGAATCCTCCACTCTCCACCAGTCGAAAGGAATCAGGCGGGAGTAACTCAGTTGGTAGAGTCACAGCCTTCCAAGCTGTTGGTCGCGGGTTCGAACCCCGTCTCCCGCTCCAAGAAAGGTTACGAAGTTGCGGGGTTACGAGGTTCGGCGGTGCCGGCTACCTCGTAACCCCGAAACCTCGCAACTGCGAGTTAGCCCTCGTAGCTCAGGGGTAGAGCACGTCCTTGGTAAGGACGGGGTCACGAGTTCAAATCTCGTCGAGGGCTCCAGAAAAACGGCAGGGAAACCAAGAAGATGGCACGCGCAGGCAGAGAAATCATCACCCTTCAGTGCACCGAGTGCAAACGGAAGAACTACTCCACCAACAAGAACAAGAAGACGATGACGGAAAAGCTCGAGCTGAAGAAGTTCTGCCGGCACGAGCGAAAGCACACCGTCCATCGCGAGACGAAATAAGCGAGGGAATATCGCCGCGAAGCTGAGCTTTGTCAGCCTTTTGCGGCATTTTCGAGACACAGGCCAATAGCTCAATTGGCAGAGCAGCGGTCTCCAAAACCGCAGGTTGGGGGTTCGAGTCCCTCTTGGCCTGCCAGAAAGCCTGCCCGACCGGAGAAGGATCCACATGGCCACTGAGGTAGTGAAGAGAGAAGACAACGCGATCGTGGCGAAGCCGCGCGAATGGTGGTTCACCACCCGCGACTTCTTCCGCGAGACCAACTCCGAGATGAAGAAGGTCACCTGGCCGAGCCGCCCGGAGGTGGTCGGCACGACCGTCGTCGTGCTCATCGCGACCGTCATCTTCGCCGTCTATCTCTGGGGCTGCGACATCATCTTCTACAAGGCAATCGACTTCCTCTTCTCGAAGTTCGGAGCGACGGTCGCATAGCATGGAAGCAACCACGACAGGCGCCAGGCAGTGGTACATCGTCCACACCTACTCCGGGTTCGAGGAGCGGGTGAAGGAGAACCTCACGCAGCGCATCGACGCTCTCGGCATGCGCGAGAAATTCGGCGAGATCAAGATCCCGACCGAGACTCTGATCGAGATGAAGTCCGGCAAGAAGCGCGAAGTGCAGCGGAAGTTCTTCCCCGGCTACATCCTGGTCGAGATGGAGATGTCCGACGACGCCTGGCACCTCGTGAAGAACACCCCGAAGGTCACCGGCTTCGTCGGCACCGGCAAGAAGCCGACGCCGCTCCTGCCGGAAGAGGTCGACCAGATCCTGACGCAGGTCGTCACGACCAAAGAGAAACCGAAACCGAAGCACGTCTACGAGCACGGCGAGCACGTGCGGATCACCGACGGTCCCTTCACCAACTTCACCGGTGTGGTCGAAGAGGTGAATCTCGACCGCAACACGCTGAAGGTCATGGTCACGATCTTCGGCCGCTCGACGCCCGTGGAGCTCGACTTCCTCCAGGTGGCCCGCTACGACGCCTCGGAAGAAGCGGCTCAGCCGACGAAACGCTAATCGATAGGACTCAGTAAATGGCTAAGAAGATCACCGGATACATCAAGCTCCAGATTCCCGCCGGACAGGCGACCCCTGCTCCGCCGGTCGGCCCCGCGCTCGGCCAGCACGGCGTGAACATCATGGAGTTCTGCAAGACCTTCAACGCGCGGACGCAGAAGGATCAGGGACTCATCATTCCGGTGGTGATCACCGTCTTCAGCGACCGTACGTTCACCTTCATCACCAAGACCCCGCCCGCGGCGGTGCTCCTGCTCAAGGCCGCCGGCCTCCAGAAGGGCTCCGGCGTTCCGAACAAGACGAAGGTCGGCAAGGTGACGAAAAAGCAGGTCGAGGACATCGCGAAGACCAAGATGCCCGACCTCAACGCCGCTTCGTTGGAAGCAGCGATCAAGACCGTGGAGGGAACTGCACGGTCGATGGGAATCGAAATCGCCGGCTAACACCGGCGTTTAGGCGCTGCAGCGCGTAGCTGCGGCAACCGAAGTAGGAGGCTCGCAAGGGCCGCTAACACTACAAGGAGTCAAATGGCCCAACACGGCAAAAAGTATCGCGCTGCAGCCGGGAAGGTCGAACAGCGGCCGTATCAGTTGGACGAAGCGTTCTCGCTCCTCAAGCAGGTAGCGTTCGCCAAGTTCAACGAGACGGTCGAGCTCTCGATGCTCCTCGGCGTCGATCCCAAGCACGCCGATCAGATGGTCCGCGGCACGACCGTGCTTCCGCACGGCACCGGCCAGACCAAACGCGTGCTCGTGATCGCACAGGGCGACAAACAGCGTGAGGCGCAGGAGTCGGGCGCCGATTACGTCGGAGGCGACGAGCTGGTGGAGAAGATTCAGGGTGGTTGGACTGACTTCGACGCCGTCATCGCGACCCCCGACATGATGCGTTCGGTCGGTAAGCTCGGTAAGGTCCTCGGTCCCCGCGGACTGATGCCGAATCCGAAGACCGGCACCGTCACGTTCGACGTCGCCAAGGCAATCTCCGAGATCAAAGCTGGTAAGGTGGAGTTCCGCGTCGACAAGACGTCGATCATCCACGTTCCGGTCGGCAAGATCTCGTTCTCGGCGGACCAGCTCGAGGAAAACGCATCCTCGATCATCAATGCGGTGCGCAAGGCGAAACCGGCCGCGGCGAAAGGGAAGTACGTCCGCTCGATCTACATCTCGTCGACGATGAGCCCCTCGATCATGATCGACTCGGCCATCGCCGAGGCGAAGGCGGAGTAGGAGGAAAGCATGAATCGCGAAGAAAAAGCGTCGATGATTTCCGATCTCTCCGGCGGCGTCGGACAGGCGACCAACGCCTTCCTGATCGACTTCAAGGGCATCACCGTCCCGCAGGTGACCGAGCTCCGGAGGCACATCCGGGAGACGAACTCGAGCTACATTGTGGTCAAGAACACGCTGGCGCTCGTCGCGGTGAAGGACTCGCCGCTCAAGGGTCTGGAGAACGCCTTCTCCGGGATGACGGCGGTCGCGTACAACACGACCGACGCCGTCGCGCTCGCGAAGGCGCTCACCAAGTTCGCCAAAGACGTTCCCACGGTTCAGTTCAAGGGCGCCCTGCTCAACGGGCAGGTCGTTCCCGCGAGCGAGATCCAGAACATCGCCAATCTGCCGTCCCGCGAGGAGCTCGTCTCGAAGCTGCTCTACCTCATGCAGCATCCGATTCGGGGCCTCGCCACCGTTCTTCAGGGCACCATCCGCAACTTCGCCGTGGTCGTCGACCAGATCGCGAAGCAGAAGGGTGGCGGAGAAGAGGGTGCGGCGGCCGAAGCAAACCCGTAATGAAACCGCGAGCTTCGGCTCGCATGTGATTGAACGAGACAAGAAGACTTTTGGAGGATGAAATGGCTGTTTCGACTGAAGATTTTGTGAAGCAGATTGAGTCGATGTCGGTGCTCGACCTCAGCAACCTGGTCAAGGCGCTGGAAGACCGCTTCGGCGTCTCCGCTGCCGCCGCCGCGGCCCCTGCCGCTGCTGCCGGTCCTGCCGCGGCTGCCGCCGCCCCGGTTGAAGAGCAGACGGAATTCACCGTTGTTCTCGAGAGTGCCGGCGACAAGAAGATCAACGTCATCAAGGCCGTCCGCGAGGTCACTTCGCTCGGCCTGAAGGAAGCCAAGGACCTCGTCGAGGGCGCGCCGCAGACCGTCAAGGAAGGCGTTTCCAAGGAAGAGGCCGACAAGATCAAGAAGGCGTTCGAAGAAGCCGGCGCCAAGGTCTCGATCAAGTAGTCGTTTTTTCGTTCCGGGCGGGGCCGCAACGGTCCTCGCCCGGAACGCGGTTTTTCCCGAAGCCGGAAAGGGGGGGAGCGGCCCTTTCCACATGGCTTCAAACCCCGCGATTCAGCCACCCGCGTTGCCTGCGTGGTGGTCTCGCCTACAAGTCGGTTTGCGGCACGCATGACGTGCCGAAAGGAGCTACCTGATGAACGGTTCGATGCCGAAACAGGAGCCGGTCCGCCACGACTTTTCGAAGATTCGCAGCTACATGGCGCTGCCGAATCTCATCGACGTCCAGCGGAAGTCTTACGAGCGCTTCCTGCAGATGAACCTGCTGCCGGAAGAGCGCGAGGACACCGGCCTGCAGAGCGTCTTCACGAGCGTCTTCCCCTTCAGCGATTTTCGTGAGACCTGCTCGCTCGATTTCGTGAAGTTCGCGATCGGCAACTGGGAGTGCAAATGCGGCCAGCTCAAGGGCCTCGAGCACCTCCGGATGACCTGCGCCAACTGCGGCAACAAGATCATCACCGACCACCCGCACGAGGAGACGGTCAACTGTCCGAGCTGCGGCGTGATCAACAAGAACCGCGTCGAAGTCTGCGACATCTGCGGCAACCCCGTCGACCTCCAGATGAAGTACGACGTCGGCGAGTGCCAGGAACGCGGCATGACCTACAGCGTTCCCCTCAAGGTCACCTTCCGTCTCTTCGTCTACGACAAAGATCCCGACACCGGCGTCAAGCACATGCGCGACGCCAAGGAAGAGGAGGTCTTCTTCGGCGACCTGCCTCTGATGACCGACAACGGCACCTTCGTCATCAACGGTACCGAGCGCGTCATCGTCAGCCAGTTGCACCGTTCGCCGGGCGTCTTCTTCACGAAGGAATCGGCGCACACGTTCCTGGCCAAGATCATCCCGTACCGCGGCTCCTGGGTGGAGTTCGAGTACGACCAGAAGAACATCCTCTACGTCCGCATCGACCGCAAGCGCAAGTTCCTCGGTTCGGTCTTTCTGCGGGCTCTCGGCCTCACCACTGACGAAGAGATCCTTCGCCAGTTCTACACGCCGATCAGGGCGAAGGTCGGCAAGGGCGACAGCATCGAGCTGTCGTTCGACAAGCGCGTCCTCGACCAGGAAGAGGCGAAGGATCGCCACTCCGTCCGCGGCCGTCGTGCCGTGCGGACCATCTTCGGCGGCATCAAGCTCGATCAGAAGATGGCCGACGCGCTGACGAAGAACAACACCACCAGCGTCAAGGTCGAGGCGAACGCGCTCGACAAGGCCGTCTTCCTCGGCGACGTCGTCGACTTCGCCACCGGTGAAGTCCTCTTCGAGGCGGGCGAGAGCCTTCCGGCCGACTGGGCCGAGACGATGCGCTCGCGCGGCATCGAAGAGACCGACGTCATCTTCCCCGAGTGGGATCTGGTCTCCGACATCCTGCTCAACACCGTGCGCAAGGACACCTCGAAGTCGTTCGAGGCGTCGATCATCGAGATCTACCGCCGTATGCGCCCCGGCGATCCTCCGACGCTGGAGTCGGCGAAAGCGCTCTTCGAAGGGATGTTCTTCGACGCCCGCAAGTACGACTTCTCGCGCGTCGGCCGCTTCAAGTTCAACATCAAGCTCGACCTCGACTCGCCGGTGACGCAGAAGACGATGAGCGCCGAAGACTTCTTCGTCGTCATCAACTACCTGCTCCGCCTGCGCAAAGACGTCGGCCGCGTCGACGACATCGACAACCTCGGCAACCGCCGTGTCCGCGCGGTCGGCGAGCTGCTCGAGAACCAGTTCCGCATCGGCCTCGTGCGCATGGAGCGCGCCATCAAAGAGAAGATGTCGGTCCATCAGGACATCGACTCGGCGATGCCGCACGACCTGATCAACTCCAAGCC